>CALLUS010000037.1 GCA_938010435.1 uncultured Rhizobiaceae group bacterium | reverse complement strand
GCGAGCGAAGCCTGCGATCGCTGTATTGCTGCTCGGACTGCGTGCGTAGTCGTGGCGCTGCCATGTAAAATTTGTCCCATAGTGCTTCCTTCCATTCAGCAGAAAATAATGCACCATCAAATGCCGGGACTAAACAACTAGGCGGGGGACGTGTGCTGGACACGATTGGGCTATTCGCTGGGCTTGGCGGAGCAGTCTCAATGGCGGCGGGCACGGTGTTAACGCGCAAGTGGGAACCCTCGGTTTCTCTGCTTACCTTTACCGCCTGGCAACTAACCGCCGGTGGACTGTTGCTGGTGCCTCTTGCTGTTTTGCTCGAGCCGGCTTTGCCAACGCTCGAGATCCAAAACATCCTCGGCATAACATATCTCGGTCTCGTGGGGGCTGCGCTGACCTATATCCTTTGGTTCAGAGGCATCTCTCGCATCGAACCGGGGGCAGTATCTGCCCTGGGCTTCCTCAGCCCGTTATCGGCAGTTTCAATTGGATGGGTGGTATTGGGTCAGACCCTTACTGTTTGGCAGATCGCGGGGGCTGGCATCGTTCTGGCTGCTGTTTCCCTCGCTCAACTTAGCGGGCGGCCAACAAACAGGCATGTTGGGTCCAAAGTGGCCGCCAGCAGGACTCAGTCTGGGCATACGATTGCCCGTGCTTCCTGCAGAACATAGCCGTCATAGTCACCGATAAAGCCCCAACAGCTGTCTGTTTCCTGGCCGTCTTCCTCGACGACGTAGCCGTAGATATTGCCTGCAAGGTAGTCAGAATATGTTGCCACCTCCAGGCGCAGATGGTTGACGATATGCTCACGCAGTTTGGCTGACACGCGTTTGACCTCATATTCTTTGCGGATGTCATCGAGAGTCACATAGATGAAACCCACTTGTCCTGAATCCCATGGGCAGTGAAACCCGCTCGTATTCATCGCGAGACCGGAATGGTCGTAGAGATAGACGGGCAGAATGACGGCAATCCTCTCCGCTTGAACCAGCAGAGCATCGACATCCTGGGGAACATCTTCATCAAGACCGACGAGATCGAGAAGGAATTCTCGACCACCACTGAAGTTGTGTTTGTCACCTAGATTGTATCGGGAGTGACCGCAAATAAGTGTGCCGAGATTGTCCCAATCGCGGGGACTTTCTGCGTCCGTGTCGTGATAGATTTTAATCGTGTGACCATTGTGTTTTTCTTCAAAGACGGGTGTGTCCATGAGTTCATCCTTTCGATGTGAAAAAGGCCCGCCGGAGTGGCGAGCCTTGTGAGATTTGTGAAGCGGAAATTGACTGGAGGGATTACGCGATTTCAGTCTGCTCCGCTTCAGCTGCAGCCTTGGCAGCTTCGAATTCCTCTTTGTTGACCAGGTTGAAATAGAGGTTTTCGGTCGCCTTTTTGAAGCCGGGTGGTTTGCGCGGTGCGAGACATTTCACATAGGCACTGCAGCTCTCGCCATGTTCCATGGCAAAGTGGGTTACCTGATCAATCAGATCATCCATGCCCGCGGCTGTGATGGATTTTTCGGGATAGGTGCCGCCGAAAATATCGAAGGTGGTGGTGACAAATCCGCCATCTTTGAAGGCGGGATGAAGTGTAATTTTGTAGTCGACTGGTTTAGCCATTTTCTGTTCTCCTTAACGGGCCGACCGGATGCGCCCGGCCGTACCAACCCGTCAGAGGGAAAGGGCCGTCCTCTAACAGAGGGCGGCCCACCATCAGCCAAGAATGTGATCAATATTCTTCGGGTCGAAGCAGGGTCAGAACGCGGCGTGTGCGTTCTTGATCTTCGGGAACCGGCGATCCCATTTGATAGTCGACGTCATAGAGGTCGATTTTGAACCAGATGGTGGTCTCATCGATTTCGATGACACCCATTTCGTGCCAACCATGGGGGTCTGCGTCAGCGGTGAAATCACCGAATGCAGTGACCTTTTCCAAGAGGGCAAACCGAAACTCGGCCGGCATTTCCGAGATTGATTTTGTCATGACGACAGTGCCCTCGAGCGCATCGGCATCACCTGGAATGATGCCGATCGATTGCCGGAACCTATCATTTTGTTCTGCGATCAGACGCGATTGTTCTACGGGTAAGAGTTCATGTTCGATTGCTTGCGCTTGCATTTATCTGTTCTCCTTGACCGGGTGGATCGAGCCGTTCGATCCTGTTTGACCCGTCAGGGGAGAAGGACCGCTCTCTTACCCAAGATGGGCTTGAGAGCGATCCAGCTGAGCAACGACCAGCTTGTACGCTTATGCAGCGTCTTCGTTCAGGAAGGCTCGAAGATCCTCGTCTCCATCAGCAGAACCATCTTCTTCATCGATCAGCTCGTCGACAAAGTTGGCTTCTTCGAACTCCATGCCTTTCGGCAACCAACGGGCGGTTTTGGCAGCTGTTGCCTTATCAAGCCCTGCCGCTTCCACCGCTTGTTCAGCAAAGGCCAATTCCATGGCCGCTGCTGCTTCGCCTTTCTTTTCAGAGGAGCGTTCATCGGCGAAGTCACCGCCAATGATGTCCTTTGCGACGGAAGCAATATGCGCCTTGGTGACTGTGCCCCAATAATTGGCCGCGGTTGGGCGCCAGCAGGCTGCAACATCCACATCCATCCGAGCTCCTAATTCTTCGATGACTGGATTTGGACGATTATCTGTTGCCATCTGGGCCTTCAGGCCAATGGCTGTAGCAAAGGCAAAGAGGGCCTGCTTGTCGTCGACGGACAATGCAGACATGGCACGGAAGTCTTCGGGTTGATCGAGTTCCAGCCACTCTAGACGCAAGGTCGCTTGCATGGCTTCCAGCATTTTGTCCGCCACGCTGTCGACAACCAGCTTCTCGCGATTGTTTGCGTAATATTGGCGCAAAGAGAAGTCGAGTGCCTGATCCGAATGATAGTGGTTGCTGGCCAGGATCTGCTGACACATGGTGTAGAGCATGACGTCGAATGCGACATCATAGTCTCCTGAGAGATGCGCTCTGAGGATATGATGGCGTGTTGTCCGCAAATCGTCAGCAAGACCTGCTGTTATGCCATCTGCCCTGCGCAGGACGGCCGCCGGATCTGCTACCGGTGCTGGTGTTGAGGATGTGGGTGATGAGACCCGTTCGTCATCGTCGCCAGAACCTGCGTCCGGATCAGGTGCTGGAATATCTTCAGGACGAACTAAGCCCTTTGTGACTTCCAATTCACCCTGCCAGCCTATGGTGAGGACGACACCTGCGATGGCCCGGTCATCTTCCAGGAAGGGCTTTGCGGCATCAATCTCATCATCCATTTCATAAAGGCGGGATTCAATTGCCTCATATTCTTGCGATTCCTCATCCGTCAGATCACGCTCATCACCGATAGTGGCAAGTTCTGCTTCACGGGTGTTGAGCTTTTCCTGCTCCTTTAGCAGCGCATGATCTTCGGGAAGTTCCTGTGCATGAACCTGACCGAAAGATCGCAGGGCGCTGCCATCGAGCTCCAGATGGACATCGATCCATTTCCATGCCCCAACATAGGCCGTTGCTTCTTCATTGAGCCGTTCAACGGCAAGACGCTCGACCAGTTCGGGGTTTTCGAAATAGGTCGTATCGCGCTCTGAAAACAGATCGCTCATGACCACGCCGCCAGCTGCTTCATAGGCTTCAATACCAACGAATTTGCCAAGCTTGGAACCGGCTGAATAAGAGGTTTCTGTCAGCATTCGTTTGATCGAATGCGGGTAGACGCTGTGGCTGTCTTTGACGCTGTTCCAGACCGTCATTTGACGATCGTGATGATCGGTCAAAGTGAAGGCCATGATGCATTCAAGATTGATGTCACCCTCGCGGAAGGCTTCGAAGATCTCTGGGGCAACGCGGGCGAGCTTCAACCGGCGCCGAACAAGGTCTTCGGTGACACCGAATTTGCGGGCGATGTCAGTCTCGGATCGCCCTTCGTCGATCATGGTTGCAAAGGCGTTGAACTGGTCGGCTGGATGCATGGCTGCGCGTTGCAGGTTTTCTGTGGTTGAGGTGACGGTTGCTTCAGATTCCGGTTCGACCAAACATGGTATTGCCATGTCCTTTTTGATCGCACCTTCCTTTGCGAGGATCTGTAGGGCTTTTAAGCGTCGTCCGCCGGCATCGACATAGTGGGTGCCATCTGCTCCAAGATATGCGACCAGGTTTTGTTTGATGCCTTGTTCGCGGATTGATGCGAGCAGTTCGGCATCTTCGGCTTCAGTGGGTTTGACCTTTCTGACATTCTTTGGGCTGATCGCGAGCTGATTGAGCGGGATCATTTGAATATCAGTGACCCCAGGCGCATTGGTTGCCTTTGACGCTTTGGGCGATTTTGCAGAGTTTGTGCGTCCCGATGCTTTCGCTTTGGTTGCTGGTTTTTTGGTAGCCATGGTTCTTGCTCCTTTGGCAATCCCCGGGCCCGGGAAAACTCTCTCTTCCCTTTCAAGCCCGGTTACCCCGGGCGTTCCTCCCTCTTACTCTCGAAGCTGTTGAATGGGATCTCTCATGGCGACAGCGCCCAGAAGTCGAGGCCGTTCCTCGACAACTTATTCATTCCTGGCCGATCTCCAGGGTCAGTTCCCGTAAGCAAGAGGGACAGCTCCCTGACGCCGGCACGCTTGTCAAAAACGTATGAATGGCGCGTGGCGAATGTGAAGGTTTGTACAAAGCGTGCCGGATCAATTTTTGACGCGTCCACGGCTGTTATATCGGGTTCCAAATAAAGAGTTGATTGATCGGCCAGTCCCAATATGCGCTTACCGTGAAGTTTTTGTGAGAGCTTCAAAGGGCGGTCGTGCTTTGAGGCATATGTCGTCAGGTTTGCTGCGAATGCAGAGAGGGGGAAACGGGGATCGCGCGGTGTTTCTTCTTTTTGCTTGAAGAATATCTGCGAGATATCGGCTGCTGCAAAGATGATATTTTTGAATGTGTGGGTGGCTGGTCTAAAACCCCGATCCGGCAGACCGGCGAGGTATTTGGTGAGCAAACGGCTTCCCATGGAGTGAGCGATGATGTTGATGCGGTTGGTGGGCACAGATTTCGTTATCTTGTCCATGAAGCTTTCAAAATTTTGCAGGGCTGTGTCGGTTGATGATTCATCGTAACCGTAGCTTAGAAGCTCTCCATCGCTTGGCCATGTATAGCTGATGACGATCGCAGTTGAGGCGATATCCTGCTTAATGGTTGCCCCGCGCCGCATACTGTCTGCAAAGGAATTGTTGTATCCATGGATGAAGACCACGACATCGCGATTCTGCGATTCATCCAGTTTCTTCCAAAAATTGCTTTCTTCTAGAATGTTCAGCTTCGTGATCTTTGATACATCTTCGAGGTCGCTTCCGTATTTTCGCTTGTTGCTGAGGTGCACGGTTGCCGAACCGAAACTGTGTCCCTGGATGCGTTCGATTGATGAGAAAGCAGTTTCGGGATGGCTGAGATTTGCTGTTTGACGATCGGTTGCGAAGAGTAATTCTACCTTTGCTTCTGGCAGGGTCTCACTGTTCTCTACGGTCGGGTCGGGAACAGCTGCAGCGTTGGCATAGGCCAGTATCGCCAGATTGCGGTCTTCGATTGCATCTGGCGAAAAGCCTTCCAAGCTGGCAATTTGAACCTGGTTGACTGTTTCATCGTTCCATGCAGTGAAAACGGCACCTTGTTGAATTTGGCTTTTACGAAACGATTCAGTCTCTTGCTGAAGCGGTATCACCAGACCTTCAGCGACGGCGGTCGCCGCATCTGCAAGATGATGTTGATCTTCATAAGGGATGCTTGCCCATTTATCCTTGGTGATCAAGACGGCATAGAGTTCCGGTTGATACTGCCTGTCGACAAATTGATTGGCGATGGATGTGTAGCCCAAAGAGATAGACTGGTCATTGAAGGGAATGGGCAATGAATCGATATTGCCTGTTTCAAATGATGAAAACGCTTCAGCGAATGCGGTTGGAACAGGAGTTGCGCCAAGGGCTTCAAGGGTCTGTCCGGCGAGGCCTGCGGTTTGGCGAATTTTGAGCCCCCTCAGGTCCATTGCATTTCGAATTGGAGATCTCGAGCTTAGGATGGTGGAAGCGGTATGCCAGAATTCAAGTACACGGAACCCCTCGCGGGCAACATCTGATTTTTCGATGGCCCCGACTTCTGAGTCGAGTGTCTGCCTGAATTTCAGAGCATCTTCGGCAAGGAATGGCATTAGAAAAGGCGAATTCCTGAGTTCGGGAACAAATTGGAATGGTACAACTGCGACATCGATGTGACCTTGTTCCAGTAGACTGATCAGCTCATTTGCCCTGCCAATGCCAGAAAGGTTTTGCAGGTCCACATTTGAATTGCGGCTTGAAAGGATCGATTGAAAGGTTCCGATGACAGTGGTTGCGCGATCTCCTGTTGTTGCAATTTTGTAGGTATCTGCCTGACCGGGTGAGACCCAAATCAGCAACAAGAATGCTGAGATCAGAATTTTGATTGGTCCGTTCAATTCAATTTCCCCTGCGCAAAGGATCGTCTCCCTTTATGGGCAAAGACCGCTTGCGGGCTTTGTGAGGAGGGAGACTCCCGACGAGAAGAGCCTGGTCCGCAAATATGCGGATGCGCCCTTCTTGATTACCGACAAAAAGTATTACTCGCAGTAAGTGAGAAGTCTACCAGTCAATCACAGGGTTGTTGAGCAAGAATTGGAATAATTCACGAGTATCAGCCATTTCAATCAACCGTTTTGCAATGATAGCTGGGCACCTCTAAGGTTGAGTCATGTGCGGACGATTCACGATTCAATATACTTGGGCGGAATATTATGAAGCGCTCAATCTGATCCCGACATCAGCAAAGGGCCGCAATGACCCACAAAGGTATAATGTGTGTCCGGGTCAAACTGTTGGTACACTCATCAGCGGCAATGATGGCTTTGAGGTCATCGACACCAACTGGGGTTTCACACCGCTTTGGGCAAAAGATCAGAAACGTAAACCGATCAACGCTCGCAGCGAGACTGTTCATACCAATGGAATGTTCAAGCTGGCTTTCCAACACAAGCGCTGTCTGATACCGGCCAGTTCGTACTATGAATGGATTGAGCCAGAGCCGAAAGCAAAGCTGCCATACAATTTACATTTGCCAGACAATGAACCGTTTTTCTTTGCCGGCATTTGGAACCATCACAAGGTTTTTGAAACTGATACATGCGCCATCATCACCACGACACCGCACGAGAATATAGCGCATATCCATGACAGAATGCCGGTCATTTTAAAGCATGGAGTTATGGAAAGATGGATGGACAAAGAGATCGATATTGATGAGGCTCACTCTATCTTAGAAGACAACCGGGGGTCTGAACTCAGTGGCTACCGGGTTGGTACAACTGTGAACAAGAATAACGCGAAGGGACCGGAGTTAATCGCACCAATTGATTAGACTGTTACAAATAGACGCCAAATCTGCCTAGCAATTATCAAACATGGCGCTTTCAGCATTAAGCTTCACACGCGCTCCAGGTCGCATTTGGGCGCGTTTGGACGCACCACCTGGAATTTCCAAAACAGCGCGCACAGGTTTGCCTGAACTGATAATAGTGGGATCGCCCGGCTTTGCTGAAGGATGGATCTTATCAATTCGAGCGCAACGATCGATGAAGATGATATCGAGAGAAAAGGAAACGTTTTTCATCCAAAAATAGGCAATGCGGTCCTTAGTATAGAGAAACAACATGCCATGGCCCTCGGTTATTGATGGTCGGTACATGAGGCCGCGTATTTGCTTGAGCGGATTTGCAGCGATTTCAACATTGTAGACTGCAGGACCAGACTTGGTTGGTATTTCGAGGGAAGCAAATGTGGTTTGCTGGGCTGCAAAAAGGCTCAACAGAATGATCACCATCACCGCCAGTTTCATTGATGGCGTTCAGCTTCTTTTTCGACTGCGTATTTCAGGACAGCATCACGACCGAAGTTTTTGAGGAAGCTATCAAAGGAGGTACGCAATTCGTTGAGTGCTTCGCTGCGTTCACGATCCAGACAATTGACGTAATCTTCCATCTCTTCGAGGTAGCGTTGATGATCCTCTCGGGCAGTCTGATAAAGCGGGTCGGATCGCTCAAGCTTATAGGGATAAGTTTCTGCCGGTGTGTAACACGCACCCAATCCAACGGGGAGGTTGCCCGGCAACACATCTTCGGCTGCCATTGCCTGAATGTAAGATCCAAATCCTAAAAGCAGGATTGCCAGCACTATGCGCATTAGATTTTGCGCTGTGAGACATATCCAGTGGACCAGTTAATCCGGAAGAGCGGTGAGCGAAACTCATGCTTGGTGCCAGGTTCAATTGTGATCTTGAGTTGGAAGTTTACCGGCGTTGCAGATGACTGACCGTGATAAACCGTTTGCCAATTTTGGTCTCGACCCCAACCGACTTGCTGGCTTGTTTTGTGGGTGTAACAGAAGGCGACTTCGTTGCCCCAGCCTCCGCTTTCTGTTTCTTCGCGTCGATAATAGAGTTGCTTACCTTCAGGACAGTCATAGGCCTGCGGTCCTTGGCCCAAATAGCTGTAGTCGACTTTGTGGGCATTGTATTCAGACCCGTCTGACATCGCACAGAAGCCGAAGGGAGGGAGCGGTTTTGGAAAGCGTGTAATGCGCTTGACCATATAGGAATAAGCATCGGCGCAGCCTGCAGGAAACCCTCCGGCAATACAGAGGATGACTTTGCAATCCATGTCGTAGGCATGGGCCTGATCGCTCTGAACAGCCATGGCGCCAACGCTCAACAATCCCGTCATCAATAGGGTCTTGCCTGTCAAATTTTTGCTCATATCAATTTCCTTTCGGGGGTCCGCCGCATCATCTGATTAGTTTTTGTTTTCAAGGTTGTAGATTGAGGTGTCGATCCCAAGGGCTGCAAAGAGCCGCTTCATTTCCGCATCGAACACAGATTGATCAACGCAACCACGTTGAACGGGAGAATAGACACCATCTTCACATTGGATCGAACTGGCCGAAGTCATAGCCATCTGTTGAGGTGACGGTACACCTGCAACATTGATAGATGTCAGAAATTGGGAGAACAATATCGTGCATGCAGAAGACAGGATTGCGATTGCAATCGTTCCAAAGACGTTTGTCTTGATCAGCATGATTTTGCGCAACAAAACCCTTGTTCTCCAGTTCGTTCACAATGCGTACCCGAACACAAAAGGATGCAAACAATGAGTGAGGGCCTGTGAATTTGAGAATTCATACTAGCCGATGTTGCTGTTCATTTGCAGTTCAAAGAGAGCCGGATATCCAACCAATTTGTAATCGACGATTAGAATTCGTAGCGATTTATCAATGCTCTACAAGCGTGCAGATACCGATAATTCTAGTATTAGCGGGGACACGAAGTGACTTTAAGATTTGGCTGAACAAGCTGTTCTCGTGCGGCTGACAGAACCGCATCGGTAAGGTCAGACATGGTATCAGAAACGAATTTGCTGATGTGCCAATGCAAGTCAGTTTCAAGTGAATGACACGGGTCGAGTTCAACAAGTTCGTTTTCTTCAAGGTGCTTGTCGACCAGAAGGGAAGAATTTACGGCCCAGATTGCCCCTTCAACGCATCGGTTGACCAGAGCGTGGACGGAGGGAACGATGCTGATGTCTTTTTCCTCATAGTCACCGATAACTCTGGTAATCCATTTTTCCCGCAGTGGATCATCCTTACTTGTTTTCATGGATGGCGCTTCCAGAAGAGAAGCATTGGTGATGCCAGACGGAAAATGTCGTTGGATGAATTCCGGTGAAGCTGTGGCTCGAAACACGTGGCGTCCGAGATAATGGGAGGAAAACCCAGCCGGCTTTTGTTTTGTGCTTGTGATTGCCGCATGTACGCCGCCCCTGTTCATCTCTCGCTCGATCTCACATTCATCGGCGTGAAAGATGTCGAGAAAGAAACGATCTTTAGACGAGTGCAATCCAACAAGAGCAGACTTGAACCAGCTCTCGAGACTTTCGTTGCCAACGGCAACCTTGAGGGTAACGGGGCCGGGATCCTCAAGGGTGAAGAGATCCGCGTTATTGTTCAAATATGACAGTTCATGGATGCGAACATTTTCAAAATGCCTACATAATCTGTGTCCAAATTCTGTCAGCTTGATCGAATCGCGGCATACGGCTATGCCTCCAATTCGTTCTTCCAACAGTCTAAGTCTTTGAGAGATATAGGGTTTGGTGACACCGAGTGTTTTCGCCGCCCGTTCAAAATCGCCTTCGCGTTCAATCGCGAGCAGAAATTCTAAATGAGGATAATCGAACATCCGTGGGCTCCATCAATTGGATTACCCATCTTGCATACATCGCGCGTAAGTAGTATTTATTTTTACTAATCGGCAATTAGAGATAGTATTATTGCTCTATTATCATGTGTACCTCATTGTTATTTTTGATTAAATATTGATTTTACAAAATAATATACTTCATAATAATTTAATACATTTTGTAACAATCACTTTACTAATTTCACAATGGCTTGATTTGGTAATTATCATAATTTTTCACAAATTGTTCGCACAAATTGTGGTCGCTATGAATTGCACAAATTTGGGCCGTAATTGTGGCGCGCCATGCAAACTATAGGCCGGCTTAGGTGATTTGTTGAAAAATTGAAGTCTTGTTGCCGTGCCAGTCACAAGCAGAGAGGAGTTTCACTCAATCTGAATCCTTCAATCCCGGAAACCCCGACCTCACACTCTTGGTCAGGTCGGCCAGCGGTTGGATCATGGACTGGGCGATGTGCCAGTGAATGGTTTTTATGAGCGGCGTGTCCGGGATGAGTTCGACCAGGGAGCCATCCTTGAATTGTTCTGCAATCTTCGGTTCGGGCAGAACAGACCATCCCGATCCTGCCGTGCACATCTCGATCATCAACTGCAGCTTGGGAAGACGGGTGCAGAGAAGCTTCGGGTTGGTTCCGAACTGATGCTCCAGCCATTGAAAGGCATAGGTGTCCTCAGACGAGTGACGAATGCAATGGGCCTGACTGATCGTCTGCGACGTAACACCTCTATCAAAGTGTGTTTCAACGAAGTCAGGACTGGCGACAGCCTTGTAGCTGCGATCTCCAAGACGGTATGACTTGAACCCATGCACCGGCTCCACGCTGGAGGTGAGGGCAGCAATCACTTCGCCATTGCGCATCAGATCAATTGTATGATCGAGATCGCTTAAGGTCACATCAAACAGGAGAGGGTGGTCTTCATCAACTTGATTGGTGCTTAGGGCATCAGCGAACCAGCAGGTTAGACTGTCATCGGTAATGGCGATCTTAAGCCGTTTGGTCTCATGGCCTGATTGCAGGCCACTGGCGCGCAGTTCTGCCAGCAATTGATCTTCATGATCAACAACACTGGCTGCATACTCGCACAGAGAGGCACCAGCTTTAGTTGGCTTTGTTGGTTTGCGAGTGAGCAGTTTTACGCCCATACGGGTTTCGAGCTTTTTGATCCTTGCAGAGACACCAATGGGTGACATGCCCAGTTCCTTGGCTGCCCCTTCAAAGGAACCCGTCTGCTTAACTGCCAGCAGCGCCTCCAAATGTGTGTAGTCAAGCATCATAGCATCACCAAAAGAAATGGCCGGTGAATGGCGAAAGACGGTTAAGCCATCCACCAGCCGAGGTTGCCGTGAGTGCTCGAGAAGAAACTAATTCGGTGCGTCGGAAGAAGTGTGTACAGTCCACAGACAGCCTCCATTCGAACAACGTTGCACTATTAAATTTTTTGATCGCAAGGCCTCTAACTGAGAATGTTTCCGACGCTACCGATAATTACATTCATGCGGATTTCAGGTGTCGATAAGCCGAGCTAGCAATGAGTCTGAAGCTTGGGTGCTTAAGTGATGCGCCACCAATCAAAAGACCACCAACATTTGGCAAACTCAGGATTGCTCCCGAATTTTCAGAAGATACCGACCCTCCATATAGGAGACGCATCCCGTCACCATGGACCCTGCCTTTGGAACGTATTATCCAGTCTTTGATAAAGTCGACTGTTTGGCTGATCGTATTCAAACTCGGAACCAGTCCCGAACCAATAGCCCATATTGGTTCGTAAGCTATGACCAAGTTTTCAAAATCAATGTTGTGAACCAAGAGAGACTCAAGCTGGTTTGAAAGCACATCCATTGTAAGATTTGACTGATAATCAGCCAGTGTTTCCCCGATGCAAAATATTGGCGTGAGGCCAGAATTTTGCGCAACATTTACTTTTGAAACACATTTATCATTGGTTTCTTTTTGATACCGTCTTCGTTCGGAGTGACCAGTCAAAACGTATTTGACACCAAAATCAGCCAACATATTTGCGGAGATATCGCCGGTAAAGGCACCGCTATTCGCATGACTACAATCTTGTGCACCTACGGCAAAATCTCGTTCAAGTGATACCGCGTGCGGAAGCATGATACTCGGTGGACAGATTACCAATTCTGCATGGGCCCATTCTGTTCGTGATCTTCCTTGTGAAAATTCATTGAGCAGTTCTACGGAACCATTCATTTTCCAGTTGCCTACAATGAGCTTCTTCATTTGAGCACAGCCCTGCCAGCATAGTTGGAATTGCCTGACAATGAATTTTCGATTCTCAGCAACTGATTGTATTTGGCGAGGCGGTCCGATCGCGAAAGGGAGCCTGTTTTAATTTGCCCACAATTGGTAGCAACAGCTAAATGAGCGATCGTCGCGTCTTCGGTTTCTCCGGACCGGTGTGACATGACATTAGTCATGTTGGCGCGATGCGCCATTTCGACCGCTTGCAGCGTCTCTGTCAGAGTGCCGATTTGATTAACTTTCACCAACATTGAGTTCGCGCAATTTTGCTCGATACCCATTGCAAGACGCTTTGGATTGGTCACGAACAAATCATCCCCCACAAGCTGTACTTTGTCGCCAATGGAAGCGTTTAAGGCTTTCCAACCATCCCAATCATCCTCTGCCATACCATCTTCGATTGAGAAAATTGGATAGTCTTCTGTGAGTGATTTGAGGTAGTTGACGTTCTCCAAGGAGGTGAACGTAGCATTTTCTCCGGACATTACATATTGACCGTCTTTAAAATATTCTGTCGCAGCACAATCGAGAGCAAGATAAATATCTTCTCCGGGTTTGTACCCGGCTTTTTCAATTGAACGCAGAATGAAATCGAGAGCCTCACGGGTTGACGATATGTTTGGTGCAAATCCACCTTCATCGCCAATACCGGTTGAATAGCCGGCCGAACTCAATTCGCTTTTTAGAGTGTGAAAAACTTCAGATCCAATTCGAACAGCATCGGCCATTGTGTCTGCTGCTACAGGAGCAATCATAAACTCCTGGATGTCGATTGGGTTGTCCGCATGTTCACCTCCATTGATGATATTCATCATCGGAACAGGAAGAGTGGTGGCATTCGCTCCGCCAACGTATCGATATAGCGATTGGTGAGTATGATGGGAGGCGGCCTTGGCAACTGCAAGCGAGACACCAAGGATTGCGTTTGCTCCTAATCGAGCTTTGTTTGGAGTCCCATCGAGCTCGATCATCATGTTATCTATTGCAACCTGTTCGAGTGCTTCCTGGCCAATGAGTGCCAGCGCGATTTCACCGTTCACATGACCGACAGCTTTTTGAACGCCTTTGCCTTTGTAGCGAGACTTATCACCATCGCGAAGTTCAACCGCTTCATGCGCCCCTGTTGATGCCCCCGAAGGCACAGCAGCTCGACCAAAAGACCCATCGCTGAGCGTCACCTCGACTTCAACGGTTGGATTGCCGCGACTATCGAGAATTTCTATTGCGGCTATATTTTGGATTTTAGACATGGTGTTCCTTTGGGATATCAAGATGATGAATTGAGGCTTCGAGCTCGATCAGAATTTTTCAATGGCGATGAGCAAAAGATAGAAAGATAGGATGCCGAATCCGAGATAAGTTCCCAGCGCACCTGAGTATCTTAGCGGGTGTCGATCACCGACTGTTTCGACAACAAGTAGCCCGATGCTGTGAATGACTCGAAGCAATGCGAGGGCAAGAACTGTGATGGAAAGGAAAAAAGAGTCTTGAATTGATTGGCTTCCACTGATTGTGAGCCAAATGAACAAAGCAACTAATAAAGCATTGTGCTCAGCGGCATTGCCATGTGCCCTGATTGCTTTTTGAAGTGCCTTTTCCTGCTTCGGATTGGGTGTCTTTCTGAATGAAAGACGAATACGCGAGACATTGTAAGACAATGCAAGGTGTAAAACTGCAAGAATTGCGACGGCGATTGATACGGTTATGGAGAGGGTCATTTTGTTTCTACCTTCTGGTCAACATTCTGCATTTCAGCGAGGTCCGGTATTCTGTCATCAACTGCTGAGTCTGTTTGTGGAAACAGCACTACCGAGTGCGCTTAGAAGAAGGGTGGAGCGGGCGGGCTTCATAAGATGATGAGCAATTTTTAAATCGTTGAGGTCCTCAGCTTCCTCGCCAACGTCCATCGAAGTTAGGAGCACAATTGGCACGTCACGGATCACGTCATTTTGCTTGAGTTTCCGCGCCACTTCACCTCCGTTCATTTCCGGCATGTGATAATCGAGAACAATTGCATCTATTTGTATGTTCATCCGCCCGGCCGCCTCCAAGATCGTCAAAGCTTCCTGTCCAGAAGTTGCGAAAGCGGGTTCTGCTCGCCAATTTCTTAATTGTTCATTTAGAATTTGACGATTGATAGCGTTGTCATCCACCACAAGAATTTGTGCGCCATTCAAATCGTGTATTGGGCGATTGTTGTCCGCGGGCACTTCCGCTAGGGCAAGTTCAATTTCAAACCAGAAAGTAGAACCGACACCCAGTTCACTGGTTGCGCAAATCTGACCGTCCATAATCTCCACGAGACTTTTACAGATGGAGAGCCCCAATCCAGTGCCTTCGTATCGTCGCGTTGAAGTCGTATCTACCTGGCTAAATTTATCGAACATTTTTTCGACAAGATCAGCTGGAATTCCTGTACCTGTGTCCTGAACAGAACAGCGGAGACGGTAGGATGAGAGATGTTCACTCGATGCAGACACATGGCCTGTCACCTCAACTAGAACATGTCCCTGTTCCGTAAATTTCACAGCATTGCCCATCAAATTTGTCACAATTTGCCTAATTCTCCCGACATCACCAACAAACGCCAATGGAAGAGAAGGGTCGATCCGAACAATTAGCTCAATATTTTTCTCTGAAGCTCGTGTGGCCACTAAAGTTGCTACGTCTTCAATTGCTTCACCCAGATTGAATGGCTCAGGGATCAACTTCAATTGGCCAGCATCCAGTTTGGAAAAATCCAAGATATCATTGATGATGGTGAGAAGGGCACTGCCAGATTTGTGAATGATATCTGCAAATGTTTTCTGCTTCTGATCTAAGTTAGTATTGCAAAGCAATTCAGCCATTCCCAATACACCGTTCATTGGAGTGCGAATTTCGTGGCTCATATTCGCCAGAAATTCTGACTTGGATTGTTCGGCAGCTTCCGCTTGCTCCTTAGCCAAAGCCAGGTCTCGCTCTCTTTCCTTCAATTCAGTAATATTGACGCTCATCCCAACAACGCCTCCGCTTGGCAGATGATATTTATGTCCCCGTATCCAGCCAACAGAGCTGTATTCACGTTCGAACACATCTCCAGCCGGGTCGTTATGGGCTTGAAGTCTTTCCTCCAGGGCCGCTTCCAACTTATCCTCTGCAACAAGTGTTTTGAGCTGAGGTCGAATGACGTCCTTGTAATTCAAACGTTCGTCAGAGTTGGATTGTGCTCTTTCATCGAACGCCTCAGGATGCAGATCAACATAGGCCTCATTCCACACCACCAAATAGCCATCAGCATCATAGACAGAACAGGGTAAGGGGCTGTGCTCAATCGCTTGACGCAACATATTGTTTTCCAATTTTAGCGTTTGCAATTCATCTTGGTGCGCCCAATCACTATCTGACATTGTCATCCCTCCCATGAATGTCGAATTTGGATATCTTGGTGATCTGCCTTTGCTGTTAACTCTCCATATGTCGGCGCCAATTATCGCCGGTCTTGAATTTTGATGCCGTGTACTGCTTAATTTCTAAGTTAAATTAGACCGCCCATAACGACGGCTGTGTCGGCCATGCGATTTGAAAAACCCCATTCATTGTCATACCAGGACAAGATCCGAACCAGATTCCCTTCAAGAACCTTGGTCTGATCCATGTGGAAAATCGAAGAGTGCGGATTGTGATTAAAATCGGTAGAGACCAGGGCTTCATTGGTATAACCAAGGATGCCTTTGAGAGGTCCATCAGCTGCGGTTTGTATGGCCTGATTAATTTCCTCCACTGAAGTCGATCCAATCGGATTGAACTTCAAATCAACTACCGAAACGTTTGGTGTGGGAACACGTATGGCCGAACCATCAAGCTTTCCCGCCAAATCTGGCAAAACAAGCCCAACAGCTTTAGCGGCACCGGTTGAGGTTGGAATCATAGACAGCGCGGCAGCGCGGCTTCGATACAGATCTTTGTGCATCGTATCGAGTGTGGGCTGATCACCGGTATAGGAATGAATTGTAGTCATATATCCTTTTTCAATACCGATGGCATTGTTAAGGACGTACGCGACTGGAGCTAGGCAATTGGTTGTGCAAGAAGCATTTGACACCACACGGTCTTCTGCGGTGAGGCTGTCATGGTTCACGCCATATACGACAGTTTTCACATCATTGCCGCCGGGCGCTGAAATCAACACCTTTTTTGAGCCATTTTCGAGGTGAAAAGCAGCGGTTTTAGAACTGGTGAAGATGCCAGTACATTCGAGGGCTACATCAACATCGGCCCATGGTAATTCCTTCGGATCACGAATGGCGGTTACGCGAATTGGTCCGTTTCCGACATTGATGGTATCTCCATCAACTTCGACCGTGCCAGGGAACTTACCGTGCACGCTATCGTACCGCATCAGGTGAGCGTTTGTTTCAACTGGACCTAAGTCGTTGATTGCAACAACTTCGATGTCTGACCGCCCCGATTCAACAATCGCTCGCAAAACATTGCGCCCGATACGGCCAAATCCATTGATAGCTACTTTGATGGCCATTTAATTTCTCCAATTGACTTTTTTAAGCTGCATCGGACTGATCAACGTCAGATCCGTCCATTTTCGCTAAACGAAGGACGTTAGTAGAACCTGATTTGTGAACGGGGAGTCCTGCAGTGACTGCTATAGTGTCTGTGGTTTTTGCTAGTTCTAATGTTAGCGTCGCTTGAATTGCTGCTGAAACAGCACCTTTGAATCTGTCGACAGGTTGTATCGTTTTGCAATGAAGGCCCCATGCTAAGCATAGGTGACGTGCAGTATTAGTGTCGGGAGTAAGAGCCAGAACGGGAACGATAGGTCGCTCTCGTGCCGCGCTCAGAGCCGTTGATCCAGATTGAGTGAAACAGCAGATGGCGCGAATATCCCCGCTATCTGCTATTTCTCTGGCGGCAATGGTAAGTGGATTTCTGTAAACCCCCATGCCCTTACCCTGACCTGCTTCCAACATAGCTCTGTAATTGGTGTCTGTTTCAACCTCATGAGCAACGTTGACCATTG
Organism: uncultured Rhizobiaceae group bacterium; assembly: GCA_938010435.1. GTDB lineage: Bacteria > Pseudomonadota > Alphaproteobacteria > Rhizobiales > Rhizobiaceae > Pseudahrensia. The sequence continues at coordinate 19,698 of CALLUS010000037.1, read as the reverse complement.
TGGCCACTGCTTCGATTGGATGTTCGCCAGCTGCGGATTCAGCAGAAAGCATAATCGCATCTGCACCTTCATACATTGCGGTCGCCACATCGCTGACTTCTGCCCGTGTCGGAACGGGCGATGAAATCATGCTCTCCAGCATTTGGGTCGCAACGATGACCGGTTTTCCAGCCTCTCGGCAGGACCTGACTAGTTGTTTTTGAATCGCGGGAAGTTTTTGAACAGGAAGCTCAACGCCCAAGTCACCGCGCGCTACCATAATTCCATCAGATGCTTCAAGGATCGCATCGAATGCATCTATCGCTGCAGGTTTTTCGATCTTTGAAACAATTTTGGCTCTGCCATTGATGAGCTCACGTGCCTCAAGGACATCTTCGGGTTTTTGGACAAATGACAAGGCCATCCAGTCAACACCCAATTCAGCCAAAAACTCCAAATCCAATCTGTCTTTTTCTGAAAGCGCAGATAAGGGCAGCAAAACGCTTGGAACATTCACACCCTTACGGTTGGAGATTTTTCCTCCAACAACCACCCGACATTTGGCTAAGCTATCTGTGCATTCCTCAACTTGAAGCCTGATGAGACCATCATTCACCAGAAGTGTGGAACCTACTTCCAGAGCTTTGAAGATTTCAGGGTGAGGGAGGCCAACGCGGTCAATGTCGCCCGGCGTATCATCGAGGTCAAAAACAAAGACATCGCCTTTGGAGAGTAGTTCACTCCCATTGGCAAAAGTTCCGCATCGCAACTTGGGACCTTGCAGGTCACCCAATATAGCAATTGGACGATCTAGTTCCCTTTCTACATTTCTGATGTGCCCATGAATCTCCGCTATATCCTTGTGCGCTCCATGGCTCATATTCAGGCGGAAAACGTTCACGCCTGCGGAAGCTAGTTCTTTAATCACGGATTTTGTGCTGGAGCTCGGCCCGAGCGTCGCCAATATCTTTACGTTACGATGGCGCACTTTCTGAGCCTCCTCGGTGTTACAATCGATTTAGCTCAGTTTGTTTGCGCGCCTGTTCAAACAAGTCAAGACTTGCGCTTTATTTTCTTTTATTTTTCTTTTGATTTCATATTGAATTTTGGGGCTTCACATTCCCTCGATTGCGTCAAATCGCAAATGAGCAAAAGTTCGTTGCAAATTTTTACCGTTGAATTATGACTTTTTCATTATGTTTTTCAGTAATTTACATTCTGTTATCGACTCTTCCTTCAATTTTCGTATTATCGATATGCGAACGAATAAGAATATAGTGCTAAGGATTCTAATTAGATGTTCACCACCGAGCGGCAAAAAGAGATTTTGGAATTGGTCAAAGCCGAAGGGCGAGCATTTGTAGATGATCTGGTCAAAAAATTTGACGTAACACCACAAACGATACGAGCAGATCTCAAGTTTCTGAGCAAAAACAATAAGCTGGTTCGATTCCATGGCGGCGCACAAGCGATTGACGGTCGTGCGAATGTTGAATACGAAGCTCGACGTCAAATTGCAGCCCCTCAGAAGATAGCAATTGGCAAAGCCGCAGCAAAAATCATTCCTAACAATGCTTCTTTGTTCATTAATATTGGCACCACAACAGAGGCCTTTAGTGATGCATTAATCGAACACAAGGGGTTGATGGTGATCACCAATAATATCAATGTTGCCAGTAGCTTAAGACTCGGTTTGGAGAACGAAGTGATCATCGCTGGCGGCGTGGTGCGATCTTCCGATGGCGGTGTTGTCGGTGAAGCTGCAGTTGATTTCATAAACAACTTCAAGGTTGATTATGCTATCATTGGCTCTTCAGCTATCGATTCAGATGGATCCCTCCTCGATTTTGACTTTAGAGAAGTGAAAGTGTCACAGGCGATTATTGAAAACGCACGACATGTCATACTGATTGCAGATTCGACAAAACTTGAACGAAGTGCCCCCGTTCGCATCGGGCATATTTCCCAAGTTGATACCTTTATCACTGATGTCATTAAAGACGAAAATTTTTCCACAGTATGCGCTGAATCTGAGGTCGAAGTTATAGAGATAGAAAAACAAATTTAAAAAACCGGCAGATTCGAAATTTTTCGTTTGACATTCGTTTTATTTTCATATGTTTTGTTCCAATAAGTGGACACAGCTGGGAGCTGATGTCCTGGGAGGAAGCATTGTCAGAAGTGTCAGATATTTTCGTCATTGGCGGAGGAATAAACGGCTGTGGTATCGCACGTGATGCTGTAGGACGTGGATATTCTGTGCGCTTGGCTGAGATGAATGATCTAGCCAGTGGGACCTCCTCTTGGTCATCCAAACTCATACATGGTGGTTTGCGTTACTTGGAGCACTATGAGTTCCGATTGGTTCGAGAGGCCTTGAGCGAGCGGGAAGTTCTTCTGAAATCTGCGCCACATATAATTTGGCCTATGCGCTTTGTATTGCCTCATCACAAGTCGATGCGTCCAGCCTGGTTGCTGCGTTTAGGGCTGTTTCTGTATGACCATATTGGCAAGCGCAAATTGTTGCAGGGCACGACTTCGGTAAATATGAAAACTGCAGCTGTCGGCAAGCCGCTGAAGCCGATGTTTTCGAAAGGGTTTGAGTATTCGGATTGCTGGGTGAATGATGCTCGGCTCGTGGTTTTGAACGCAAAGGATGCTCAAGAGCGCGGGGCGGTTGTTGAAACGCACACACAAGTTGTAAATGTGCGAAAGGCTAATGATCTTTGGATTATCACGACAAAAAATCTTCGCAACGGTGAAACAGCGGAGCACAGGGCTCGTTTAATTGTGAATGCAGCCGGGCCGTGGGTCGATAAAGTTCTCGGGCAAGCTTTTGGGAGCAACAGTTCAAAAAATGTAAGATTGGTTCAAGGCAGTCACATTGTCGTCCCAAAACTTCATTCTCACGATCGCGCCTATATATTTCAAAACGCCGACAACCGCATAATCTTTGCCTTGCCTTACGAGCAAGACTACACACTCATTGGTACCACTGATCAAGATTATAATGGTGATCCTTCCGATGTGAAAATTTCTGACAAGGAAGTTGATTACCTTTGTTCTGCAGCAAGTGAATATTTCAAAGAGCCGGTGAAGCCAGAAGATATGGTTTGGAGCTATTCCGGCGTCCGACCTCTTTATGATGATGGTGCAACTGCAGCTCAAGAAGCTACTCGCGACTATGTATTACGCGTAGATGGTGGCACGAGCGAGCCTTCAGCGATCAATATATTTGGCGGTAAGATCACGACCTATCGCAAATTATCCGAATCCATGTTGGAAAAAATTGAAGAGTTGATCGGGGCGCGCAAGGCATCCTGGACTGCTCATTCTCATCTACCGGGCGGTGATTTTGCCGTTTCGGACTTTGATATTCTGGTGGCCAAACTGAAATCTGAATTTTCATTTTTGCAATTGCCATTAGCTGAAAGACTTGTGCGCTCATATGGGACCCGAGCTTGGTTGCTCATGCAAGGGGCGAGTTCACTGGAAGATATGGGGGTCGATTTCGGCGGCACTCTGACCGAACGTGAGGTTAATTACCTCATCAAAAATGAATGGGCAGAGTGCGCCGATGACGTCGTATGGCGTAGATCAAAATTGGGCATACGCCTTGGTAAAGATGAAATTTTGGCACTTGATGAGTGGATGCGGGACAAGTCCGCTTCTTCCTCCCAAGCTGCGGAATAGGGGAACAATAAGTGTTAGAATTAAGAAATGTGAGCAAAAAGGTTGGAAATGCCTTTCACATTAAAGATGTGTCTTTGAAGTTGGAAAAGGGTTCATTGAATGTCCTTTTGGGGCCGACTCTATCTGGCAAAACATCCTTGATGCGATTGATGGCAGGCCTTGATCGCCCAACGGAGGGCGACATACTTATGAATGGCGGGAGTGTGCTGAAAACGCCTGTTCAGAAGCGCAATGTTGCGATGGTCTATCAGCAATTTATCAATTACCCGGCATTTACCGTCTACGAAAACATAGCATCACCTTTGCGCGTTGCGCGCGTCGATGACCAATCAATAGATATGAAGGTTCGGGAAGCTGCCAAACTGATGAAATTGACCCCCTATCTTGATCGCACAGTTCTCAACCTGTCAGGTGGCCAGCAACAGCGTACAGCATTGGCGCGAGCCTTGGTGAAGGGTGCTGAATTGGTTCTGCTCGATGAGCCACTTGCAAACTTGGACTATAAACTTCGTGAAGAACTTCGCATCGAACTTCCTCGCATTTTTGCCGAAACAGGTGCTATTTTTGTTTATGCTACAACAGAGCCTCAAGAAGCTTTGTTGCTTGGTGGTGATACCGCCACATTGCATGAAGGTCAGGTTTCTCAGTTTGGGCCGACTATCGATGTTCACAATTCTCCAGCAAATCTGGTGACGGCTCAAACTTTTTCTGACCCGCCCATGAATATTATTTCCACGCGTAAGCAGGGTGCGGAATTTGTTTTCTCTCAGGGAGCCACTCCCTGTCCTGAAGGTCTCATTGGTCTGGCTGATGGCAATTACAGCATTGGCGTTAGGCCGCACCACGTGATGCTTAAAAAGCCTGCTGGCAAGACACTGAAAGTCGAAGCAACTGTATCAACAACCGAGATAGCGGGTTCAGAGACATTTGTTCATGTCAGTGAAGATGACCTCAAAATGGTTGTATTGACCCATGGAGTTCACAGAGTTGAAATTGGTGACAAGATTCCAGTCTACCTAGATCCAACAAAATTTTTCATTTTTGACGGACAAGATGCTCTCGTTTCCGCGCCAACCGTGGGAGCGGCATAATGGCCCAAATTACACTCGACAAACTTGCACATTCATACTTACCGCATCCGAAAACTGATGCAGATTTTGCTTTGAAGCAGATTGATCACGTATGGGATGACGGCGGTGCTTACGCACTACTCGGCCCGTCTGGCTGTGGCAAGACGACGCTTTTGAATATCATTTCCGGTCTTTTGGTTCCTTCAAAAGGGAAAATTCTCTTTGACGGACGCGATATCACCACATTCCAACCAGAGCAGCGAAATATTGCTCAGGTTTTCCAGTTTCCAGTGATCTACGACACGATGACGGTTCGCCAAAATCTGGAATTTCCGCTGAAAAACAGAAATGTTCCAAGTGACGAAATTTCAAAACGCGTCAATGAGATGATCGATATTCTTGATCTGGGTGACAAGGCCAACCGAAAAGCTCGGGGCCTAACTGCAGATGAGAAACAGAAGATTTCATTAGGACGTGGCCTGGTTCGTTATGATGTGAATGCAATCCTTTTTGATGAGCCGTTGACGGTGATTGATCCGCATATGAAATGGCAATTGCGTACTAAGTTAAAAGACCTTCACCGTCAGCTCGGTCACACTATGATTTATGTAACGCATGACCAGACCGAAGCTTTGACTTTCGCTGACAAAGTTGTGGTCATGTATGAGGGTGAAGTCGTTCAAATTGGCACACCTGAAGAGCTCTTTGATGAACCTCAGCACACCTTTGTGGGCTATTTCATCGGCTCACCGGGAATGAACATTATACCGGCGAGTGTTACTGGGGCTACTGCACAATTGGGTACTCATTCCGTGAAACTCAAAGGTGCCTATGCAAAATTGGAGGGCAAAACTGAGATTGGTATTCGCCCCGAATTTGTCACGATGAAATCTTCTGGCAAAGGATTACCGGCCACTGTAACCGGTGTTGAGGATATTGGTCGCTTCAAAATTGTACGCGCAAATATCGAAGGCAATGATCTGAACGTCGTTCTTAATGAGGGAGAAAGCGTACCAGCTGATCCTTTGCTGTCCTTCGATTCTGCACGGATTAATATTTATCAAAACGACCATCTCGTCCGTCCGCAATCCACTGCGAAGGGGGCTTAGATCATGGAAAAAACCTATAACAACAAGGCCTGGTTACTGGTTATTCCAGTTTTCTTGCTGGTCGCTATTTCCGCGATAATCCCAATCATGACGGTAATCAATTACTCGTTTCAGGATACTTTTGGCAAAAACGTTTTCTTTTGGGCTGGGACCGAGTGGTTTATTGATGTTCTGAGATCTGAGAGATTTCACGACGCCTTGGGTCGCAATCTTTTGTTCTCTTTCATAATCCTTTGCATCGAAATTCCGCTTGGGATTGCCATCGCTTTATCGATGCCCAAGAAGGGTCCATGGGTGCCAGTCTGTCTTGTTTTGATGGCTCTCCCATTGCTCATTCCTTGGAATGTGGTTGGAACAATTTGGCAGATATTCGGGCGTGGAGACATCGGATTGCTTGGCTATACAATGTCAGCGATTGGCATTGACTATAATTACACCAACAATGTTTTTGATGCCTGGGCCACGATTATCATCATGGATGTGTGGCATTGGACCAGCTTGGTCGTATTGCTCTGCTATGCGGGCCTGGTCTCTATCCCCGAGGCTTATTATCAAGCGGCGCGCATTGACGGGGCTTCAAAGTGGTCCGTCTTTCGCTTCATTCAACTTCCAAAAATGCAAGGTGTTTTGATTATCGCATTTTTGCTTCGGTTCATGGATTCATTCATGATTTACACAGAGCCATTTGTTCTGACCGGCGGCGGTCCAGGTAACTCAACGACCTTCTTATCCATTGATCTTGTGAAGCAAGCGATTGGTCAATTTGACCTTGGTCCGGCTGCCGCAATGTCACTCATTTATCAATTGATCGTTCTTCTCGTTTGCTACGTGTTCTTCACGGTGATGAGCAATGTTGGAACCGATAAACCAGAAGAGGTGGAAGAATAATGTCCACTACACAAACAACAACTTTGTTGGTTGATGGGGCCATTCGGGAAAGCAACCGTTTGGCAAAACCCCGAAACTACAAATGGATTGCCCCATCGCTCTACATTCTATTTTTGATGATGCCGATCTATTGGCTCATAAATATGAGCTTCAAGACGAACCAAGAAATTTTGTCTAGCTTCACGCTCATACCGGCAAATCCGACTTTAGCAAATTATGCAGTGATTTTCGGCGATCCATCTTGGTACAGCGGATATATCAATTCGATTATCTACGTTGTTTTAAACACCGTAATATCTTTGTGTGTTGCGCTTCCTGCTGCCTATGCATTTTCGCGCTATCGCTTTCTTGGCGACAAACACATGTTCTTTTGGCTTCTATCCAACCGGATGGCGCCAGCGGCCGTATTTGTGCTTCCATTCTTTCAGCTCTATTCAGCCTTTGGACTGATTGATACTCACATTGCGGTCGCTCTTGCTCATTGCCTTTTCAACGTTCCGCTAGCTGTCTGGATACTTGAAGGCTTTATGTCAGGCGTTCCAAAAGAAATCGATGAAACTGCCTATATCGATGGCTATTCATTTCCAAAGTTCTTTGTGAAGGTTTTCACACCACTTATCGCTTCAGGTATCGGTGTAGCAGCATTCTTCTGCTTCATGTTCTCATGGGTGGAACTGCTTATTGCAAGAACGCTGACAACAACCGATGCAAAACCAATCGCAGCAATCATGACCAGAACAGTTGGCGCCTCTGGCGTGGATTGGGGAGTGCTTGCCGCTGCAGGGGTACTGACAATCATTCCCGGTGCATTGGTCATTTATTTCGTCCGTAACTACATCGCCAAGGGTTTTGCCCTGGGCCGCGTATAGAACCCGCAAGGAGTATCAAAATGAGTTTTTCTTGGATGGCATGGACGCTCCCAACCGCTCTCTTCTGGGTTGGGATTGTAAGCTGCCTAATCTCAATGTGTGTTTGGGAGTACTATTCGCCAGGTGGCAACCCACGCGTGGGCATTCTTCGCTTTGAAACAACACGGGGCGACCGCCTCTTTATATCGCTGCTTGGCAGCGCATTTATCCATCTCGCTTGGTTGGGACTTGTTGGTCCTGGCTTGTGGTGGGCTCTCGGCATCTCATTCGTCTACGCAATCTGCGTTTTCAAGACGGTGTGATGTCAAAATCGGGAACGCACGCTGTAACGCGCGTTCCCTCAACTCCGCATCAATCCTAAGGGAGGAATAAAATGCGAAACTATCTACTGACATCAGCAGCTATCGCTGGTCTTATGATGGGAATGGGTTCTGCACAAGCCGATATGGCAGCTGCAGAGAAATTTCTATCCGATGAAATCGCCGGCGTATCAGTATTGAGCGCTGACGAACAAAAGAAAGAAATGCAGTGGTTCATCGACGCTGCCAAGCCTTTTGCAGGCATGGAAATCAAGGTGGTTTCCGAGACAATTGGTACTCATGAATATGAGTCTCAGGTTCTTGCTCCTGCATTCACCGCGATCACAGGCATCAAGGTTACTCATGACCTTATCGGTGAAGGTGACGTTGTCGAGAAGCTTCAAACGCAAATGCAAACTGGCGAAAACATCTATGATGGCTACGTCAACGATTCAGACTTGATCGGTACGCATTGGCGCTACAAGCAGGTTCGTAACTTGACTGATTGGATGGCTGGCGAAGGTAAAGACGTCACCAATCCTGGTCTTGATGTGGACGACTTCATCGGAACATCGTTTACAACTGCACCTGATGGCAAGCTTTATCAGCTTCCTGATCAGCAGTTCGCTAACCTATACTGGTTCCGGTATGATTGGTTCAACGACGATCAGAACAAAGCCGATTTTAAAGCTAAATATGGCTATGATCTCGGTGTTCCTGTGAACTGGTCAGCGTATGAGGATATCGCTGAATTTTTCACCGGCCGTGACCTTTCTCGTCTTGGCGTAGAAGGCAAAGTCTATGGCAACATGGACTATGGTAAAAAAGACCCATCATTGGGTTGGCGCTATACTGATGCATGGATGTCCATGGCAGGTATGGGTGATGTTGGTGAGCCAAACGGCCTACCAGTTGATGAGTGGGGCATTCGTGTAAACGACAAGTCCCAACCAGTCGGTTCTTGTGTTGCCCGTGGTGGCGCAACGAACTCTCCTGCTGCAGTTTATGCTGTGACCAAAGCTATCGAGTGGCTGAACAAGTATTCTCCACCTGAAGCTGCTGGTATGACATTTGGTGAAGCTGGTCCAATTCCTGCGCAGGGCAATGTTGCTCAGCAAATGTTCTGGTACACAGCCTTTACCGCCGCGACAGTGGTTCCTGATCTACCTGTGATGAACGCAGACGGTACGCCAAAATGGCGCATGGCTCCTTCACCGCACGGTGCTTACTGGAAAAAAGGCACTAAGATTGGTTACCAGGATGCTGGTTCATGGACACTTATGGAATCAACTCCAGTTGATCGTGCAAAAGCAGCTTGGCTCTATGCTCAGTTTGTGACGTCTAAAACAATCGATCTGAAGAAATCTGATGTTGGTCTCACATTCATTCGTGAATCCACAATCAACTCAGATCACTTCACCAAACGTGCTGACAAGCTCGGTGGTTTGATCGAATTTTACCGTTCACCAGCTCGCGTACAGTGGTCTCCAACTGGTACCAATGTTCCAGATTATCCAAAGCTGGCTCAGCTCTGGTGGCAGAACATTGGTGATGCAATGTCCGGTGCTAAATCAGCACAGGGCGCATTGGATGGTCTTTGTGAAGCACAGGAAAAAGTTCTGTCCCGTATCGAACGCGCAGGCGTTCAGGGCGATCTTGGTCCGGTATTGAACGAAGAAAAAGGTGCCGATTACTGGCTGGCTCAAGCTGGTTCGCCAAAAGCAAAACTGGCTAACGAAAAGCCTGCTGGCGAAACCATTGCTTATGACGAATTGATCAAAAGCTGGACTAAGTAACTCCCTGCTTAGGACAGCGGGTAGCGCAATCAAATCCTCCCGGCACAGTGCCAATGATCGCGCTGACTTGGGGCCTGAGGAAACTCAGGCCCCTTTTTCTTAGAAAATTGAATACCAACTGAACTTCTGGATATGAAAATGGCTTCTTACATTCTGGCAATTGATCAAGGCACGACCTCATCTCGCGCGATAGTTTTTGACAATGATTTCTCAGTCATCGCGTCAAGCCAACAAGAATTCGCCCAACACTTTCCAGCTTCAGGAATGGTGGAACATGATGTCGAAGAAATTTGGCATGGAGTGATCGCTACTTGCAGAAAAGCTATTTCAGATGCTCAGATTGAGGCTTCCCAAATTGCCGGTATTGGTATCACGAACCAGCGTGAGACCACAGTTGTCTGGGAAAAAGCCACTGGCAAACCAATCCACCATGCGATTGTTTGGCAAGACAGAAGGACTTCAGCTTTCTGCAATGAGTTAAAATCCAACAATCTCGAAGAAACGGTCACAACCAAAACAGGACTTCTTCTTGATCCCTATTTTTCAGGCACAAAGATCGGTTGGTTACTAGATCACGTAGATGGCGCGCGCCAAAAGGCCGAAAACGGTGAACTGCTTTTTGGTACAATCGATACCTATCTTTTATGGCGCTTGACTGATGGCGCTGTTCATAAAACAGACGCAACCAACGCGGCTAGGACCCTGTTGTTCAATATTGAGCAAAACATGTGGGACGACGAGCTCCTCAAGATATTTAACGTCCCACGAAACATGCTTCCAACAGTGGAGGATTGTGCTCATGATTTTGGGACGACGGTTGCCGATCTTTTTGGTTCTTCAATACCCATTCTTGGGATTGCAGGTGATCAACATGCTGCTTCTCTGGGGCAGGCCTGTTTCAAACCTGGCATGATAAAATCTACATATGGAACAGGTTGTTTTGTCATGTTGAACACGGGAGAAAATCGAGCTGTATCAAAGAACCGTCTCCTTTCAACAATTGCTTACCGCATAAACGGCAAAACAACTTATGCACTTGAGGGATCCATTTTCATCGCAGGTGCCGCTGTCCAATGGCTGCGTGATGGGTTGCAAATAATCGATGATGCGTCTCAAACTGGCGGTCTCGCTGCTGAGGCGGATCATAGCCAAGATGTTATTATGGTTCCGGCATTTGCTGGACTTGGTGCGCCATATTGGGAGCCCGAGGTTAGAGGAGCAATCTTTGGACTTACACGAAACTCAGGGCCAAGAGAGTTATCAAGGGCGGCGTTAGAGGCCGTTTGTTACCAAACAAAAGACTTGGTCGATGCCATGAAAAATGATTGGCAAGGGCCCCTAGACGACACTGTGTTGAGGGTCGATGGCGGCATGGTCGCCAGTGATTGGACCATGCAGTATCTAGCAGACACGCTTGCTGCTCCAATCGACCGTCCTGCCATCTTAGAAACAACCGCTCTCGGTGCAGCATGGTTGGCTGGTATGCAAAGCGGCACTTGGCCAGACATGGATGGTTTTTCGAGCTCTTGGAAACTGCAAAATCGTTTTCAGCCACGTATGGAAAATGCAGAGAGAGAACGAAGATACGCAGGCTGGCGAGCCGCTGTAGAAGCAACAATATCCCAAACTCACAATCAGTCCCAAGAGAGGATATGAGATGAGCAAAAATCAGCTCTCTTGGATTCTTGTTTCTCCCGCATTGATGTTGCTGTTAGTTGTTGGCGGTATTCCTCTGATGACAGTTTTGAATTTTTCGTTTCATGATGTTTTCAATCAGAGCAACATTTTTTGGATTGGAACCGATTGGTATCAGGACATTCTTCAATCCGATAGATTTTATAATAGCCTCGGTCGAAGTCTGCTGTTTTCAGCGCTCATATTAGCAATTGAGATACCATTGGGTATCTATCTTGCACTGTGCTTACCGAAACGAGGGATAGGGGTTTCCATTAGCCTAATTTGCTTGGCGATGCCCTTATTGGTGCCTTGGAACATGATATCCATAATATGGATAGCGGTGCTCAACGAACAGAACGGTTTAATTGGCACTGTACTGTCCGGGATAGGTTTTCATTTGGACTGGAAGTTCAACCCGGCGCACACCTGGCTGACCGTCATCACGATTGATGTGTGGCATTGGACGAGTCTTGTTGCAATCTTATGCTATTCCAGCCTGTCTACAATTCCGTCACCATTTTATCAGTCAGCAGCTATTGATGGAGCCTCCAGGTTCCAAGTTTTTCGGTATGTTGAACTGCCCAAAATGAACCAAGTCTTGATGATGGCGCTTCTTTTGAGGTTCATGGATAGCTTTCTCATATTCATTGAACCTTTTAGGCTGAATGCCGGGGGCCCAAACAACAGCACTATGTTTCTGGCGATGGATCTTGGTGAAGAGGTTGCGGCCTTTAATTACGGTCCATCGGCTGCGCGTTCAGTTATCTATTTCGCCTTCATTCTTTGCGTGGCGTGGTCGTTTAACGCCGTTCTGAATTATCAGAACAGAGACAATCGAAAGCTGGAGAATTAGGTCATGAAAAACACTTCCATGAAACGTTTTCGACCACTGATCAAAATCTTGTCTTTAGTGATTTTCATCATTTTTATTTTCCTGCCTTTGGTGCAAGTTGTCTTTTTAAGCACCATATCTACAGTCCCGCGGGAGGGTTTTGTTGAGGGTCAATTTACCTGGATAAATTACATCAATATCTGGGCCACTCCCACGCTCAGGTCGTCCATCCTAAATTCCATTACCTATGTGATGCTAAATATTGCAATCACAGTGCCGGCAGCTTTGATGGCTGCTTACGCTTTCTCAAGATATAAATTCATTGGTGACAAGCACCTTTTTCTTGTCTTCTTGGCTTTTCGCATCACGCCACCAGTGGTGATCATGCTTCCAATATTTCAGCTGTTTGCAAGCTTGAATATGATCAACAGTCCAATTGGAATTGCATTGGCGCATTGCTTGTTCAACTTGCCTATATCCATCTGGATTTTGCAAAGCTTTATGAATGCCATTCCTCAAGAATTAGATGAAACGTCACAAATTGATGGTCATACTCTTCCATCATTTTTAATTCGAATCTTTCTCCCCCTCATGGCGCCGGGAATTGGTGTCACTGTGTTTTTCTGTTTCATGTTTTCATGGGTCGAGGTGGTCTTTGCACGCATCCTCACTGTTACGGGCGGCAAGCCAATTAGCATGGCTATTAATTCCTTGTTCGGATTTCAAACAGACATCGGTCTCGTGATGGCGATGACCATGATGTCAATTATTCCTGGTGCTATCATGGTGTATTTCGCGCGCCATCACATAGCCAAAGGTTTCACAATCAACCAGACCAATTGATTGAACTTTGGTGGAAATTTTGAGGTTGCAAAAATGATCAATTATGGATTTGACGCAGAATTGTTATCCAGCAAGACGGTTGTGATCACTGGAGCGGGACGCGGTATTGGTTTGGAGGTAGCGAAAGCGGCCTTCGGTTGCGGCGCAAATGTTATCGCACACAGTGGAAGGGTAGGGACTGCTCAAAAATTGTCCGGAATTACCTCATCTGTTGCTGAAGCCGATTTGTCTCAAGATGCTGGCCAACAAAAGTTTATTGAGTTTGTGAAATCCAATACATCTAAAGTAGACGTGCTCATCAACAATGCTGGTACAATGATGGGTAGATTTCCAGCTGACGAAATCACTGACGACCAATATTCGCAACTCATAGCGCTGAACCAGACATCGGTCGTTAAAATCACCAGTGCACTCATTCCACTTTTGCGAGCGGCCAATGGCGCTTCAATAGTCAACACAGTGTCCATTTCAGCGATTACAGGAGGAAGTCCTGGTTCATCCATTTACAGTGCGTCCAAAGCTTTTGTGAGCACTTATACAAAGGCACTGGCCCGAGAACTCGCGCCGGACAAAATCCGAGCGAACGCTGTTTCTCCAGGAACAATCGCAACCGATTTCCATAAACGTTATTCATCCCAGGAGAAATTGGAAAAGACGAGAACGTCTGTGCCTCTTCAAAGACTTGGCGCTCCGGAAGACTGTTCGTCCGCATATATTTTCTTCGCATCCGAAAAACTGTCTGGATACATCACGGGACAGATATTGGAGGTCAATGGCGGCCAACTCATATGCTGAACTCCTAGATCTAGAGCCAAATATCTACAACTCAATGCCAACTCGAACAGGAATGTATCATCATCTTTCCACCCTTAAGCGATCAGCTCAATAAAAATTTTCCAAAGAATGGTGATCTCGTTGCACTCCTCAATGACATAGCATCTGCCTGCCATTCTATTGCGATCGCTGTACGAAGGGGAGCATTCGAGAACAATCTGGGAGCGGCTCAGAGCACCAACGTTCAAGGTGAAACTCAAAAAACATTAGATATTCTCGCCAATGATATTTTTGTTCAGGCGTGCTCACATAATTCAAGAATTGCCGGCTTGGTCTCAGAAGAAGTTGATGATGTTACTTGGCTTAAGGATTCTCCTGAGAGGGGAGATTATTTAGTCTATTTCGACCCCTTGGACGGGTCCTCAAATCTTGAAGTGGATTTATCCGTAGGGTCGATATTTTCAATCATGGAAATAGAAAATATCGAGAATTCGAAGAACGTAATGCGCAATGGCAAAGACCAAATTTGTGCTGGCTATGCAATCTACGGTCCCTCGACAATGCTGGTATTGACGATGGGAGACCATGTTGAAGGTTTCACGTTCTGTGAAAGCGACAACACATTTTATCTCACACAACCAGAAATCTCAATCGCCGAAGACAGTACTGAATTCGCAATAAATGCTTCACGCAGTCGATATTGGAGCGAGCCCATTCGTCGATACGTTGACGAGTGCCTTCTTGGAAAAGAGGGACCCCGCGCGCGCAACTTCAACATGAGATGGACTGCCTCAATGGTGGCAGAAGTTCACCGGATATTAATTCGGGGAGGGGTGTTCATGTATCCTAGTGATGTCGAAAACTCGGTCATGGGCGGTAAATTGCGCCTACTGTATGAGGCCAATCCAATGTCAGCCATCGTTGAAGCAGCTGGAGGAGCATCATCAACGGGGACACAGAGAATATTGGACCTGACGCCAAGTGATCACCACCAAAGAGTTCCCGTGATCCTAGGATCCAAAAATGAAGTTGATCGCATCGTTTCCTATCACAAAAGCTCCCTGAATAATTAGTCGAAATAGAAAGACCGTCATGGCCCTCACAACCTTGCGCCAAATCCTAGATCATGCTGCTGAACATGATTACGGCGTGCCTGCATTCAACGTGAACAACATGGAACAAATGCTGGCCATTATGCGCGCTGCTGATGCTTCAGACAGCCCTGTGATAATGCAGGCCAGCCGTGGTGCTCGAAAATTTGCAAATGACATCGTTCTTCGTCATCTGATTGTTGCTGCAATCGAGATGTATCCGCACATCCCTGTTTGTATGCATCAGGATCATGGCAATTCCGTTCAGACATGTTTATCGGCAACGATCAATGGCTTCTCATCCGTTATGATGGATGGGTCGTTGATGGCAGATGGTGCAACACCTGCCGATTTTGCACACAATGTGGAAGTGACTGCCAAAGTAACCGAAATGGCCCACTTGATCGGGGTTTCCGTAGAGGGCGAGCTGGGACATCTGGGCTCACTGGAAACGGGTAGGGGCGAGGCAGAGGATGGCCACGGCTTTGAAGGTGAGTTGAGTAAACAGCAATTGCTGACAGATCCGGATGAGGCTGTAGAATTCGTTCGTCTTACGAAAGTCGATGCATTAGCCATCGCCATTGGCACCTCCCATGGCGCGTATAAGTTCACGCGCAAACCTGATGGTGATATCTTGGCCATGGACCGCCTCAAAGAGATACATGCCAAGTTGCCGAACACGCACCTCGTTATGCATGGGTCCTCTTCAGTCCCGGAACATCTTCAGCAAGTCATCAACGAAAATGGCGGTCAAATGATTGAAACGTTCGGCGTACCTCTGGAAGAGATCGAGGTTGGCATCAAGAACGGTGTGAGGAAGATCAATGTGGATACGGATTTGCGCATGGCTTTGACCGGCGCGATCCGCAAACTGTTGAACGAAAACAAGAGTGAGTTCGATCCGCGCAAATATTTGTCGCCGGGCATTGATGCGATGGCAAAGGTCTGTACCGAGCGCAACGAGCGCTTCGGGTCAGCGGGACAAGCATATAAAATAAAGTCCATTCCAATGAGCGAAATGGCCGCCAGATATGATGGCGGATCAATCTGATAGAGCTGAGCTGAAGTGTAGGAGAAATTGATGCACAAAATATCCAATCTAGTTATTTTGACCACGATATTCTTGGCAATTTCGTCTTTGGGTCTACGGGCTGAGACATCAAATCTCACGCTGACTTTGGAAAGCGGCAGCGAACATCGTGCGGTGCTCTATGATGCAGCGGGAGACAAAGCCGTCATATTGCTTCACCAAATGGGTACGACTGCGGGCAGTTGGAGGTCTCTTGCTCTGCCCTTGCAAGAAAATGGAATTACGTCAGTTGCTCTGACAATTTTATCCAGTCATGGGGTGAACGCGGCGGCCAAGAAGTTGGCTGATATGGGCAAATCGGACATTGTCTTGATTGGCGCCAGTATGGGCGGCGGAATTGTGATAAATACCTTGGCAGAAGGCACACCTGTGAATGTGAGAAAGGTGATATTCCTTGCCCCTACTAACAAGGGTCCAGTGCTTTCACCAAATCTACAAAAATTGTATATTGTTGCTAAGGACGATGTCTATGGCAAAGGGGCTTACAGTGCTTTTGAAACAGCGGCCGAGCCAAAACGGTTGATTGAATATAGTGGGAAAGCTCATGCTCAAACTTTGTTTTCTACAGAGCATTCAGAAGACCTCACTCGCCATATTCAGAGCTTCATAAACCAATAATCTGGGGCAAATAGCTCTGGATGCTTCTCGCTGAAATAGTTCGCTTGGCTCACGCGATTAGCTCACTGGCCTGCCTTGTTTCACGATCAATCATGAGTTCGATTGCAGCTGCGTCCGCATGCAGCAAGTGGCTTTGTTGGCTAAACATATGGCGGACACTGTTGATCTCGGCAACACCGCCCTCTGCTAATGGCAACTCAGAAAGACACCTCACAAGCTCAGAGAAAGACCATTTCCGTTCCAGACTAGCTCGTTTCCGCTTGTTGAGTTCGGAAAACTCGAAAATCTCCGGGTCCGCAAGATCGTCAAGGATTTTAGCATCAAAACTTTGACCGTTTGCCGAGAATGCCGAAGCGGCAAATTTGGCAAGTTGGCCGCGTCTTCGCGCCTTTGTCTCCGCGTGGGCTCCCCAATATTCAGTTGCCAGCTCTTTACGCCGGGCCGGGTCTAGGATTGTCAGCGTGAGTAGTCGGATAGTGGTCTCATAGTACGATCTCAATATGATCTCTGCATCCCACGGACGTCGCTGGCTTGCGAGAAGAAAGATGCTCTGAGACCTTTCAGATGCATATTTGCATAGATTCTGAATGGTTCTAAATGCTGGGTCCGCAGCAGCCCCTTCAACTGCGAGTGTAGTCAGAATGTCATCGCGGATCGTGCTGGTGGCCGTCAAAGCGGCATCCTGCATCGCATTCATTTCGAGGCTAATGGTAGTTGCATCGTTCATGGCATCTCCCGGGGATCCAGATCGTTGATCGATTAAAGTTATGAGTTTAGCTAAGTTATCAGGCCAATAGATCGCTCGTGAACTAGGCCAACCACTTTATCTCGCGCCGATGAAGCCGCCTTTGATTGTGCAGCAAATTCCGGTAGTTCCACCTCGGCTCCATGCTTTGACAGTGTCGTTGCCAAGGCCTTTGAACAAGATTCTGCTCCACCTGCAGCCAGGCCGATCGTCCGGGCGAGTGTAAGAAAATCCGCCTTCCTCAGCCGATCATCTTTGCCGTTAAGCTTGAGCGCCATGCGGTCAATGGCAAGGCCAGGGAATACCCGTGTGGTTACGGCGTCGTAGAGTGGCGCAAAACGTACCGAAGTAAACGTCTTTGCTCCGGGCCCCGCGATTTTCAAAATAGCGAGGTTCTTGAGGTGCATGTCCCCATCCGCGATAAGCCAAGCAAAGACTGCCCGTCTGAACAATATTTCGAGGTCGGAGGTCGGATCCGTCGATAGCGGTCGTAGTCCGCGGGCCATCCGTTCTATGGTGCCGTCATATTTGGCGGAGGCCGGAAGGTCGAGGATCGAACAAAAGTCTTCCAGCGCCAAGCGGCGCTTGTCGTCAATCCCCCGCCGGATATCAAACCGTTCGACCAGCAATGCTGGCGGCATATCATCCGGCATCTCGATCAATGCTGCATCCGGCACCTCGAACCCGGCGATGCGACCCAGTTCCAGACAAAGCCACTCGACGATCGGCAGTGTTTCGAAGCCAGCCGTCCCTGCTGGCTTTAGAATATGCGTGAAAGGTTGATCGATCGCGGGCACGAGCGCGCCGTCGACCGACAAGCTCATTGGTGCCTTGATCTGAACCCCTGACAGGCGCGGTGTCTCGGCGTTCGAAAAGACGCGCGCGAGGTTCTGTTCAAACGTCTCCTCAATTTCGCCCCGCGCTGGCCCGGCATATTGCCCTGTGAAGCGTCCTGCGTCTGTGAACGCCGACAGCGGTGTTGTCAGCACGTCGACAGGCAGTTCTGCGAGTTCCGCACGGCTCTCGACAATGGTAATATTGGACATGTAGCGTCGGCCGCGCCGTAGGGCCTCGCGTTCGTCGCGGTCGTGCAGAATCTGAGCAAGCCAACCTTCCGGTAAGAGAGACTCGACAAAAGCGGGAAGCTTGCCTGGTGTAGTTTCACGCACAAGCACGGGCCCTCGGCTCTTCTGTGGTTTCCACCGCCATTCGAAGCCATCATGGGTCAACTGCCCCAATGGCTCGCCATGCCAGGCAATTAGCAGATTCAGTGCTGCTTTGTTGGTTGGATATTTTGTCGTACTCGGTTGGGTTAGCAGAAAACGTTCGGCACCTTCTCCCTCCCGATACCAGCCATTCTCCCGCGCCAAGGCCCACACCGCATCAGCAGCCGCTTTCGGTGAGTCGTGTTCCTCGACCAGCCGCTCCGCCATCTGTCTGCGCATGTCGCCCGTGATAGTGCTGGCGTGTTCGCTTCGTAACCGAAAAGCTTCGAGAAAACGTTGCCGCGGCGATGACACCTGCATATGTAATTCGCCAAGGTCGTCGCCGATGACAGCGGATGCAGTCGAGGGATGTTTGGGTGTTTCGTTCTGGATGATTTCAAGATTGCGCAAGCGAGTGCGCTGATTGCGCCTGCCGCTGATGAACAGTCGCCCATCCTCGGTTGGTGCCAAAAGGTAGGCACTTGCCGATGAGAGATAGGCATTGGGGTAGAGATAGTGCGCAATACGGACTGCATGCGCGAGGATCGTTCGATCGACATCCGCGTCATTCGTAACATAGACTCCCCGCACAAGCTGGATCAGGTCGCCCGCCTGGGCACGAAGGTGCGCCTGTTTGGCGTCGATGGTTTCACCGACGAGGTGAATGGACATGGCATTTTCTCGCACTTCAGATGCGCGTTAATTCCATGTTGTCAAATCCAAGTCAAGAATTATCATGCATCTTACATGCGCAAAAATTCCTAAATCGGTAAAATTTTATCTGCAGGCGCAAGCAGATTTTACAAGTAACTTCACATGGCTGTTTGAAACGGCAAGAATATGCGGGGTTCTCGCTGGCAAAGGGATCCATATGGACTTGTCCCATATTAATTCCGCATCCGGTTCTCATTTAGGCTGTTTTTCGTTCTAATTTGATGGGTGACATTCCGCCTATTGCTGAGTGTCTTCTGCGTGAGTCGTAGAATCCATTGATGTATTGAAACAGGGCTACCGTGACCTGATCGCGCGTTTGCCATGTTTTGCGCCAAATGAGTTCTGCCTTGATGGTTTTGAAGAACGTCTCGACGACAGCATTATCCCAGCAGTTCCCTTTGCGGCT
>CALLUS010000036.1 GCA_938010435.1 uncultured Rhizobiaceae group bacterium | reverse complement strand
CAATTGTAGTCGTGGCCGATCAAATACCACTTTTTGACGCTTTCTTTTTCCATAAGGAAAGGAATGACAGGGGCCAGCTGTTGGCTGGGTGTTTCTCCGGTTACATAAAGGCCGGTACCACAAGCATTGCCTTCATATACCGGTGTATACACATAAGGCACTTGACCCTTAAACTGGCCAACCAGTGCTTCACGAACAGCTGAATCATGCATTCCAACAAATGCGGAGACACCTTCGCCCTTCCATAATTTAAGAGCAGCCTGAGTAGCTTCAGCTGGTGGAACACCCACATCTGCGAAGATAAGTTCAATCTTTTCGCCATTGATGCCTCCGGCTGCATTGATTTCATCAGCTGCCAATGTTGCAGAGTTGCGAGTGCTTGGCCCGAAAAGACCGGCGGGACCAGAATCTGGCACCAAAACTCCAATTTTCATATCAGCCAATGCAGAACCTGCTAGAGCTGTTGTCGCAAATGCTGCGGCCGTGATTGCTTTTAGAAACTTACTCATCGTTGTATTCCTCCTGTTTTCCGATTTGAGCTAAAGTTAACTTGTCAACGCTTCTTCGATTGAGAGCGCCAATTCGATTAGGTCTTGGTCAGCGCTTGCGAGACCTTCAAATTCAATTCCAACTGGCATGCCGGACGCAGCCGGGCAGGGCAGTGAAATTCCAGGCACGCCAAGGTTTGATCCAAGATCAGTATTGCGAATGAACGATGGGAACGTTGGAACCTGTTCGCCATTGAGGTCGACGGTTTCGTCTTCGCCAATATTGCGAGCAGTCATTGGTGAAGTTGGGAACACCAGTGCTGTAAGTCCATTCGACCGAAACACGTCGCGATACATCGCTTGCATTGCTGGACGATGAACATCCATTGCTTCGCGGTAGACCGCTTCAGGCATAGCTTCATCACCAAGCTGACTGCCGATTACACCAGCAACATCCGGAGAGCCAATTTTTGAAACGAGGTCTTCGAAGGATACACTGGGTGCATATTGTTTCAGATATGCAGGCAGATCTTGCATCACTTCATAAAGTGCGACTGGAAAACCAACGGCTTCATTCAAAGGCCAAATGTCAGCAAGGCTAATGTCTACAAATTTAACGCCCTGAGATTCCAATGCTTTCATTGCGACCTGAACAGCCGCTTCAACTTCGGAATCCAAGTTGTCGAAAAAGACCTCTTTTGGGACACCAAGAACTACACTGCCAAGGTCCCTCTTTTGAGTGATCACCGGATTGCCCGACAAAACACTATCAAGCAGTGCGACATCTTCTACACTAGTTGTAATTGGCCCTACGGTATCGCGGGTATGGCTGATTGGCACGACACCATCACCAGCATAACGCCCGACAGTTGGTCTGAAACCAACGACACCGCACAGTGAGGCAGGCAGACGGACAGAAGCACCGGTGTCAGTTCCAAGCCCAACTGGGAATATCCCAGCCGCAACACTTGCAGCTGATCCGCCTGAGGAACCGCCTGGAATTTTGTTGGGATCATGTGGATTTCGGATAGCGCCTGTGACAGCATTGTTACTTGTTATTCCAAAAGCCAGTTCGTGCATGCCGGATTTAGCGCCAATATAAGCTCCAGCACTTTCAAGTGCTGTCACAACTCCTGCATTCGTTTCGGGCGTATGGTTTAGAAGAGCCCCTGTACCACCCGTTGTAGGGAATGCGACGGTATTGATGTTGTCTTTGAGAATAATTGGCACACCGCACAAAGATCCGGCATCGCCATTTGCACGACTTTCATCTGCACGTTCAGCATTGCTCAATAGAAGGTCTGGGTCAAAATGCGATACGGCATTCAAATGCGTGCTGTTCGCCTCTTTTGAGATCGTATCTTTTGCAAATTCGACTGCTGAGATTTCTTTTGCGTCCAATTGACGGATCAGTGCCGCCGCTCCCAAAACTCTATCCAATGCCATCTGGTCCTCCTGTTCTTTGTCAAAAGGATATCAACGGGAAATGACATTCGGATATCGTCATTAATGACGATATTTTCGCGAATCGGTAAGTGCATGAATTAGTTCAATATAGGCGATGCCGGAGATCGATATCGCAAAGAATAGTGTTTCAGAACAACCAATTCTTCATAAAGATAATGAACTTTCGAACTTCGAATAACCTGTGAATAAAGGGGCTTGTGTCACTCATTTTAAGCGCGATTCAATGTTCCGTTTTATCTGTCTGCATAAAACCTGAGTTTTCCGTCAAAAATTGAGCAAGCTGCGTGCGACGACTCAATCCGGTTTTTTTGAAAATTGCTGTGATATGAGATCGAAGTGTCGACTTGGATATTAGAAGTTTTGAGCAGATTTCTTCATCTGATGCGCCAATGACGAGTAGGTCTGCTATCTCGCTTTCGCGGCCTGTGAGTTGAACACGGTCCCCAATTGAAGCAAACCTGAGCGCGGGAGTCTCAGCATCGTATTTTTGTGCTCTGATCAGAGCATTTACAAAGCTTGGCCCAATCGCATCGACTATTTTCGTATCGCGTTCAGAGAAGTCTTCTTTCTTGTCACCACGCCAGACCCGCACATCTCCAATATTGGAGCCTCGATCATATGCGAAATAATTGATCCCGTAGCAAAGACCATCCTCTTTAAGGAAGTCATTGAAGAATTCAGTTTTTATGAGTCTATCATGGCTCATAACCGCGCTGACGGGAGTCGCTTTTCGGCGCCTCTGTAAACTGGGCGTTATCGGATCTCTAAACTGATAATAGGCGTCGTACCGTGCCAAATTATCATCGGTCATATTGATTTGAATTCCAGAGATGAACTTGTTGGAATTTTCATCCCAAACATAAGATGCGAAATGATCTGCGTTCAGTAACTCAAGAAGACTTTGGCCAACACGCTGTCTCACTTCATAATGATCAAAATCTCCGCTGAGATCTCTCATCATTGAGAAAATGAGATTCGATTCTTTTTCCGTTAGGTCCAATTTTGCCTCCCAAATTAGTTGCCGACGTCTCCAACGCCGAAGTCCATCCCAATCTTCCAGCAATTTCCATCATCTCGTCATTTATGACTATATGTTACATTTTTTCTTTTGTCTATATTTACGTAACGTATTATGTGTTATGTGATATCAATCGCTGCTGAAAGTGAGAGGAATTTGTGTGTCTGCATATATCTTAGATGCCGTAAGAACCCCAATTGGACGATATGGCGGAACGCTTTCGAGCATTCGCACGGATGATCTTGCTGCTTTGCCGATTGAAGAACTTGTGAAACGCAATTCGAATGTGGATTGGTCACATGTCGATGATGTCATCTTTGGTGATGCCAATCAGGCTGGAGAAGATAATCGCAATGTTGCCCGCATGGCAGCTTTGCTCGCTGGCCTTCCCACAACTGTTCCCGGTACAAGTATCAACCGGCTTTGCGCTTCTGGCATGGATGCCGTCGGCATGGCGTCTCGCGGTATCAAAGCCGGCGACTACAAAATGGCGATTGCGGGAGGCGTTGAAAGCATGAGCCGTGCGCCGTTTGTCATGCCCAAAGCAACCACTGCATTCAGCAGGGCCAACGAGATATTTGATACAACCATTGGATGGCGCTTCATCAATAAAAAAATGAAGCAGACTCATGGTGTCGATTCAATGCCGCAAACGGCAGACAATGTGGCTGAGGACTACAACATCAATCGTGATGATCAAGATGCCTTTGCTGCCAGATCGCAAGCTCGATATGAAGCGGCGGACAAAGCTGGACGGTTTGACGATGAGTTGATGTCTGTGTCCATTCCACAGCGTAAGGGCGATCCGATCATCTTTGATAAGGATGAACACCCGCGACCAGGTATAGGCGTAGAAAAACTGAGCGCTTTAAAAGGTGTGAACGGCCCTGATAAAACAGTGACTGCAGGCAATGCATCCGGTGTCAATGATGGCGCGGCAGCATTGCTTTTGGGTGATGAAGCTATGGCCAAACAATGTGAGCCTTTAGCTCGGATCGTTGGCATGTCCGCTGTAGGCGTTGAACCGCGCATTATGGGTATTGGTCCTGTTCCAGCAACGCGTAAAGTTTTGGAACACAACGGCCTGACGCTTGATCAGATGGATGTGATCGAGCTCAACGAAGCCTTTGCGAGCCAAGGTCTGGCGACGCTTCGAGAGCTTGGGCTTCCTGATGACGCTGAGCATGTGAATGCAAATGGCGGTGCGATTGCTCTTGGACACCCACTTGGCATGTCCGGGGCGAGACTTGTGATGACCGCAGCGTATCAACTCAAACGAACCGGCGGGCGATTTGCTCTTTGCACTATGTGTGTGGGTGTAGGGCAGGGCGTCGCATTAATACTGGAACGGGCTTAGGGAGAACCGACATGTATGCACAGATGGTGAAATCAACCGGCAAGGGTGTTCAACCTCTTGAGGAGATGGGCCCGCAAGATCGCGCTTTTCAGGAGCGGATTGATCGCGGCGAAAAAATCGAACCTAAAGATTGGATGCCGGATGCTTATCGTAAAAATTTGATCCGCCAGATGGGGCAACATGCTCACTCGGAGATCGTGGGCCAACTACCTGAAGGAAACTGGATCACTCGTGCTCCCACGCTCGAGCGTAAGGCCAATCTTCTTGCTAAAGTGCAGGATGAAGCTGGTCATGGCCTCTATATATATTGCGCAGCTGAAACATTGGGCATCAGCCGAGATGAGCTGTTTGAACAACTCCATTCCGGCAAGATGAAATATTCATCCATCTTCAATTACCCCACTCTTACATGGGCCGATATGGGTGCTGTTGGATGGCTTGTTGATGGTGCAGCCATTATGAACCAAGTCCCGTTGCAGCGCACATCATTTGGTCCTTACGCAAGAGCCATGGTGCGCATCTGCAAGGAAGAAAGCTTCCATCAAAGGCAGGGCTATCACATCATGATTCAAATGGCGAAAGAAGGAACTGCTGATCAAAAGCGCATGGCTCAAGATGCCTTCAATCGCTTCTGGTATCCGGCTCTGATGATGTTTGGACCTTCTGACAAAGACAGCGTTCATTCCGCTCAATCCATGGCGTGGAAAATCAAAATGAACACGAATGACGAGCTGCGTCAGAAGTTTGTTGATGAGACAGTTCCGCAAGCCGAATATTTAGGCCTGACCGTTCCTGATGAGCACTTAAAGTTCAACGATGAGACTGGGCACTATGATTTCTCTGAACCCGACTGGGATGAATTTATGGATGTGATTTCTGGAAATGGGCCCTGCAACACAGACCGTTTGGAAGCTCGCAAGAAAGCTTGGAATGATGGGGCTTGGGTACGTGAGGGAATGATGGCCCATGCGGACAAAAAAGCACAACGAAAATTGGCTGCGGAGTAGATCAATGACAAAGTCGAAAGAATGGCCGCTGTGGGAAATATTCATTAGAGGCCAACATGGCATGAGCCACCGGCATGTCGGATCGCTCCATGCATCTGACGCTGAACATGCCATCAAGAACGCCCGTGATGTTTACACGCGGCGCAACGAAGGCGTGAGTATTTGGGCTGTGGAAGCCAAAGATATCAGCGCATCGAGCCCAAGTGATAAAGGTCCGCTTTACGATCCAGCACGCGACAAAATTTATCGCCACCCGACGTTCTATGTTTTACCAGAAGAAGCGGGAAATATGTGATGAGCGGCGAGATCAACCATCTACTTGAATTCCTACTTCGCCAAGGAGATAACACCCTTGTTCTAGGTCACCGAACATCGGAATGGTGCGGCGTAGGACCTGCCTTGGAAGAGGATATAGCGCTTGCTAACACTGCATTGGATTTGATTGGCCAGACACAATTGTGGCTCGGTTATGCAGCAGAAGTTGAAGGCAAAAACCGTTCCGCGAATGATTTGGCATTCCTGCGCGATCCTTATGATTTCCGCAATGTGTTGATGATGGAAGTACCTAATGAGGATTTCGGCAGAACACTTATGCGCCAGTTTTTGTTCGATGCCTTTCAAGTGCCTTGGCTGACCGAACTTCAAAACTCTACCAATCAACGTGTCTCTGAGATTGCAGCAAAGTCACTTAAGGAAGCTCTCTATCATCTGGAACGCTCACGCGAGACAGTTATCGCACTTGGTGACGGTACTGAGGAGAGCAATAAGCGAATGCAAGCTACACTTGACTATCTATGGCCCTATACAGGTGAATTGTTTGGAGAAGACACAACCGATCAAGCGATGAGTGCCCAAGGTATCGCGCCTGTTCCGTCCACGTTGAAAAACGCTTGGAAAACACTGGTTAGCCGTGCTTTCAGTGAAGCCTATTTAAAAGCACCTGAAAGCGACTTCGCTCATTCAGGTGGACGCACTGGGTTTCGCCACACAGAACATCTCGGACATATGCTTGCTACAATGCAAACTCTCCAACGGTCCTATCCAGGTGCTACGTGGTGAGTGAGCAAACTGTGACCTCCGCTCAAATTTGGGATTGGTTGGAAGCTGTTCCAGATCCAGAGATACCCGTCATTTCCGTGGTTGATCTTGGCATCATTCGCTATGTCGACGTTGACAGCGAACTTGTAAAGGTCACGATCACGCCAACCTATTCCGGCTGCCCAGCCATGAGTGTTATCGCCATGGATATTGAGACTGAATTGTCCAAACGCGGTGTGAGCAATCTTCAGTTAGAAACTAAGATTGCACCGGCTTGGACTACAGATTGGCTCAGTGAAAAGGGCAGGGCTCGATTAGAGGAATATGGCATCGCACCACCACAAGCGGCAGGTGGACCCGAGCGCTGCCCTCATTGTCAATCCGTGAAAGTCGATAAGGTCAGTCAGTTTGGCTCGACTCCGTGCAAGGCCCAATGGCGATGCCAAGATTGCCTTGAGCCCTTCGACTATTTCAAATGTATTTAAGGCGAATCAATGGTTCAATTCCGCAAACTCACCGTCACAGACATTCACAAAACCATTCGCGACGCTGTGGTTTTAACGCTGCAACCTGAGGCGAACGAACAATTCGAATTTGTCCAAGGTCAGTATCTAACATTTCGACATGAATTTGATGGTGAAGAACTGAGGCGTTCCTATTCAATTTGCGCCGGTAAAGACGAAGACGTTTTGCAGGTGGGTATTAAGAGGGTTGATGGTGGTTCATTTTCGACTTGGGCAAATTCGGAACTACAAATAGGAGACACTCTCGAGGCAATGTCTCCAATGGGTAATTTCTACGCAAAGCCGAGTTCTGACAATCCTCACTATCTTGCGTTTGCTGGTGGGTCTGGAATTACACCAATTCTATCTATTTTGAAGACGGGATTGAAGAATGAACTAAGTGCACGCTTTACGCTAATTTATACCAACAGAAACCCCAATACGATCATGTTCCGCGAGGAATTGGAGGATCTAAAAAACAATTATATGGGTCGTTTCAATGTTATCCATGTCTTGGAAGATGACAGTCAGGATATAGACCTGTTTCATGGCCGCGTAGATGGCGAAAAGTGCAAGCAACTGTTTGCCACATGGATTGATATTGAATCTATCAACATGGCCTATATTTGTGGTCCGGAACCGATGATGCTGGCAATATCAGACGCCTTAAAAAAGCATGGTCTTGAAAGAGATCAGATTCGTTTCGAGCTATTTGCGAGTGGCCAACCCGGGCGCGCGAAAAAACGCGCTGCGAGTGCTGGAGGCAATGAGACGGGTATACCAGGCCGTGTTACGCTTGGCGGTGAAACCCGTACCCTCACAGTCTTGCCAGATACGAGCCTGCTTGATGCTGCGGTTGAAAATAAACTCGATGCGCCGTTTGCTTGTAAAGCCGGTGTGTGTTCAACCTGCAAGGCCAAAGTATTGAAGGGCGAGGTCGAGATGATAGCCAATCATGCGCTTGAGGATTACGAGGTTGAGGCTGGCTATGTTCTGACTTGCCAGAGCTATCCAGTATCAGACGAGGTTGTTTGGGATTACGATCAAGCTGGCCATTGATAGGAGAGTAATTCAATGGATTCAAAAATTGACAACCAAGACGTCAGACTCGGATTAGACATCAACGAGGCATTAGTTCAAAAAGATGGAGAAGAGCTCATAGTTGCTGTAACGCACTACATGAAAGAATTTAATCTATCCGCTAGCTCAAGCTGCATAGCAAACGTGCCCGTTGATGAAAAAATGCCTGCTAAAATAGTCGCTTTGGACTTATCCCGCTTTGACTCCGCATCCGGTTCTCGTTTAGCTCGTTTTTCGTTCGAATTTGATGGGCGATATTCCTCCTATTGCTAAGTGTCTTCGACGGCTGTTGTAGAAGCCATTGATGTATTGGAACAGAGCGCCG
>CALLUS010000035.1 GCA_938010435.1 uncultured Rhizobiaceae group bacterium | reverse complement strand
TTTTCGAAAACGAACTTGAGCAGTTTCTGTATCCAACAGAGTAATCGAGACGATCCTCACCAATAAACGGGATCTGTTGGAATAAATGTCAGGAGGATAGTTGTCCGCACCTTTTGTCCATAATCCAACAAGGGAAGAACGAGCCTGATTTTTGGACCGCGTACCTAGTAATATCAATGAGGAAAGAAAGGCGGGGCAAGATCGAGCCGAACCACTACCAATGGTTGAAAATGAAAGTCAGGAAGAAGAAATCATTTGGGATATTGGTGGAAGCCGAAAAATGAAGACTGAGGTTGAAATATCGACCGTGATGGCGGCATGCCCGAACTTTGCTGAAATTGTGCGAGACTTGGGCGGCGGATATTTGCGAGATTGGAATGATTTCCACCGTGTGGCCGGACAAATCAGGCCGATGGTAGGAATTTCGGAGGATGCCTGGAACAAGGCCCAAGAAATTCTAAGCCCGCTTGTCGCTGCTGCGGCAATCGCATTGGTCTACGACAAACACACCACTGGCGAAGTCAACTCACCCGGCGGATACCTCAGAGGCATGTGCGAGAAAGCCAAGGCTGGCGAACTGCATCTCGAGCGGAGTTTTTATGGCCGTATGAGCGAAAACAGAGCAGTCCACTGATGGAAAATCGACTATTTTTGATATCACCGCATCTGTTCAAGACTTTTGAAACCATTCATCTGCCAAATGGCTGTTCGGAGAGGTGGCGATGTTGAGAAGACCTGATCATCGTTAGGGAATGTTTGGTGTACCGTCACTCGCTTGCGAGTGCCTCTCCATACAAGCCTCAGATCTAATTTTTGGCCACAGACGCGAAAATTGCATCGCCGATTTTAACGCCCAATGCTCTTAGAGATAAAACATCGAATGGATCGAAGTGATTTTTGGCAGTTTCAAATGTGCTTTTGGATAGTGCCCGTGTCGTTTCGATAAATTCTGGCTTCAACTGACTCAGAATATCTATCTTGTCGATTTCGTTATTGGCACAGCGTTCCTCAAACACTGGAATGCCTTTTTTCAAAAGCGCCAACATCGCATTTTTTGGGTCAATATTGGCAGAACACATCCGATCGAAAACTTCATACGCACCTGCAATTGGATAGTGAGCAATTATTCGAACGTGCATTGTTTCAGGCGATTTTGCAGCACCTATTTCTGTTGCAAGGATTGCTGGCGGAATTGAGTTTTTGGACGAGTTGGATTTATCGGTGTTCCTGGCCTTATTAGGATGCTCGTAGGCAACATCAGGCTTTTTGATACCCAATTTATATGCCTCCCAACGCTTCAACGATATCATTCGCGAGAAGATCTGCTTCTTTCATCGCAGTCGCAATATGAGAAGCGCTTAGACGTTTCATGGCATCTTTGGAGAACGCTTTATATGTCAGATGAAGCATGCCTCGTTTTCCCAATGCTGCGAATGCGTCGCGTGCATGCAAGTGAGTTTCAAACATCGGCAAAGTAGACAATTTTTCGAGATCCTGTTGTTGCGATGTGGTCAGCTTTCCGATTGGCGCACGTTGAATCAGAAGTGCTACTGGAATGTCCAAAGCCGTTTTCTGCAATAACATCACCGCGTGTTCGAATGTTGAAAGCGCTGATGTCATATCCAAAGTTGTCAAAGCAGAAGGAATTGCGATGAGATTGGCACTCGTCAAACAAGTGTTGTTTAGCTCTGAACCGCCTCCGCGCGTGTCTATAATTGCGAGGTCAAAACCTTGCTTTTCTGCTTTCTCATAAGCCTCTTCTAACGAGCTAAGATCGTCCGTCGAAAAGACCTGACAATCATTTGACCACGTGTTGTTTGCGTGCGCGGATTTTTCCCAATCGATCAGTGGCTCGTTTTCATCAGCATCGAATAGGGCAATTTTTTTACCCTTTGAAATCAAACTTGAAGTGACGGCCATGACTGACGTTGACTTACCAGCACCTCCTTTAAAGGAGGCAAATGTAACGATCTTCATCTGCCTAAATATCCATCTATCCATCTGTCCAGATATCTATTTATCTATCTGTTTATTATGTCGAATATTGTGACTTCCACAATCGAAAATCACTTAATGGCGTTAATCAAAAAGCAGTACCGAAGTTGGCGACTTAAGGGTTAGTGGTGAAGGAGGGTACGTGGCAGGATATATGCAAAGGTAGTACCTTTGCTCACGTACCCCCACCAACGCAGGCGTTGGTCGCCCACCAGGGGCAAGGTGGCTGATCGGCTTGCACAAACACTTGAGTGAGTGGAGGGTAGCCTGTTTTGGCCAAGACAGAAGCAAAAAAGAGGACACGCGCTAAACCAGCAGACAGTGACTGGAAAGGCAAAGCTCCCAATCGAGGCCAATGGAAGCAAAAGCTATCTTCTAAATCGGAAGCAAAGGTCGGTTTTGCTGTCGTCAGTGTGAAGCTTCGTCCAGCTGAAAAGGAGGAGTTTGGCGTACTATGCAAGACGCTCGGTGTCTCACCAAATTGGGCCATGCGATCCATGGCAAGACAGGCGTCCGGATTTCTAGAGGTTCACGAGAAAGGACTCGATGATCTCAAAACCATCACCCGCCAGATCAGCGGTATTGCCGCCAATATCAACCAGATTGCCAAGGCAGGTAACCGCACGCTCAATCCCGATTATCAAGCTTTCATGGAAGATCGCAAGACTCTTGGAAAGCAACTCGCAAGTATCGAATTGATGATGCAGCAGGTTCTGAATGTGGGGAAACGGAGGTCAGATGGATTGGCCAGACTTAAGCAGGTGGTGGAAGTGGCATGAGCGTTTTGGTCCAAGATATTCTCAATCAGGTATCATCATCTAAAGGGCGAATGTCACCGGTTGACGTTGTTATGGGTGATCATTGGGCTGAACTATATCTTGGGAATCCAATGCGTCTTTCTCTGCTTGGTTTGATGCTTAAGAAGCAGCAACAACTGGGCGGACAATCGGGTCGTGGGGGCAGCCCTGCACTCAGGAACGTATCCTTTCAGGTTGTACGCCGAGGCCCCCAGGCCATGGTTAAGGTGATTAGAAAAGGCGGCACCACAAACGCGCGCGGCATGCGTGACCAAATGACTTATCTGGAGAAAGACGGTGATTTTAAGCTAGAGCGGTCAGAACGGTATTTTGGCGCTGAGTTGGATGATGAAACTCAGGAGAAGCTGATCGAAGCTTGGGGTCTGGCTGGAGAATCCAAAACCAACTCAGATAAAACCACACATTTTGTGGTCAGCTTTCCAAGCAATACCGATCATGATGCAGCCTATAGGGCAGGGCGGGCATGGGCAGATAAAATGTTTGCCTCTGGCACCTATGGCGATGTTTTCGACTACTACACGGCTTTTCATACGGACAAGGCACACCCTCATATCCACATCATCGTTAATCGTCGCGGGTTGGAAAATGGAGATTGGTTGAAGGTCTCCCGCCGCAGTCAGTTCAATTACGACGAATCTAGAGCAGTTCAAGTCGAGGTATCATTGCGTGAGGGCATTTTCCTTGAAGCATCACCACGTCTTGCCCGTGGGATATCGGATCGCCCTATTCCAGACGCCGAAATAAGAACGGCGAAACGGGAAAACAGGGAAGCTCAGTCTCCAGCCCATACGCCAGTCACTGCCATCCGAGCCGCTGCTTCAGTGGTCCTCTATGCAGAACATCTGGAGGCAAATTCTAAGATTGTTCGTGAAAATCATCCGGTATTGGCCACTGCCATGAACAGTGTGGCTGCAACCATTCGTGAAGGCCGCGAGATTGTAACCGATCCAAGAGCAGAGCCAATCATCACGTCCGCAGAAGCCAACCAGCAAAGCGAGTTTATTATGAGCAGACGAAG
>CALLUS010000034.1 GCA_938010435.1 uncultured Rhizobiaceae group bacterium | reverse complement strand
GCTGCCAGAGGGCACGGAAATGGTGATGCCTGGCGATAATGTTGAAATGACGGTTGAGCTGATCGTGCCAATCGCCATGGAAGACCGCCTGCGCTTCGCGATCCGCGAAGGCGGCCGCACCGTTGGCGCCGGCATCGTGGCCGAAATCCTCGATTGATTGTGCTCGATTGCCCGAGGCTTAGGGAGCCGCACAGGTGCTCCGCGGCCAACGGCAATAAATGAGGTTCAAGTCGGGAACACCCGACTTGAACATGGCGCCGGCATCGTGGCTGAAATCCTCGATTGATTGTGCTCGATTGCCCGAGGCTTAGGGAGCCGCACAGGTGCTCCGCCGCCAACTTACAAAAAAAGAAGGCCAAGTCGGGAATGTCCGACTTGGCCATAATTTTCCCATTGACCGAAACACCCGCATGCGGGGCAGGTCTTAAACTGTTGCGCGCTAGCGGTAACGGCTTTTGTTGGGGTTTTCTTTATGGGCGTAAACCTGAACATTTTTTCCGAGCCGAAATTCTTTAAATACAATTTCTTGGGTCGCAACATCGGTGTAGAATTTGCCGTCTACAGGAGATTGGTACTTGTAAGTAAATTTGATGTGCTTGACGATATTGTGTTTTGAATATCCGTATTTAGGGGCGATCAATTTGGCGATATCGCAATCCATGTATAGGGGATCACCTGTTTTCTTGTCTACGAGAGCACGCTTACTTCCTCTTGACGTACTTCCAATCGTACATCTATTTTCGTATTTTGTGATTTTTGCATTCACTTCGGTGTAATTTATTGAACGATCACTTCTATCTGCGAAACTGATTCCGGCAACACCAAGTGCTATAATGCCATATACTTTCGACTTCATTGTATATCCCCCAGCTTGAAGATATACAATTTTGGGTCATGGGGACTGCGAAATTCTTAACGGCCCACAGCAACGTTACGCCGTAATTAACATTAGCTTTATGGCTCGCAATTATTGTGATTGCCGGGGAGCTGGTTTCCCTGCGACATCAAGGATTGATACATTCTCAAACACGTAACTTTCAGTTTGTTCGGTTCGTAGCCGCAATCAACGTGCAATTTCCGAATTAGATATTTTGGAGTGAGATTATGACCAAGGCTGCGTTAAACCATGTGGCGCTGACGGTGTCGGACCGCGAGCGTTCCGCCGATTTTTATGCAACCTATTTCGGTTTCTTAGAACCCGTCCATGAAGACGATCATTTGCTCATTCTGACCGGGCAGGGCGGTGGGCTTCTGGCGCTTAGTGGGGGTGACGTTGCCAGTGTCTGGCCCCGCACCACCCATTTTGGTTTTCAGTTAGACAGCGCTGAGGAGGTTCGGCTTCTTCGTGAGAAGTTTGCCCAAGATGGGGTTGAGGAAGCGGAATGGCAGGAAAAAGGGCCGACGAGGGTTCAGGTATTTGACCCCGATGGCTATCGTGTGGAGGCGTATGGCTGGCAATGACGCCCAATACCGTTCTTCGCGCCTTCTGGAATGCCTTGCTCAAACTCACTTATGATGGTGGTCTGGCAATCGCGTCCAATGTGGCATTGTCTTTGCTGCTGTCTTTGTTTCCGTTTTTGATGCTCATTGCCGCATTGGTGCGTCTTTATGGGGATCCCTCGATTGCCCAACAGGTGGTCACGTTGTTGCTGGGCTCCTGGCCCGGTGACGCGGAAAAACCCATCGTCAATGCGGTTGAGGTGCTGTTGTCCCAAAGTCCGGGGGAGTTTTTCTCGTTTTCGACGGCATTTGCAATTATTTTGGCGACCAATGGTGTTGAGAGCGCCCGTGATGGGCTGAACCGTGCCTACAAGGTGGATGAGCGTCGGTCATTTATTTGGCGGCGGGTGCAGGGCACTGTCTTCATAATCTTGGGGGCCATCGCCCTGATTGGCGCAAACTTCATATTGGTGGGTGCCGCCCCGGTGTGGACCTATCTGGTCGAGCGGGTCCCGGCACTTGCCGAATTTTCAAGCGGCTTTTTGCTGATCAAATGGTCGTTGGCCCTGCTGTTGTTGTGGGCAGTCCTGTTTGCTTTTCACCGTCTCTTGCCAGACCTCAACGGGCGCAAACGCTCCCTGCGCTGGGGAATATCCATCACCATTGTGGGGATCGTGGTGGGTTCACAATTATTTGGCTATTATCTTTTGAATTTTGCCAATTATACCGCGCTTTATGCCGGGCTGGCCGGCATGATGGTGGTGATCGTCTATCTCTATTGCATGTCGGTTCTGTTGCTGTTCGGGGCTGAGTTCAACACAGCGCTTGCCGAACAGCGCGAAGCTACATCCGGGCGTTGAATTCCCGCGCAGCACGGTTGATCAAAGCTTTATCCTGCCCGCCAATCAGCAAATATTTGAAGCCGCCCTTGGACCAACTTGCCGCTTCCATGCCTTGCAGGGTTTTGGGTGCCATGGCTTCATCGGCGGCCCCGTTGGCTTTGATGATGCACAGGGCAACCGGTTCCCCGCTGTCGGACAGGAATGCCAGTTGAACAAGGGGCTTGCCCTTAAAGCCCAGCACCTGGGCACGTTTAAAGTCCAGACCCTGTAAAGATTCCAGCTGTGCCACATTCAGTGACCGGGAAAGAGCGTGCGCCGCGCGGGCGGTTTCGGCCTCAAGCGTAGCTGTATCAGTCTTTACGTTGGTCAGGGTTTCCGGGACATAGAGCGCCTGATAGGACGCCACAAAATCAATCCAGCCCGGCTGTTGTTTTTGGCCACCGAACCCGCCGCTCAAGCCAAGCGTGACGCCAACGCCTAAACATACGGCCACGAAAGATGAGGCGATCAACATTCGAAGTGAAACGAAATTATCATTGGCTGGCACGGGCAGGGGGGCAGGCGCAGGCTCAGCAATGCTGTCCTGCAGGGCGGCCAGGTCCGGCATGGGTGGCGCTGTGGCCAGCAATTGGTCAAACGCACTCGCAATTGCCGGACGGTCAATCGCCAATTCTTCCAGTTGTACACAAAGTGCCGGATTGTTTGCCAGTTCGGCTTCCAATGCCTGGGATTCAGCATTCGGCAATTCGCCATCCAGATAGGCAGTCAGCTGTTCTTGTGAGTAGCTCATCATCCCTCTCCTTCCTGGGTTGTAAATTGCGATGCAAGTTTAACACGTGCGGTGGACAGTCGGCTCATGACAGTTCCAATTGGGACTTCCAAAACCTCACTTGCCTCCTTGTAACTATACCCTTCTGCATAGACCAGCAGCACTGCCATACGCTGGGCTTCGGGAAGGGCCATTATTCCATCTAACACCTCACGGCCCAAAATATTCGATTCTGGACCGGCAGAAGAGTCAATTAATTCGATTTCTTCTATGGGGTCGACGCCGGTGCCTTGGCGAACGGATTTTGAACGCAGTTCATTTAGCCACATGCGGCGGGTGATGGTGAAAATCCATCTGTCGAAATGACTTTCCGGGTCGAATTGCCGAATTTTTTCAAGAGCGCGCAGGCAGGCGGCCTGCACCAGGTCTTGAGCATCGGTGTGATTGCCGGTGAGTGTGAGGCAATAACGCCACAGCCGGGGGTAGACTGTTTTTATCGCCTCACTCACGGCAGCGTGATCAAGAAGTTTTCTTTGCATATGAATAAGATCGTTTCCGCGCGTGTTACCTTGATAGCTGAACCAGCAGGTTATGGCGAAACATATTTTGGAGAAATGGACATGAGCAGATTTATCGGATTCCTCGCAACAATCATAATCATATTGATGACAGCGCCAGCCTTCGCCGGTGGACACATAACCTGGAACCTGGTGAGCGAAGAAAGCCGACTTGCCTTTGGTTCGATCAAGAAAGACACCGTTGGGGAAGTGCATCACTTCAACAAGCTTACCGGCCTGGTTAAGGAAAATGGCGATATGACCTTGTCTATCGACCTGGCGTCGGTGGAAACCAATATCGACATTCGCAATGAACGCATGGCGCGCCACGTGTTCCAGGAAGGCAAGGCGACGGCTGTATTGACCGGCAAGATCGATATGTCGGAAGTCAACGAGCTGAAAGTCGGACAGACGAAAATTGTCGAAATTGAAGCCCAACTGGTTTTTGCCGGGGTGGAAAATGATATCGAAGCGGAAATGTTGGTGGTTCGCCTGTCGGAAGACCGGGTGCTGGTGACCACGGCCGATTTCATCATGCTTTCCAGTGAAGATCTGGAAATCGACGGCGGCATCGACATGTTGCAGAAACTGGCCAAATTGTCGGGTATCACACGGTCAATTCCCGTTTCAGTGCGGGCTGTGTTCCAAAAGTAATTTCGCATAAAAATGCGTGGCAAGATGAAAGCCGCTCGCAGATCGCGGGCGGCTTTGTGCTTTGGGTGGAGGATTGACCATCAAATTGCTTTTGAATCTCAATCCACCGCTTGAACTGTTGAGCTAATCACAGTAAGCAACGCCAGCGCCGCAACTAAGGCGCTGTCGGCCTTGAAGGGGTATAGCTCAGTTGGTAGAGCGACGGTCTCCAAAACCGTAGGTCGCGGGTTCAAATCCTGCTGCCCCTGCCATTAAATCAATGACTTAGTGGATTCGCCAAAATCCTACGTCTCATATAAGTCTCAAGAAATCCCGAATCTTGTTCTGCTTCGCAATTCGCGAGAATTCTGTGGATGTGATATGGTTGCGACACAAGCCAAACATCGATGTCCACCAAAACCATCAAACTTTACAATGTGCTCGTTGATTTGAAAGTTGATCGCGCTGTTGCAGAGGAAGCAGTTGAATCAATCCTCTCAAAAGAGGAGGCCTTTCAAACGCTCGTGACGAAAGAAGACCTGCATCGGCAGACTAAATGGATTGTTGGTACGTTTTTGGCCGTTGCTCTCGGTCAGATCGCGGTTTTGACGGGGATCATGACATTGATCTTGGGAGCCCACATCTAATTCCCAATTCGAACACCCCGCCAGACGTTCAAAATGCCCCTTTAAGGGGCTTTTGTTGTTCAGCAAGGAAATGTGTCGATCTTCGCGGTTAGACCGCGTTGCTGGCCCATTTTTCGGCTCTCATGGGATGCTGTTGAAGGATCGGGTGAAGTTCAAACTAAAACTGGATCACAGGTAAGTTTCCCGTATTCCCTTGTTTCTCCACGTGAACGTCCAAATGGCAATCCAATCGGATCACAGCCATCGTGCTTTTTTCGTTTTGCTTTTTGCCATACTTCATATTGTTCTTTGTTATTGTTCCCTGCTTATTCTTAGTGTCAAAATATTTGACAACTGGATGTCCAAAATGCCGACATCTAGATGTCAAATATTTTGACATCTGAAATCCCACTACCGTGCCGACTTCAACACCTTCGCCCGAAGGTTGATCTCATAAAGATTGGAGCGACCTTGGCCCCGGCGCTTGATGTTGATGAAACCTTTGCTCTCCAACTCCTTGATATATTTGTTGGCCGATTGGCGAGTTGTTCCCATGTCAGCGCCCAAGCGATCCTGACCTGGAAAACATTCATCATCCCCCATCGCATAGGTGAGTAGCATCGTGTAGGCGAGCTTGGCACCGCCTGTCAGATTGTTCGACTTGAGAATGACGTTAGGGATCTGAGTAAAGCCCCGCTGCGTAAGCGGATCGGCTCCAATGATTTTGATGTTACGATCGATTACATCGGCAAAGCTTTTCATATGCTCTGATTATATCCGAAAAGTATCAACCATGCGCGTTTGGTTATCACCAGAGCCTGGTTCTGGAGTTTCTTGATTCTTCATTGCGGTTGGAGGTTGATGAGCGTTTTCAACATCCCTTTGTGGTGACCGGATCAACTTTCCACCAACCGCGATGCTCTCTAGAGTTTCCAGCATGCGCTGTGCAATGGCTGTCACATCCTTGCGTCCAGCGCGGGCTTCGCGAAGTTCGTCACGCAAAAACTCTTTATCATCACGAACTTCCTCAATCAGGTTCAAAGCTCCGTTCAGTTCGCCTGTTAGCTTTGCGTTCTCAATCAAGACGCTTGCCAAAGTTCTCTTCTCACCAACTTCCTCATCGGTGGCGGCGCCAATTTCATTTGGCGCTGCCATGACATCGCGATGAAATTCTTCACCATCTGGAACTCTGGCATCGCCACAGGCAATGCCAGCGTGATTTGGCATCGCCAAGGCGCTCGGTGATTTTTCAGTGGATTTTCGATCTGCACTCTTATGATTGGCATCGCCAAATTGGTTTGGCGTATGGCTGGCGTTGCCAGTGGCGACAGGTGGCACGGCGGTATTCTCATCCAACTTGATTTCGCTTTCTTCTATGCGCCTGAGAAGGGAAGTTTCATTCACCAGCCATTCTGAAACCGGCTGACCATTGCGCGTCGTTGAAAGTTTGTGGCAATCGATTGCGCCGTCCTTGCACATTCGCTGCACTTTTCGGCTGGATGCAAACTTACAGCGTTGAGCATGCATCAAGGAAGAAGCTTGACCAATTGTGAGGGTGTAATTGGACAGTTCCAAAGCTGAGAATTCTGCGCCGGCAATTTGGCGATCGGGTGGCGACGCCAGACCAGTCAACTCTTCGTATTCGTTCATACTGGAAAGTTTATCACAACCTCAAAGGCTTGCAGCGTTGGCATGTTCACTTCACATCAATGGCCGCTTCTCTAATTGGGCGGTTTGGTCAAGCTCATTTCCTTCTTGTTTGTCGGGTCTTTGTCGCTCATCCGGGTCACGCTTCTCTTCGCAGTCTGTTTGATGCCTGATAGCATCGCTGCACGCATGTGGGCCGAATTGGCGAGTTTTGGAGCGTTGGCTGCCGCCGCATTGCCAGCCATAGCCATAAGGCCATATCGCCGCGCGTAGGTGACGGCGCTGCCATATCCCTGCATGTCGTTCTTGCCGATAATCAGCGGAACGCGGCACTCTACAGTTTCGTCAGTCTCACCGTGAGCGAGTACCGTTTTGACAAACCTCCCACCTTCATCATCAATCATCGGCTGCAATACGGCTATGCCATGCTTTGATAGCGCCGGAATACAGGCGTCCATGACAGACGCAAGATCAGCATATTTGCTCTTGAAATGTGGGTTGGTGTTATCTTTTTGCGTCTTCCCCATTTCAGATTGGGCCAGAGCTAGCGCGGCGTAAATTGATTTCGGTTCTGTGCTATTTTCCATTTTCATTCTCCAATCTTTCCAACTGCATTGCAGTCCACTCAGCCGAGCCGGGGCGATACATTGCGCAAAGTGCTGCAAGGTCTGTGCGCCTATCCCGGCCTCTGTGACCAATCTTTGTGTTATTAACGGGGATCATGACAGCACCCACGTGATAAGGGGCCAGCCAAGTCCGTAGGCAACGATCAACCCAACGATGACAGTGGTAGTCCAGCCTGTGCTGACCGGCTCCATCGTTTCGAGTTCGCACATGATGCAGCAATCTCGCTCACGCATGGACATTTGGGATTCCGTTTTTTCATTTCCGCAAATGCCGCAGAAATACTTCATGGGTTCGGGGGAGATGTTCATGCCGCCCATGTCTGCAATTCGCTCATCGCGCCACGCATCTGCGCGATTAGCCTCCCGATCATGGTCAACTGCAAACGTTGCATCTGCGATTGCGCTATCGATGTTGAGGGTGACTTCTTCGAGATACGTTTCAAATGGACTGCCGTGGAAATCATCCTGTGCAGTTTCTAGGAAGCCGCGGGCAAAATCGGTAAATGCCTCTGTGACAGCCATCAGGGCTGCTTTACGGCTGACCGATGAATGAAGGCCGTTGTTGGAACGAACACATCCCTGCGGGCCGTAAGCATCACGCTCAACATTGGCAGTAACCATTTTTAAGCGCTCTTTGAAGCGGTCGATGCCAATACAGACGGTTTGGTTGGTGTTCATATCCATATCCCTTGTTTTCACTTCACCAGTGCTTCGCGGCGGGGCCGTTGCGTCGTGGTGATGGGATATCTTATGTCAAATAACATAAATAATGTTGATATTGGATATAAATGACATTCTTGATGTTGAATTGAGGGCGCGATTCTGTCACAAAAGAAAAAGGGCCTTGGGGATTTCTCTCCAAGACCCTGACTGCAATGTGCCCATTAGCAGCGTGAGAATGGTATTATAGTACCGCATTTATCTCAATGCAAGCACATTACAGAAGCGCATTCAGGATGGTGAAAAAGCTCCACAAGCACACTTGCCCATAATGCGAGCGCCCAAGAGGCTGCACAACTACGGGACCTGGCTTGCCCATTGGAAATAACAGGCAATGAAAATGCTGGCTCTGGTGAGCCCCTTCCATCCAGCTGCGTGAGACAGGGTTAACGCCCGAGGGTAACGAACCTGATTTTCCTAAGTGATTGCCAATCATATGGATATCAGGCCCTAAGCCGCCCAAAATGGCTTTAACAGGACACTCGAAAGGGTTGACCCGTTTAATACGAGAAGGGAAACAAGTACTGCGCCCGTAAGGGTTCTGATGTGGCGATCAGGTGAGGCGGCTGTGGCTATCTCACGCAGGAAAGGGCGGAGCTATGCCCTAGTGTAAAGATAGGTAACTAGATTTTTAGATGCTGAATTTGAGGGAACTTCGCAGATAATTTCACACCTACCATAGTCAAGATTGAATGGGTGTTCATGCAATACCACACCACTTTGTTTGCCTGATCTCCTTGCGAATGGCCCCGTTGTTATGTCAAGGTTGGGCTCGAAGTGAATTCCTGAATAATGACTCTCGGTCACAATCAGATACTTCCATTCGCCTAAGTTTCTTATGACTTTCGATATGTCAGCATTTGAAAGATGCTGGAGAACTTCTCGGATAAAAATTACATCGGCAGATGGTGTTTTGTCTTTGGTTGCGTCAATGACTAAAAATTCAGATTCATAGCGCTCTCGATTAGTTTCCACGACAGACTTAACCACATCACACCCGATGTAACTGGCAAAGAGTGGGGCAATTTGAGATCCGACATTGAAGTCACCGCATCCCACATCGAGCGCTGACAGTTGCCCCTTTGAGGGTCCTGCAAATTCTTGAATAGCTTCAATATACGGACCAATAATATCAGGGCTGTGAGAGCCGGGGCCGGAGTAATGGCCTGCCTCACCATCACCCCAGAGATTTTGATTGTATATGGTAGAGAATACTTCCTGCACTGGCATGGCGGTAAATCGGCTGTCTATATACCGATTTAAAAAATGCCGCCTGATTTCTAAGAGGGCTTTGGGCATGAACCTTCTCATAACATCCTTTATCATGGCTTTCTCAAGACCCAGAGGACTTTAGCCATCACCCGGATTGTTTCCCCGTTTTCGGATCCGTTGACCGGGATGGGTTCTGCGTGTTTTGGATCGTCACTATCGGGCCAAAGGTCGTAACCCTGGCTTGTGCGCCTTAATCGTTTGGCTGTGCGGCGTATCATCTGCCCACTATGTTTTGTTTGCTCGACAATCACAAGGTCATCATTTTGAATTGAGTTCAGGGTTAGCCCGGATTTTCCTAAATCCAGACAAATCAGCCTATCACCTTCTGCGGCCACTCTGTTGATGGATGTTCCTTTGACTTCAAACGCATATTGCCGATCAGTCGGATAATCCGCTGACGCTGGTACTGTAGACATTTGGTAGGCTTCCCTCTCCTCGACTTCCTCAATGTCGAGCCAGGTTCCTGCCGAAATTTCGCCTATCACTGAAACCGTCCCAACAGAAGGATTAAAGCCCTCATGGGTATCAGTTGGCAAGTTAGGGGTAGATGTCTGCGTCATTCCGCCTCCAAATAAGAGCCAAGTCGCAGACACCTTATACCTTCGAGCGTATTGTTTTGCTTCTTCTACGTTGAACTGGTTTTGCCCGTTTTCATGGGCGCGGTAGGTTGATGCGGCAACGCCCAACGCTTCTGCGGCGGCTGTTGCGCTCTTGTAGCCTGCATCTTTGCGGGCGGCTTTTAATCGAACACTCATTTCCA
Source organism: uncultured Rhizobiaceae group bacterium (assembly GCA_938010435.1). Lineage (GTDB taxonomy): Bacteria > Pseudomonadota > Alphaproteobacteria > Rhizobiales > Rhizobiaceae > Pseudahrensia. The sequence continues at coordinate 3,727 of CALLUS010000034.1, read as the reverse complement.
TGAATCATGTTTATCCATTAAAACAACACGAGTCATGGCGAAATGTGTTGACACGTGAGATGTTGTATCGTGCGTGAACAACATGCAAAATATTAAAACCATAATTGAGCAGCTTGGCGGCAACGCGCATATCGCCCGTGAACTCGGTCTGAAAACTTCTGCTGTTTCTGAGATGAAACGGCGGGACTCCATCCCAGTCTGGTATTGGAAAGATTTCATTTCGCTTGCCAAGAAGAAGAAATTCACGTTGTCGACTGACACGCTGATTTCCCTGCATTCCAAGCGGGCGAGGGAGTCAGTAACCTCATGACCCATCCCATCAAATACAGAACCCGCCAAGAGATATTCAATCTCGCCTATACCGGCCTGCATGGGCAGGGGTGGAGGCAGAGTGTGAACGCAGAGGGTGGTTGCATGTATAGAGGCCCTGTTGGCCTCAAATGCGCGATTGGTCATTGTATCGATGATCAGGATTACGACCCGGAAATGGAGGGAACTTCTTTTGTCGGGGAATTTATTAGATTCCCGGCCAAGATTTCCTTGGCAGACGAACAATTCGCGGGGAAATTGCAATGAATTCATGATGACCACGCTACGCCATCGGAAATGCAAGAGGCCTTTCACGATTTCGCCAAGTTCCGCAATCTAACCATCCCTGATGTTTCTGGGGGTGTGGTATGAGTCATCTTCTCGTTATGGTTCTTGGGCTCCCCGCTGTTCCTTTTCAGGGGTATGTTTATGCGACCACTTGGGCATGGTTCGCTGTTCCCCTTGGTGTGCCTGAAATCAGTATTTGGCACGCTCTTGGCCTTGCGTTGATGATCTTCATGGTGAGCGACGAAACTTCCGACATTGAAGATGTAAATTGGATAAATTGGGCGGTAGCCGCTTACGTCAAACCGCTTGTTATTCTTGGGGTGTCTGCAATTTATCATGGCCTGATGTCATGACCCCTCAACAACAAATCCACGCCCATAACGAACACAACCGCCGTAAGGCTGGTGAGCGCTATCTATGGCTTCTACGCGAAGGCAGATGGGAAGGTGGGGTGCTCGGTCAATAGCCTGTCGCTTACATTCCTCTGCCTTCCGTTCGTGAGGTCGCCCCGTGACCTCATTCATTCAATCACCATTTCCCGGCGCAGTCCTCCCTTGCGTGGGAACCAGCGGGCAGAGTGGTTTCCATCCCCTCGTTGCCCACTTTGCCCGCTGCTCTTTTATCAAGCGGCTTGAGCAATCGTCTCGCTGCTTGTCCGTATGTTTCCCCACGCCTCGCCTGCAAGCGTGTGCGTGTGAAATCTCTGTAAATTACGATGCCCATTCCACGGCACTCCTAACAACTCCTACGCGTCAGAATATGCGTAAGGAGTTGTGTCATGGGCGAACCAAGGCGTGTCGCAGGCGACACAAAACGTGCGGAGGACGACACAGTGTCTTTTACGTCCACCCAACAAACTGGACTTGTCACGGTTTGGTTCCGTGTCCTTGAATTGGAATTGATCCATCAAATTCGAACGAAAAACGAGCTAAACGAGAACCGGATGCGGAATTAAAGTGAGACAAGTCCATTCTTACGCCAGCACAATCTGGAGCACTCGATGAGCCGACAGGGTAACTGCCATGATAACGCTGTGGCAGAGAGCTTCTTCAACCTGCTCAAGCGAGAACGGATTAGGCGGCGAAACTATCGCAGCCGTGACGACGCTCGGCGCGATGTGTTCGACTACATCGAGATGTTCTACAACCCGAAAAGGAAACATGCGAGAAACGGGATGCTGTCACCCGTCGACTTCGAAAGACAGCAAACAACGAAGACCGAGAGTGTCTAGGAAACTCGGGGCTATTCAAGTGCTGGAACATTAACCTCAATTACAAATTGTCGAGATCATGAGTGTATCTTGGGTTAACTTAGAACTTGGAGGTAGTCTGAAACAGTTGAACCTGAGAAAATGACGCAAATACAAGTCCGAGAAGCAATCGAAGAAGACATTCATCGAATTGACGAACTCCAAAAAGAAGCTTTTCCTGGCGATGTATTACTCATGTCGTCGGAAGAAATGCTTGATCGATGTCAAGGCATCAAAAGTGGAGCGCTTCTCGTCGCAATTTATGAAAAGAAAGTTGTTGGGTATTGTGTCCTGACAGACAGATCATATCGTCCTTGGACTGGTTGGGATTTCTTAGCAGTTGATCCATCATATACCCGTTTAGGCATAGCAAGTAAGCTGACGGACCAAGCTTTTCGTTCTGCAAATAGACTGTTTATAAGAGGGTTTGTTCGTTCGAAGAATTCCGGCGCCCTAGCTCACTACAGAAAGTGGGGGTTTATACAAACGGGGCTAAAACGTGAGTTTTATTCTGATGGAGATGATGCAATCGTTCTTTTGGGACAACGTATTATGAAACCAAATATAGTCAATTCATTGACTAGTTGGTTGCCCAAATGGTTTTTTCAGCTGAAATTCTGACCGAAGCGAAACTTGATTGAAGTTACTATATCGATGGAGAGAAGAACGAGTGTTCCTTTGATTGTCAATGGAATACGCAACTCCACCTTTTTCATTGTTCTTTTGGCAATTGTCTGCTTATGAGGCGAAAAAGGTGGTAGGAAATCCACCGTCTCAAAAGCATTAACAGCTGCATGATTTAAGGAAAGCCGGGACAACAAAATTCCTGGTCCAAACCGCCGCAACTTAGGCATACCTGCGATAATAATGTTCAAAATGCTGCTGTTAGAGGCAATGCAAATTTCTGCAGCAATTGGTTTTTCTCCGGCATACAATGCATGGATACGAACAAGTTTTGCATAAGATGAGCTTGAACAATTTCGTAAACATTGAATGTGAAAGGGATCATTGAAACCCTTAGCATTAATCCGGTTTTCTGCGAACCATTCACGTTTCCATTTGATTATCTCCTCAATCATTTCTTTTCGCTCTTCAGTTTCTTTCACCTCTTTAAAACTAATTGTTCCAATATCCCTTTGAAGTTGTATCCATTTGCTGCGTTTGCGCACCAGCGAGGCAATATCAATCGGCTTGTCATTTGAGTTTAAATCAGCGACGCGTGTTTCGTGGAAAATTTTGCGTGTTTTCTGCGGCAACATTTTTGGGTCAGAAACTGTTCTTTGGGGCAAATATCGAAGTCGCAACACATCAACTTTTTGGCTCTTAGCTGCTTGCGCCATGTCCTCTATTCTAGAGTCAACAGCTAGAGTTGGGTGTAGTTGATCAGGATAAGGGTGAAGCGGGTCGCCAATTGGGGTGGCTAATCTCAAACCAAGTTTTTTTGTCACACGCAGCGTTGGAATGCCAAACAATCTGACAATATCACAATTGTTAGTGGTTGCTGTCTTCTCCAACATTTTTATGAAATCAGTAACAATCAAGATATATGCACCAATTATTTCTGTTTTGAAGAATATTTTCTATTCGATGTTTACTTGCAAAAAAATAAATGATTTTCTCAGAAAATTAGAGTTATATTTGAGGGGGCATTAAAATGTCTTTAACACAATTTTCCTTTGGTATGCATGGTATTAATAATTCGTGGAATCCAGAAGCTCCCGCGCATAGCGGAATTACCGATGATCAGCCCCACCTGAGTGGTCCAGTTTGAATGTTAGTTCATGATTGGCCTTTCGTGCAAATGGATGATTGATTCAGGCGCTGGAGGCTTATAGCCAAGGGCGCTGTGCGGGCGTTTGGTGTTGTAGTGGCGTCGCCATT
>CALLUS010000033.1 GCA_938010435.1 uncultured Rhizobiaceae group bacterium | reverse complement strand
TTGTGCGAAGAAGTTCATTTGAACTTGGCTTATCGTTGGTTCTGCCGTCTTGATTTGGGTGATCCAGTTCCCGACTATTCGACTTTCTCCAAGAACCGACACGGTCGCTTCCGTGACAGTGATCTTCTGCGCCACGTATTTGAGACAGTCGTTGCACGCTGCATTGAGGAAGGGCTTGTGAGCGGCCAGCGACTTGCCGTTGATGCCAGCTTGATTGAAGCTGATACCAACCGTCAAAATTCTTCGCCACCTTCTGAGTGGAACTCAGATACGATTAATTCTGAGGATGCTCCGCGTGCAGTTCGTGAGTATTTAGATACATTGGATGAAGCTGCTTTTGGTGCAGCCACGCAGGTGCAGCCGAAGTTCACGTCTCATTCTGATCCTGCATCACAATGGACGGCCGCCCGCAAAGGACCTGCCTATTTTGCATATTCTGCCAACTATATGATCGATACAGACAACGCTGTGATTCTTGATGTGGAGGCGTCACGATCTGTGCGCCAAGTTGAAGTGGGGGCAGCACGTACTATGATTGATCGTATAGGCCAGACCTTCAATCTGCACCCAGAGCGCCTTATCGCAGACACCGCCTACGGTTCAGCACCCATGTTAGACTGGCTCGTTCAAAAACGTGGGATCGCGCCGCATATTCCTGTGATCGACAAGTCTGGCAGAAAAGATGGAACCTTCGAGCGTTCTGACTTCACTTACGATGCCGAGGACGACGCTTACACCTGTCCAGGTGGCAAGAAGCTAAGACAATTCCGACGCACCTATAAAGTGCCACGATCTGGTGTCGATAAGGAGGGCATAATGCGCTATCGCGCAAAGAAAGCAGACTGCGATACATGCGGATTGAAAGACAGATGCACACCGAAAGCTCGCTCCCCAACGCAAAGTCCTGCGTTCAATATATGAGCCATCCCGTGACGTAGCTCGTAAAATCTACCAAACCATCGACTACGCCATCTCATGTAAGCTGCGTAAAAAGGTGGAGATGTTATTCGCCCACCTCAAGCGCATCCTAAAACTGGATCGACTTCGATTACGCGGCCCCCGCGGTGTTCGTGATGAATTCCACCTCGCAGCAACCGCCCAAAACCTCAGAAAACTAGCAAAACTTATCCCAGCTCAAAGCCAAACCGCGTAGTCAACGTAAAACCCAAGGACGGACTGACTCAAATCAGCATTCAACACGAACAATCAGACGACTTTTTCAACGGAATAAGCTCCAAGCGGACCTGGCAAGCCTGTCGCAATCGGAGCATTCTCAGGTATGGGAAACTTCATTTCTGTTCTTTCGATTAGGCACCACAGTTGCCGGTTACTCGTGAACAGTTGTGAAGAGTGACGTTTGATCAGCGTGATAACATCTGCACTCAAAGACCAAGTTCAGACAGGCCGGGATGGTTCACTGGTTGCTTGCCGAGGGGCCAGAAGAACTTTCGTTCGCTCTCGGTTATTGTCAGGTCGTTGATACTGGCGTGACGGGTTTTCATATAACCATCATCGTCAAACTCCCAGTTCTCGTTGCCGTATGAACGAAACCAATTGCCGGTTGAGTTTTGCCATTCATAGACGAAACGAACGGCAATCTTGTGGCCATGAAACGCCCAGAGTTCTTTGATCAGCCGATACTCTAATTCCTCCTTCCATTTTTCAATTAGGAAAGATTTAATTTCTCTGCGTCCAACAATAAAAATCGAGCGATTACGCCATTTGCTATCGGGGTGTATGCAGCTGCCACTTTTGCTGGGTCACGCCCATTCCATCCACCCTCTGCAGAACGAATTTTTTGTCTAGCGCTCTCTTCTGAAAATGGTGGGAATGGCGATCGTGACATCTATGCAGTTTCCAATCAGGCGCTTCCTACCAAGAATTGTAACCCAAATACTTGCCAGACATCTCGATCTTTACTCGATCTCCTTTAGGATTTTCAACGCGACTAATTTGCATCTCAAAATCGATTGCGGACATGATGCCGTCTCCGAACTCTTCGTGGATCAATGCCTTAATAGTGGGGCCATACACACCAACAATTTCATAAAGACGATAGATGCAGGGGTCGGTTGGCACGGCTTGTTCCCATATTTTTGTCGGAGATTCCGAAAGAGCCAATGCAGCTTCTTGAGGTAAGCCCATAACTGCCACTAACGCATCGGCTTTCTCCTTCGGCATTGCATTCATGCCCATGGCAGCAGAATGGGTCCACACCGGAGACATCGATATTTGCTCGGCAATTCCATCCCACGTTAGGCCAGCTGTTCTTTTTGCTGACAAAATCATTTCAGTAACATCTTCTTTGGTCATCATGTTTGACATGGTTTTCTCTCCTCTGAATTTTTCAACTGGCAAGCTTGGGCTTTGAGCCTCGTACTGGTTTGGTGTTTTCGTAATGAACAATTTCCGGTCGGTTTTCTTCCGCCCCAGTCTGACCAGCCAGTTCTTTGGAACGTTTTCCAAGAAACTGAACCAAGTGATTGCGGATAGAATAATAATTTGGATGCTCAACAATCTCAGTGCGCGTACGCGGCCGAGGAATCGTGATGTCAACGGACTCGGCAATGCGTGCAAACGGCCCATTCGTCATGAGTAGAATTCGATCAGCCAGAAGAATAGCTTCATCTATGTCATGGGTAATCATGAAAACGGTTTGATTGGTGCCAGCCCAAACCTTCAGCAATTCGTCTTGAATTGTACCTCTTGTAAGTGCATCGAGTGCGCCAAATGGTTCATCCAAAAGCAGCAATTTGGGACTGATTGCGAAGGCTCGGGCTATGGATACGCGTTGTCGCATTCCACCCGACAATTGACTTGGTTTGCGGTTAAAAACCTCTTCATTTAGCCCCACCATTTCCAAATGTTTTTTTGAGTGGGCCAAGACCTGCTCTTTTGACCAAGTCGGATTGCGTGCCCTAACAGCGAAGGTGACATTTTTGATGGTAGTCAACCAAGGAAGAAGCGAATAGTTCTGAAACACCACGCCTCGTTCCAAGCTCGGTCCAGAAACTTCCTCACCGTCCATAATAACGGCCCCCATGGACGCATCTGCCAAACCGGAGAGAATATTCATAATGGTCGATTTCCCGCAGCCTGAGTGGCCAAGGATAACAACGAACTCACCTTTCTCGACGCTGAAACTTGCGTTCTCAAAAACCGTCAGTTCTCCACCCTCTCCATCAGGATAGCGCTGGGTCATTCGTTCTACGCTTAAATATGGTTTCGGCAATTATCTGCTCCTATTCATTGTACGCGACGTAGCGTTGCAAAACGCCAAACATTGAATCGAGTGCCATGCCGACGACGCCGATCATGAGAATTGAAAAAATGACTGATGTGAGATCAAGATTGTTCCACTCGTTCCAAACGTAGTAGCCAATGCCTGTTCCGCCGACCAACATTTCAGCGGCGACAATGACCAACCAAGCGATCCCAATTGATATTCGCATTCCGGTTACAATTGTAGGAGCGGCAGCTGGAAGAATCACCATGAATGCAGTGCGCATAGAGCTCAATTCATGTGTGCGGGCAACATTGACCCAGTCTTCACGCACCCCTGCAACACCAAACGCCGTGTTGATCAACATTGGCCATATCGAGCAAATGAAAATTACAAAAATTGCACTCCACTCGCTGTCCTGAATCACAAAGAGTGCGAGTGGCATCCAAGCTAGAGGAGATATAGGCCGCAAAACTTGGATAAAGGGGTTGAGGGCCTTGTAAGCAATTGGCGACATCCCGATTAAAAAGCCAAGTGGAATAGCAACAAGGGCTGCTAGAAAATAACCACTCAATACGCGGTAAATAGAATATCCAATCTGAATGCCAATTCCTTTGTCATTGGGTCCTGCGTCGTAAAATGGATTACTGAGCTCTTCCCAAGCCTTTTGAAACACTTGGCTGGGAGGTGGGACGCCTGCTTTTTGCGCCCCACCACCAGTAAGCCGTTCATATTCTGTCAATTCCCCTGCGGCCTGCTGTGCCGGAATGAGAGACTCCCAAATAAGAAGCCCAAAAATCAAAATCACTAAAGACAGCAAAGCCGCACGATGGTTGAGAGAAAGAACGTTCATCAACTAGCCCTTTTTTATCGCAAAGCTTGCGATGTATTCTTCAGGCTTTTCAGGATCAAAAGTTTTGCCCATGATCGTATGAGACTTGTAATCCTCGGCAGGAACTTCGTATCCAAGATCCGTCATTACTTTGCGGGCGTCAGCTGCAAGGTAAACTTGTTCAGCAACCCCTTTGTAATCCACATCACCCTCGATATACCCCCATCGTTTCATCTGGGTGAGTATCCAAACACCCATCGATTGCCACGGGAACGGGTCGAAATCGATCCTATCCGGGATATTCTTTACTGCCCCCAAACCGTCGGCATATGTGCCAGTCAAAACTTGCTCAATAACCGGCACCGGCTGGTTGAGATAATTCTTTGGCGCAATGGCAGCAGAGATTTCTTTTCTGTTCTTCGGGTTTGAAGCGTATTGGGTCGCATCGATAATCGACTTCAATAATGCCCCGTAGGTGTTCGGCAGTTCCTGTGCAAACGATAGAGGCGCAGCAAAGGCACAGCATGGATGCCCTTCCCAAATTTCTTTCGTCAAGATGTGAAGAAACCCAATACCTTCCCAAACGGCGCGCTGATTGAATGGATCAGGTGAGAGGTAGCCATCCAGATTTCCGGCACGCAAGTTTGCAACCATTTCTGGGGGTGGCACAACACGGATTTGAATGTCTGTGTCGGGGTCCAAACCGAACTCAGCCACGTAATAACGCAGCAAGAAATTGTGCATTGAGTATTCGAAAGGCACACCAAATGTGAAGCCCTTCCATTGTTTGGGGTCACGTTTGTCTTTGTGCTCGTTGGAAAGAACAATGGCCTGGCCATTTATGTTCTCTACAGCAGGCATAACATACGGGGTAGCCACAGAACCGGCACCTAAAGTCATCGCCAGAGGCATTGGGGTCAACATGTGGCTGGCGTCGTATTCGCCCGCCAGAGATTTGTCGCGTGCGACCGCCCAACCCGCAGTTTTAATAACTTTGGCATTCAAACCGTAGCGCTCATAAAAACCCAATGGTTGCGCCATAATAATAGGAGTGGCGCATGTAATGGGAACAAATCCAATATTCAAATCGGTCTTTTCCGGTTTGCCCAGATTGTCAAGAATTGCCGCTTTGGCTTTGTCCATGGGGAAAACTGAAGCAAGTGCTGCTGCTGCGGTTGTACCGCCCACCATTCCCATGAAGGAACGGCGATTTACATCCGAGTGCCCGAAGACAGACCGAACAATGGCGCTCTCAACCGCACGCTCTAACATTTGCTCGGATGATTGAACGGTAGTGTCCGAATTGTGCTCAAAATGGTCTGATTTACAACTTGAACATCCGCACTCAGCGCCGTGACGCAAGTCCGTTTTGCTTGAAAAAGGGTCGTTAAGACTTTTGACTGTCATGTGGTTCTCCTTTGATCTGTTTCAACCTTACTGAATTCAAAGTGGGAGTTTGATCAAAAAGAACATTTTTAATATTTTTATAAATATTTGATTTTAAACAATATTTATGAAATTAGACATTAAAATATTTACGAAATATCATAAATTACGAAATATCGTTGACTGGAGTCAAATAGTTCTACACAACAAACCATGGCATCTGAAGAACTTGAAATTGCTGATCTGGCACAAGCGAGTGTTTTAGCTTGTGTGATTGTCGACACTCAAAGCGGCCGCATTGCAGCAGACAATTCACAAGCCAGAGCATTGCTTGAAAGCTCTGATCTGGTTGGAAAGGATTTTGCCCTATTTCTCAAAGACAATCTGCCTGAACTCATCGTGTTTACTGAGTCCGTGGATTATTTTGGCGAAAACTGGACGCGTGATCTTAAACTCAAAAATTCAAAGTCAGAAGAGATCGGTGCTGAGTTGCACGGACGATTGATCAGGCAAGACGGAACCACATTTCTTCAAATTCAGATCATAGATATGTCTTCTTATGCAGCACGGACCGATGCAACGGCCACGAGTAATTTGCATGCAAAGGGCTTGATGGAATGGAAACGCGCCCGTATTTTTTTTGCAGAAATGGAGAACGAAAACCGCTTGATCTTGGATGCCGCTGGCGAGGGCATTTATGGCATCAATCTTGAGGGAAAAACGACCTTTGTAAATAACGCGGCACAGGAAATTCTTGGTTGGACCGATGAAGACGTTATCGGGCAAAATATCCATGAGCTGATCCATCATCACCACTTAGACGGCAGCAAGTATCCTTCGCGCGATTGTCCGATCTTCCATTCCTTTCGGAACGAGCAAGTCAACCGCGTTGAAGATGAAGTTTTTTGGCACAAGAACGGGAAGCCCATCGAAGTGGAATATACTTCCACCCCAATTTACGACCAACAAGTGCTCGCAGGCGCAGTGGTTATTTTCCGTGATGTATCGCAACGGCGCGAAAGCGAACGAAAACTTCATCATGCTATGACACAGATCGAGGGCCTTCGCGAACGGCTTGAGCAAGAGAACGAATATTTGCAGGAAGAAATTCAGAGTGTACGTTCGCATTTCGAATTGGTCGGATCGTCGCCCGCTACTTTACGAACCTTAGCTCAAATCGATCTTGTTGCTGAAACCGAAAGCAACGTTTTTATTATGGGAGAAGGAGGCACAGGAAAAGCACTTGTCGCTTCTGCGATCCATAAATCGAGCTTGCGTTCCAAGCGCCCAATCATTCCGGTAAACTGTGCTGGTATATCTACGTCTTCATTTGAGAGCGAACTCTTCGGACACGTTAGGGGCGCGTTTCAAGGTGCATTACATGACCGAACTGGTAAGCTGGAAATAGCTAATGGTGGGACATTATTTCTGGACGAAGTCTCTGAAATTCCAATGGAGCTGCAAGGAAAAGTTCTGAAGACTCTTCAAGAGCAATCGTTCGAACGACTGGGGTCTAACCGAACCAGTAAGATAGACGTTCGAGTGATTGCTTCATCAAGCGAAGACCTTACCCAATGTATAAAGCAAGGAACATTTCGCGAAGATCTCTATTTTTTTCTCAACGTGTTCCCCATTGATTGCCATCCCCTGCGCGAGCGAACATCTGATATTCCAGAACTCACCCAGCATTTTCTAACGCTCACATGCGAGCGTTTGAACCTGCAGCGTCCAACCATAACCAAAGCCAATATGCGTGATCTGATAGAATACCATTGGCCTGGCAATGTGCGTGAGTTGCAAAATGTAATTGAGAGAGGAGCCATATTGGCACGCGGAGATAAGTTAGTCCTCGATCTACGAAATGGAGATGGATCAAATCTCAATTCCAGTGATCATGAAATATTGACCGAGAAACAACTCATTCAACTGCAAGCTCAAAACATCATAAATTGTTTGACTCAAACAAATGGAAGGGTTTCCGGCGAAGAAGGAGCAGCCCAACTTATGGGTATCAAACCTACGACCCTGTACTCAAGGATCAAGAAATACGGAATATCAATCAAAGACTAATTCGAAGTCAGGTTTCATGATGTACAGGTAACGAAAATCAAAAAGATTGCAGATTAAAGTGACATCGATTGATGTGTCGTTGGCTGAACACCCATCTAAGTTCTATAGGACGAAAAGTCCGGAGGCTGTGTGGAAACTCAAGTCAATCTTAGAGTTGTTTAGTTTCCGGCGCAATTTTGGGACCGAGTGTTGATTTCACTGATATTGGGGTTTTGAGCGCAATTCGGATCGATTGACGCCATTAGTTTGTTCTTTTGCCATT
>CALLUS010000032.1 GCA_938010435.1 uncultured Rhizobiaceae group bacterium | reverse complement strand
GGTACCGGCCTTTATGTAACCGGAGAAACACCCAGCCAACAGCTGGCCCCTGTCATTCCTTTCCTTATGGAAAAAGAAAGCGTCAAAAAGTGGTATTTGATCGGCCACGACTACAATTGGCCACGCGATACAAACGCTCTCGCCAAAAAATACATTTCTGATGCTGGTGGCGAAGTTGTTGGTGAAGAATATTTGCCATTTACGGTCGCTGAATTTGATTCATCCTTGCAGAAAATCAAAGAAAGCGGTGCCGAAGGCGTCCTCGTAACACTCGTTGGCGGTGGCTCCGTTGGTTTCAATGTCGCTTTTGCCGGGTTCGGTCTCGACAAACAGGCCATCCGTCTTGGAACATTAATTGAAGAGAATACGCTCGCGGGTATCGGTGCAGACAATGCAAATCGCCTTTATTCTTCTACTGGCTACTTCGCTTCAATTGAAACAGATGCAGCGAAAAAATTTGCTGCATCCTACAGCGCAAAATTTGGTGCAGATGCACCAGCTTTGAACACATTGGGACAGTCTGCTTATGATGGACTCAAACTGCTTGCCACTTTGGGCAATTCAGCGGGTTCAATGGCTGTTGCAGACATTGAAAAGATTGCCGAAGGCACAACGTTCCAATCCCCTCGTGGTACTGGAACATTGACTGGTCGTCACGTTGCTCAAACCATTTACTTGGCCAACGGAACAAGTGGATCATTCAAAATCACAACTTCGTTCGACAACGTTCCGTCGTCTGAAGGTTGTAAGTAATCCTCCCAGCCATGTCGTTATTTCTTGTACTCAACATATTCTGGCAGATCAGTGTTCTAGCTATAATTACCATAGGCCTCGGGGTGGTCTTTGGTCAGTTGCGGATCATGAATATGGCGCATGGCGAACTTGTTATGATCGGGGCTTATGCCCCGGTCATAACTGCTTCTCTTGGACTACCCGGACCAACTCAGGTTTTGGTCTGTTTAATAACTGTAGGTATTACGGCGCTTCTCATGGAGCGGTTCGTTATTCGCTACTTTTATGGTCGGCCCTTTGACAGTCTTTTGGCAACTTGGGGGCTGTCAATTCTACTCAGAGAAATTGTCGAGTTGATATTCGGACGTGGCTACCAGTCAGCCCCCCAATCATTGCCAGGGACGATAAATATACTTGGCACAGACTATCCACTATATCGTTTGGTTGTGATGACCGGCATCGTTGTTTTCTTCGTCGCAATTTTCTTTTGGTATCGAAGGTCTCGCATTGGCACTGAAATCAAAGCGATGGTCGAAAACCCTCAGCTTGCAGAGGCCTGCGGCATAAACACAAAACGCCTTTCAACGGGCTGCTTTGTCTTTGGCGCGCTAACTGCTGGTCTGGCTGGAATGATTTTAGCTCCAACAATCCGCATAGAACCGATGATGGGTCTAGATTATCTAATTCGCTCATTCTTCTCACTTGTTGTCGGCGGACTTGGAAGCTTTGAAGGCTTGTTCATCGGCGTGGGAATGATCGCAGGCTCTCAATCTCTCATAGGCGCACTGTTCAACCAAACATATGGCTACTTATTCATCCTTATTCTCTCAATTGTATTTCTGTGGCTGAAACCAAATGGCATATATCGCAAATCTTAGTGCCGCTCTTCTGGCCACCCTTCTTCTGATTCCAGAGCTCTTTGGCGACTTTACAGCTTACCAAATCGGCCTATTTCTGATCTATGCAATAGCCGGACAAGGAATTGGATACCTTTGGGGTAGAACAGGAATCCTTCCATTTGGTCAGGCGGCTTTCTTCGGCATATCGGCATATGCGTGTGCACACATATTGCTCAACGTTCAAAGCCTCCCAATTCAAATTGCCTGCCTGATTTTAGTGATAGCCGCCGCCGCGTTGATTGCATTTTTACTGGCTAGCATCGTCTTCAAGGGGCGCACAGACAGTGGCCCGTTTTTCTCATTAATCACACTGGCACTCGCAATGATATCTGAACAGATTGCGGGGACTGCAACGCAGATCACTGGTGGATTCAACGGACTTGGAGGGTTCTCTCCAATTGCCAATCTCGATCAGTTCGGAAGTCTCTATTATCTCATTGTGGCTGCAGTCCTGTTCTCAACGATCTTACTTTTAACCCTCGACCGGCTCCCAGCCGGATTAGTTGCACGGGCAATCGCCGACAATGAAAAAAGGCTGCAACTTTTTGGTTTTCACACACACATGCTCAAAGGCGCAGTCTTTGCATTGTCTGCAGGATTGGCCGCATTGGCAGGTATTTTATTTGCTAATCATCAGGGCATTGTAACGCCAACATCTACAGGATTTCTGTTGTCTGCAAACCTTGTCATCTGGACAGCTGTTGGGGGGCGTTATCACATACTCGGTCCCATTATTGGTGCCGTGGGCATTGGCTATCTGTCCTCTGAGCTTCGAGACAGTTTTGTATATTGGGAAGTCATCCTCGCTCTGATTTTCATATTGGTTGTTATAAAAGCTCCCGGCGGGATAGCTGATTTTATTCACTCGATCACTAGGAGAGTTGTTTCTCCGAAGAACGAACTCGTTCATTCAGCAACAAATGTGCCGAGCCCTCGTGCGGACAGTACAGCACAATCCCTAGAATATTCTGCTTCGCGCGTTCAGATGGGGCCGGTTCGCATTCTAAATGGTGTCGAGCTAGCAACGCCGAAACGGGGCATTGTATGTATCATTGGGCCTAATGGCGCAGGCAAGACTTCGCTTCTAAATGTCATCACCGGCGCTCTTCCCCTCGTCGAAGGCAAACTTCACTTTGGTGGCAACGCTATTCACAACCGCGCGCCGTATAAAGCTTTCAAAAGTGGTATTGCGCGCAAACTTCAGGTGCCATCCGTTTTTTCGTCAATGACAGTGACCGAAAATCTCTGCATCGCCATGCTGGCAGGCCGTGCAACGTTCAAAGATTTTTTCGATACCAATGCTGTTGAGTGGCGCTCACAAAAACTGAAAGCACTGTTGGATACACCAGATCTTCCACTGCTTGCTTCACTTAACATGCCTGTCTCAGATCTTCCACAAGGCCATCGTCAGTTCTTGGAGTTCGCGATGACGACTGCGTCTGAATCGAGGCTCTTACTGCTTGATGAGCCATGTGCAGGCCTCTCCCCCGCTGAAACCAAATTGATGACCGATATTGTTCGAAAATATCAAAACGAGAACGGCGGACTCATCTTGTTGATTGAACACGATATGAGCATTGTGAAGTCACTTGCAGACCATGTTGTTGTCATGCACCAGGGTGCCGTGCTTGCCGAAGGTACATATGATGCCATCCGGGAAAATGATGATGTGAAGGCTGTATATGCCGGAGGTACAAAATGAGTGACCTCTTGCTAAAATTCAACGAAGTCGTTTGCGGCTATGGTGATACAAAAATCATCCATGGCATTAGTGGCGGTGTCAAAAAGGGCAAAACTCTTGGAGTTTTTGGCCGCAATGGCGTCGGTAAAACGACCCTTTCTCGTGCTCTAATTGGTGAAATTCCGACGATTTCGGGCGGAATTAGTTTAAACGGAACGGCGATTGAGATGATGCCTTCGTTCGCGCGCCGTAGGAGCGGGCTGGGCTATATGTCTCAAACCGGAATGGTGTTCGATAATCTGACCGTTCGTGAAAACCTATCCCTCGCCAGTTCATCGGCCTCTCCGGAAAAATATTTTGAGACCTTTCCCAGACTTGCAGAAAGGTTAGATCAACTTGCCGGTTCCATGTCCGGTGGAGAAAGAAAAATTTTGGCCTTCGTCAGGTTAATGATGGAAGAAACTACGGTTGCAATTCTCGATGAACCATCAGAAGGCGTTCAACCTGAAAATATTGAACGTATGCAAGATTGCATAGTAGAAAAACAGGAGACTGGTTGCTCGTTTATTTTGATCGAACAGAATCTAAACATGCTGATGGCAATTGCTGATAATTATCTTGGGCTGGATTCAGGTCGCACGGTGTTTGAAGCGGCGAAAGATGACTGCCAGAGAGATGATCTTCTGTCGGTCATTGCAGTCTAAAAAGTGTTCATTCAACCATATTTTAGCGTGTCCGCTTGGAGCTTATTCCGTTGAAAAAGTCGTCTGATTGTTCGTGTTGAATGCTGATTTGAGTCAGTCCGTCCTTGGGTTTTACGTTGACTACGCGGTTTGGCTTTGAGCTGGGATAAGTTTTGCTAGTTTTCTGAGG
>CALLUS010000031.1 GCA_938010435.1 uncultured Rhizobiaceae group bacterium | reverse complement strand
CACCATCTGAACCAAAGAGCGATGGTAAAAAAATTTTAAACCCTGCCTGAGAAACCCAGCGAGAGAAACGGGCAACATGTGGAGTAATTCCTGGCATTTCGGCCATAACAATTACAGCTGGGCCTGCTCCCAAACAGTAGACCACCTTACTAACGCCCTCCAACTCAATGTCCATCTTTTTGAAATCTGTAAGAGGGTCGTCGCTTTGATCAAGTGATCTTGAAGGTCCGGTTGGCATTGAGAAAATTCCTCATTGATCGCTATGACTAAACTTGTCATGGCCCTACTTAATCACAATGCGATGTCGACCAAATATCGTCATTAGTGACGATATTGCCTTCCTTCCTGTCTTTGTATCCTAAGGCGAATGAACCGCCCCCAGTTTACCCGAGGCTGTTTGGTTTAAGTTATGCGTCCATAGCTGGTTCGTCCAGCATGGCGTAGTAGCGAGCCTCTGCCTCGGCTGGTGGAATGTTGCCGATGGGTTCCAGCAGGCGGCGGTTGTTGAACCAATCGACCCATTCAAATGTGGCGAACTCAACAGCTTCGAAGTTGCGCCACGGGCCATGCCGATGGATCACTTCAGCTTTGTATAAGCCGTTGATGGTTTCTGCGAGGGCGTTGTCATAGCTGTCGCCGACGCTGCCGACAGATGGTTCGATACCAGCCTCAGCCAAACGTTCTGTGTATTTAATGGACATGTATTGGCTTCCCCCCTATCGCTATGATGAACCAGTCTTCCACGATGGGTAGGACAGCGATCGTGCAGCGCTTGTTCAAAGGCATCCTTTGCCCGGCAGGTTTTGCGAAGCAAATACCGATAGGGGAGCACGAATGTGGTGTGTCCCGTTCTACTGGCGCGCCATCCGACAATACGCCGAACGTAAACATCAATGACGAACGCCACATAAACGAAGCCCTTCCATGTAGCGACATAGGTGTAATCGGACACCCACAGCCGGTTGGGTGCTGTTGCCTTGAACTGCCGGTTCACATGATCAAGCGGGCACGGCGTAGCCTTGTCACTGACCGTGGTTCGTATGGGCTTACCCCGGATAACACCTTGTAATCCCATGCTCCGCATCAACCGCGCGACTGTGCATCGAGCTACATCAAAGCCCTCCCGTTGCAATTGTCGCCAGACTTTACGAACGCCGTAGACCTCGAAATTGGCCTTGAACACGCGCTCAATCTCCGGCTTCAGCAACAAATCCCGCTTCGTCCGTACAGACAATCTGGACGGGTCGGTGCGTTGTGCTGCGTGGCAATGGTAGGTGTCCTCTCAGCGAATGCATGCATTCGCCTGCCGGCTGATAGAAGGGGCAATCGGCAACACTTTGCAGATTGGCTCGACCTCATGATCCTGTCTGTGATCGTCGATAAAAGCAATCATCGCTTCAGTGGGCGGTCGAGCTCCGCCTGAGCAAAATATGCCGATGTCTTGCGGAGTATCTCGTTGGCCTGACGAAGTTCTCGAACCTCACGTTCCAAAGCCTTCATCTTCTCGGCCATGTCCGTCGAAATGCCAGCACGTTTGCCGCCGTCAACTTCAACCTTCTTAACCCATTCGTTCAGCGTCTGGGGTGCACAGCCGATCTTGCCGGAAATGGATACAATCGCCGCCCATCGCGAAACGTGATCACCCTCATGGTCCAAAACCATGCGAACCGAACGCTCGCGAACTTCAGGGGAATATTTGTTCGTTGTCTTGTTTGTCATTGCTCTATCCTACTCAGGAGTTAGAGCCTACCGCAAACTAGGCGCGGTTCAGTTAATCATGAGCCTTCGATACACAATGCCGTATCACCGACAAGGTGATCGATCAGCGCCCGCACTCTTGTCGTGAGACGCCGGTTCTGCGGGAATAGTGCCGCAACAACATATGGCAAGACACGGTGCTCTGCAAAAAGCTCTACTAAATCTCCGGATTTCAAAGCATCGGCAACGGTATAAGCAGGGCATCGAGCGACTGCGACCCCAGATGCAGCCATACGAGCAGATCCTGCGGGTGCGTTCATCCGAAATCGTCCGCTTACCGGCACCACCTCTTCTTGGCCATTGATGTGAAACCTCCAATTTGTCGGTTCCGTCGTATTGCCGTCGATAATGCACTCATGCGTCGATAATGCGCGCGGGTGGCTCGGCGTTCCGACCCGTTCTAAATAGTCAGGCGATGTACATACGACCAAGGGCATGCGACCAAGTTGCCGAACTTTGAGTGAGCTGTCTCGCATCGGGCCAATCCTGATGGCGAGATCGAAGCCTTCCTCAATAATCGACACCCTGCGGTCAGAGAACTGCAAGTCGAGCTCAACATTGGGGTGTTTCGCAGCAAACAGTGCAAGCGAAGGCGCAAGCCGCAATACGCCGAACCCTGTGGGCGCTGAGATGTGAATCGTACCGCGCAACGATGCCTGTTCGTTTCTAACCCTTTCTTCGAGCTCATCAAACCCATCGAGAAGTGGCTCGCACATAGCCAAGTATGTCGCGCCCGCATCCGTCAATGAAACACTGCGTGTTGTTCGGTTAAGCAGCTGCACACCGAGCCCATTCTCGAGGTCAGCCACGTATTTGCTGACCAGACGTGCAGATCGCCCCAAGCGCTGTGCTGCGATGGTGAAGGAGGCGTTCTTTGCAACGAGCGCAAAGGCTCGCATGCGATCAATTTTGTCCATATAATTGCGCCCTTTCAGGGCTTAAATTTACGCTAATTTTGACAATTATCCTCACAGAACGCAACGAGTATCTGTTTCTTAGCACTGGAAAATGACTGGAGACACTGATGTCAAACACCGTTCGTATTCACCATTTCGCAAAATCAGGTCACGCACATCGGGCTTTGGTTTTCGCAAAGCTCGCAGGGATCGCACATGAAGCAGTTCCCGTTGATCTGGCAGCCGGTGCGCATAAGTCGCCCGAATTTTTGGCGATGAACCCAAATGGCCAAGTACCGGTTCTAGAAGATGGCGAGGTCGCTGTGTCGGATTCGAATGCAATCCTTGTCTACCTTGCTCGGACCTTTGCGCCTGATTGGATGCCAAACACTCCGGTCGATGAGGCCAATATTCAGCGATGGCTTACTCTAGCTGCGGGTGAAATCGCATTTGGGTCTTGTGCGGCGCGATTGATTACGGTTTTCGGTGCAGGTTTGGACCCGGACTTTGCAGCGGCCACGGCCGAAAGAGCCATGCAAAAGCTGGAACAAGGGCTTGAAGGTCGCAATTGGCTTGTTGGTGACCGGCCAACTATCGCAGATGTTGCGACGTATTCCTATACCGCTCACGCACCAGAAGGAAACGTTTCTCTCGAACCCTACCCGAATGTGCGCGCTTGGATTGCCCGTTTTGAAGCTTTGCCCGGATTTGAAGCAATGCCGGCGACGGCTGTTGGCCTTGTGGCTGAATGAAAAGACGCCTGAAATGAGAGCTGATCCCCCGCGCCATCCCCTCCCAGTCTTTAAAAGCGAATCGGCGATTGGGTCGGCGCCCCGGTAATCATCCGGAGCTGAGCGACTTAGGTTTCTAGTTCAAAATTGGCAGCAAGGGCTGTCGATAGCACAATCTTAACCAACGAAGGTCGCATTAAACACTTCAGAAGCGGGATGTGTTGGCAGCCAAAAGCGGCTCGAAAGCAGCCCGTTACAAGACAAACAAAAGGAACCGGCAATGGCGCAGGTACATAAATCACATAAGGGTGAGTTGCTGCTGCAAGAGCGTCGTAACACACCACAAGACCTCATCGACGGCATTCCGCAATATATAGACCGCGATATGTCGCAGCAGCATGCGGATTTCTTTACTGACCTGTCTTACTTGCCATTGGCCGCGCTCGATAACCGGGGGCGTCCGTGGGTCAGTCTTTTGGTCACAACGTCGGATGACGACCCGTCCATCGGCATCAAGGTGTTAGGTGACAACACAACGGATGTCGTTGCAGAGACGTCCCCCTATGACCCGTTTGCGCGCGTCTTGCAGCAAGAGCTGACCTCTGCCGATGAAGGACGGCTCTTTGCAGGCGTTGGGGTTGATTTCAGCAACCGTCGGCGCAACAAGATTGCCGGTTCAATCGGCAAAACCTCTGTTGAAGATACAGGGAAGATGCGGCTTCGGCTCCGCTCCAACCAGCACCTTGGGAATTGCCCGAAATACATAACCGTGCGCACATTGAAGCACGCGCAGCGCACTGCCGAACTTTCTCATGACAGCTTTGACACGAGCACATCGGCCCTGCCCGTTGATGCCAAGGCCGTAGTTGATCGCGCAAGCACTGTCTTTCTGGCGACGAAACACATTGCCGAAGACAGTGTCTCGGGCACTCAGACTGACATGGGTGTTAATCACCGCGGCGGCGCCCCCGGATTTACACGCATCTATGAAGAGAAAGATTGCGACAGTGTCACGACATATCTGGTTATGCCGGATCACTCCGGCAATCGCTTTTATCAATCCTTGGGAAACATCGAGACCGACCCGCAAGTCGGGCTCATCTTTCCCGATTTCACCAATGGCCATGTCCTTTACGTGACTGGCGAGGCTGAAAACCTCTACGATACGGAAGCAGAATCTCTCATGCCGCGTGCGAACCTGTTGACGCGCATCAAGGTAACTGGTGCAGTCTTGGTTAAAAATGCTCTTAACCTCAGGCTGACGTCTGAGGAGCAGCTCTCGCCTTACAATCCGCCGGTAAAGCATTTGCAGCAGGAACTGGATCAGATGGGGCGCGCCGCAGTCGACCAAGACGGTATGACCGCTATCACAGCCACGCTCGTTTCAACGCAAGCTCTTTCAGAAAGTATCAAGACGTTCAACTTCGACCTGTCGTCGTCAGTCGGTGCGCCTTTACCCGGCGGGTTCGGAGTTTTCGATTTCTCAAAGATATTGGATGTCGGATACAGCCATATGAACGAAACCAACCCTCAGTTGGTCAACGAAGATTATGTACGCACGTGGACACTTTCCAGTGCACCCGACTTTGACGCCGAAAGTCGTTCGTTCCGCGCAATCAATCGGGTCAGCGTCACCGTTAAACGCAAGCTTGGCGGTTTGATGTCTAATGTCATCCACGACAATGCAGACAAGCTGATTGAGCAAAAAATACCGATTGACTTTAAAGGCACAGGTGCAGGCTTCACCTGCTTTGCGCGGGTCCCTGAAGGCGCACTTCCCAGTATTCCATCAAAGATGCTTTGGATCGCGGGTGGCGTTGGCATTACTCCATTCATTGCAATGTGGGATGGAATCAAACAGGTTGCGGCGGCGCACCCGGACACCCTATCGACCGATATTGTTCTTCTGTTTTCCGGACGCGATGACGACATTAACGTATTGGGGCACTTTGCATCGCAGAGTGGCTCCAGACCTGCAGGTTTGAACCTTCGCGTTCTCGCGTTTCAGAGCGTTGGAGGAGATGTCGCAAGATCTCAATCCACTCCAGATGATCTTCGCCCAAAATTATCCAACGAGGGACTGACAATTGAGCAAAGACGCCTGGAGGTTGGCGACCTAAAAGGTGTCGAAGACTTGCAGGATCGCGAGATATATATGTGCGGACCCGATTCTTTGATGGATTGGAGCGACGCCGCACTTACAAAGCTGAAGGTCGAAGAAACGCGACGACATCGCGAGTCCTTTGTCTTCTGATTGGTCGAGTGAGGATCTTGGTGGCTTCTGCATCTGTAAGATACTGCGTTGGCCTGCACGGTAAATTGGGGTTTTTCGGAGGCTTTCGCCGCGCGATCTACGAGTGACAACTCCCAGAAAAAAGGCCGTTCGCTACGCCAGACACGAACTGATAAAGCAGCGGACTTTCCTGCTTTTCCGTGCTGCTAAGTGAATGGCCGCTTCCCTGGTATCCTATCCAATGATACATAATGGTCGTGCTTACCCTTGATCACCTTTCGATTGTTGCTCCCACAATGATAAAAGGTGTTGAGCATGTTAGCGATTGTCTCGGAATCGATGTGCCATTTGGAACACGGCACTACTATATAGGCACTCATAATCATCGCCTTCAGCTGGGCGCGAATGTATATCTGGAGATCGTGACACTTGATCCTGATGGCATTGATCCGGGCCGCGCGCGTTGGTTTGGTGTTGATGATCCCAGACAAGTTCGCTCAGACTGGGAGCAGGTTCGTCGGCTGAAAGGATTGGTCGCTGCAATCGCCTCCATTGAAAGCTTTTCGGCACTTTAAAACAGGAACGTGTAAATCGTGTTCGTTACCGAACTAGAGAACACGCCCGCTCTGATCTGTTCGAGTACATCGAAGTATTCTACAACCGAAAACGTCGCCATGGATATCTTGGCAATATCAGCCCAGTTGACTTCGAAAGAAGGACAACTGGGTCTTTCTAAATCGTCCACCAAAGGTGGGGAAAATCAATGCTAAGATAGCGGTCTTTCAAAGATTGTGCGTATTTTACGCGCATAAACAGAAAAGCAGACATTTGGTCAGTTGTCAGAAGTTTGGTCGTAAATTTCTGTCAGTTTCAAACGTTGAATTTTGCCCGACGGACCTTTGGGCAATTCGGGGAGGAAGTGAATTCGGTCGGGGGTTTTGAATGAACCCAGCTTGGACCGACATATGTCTGCTAAGATATTTTCATTGGTTTTGGAGCCAGCGCTTAACATCACTGCGGCTTCGACGCGCTCACCATATTGCGGGCATTTGCAGGCGAATGCTGCTGCTTCTACCACGTCTTCATGGCTGTACAGCGCTTCATCGATCTCTCGTGGGGCAATGTTTTCACCGCCTTTGATAATCAACTCTTTGAGCCGACCTGTTATATAGACATATCCGTCCTCATCCATTCGCCCTAGATCACCCGAACGCAACCAACCGTCGCTTGTAATCGCTTGCGATGTAGCATCCTCATTTTTCAGATAATATTGCATAACATTTGAACCACGGACCAAAACTTCACCTTCCTCACCTCGCGCCAGTTCATTTTGATTGTCATCGCAAATGCGCACTTCATTGCCAAAGGCAATTCCAGGAGATCCAATTTTTCGTGTGGCTGGAGGCAAAGGGTTGGATAGAATTTGCGCCGCAGTTTCTGTGAGACCCATTGTCTCAATAATTGGCACTCCAAATTTAGACTCAAAAGCAGATTGAACATCTGGTGATAATGGCGCTGACGCTGAACGTCCAAACCGAAGTGTCTCTATATCCTTTGCCACACTGGGTTCAGAGTTTTCATGCAGTAGATAAGATATATGCGTGGGAACGACTGAGAACCAAGTGCATTTCTGTTTTGCAATAGTTGGCCAAAAACCGTTGACCGAAAATTTCGGCGGTATCACCAAAGAACTGCCAGAAACCAATGCTCCCATCACAGTCACACACATACCATTGATGTGATAAAGCGGCAGCACGCACATACCACGGTCTTTGCAATTTAGTTGGTGAGCAAGTGCGGTATTTTCGCCGCCTGCTAACAGGTTTTCTTGAGAAAGAACTACGCCCTTTGGTCGTCCGGTTGTGCCAGACGTGTACATCAAAAGGCCACCTGTATAAGACGCATTGGCATGAACATTTTCGCCTGCTTCAAACTCGAACAAACCTGCGTCTATGGTTCGTACTGGAATTTCAGAAATTTCCTTGCGACAAGCCTCCAATGCCAGCTGTCCTGCAACGTTTGTAAAAATTAGTTTGGTCTCTGAATGCTGCAACACATATGAAATCACACTATTGCCTGCAACCAGATTAATAGCCGTTGCCAAATACCCGCCGTAAAATATACCCAAGATCACAACAGCCGTCTCAGGCGAATTGCTGGCAGCAAAAGCCACGGCCTCACCGCGCTTGATACCTTGTTTTTCAATATAGTGGGCAACAGATCGAACACGCTTTTGTAATTCACAAAACGTGATGGCCTCCCCTGTTACAGGATCAACCATATAGATTCGATCAGGGTGTGCGATGGCTTGCGCATCAATTGTCGCGCGGACACCTCTCAAGCTGTCAATTCTCGCCCTATTGGTTGCGATGATCATTTTCCAACAGCCTGCCAATAATCAGCAAAGACATCTTCCAGTTTGGGTTCGTTTACAGGGATTGGACGCACCACTTTTGTAACGTTCATAAGGTGCTTGTGATTGAAGTTGTCGTCGATCGAATTTCCGCCCCATGACCCGCAGCCCATGGACAGGGAGAACGGCATCCCATTGTCGAACGATCCGCCTGTTGCAAAACAATGAGCTTGATTCACGATGACACGACACGTAGGCATGTGATGCCCCATATCAACCGCGCGCTCATCTTTTGTCGTGTGCAAGCCAACTGAATGACCTGCGCCTTGATGGTTGAGAACCTCAGCGGCGATCTTGGTCGCATTTTTGAAGTCAGAAGCAGTGTAGAGCGTTGCCACAAGTGATAGTTTTTCGCCGGATTCAGGGAAATCAGCTCCAATTCCTGCGCCCGGCAGTACTAGAAACTTAGCTGTGTCTGCGTCTTCAATTTCCAACTCGACTTCGGCAATAACTTTATCAATGTCTTGCGCAATAAGATGTCGGTTTAGTCCTCTGTCTTGAAACAGCGCGGCCTTCAATTTTGTGGAATTTGCTTCATCGAGTAGTCTCCCCCCAGCTCGATTAAGCTCCCCCAAAAAAGCATCTCGGATTTCGTCGACCACAATCAGTGAATTTTCTGATGAACATGACGTGGCATTGTCAAAACACTTTGATGCCGTGATTTTTTCAGCTGCTGACCGCAGATTTGCAGTCTCGTCAACGATCACCGTGACATTGCCAGCCCCAACACCAATGGCCGGAGTTCCTGAGGAATACGCACGGTGGACATTGTTTTGGCTTCCAGTCACCACAAGTAAGTCAGTTTTTTTCATAAGCCGCTGTGCTTTAGCTTTGGAGACGGGCGATGGGATCATTTGAACCAAATCATGGTTCAATCCAATTTTATCGAATTCTTGATAGATATATCCGAGTAATGTTCGACACGATTCAGTGCCTTTTGGTGACGGCGATAGAATTATGGCGTTGCCGCACTTTAGTGCATTGACCACATTATTTGTGGGCGTAGCAACAGGATTGGTTGAGGGTACAACCGCCCCTACAACACCAATAGGTCGGGCAATTTCCGTGATCCCTGTTTTGGGATCGTCGTCAATCACACCAATTGTTCTCGAATGTTTTATGTCGCGCAATACGCCAAGAGTTTTACGATGGTTCTTGGTAATCTTGTCCTGAACATTACCCAAGCCAGTGGTTTGTACGGCGAGTTCTGAAAGCTCTTTATTTCGCGTAGGCTCCATCAGTGCCCAAGCCGCAGCCAAAGCAGCTTGATCATATCGCGCTTGGTCGGCGCCAGTTTCAAATTCTTTTTGAGCAACACGCGCCCGTTCAATGAGTGCGTCCACGATCAATTCATCTTCTGACAATTCAGCTATATGTTGTGTAACGGCCATTGATTGGATGTCTTTCGGTCAACTCTATAAATTTCATTTGGAAAGCGACAGGCGGTTTCAGTCGCCTGTCGCATTTTTTATAGACCCGCGAGCAAGTCTTTCAATGTGGTTTCACGCGCCGCCCACATGGCTTTGACTTCGTCACGTGTCATGATTTTCATTGGCGACCCGCCAGCCTTCATGCGCTTGGTAACACGTGCATGAGCAAACATGAGTGGAACTTGAGCAGCAAGTTTGTCGATAACAGCTTGTGGAGTTCCTTTTTTGACCATAAGGCCACGGAAATTCACGGACGAATTGTCAACATCGAGACCAGTTTCTTTGAGTGTAGGAACGTCTTTGATGAACTCGTTACGCTCAAGGTCAGCAACACCAAGAATTTTCACATTGCCAGCTTCACGAGCACGGAATGCATCTGACAGATTGTTCACACCTGCTAAAACTTCACCCGCGATCACAGCTTTCATGGCTGCAGCGCCGCCACCTTTTGTTGGAATATAGGCAAGCTTACATGCACATGCTTTTTCAATCTGAAGAGCCGCGATATGGTGTCCCACAAAGAGGCCCGCACCAGACGTTGTGGTTTTACCCGGGTTGGCTTTTGCATGATCAATGAGATCCTGCATTGTGTTGAATTTGCTGTCTTTGCCAACTATCACAACAGCCGGATCTGCACCCCAGTTTGCGATTGGTTCAAATGATGCTGCAGAATATTTTACACCGCCTTTGATGGACTGTGCCACGAAGTGGGGAATGTTATAAGCAGACATCGTATAGCCATCGGCTTCAGCTTCCGTCGCGAACCAGTTCCAGCCTTTGCGACCGCCTGCACCCGGCTTGTTCAATATGTAGATTGGTTGACCCAAAATATCTTCATTGCCCGCAACCATTGTCACGATACGAGCTTGGAAGTCTGTTGCGCCGCCTGCACCGTAAGAAACGGCAACGCCGATCGGACGATCAGGGTAGTCGGCGGCTAACGCCAGTGTCGCGCTAACAGATATTGCGGCTGCTGAAAGCAAAGCCTTTTTCATAAGTGTTTTCATAATGGTTCCTCCCGTTGAAAACGTAGTCTAAATAAACATGCCTCTTGGCGTTTGCACTTTTAGCAGCAAAGCAAAGAGAGCGTAGATGGCGGCCATAAATGCCGCAGTGATAACTGCACGTTTTATCCAGTCTTTCGTGCTGGAATGTGGAGCAGGGTCGTAAATTGAATAGACTGTAAAAAACGCGAGCGTTGCACTGATATAAAAGCCCAACGCTTTTGCTGCCCAAAACACCAAAATGAGCATGACAATTAAGCCGGGCATCAAGTTCTTCGCGTCGTTCATGGCAAGACCGCGACCAACTTTCGCCATTCCACCAGCTGCTCGTATGAAATTCCAAACAGCAAGCCCAACAAATGCAATCGAGATGATCCGGGGAAAAAGAAATGCTTCTGCAGGCTCTTCGGTAAAACTTAGGTAAGTTACCAAGAGTGCAATCGCTAGGATGAGTGCGCCGGGAATTACATGTTGAAGGCGGCTATTCGTCATTTTGCAGCCTCCGAATTTGGAACTTTTGTAAAGCTTGCGCGCAACATATTTGTCCAGAATGAATAAGCGATGGAGGCCACCACCATTGCGATCAAGATAATGTTGAGTGGGCCAGTGAAGAAATAGACCCATGGTCCATCCTGCGCCGCCGCGATCATCGAGCCGTTGTTAAAATAGTCTCCAGCAATTGGTCCAAGAATTAGACCGAGTACTAAAGGAGCTGCAGAGAAACCGAACTTCTCAAGGATGTACATGCCGATACCGAGGGCGAGCATGATTTGAACATCCCCCATGCTTTGCCCAACTGAGTAAGATCCAAACAAAGCTAAAACCAAAACACCAGCAGCGAGGATCGGAATGGGAGCTTTGGCAATACGCGCAGCCCAAGCTGCGGTGTAAATCCCGAAAATTACCATCAAAATTTGCCCGAGCAACATGGAGTTTATAAACGTCCAAACAACTTCAGGATGTTTGTCAAAAATATCAGAACCCGGGAAAATGCCATGAATTAAGAGGCCACCCAGCAGCACTGCCGCAGTAGGGCTCCCCGGTATAGATAAAGTGAGAAGAGGCACTAGAGACGGGCCTACCATTGCATTATTCGCACTTTCAGCAGCAATCACACCTTCAGGATGTCCAGTTCCAAACTTGTCTTTTTGTGGTGAGAAATTCCGCGCTTGATCATAGGCAACCAGACCAGCGATCTGCCCACCAACGCCTGGTATCAAACCGATGATGGAACCAATAACTGTACCAATGGAGAGTGCTCTCAAAGAGCAAGTCAGTTCTTTAACAGAATCAAAGACCTTATAACGCGGCACATCAATCGTATCGATTACAGCACTCACGCGACCTTTTGCAAACATGTCCAAAACCTGGGGAATCGCAAACAGACCGATTAGTGCAGGAATGATCGTAATGCCACCCGAGAGAGCATCGACAAAAATGAAACGGTCCGCCCCCATAATATCGTCAGTGCCAATAGTCGAAAGCCACAGGCCGATACAGCCAGACAACAGACCCTTCACGAAGCTTTTTGAATCAAGGGAGCCGATCACCGTTACGCCTAGAATAGCAATCCAGAAAAGATGCGAGGGGCCGAACTTCAAAGCCCATTGGGCAAGCAATGGTGTTAGGAAGATGAGCAACAAAACACCAATAACACCGCCGACACCAGAGGCCAGAAACGACAGATGAAGTGCACGAGCACCTTCGCCACGTTTTGCCATTTCGTTGCCATCAAGTGCTGTGGCAATGTTAGCAGGTGCACCCGGAATTTTTAGAAGAATGGCACTCACAGCTCCACCTGCAACGGTCGAAGTGTAGGCAGCGCCAAGCAGAATGAGCCCCTGTGTGGGAGATAGATGAAACGTGAACGGAATGAGCAATGCTACAGCCATGGTCGGTGATAGACCGGGAGTCGCGCCTAAAATCAGTCCGCCAACAGTGCCCGCAAAAAGCAACATGAGAGCTATCGGTTCAAACACACCGCCAAAATAACTTAAAAATTCCATTCCCCGTTTGATCCTTCCCAAGATCAATAGGCCATTTTTATGGCCATTTACTGAAAGCTATGGCATGAAAATAAAAATGCAAACGTTTTCATTTTTGGGTTTTACATGGCCAAGAGGTCTAGATCACGCAAAGGAGCCCCGGGGATAATCGAAGTTGCGGCGCGTGCGGGCGTGTCGCCAGCGACAGTATCTCGATTTTTTAACACGCCAGATGTCGTGAAGTCGCCAACAAGGAAACGAATTGAACAAGCCGCAAGCGATCTCGGTTACATTCGAGACCGCATGGCAGGTTCAATGCACAACCGATTTTCAGGTACCATAGGTTTAATTGTGCCGACTATCGATAATGCAATTTTCTCTGAGTTGATCGAAGCGTTTTCTTCGCAACTTCTGGTGCATGACCGAACCATGCTAATTGCAGCGCACGGATATGATTTAAAAAGGGAAGTTGGTATCGTCCGTTCCCTGTTAGAACGTCGAATTGATGGTATCGCTCTCGTTGGTCAAGATCATGACACTATAGCTATGAACATGCTTGCACAGCGTAATATCCCAGTAATTTCAATTTGGAATTATGATCAAGATTCCTATTTGCCGTGCATTGGGGCAGATAACTTTGCTGCAGGTCGAACTGTTACCAAACATTTGCTTGATTTAGGGCATCGCAACATTAGTCTGGTTTTTGCTGATACAGTGGGGAATGATAGAGCGCGTGAGAGATTGCGTGGTGCTCTAAGTGTGTTCGAAGAAATGCAATTGCAGCCTTCAGGGCAAAATTTGCATACGTGTCCATATGACGTTGGCGAAGCTAAAAAATTGGGAATCGATATTCTCACTTCAGTCAAACCAAGCGCAATTGTTTGCGGTAATGATATTATTTCACATGGAGCCATATACGCTTGTCAGGCTCTTGGAATGAGAGTCCCTGAAGATGTATCAATTGTTGGTATTGGAGATTTTCGTGGCTCAGCTCATATGGAGCCTGGACTCACCACAATCAGATTGCCAGCAAAGCGGATAGGCTCGCTTGCAGCAGACAAATTGGTAGCAATGAACGAAAGCGGTATGCCATCAAAAGTGACGCACCAAAAAGTAGAAATGAACTTCATGGACAGAGGATCAACTGCGGCCTTACAAACACCCTGAACTGATTTTGGAATTATATTCCGGAGAACATCATTACCGATGGCTGCTTTCGTTTGATCGCGAGAATAGTTAGAAAACGTAATCAACGTCTGGTTAAGGCAGGAAGTGACGCAAGGGCGTGATTTGTTGAAGGGCAACAAAGGGCTTATTCTGTTGAAAAACCCATCGATTGAGCAGACTTGATTGCGGCTTGAATTGAAGAGGGTTTGATCTTCCTGCCGATCAGTTCGCTTGCTTTGCTTGGGGAATGAGTTTTGCCAGTTTTCTGAGGTTCTGTGCGGTTGCTGCGAGATGGAATTCGTCTTTGGCACCACAGGGCCCTCGTAATCGAAGGCGGCCAAGGCCAAGAATGTGTTTGAGATGAGCGAATAGCATTTCCACCTTTTTTCTCAGTTTGCATGAGATGGAATAATCGATGGTTTTGGCAATGTTGCGTGCCACATCTCGTCGCGAAGGTTCATAGATTGATCGCGGGACCTTTTGGACTTGCCACGGTTTGGTTCCGTGTCCTTGAATTGAATTATGTTCATCAAGGAGAACGACTATGGCACATGGCCACACTGAAGAATTTCGTCGAGAAGCAGTCCGTATAGCACTAACAAGCGGGCTTTCGCGTAAACA
>CALLUS010000030.1 GCA_938010435.1 uncultured Rhizobiaceae group bacterium | reverse complement strand
TTTTTTCATTCCTCTCTCATTCGTTTGCCTGTTAGGGCGATTATTGTGTTTAGGTTCTGTACTGGTCGAAAGAGCGGGAGATCTCTTTCGATAAACACACAATGACGAATTTTTGAAAGGATGAATGTGTATTCTGACACGTGATCTAATATTCGTAATTATTTCAATATATTAAATGATTTTTTTGCAAATATCCTGCCTCTACTGGATTAAGAAACCGGGGTTAGAAACTACACAGCAACGACGGAAAAGTGTTCAAACAGGACTTTACCTTCCGAGTGACCAACCCCCGCCTTCCAAGCAAACATTGTTAAGCATCTCAGGAAATGTTGATCAAACACTCAAAATGAATTTACCGAGACCTACATTGTGCGGACCACATTGAATTCTATAATGAGTCGAACCAACCAAGATCGCTGGACATTGAGGAACTTAAGTATGAATACCAATAGAAAATTCAGCCTCCTCGCCAGCATTTTATTGGTGCTGACTCAAACAGCATTTGCGGAGACAAGTTCATCTGTAGATCATTGCGATGAAGAGGCTAAACCAGGAGTGGATTGGCACAATTGCGATTTTTCTCACGATGATTTGTCGGGCGTCGACTTACGGGGGGCAAACCTGCAAGGCACAAAATTTGGTGCAACAATGTTGCGTGGTGCGAACCTTTCAAATGCGAACCTTAGAGGAGCATCGCTTTTGGGTGCCAATCTTCAATTGGTAAATTTTTCTGGAGCTGATTTACGCGGCGCCTTTCTGACGAAAGCCCAGTTGGGAAAAAACAATTTTGAAGGCACGCTCTTTGAAGGCGCTTATTATAACAATTTCCATATATGCGCTAAAGGATCGGTTGGCAGCTGCAATTGACCAATTCTCCCAAAACAATTCTCTCACGGCGGAAATGGATTGGGATTTCAGGTGCAGCGGCCACATCCGCTCTGGTTTTTCCCTTTCAGGTTGCGGCTAAAGAGGCAGACCACAAGTTCCATCAGCACCGATCAACACTTAAGGGATTTTATGCAAACTCGTATCTCATTGAAGGTGAAGATGAATGCGCTTTGATTGACACTCATCTGAATATAGACGAAGCGCAGGACCTGACGAAACTGATAAATGCAATTGGCAAACCACTTAAAACCATTGTCATCACGCACCCTCACCCTGACCATTACCTTGGATTGGAACATCTAGGACCGCTATTTCCCACCGCAACAATTCAAAGCTCCAAAGCAACATTAGAGATCATTCGAACCACTGCTGCTGATTGGCAGGCGTTTCCAAATTCGCTGAAGCCATTGAAACAAGGCGACATATTGTTGGCGAACCGTCAATTTAAATGCCTGTTACTTGCTGATGCAGAAAGTGTCGCGCCAGTAGTTCTCTTTGACACCAAAAGCAAAACGCTCATTACAGGAGATCATGTGTTGAATCGGCAACATCTATGGATGGTAGAAGGCAGGATGGAGGCGTGGCGGAACAATCTCGCATTGTTGGCAGACCTTTCGCCCAAGGTTGTGTTGCCGGGACATGGAGACATTGGTGGCCCAGAGTTGATTGGGTTAACCGATAGCTATTTGCGAGATTTCTTGTCGATGAAAACACGAAACCTGACTGCGGCTCTCATCAAACAAGGAATGCTGGCACGTTATCCGAACCATTTATTCACCGAAGCTTTGGACAACAGCATTTTGGCGAACTAAACCGCACAAGTTTAAACGGAGATTGATGCAGGTGAACTAAGTCTGGATATGATCGGACATCGCCCTCTTTCCAATTCCGGCTATCGTTTTTGAAATGTTAGATCTTTGTATGGCGTTCGTATAATTGCTTTATCGAAATTGAGGAGTTGAAAATCAATAAACCCGAACGCCCGTATCGGGTCGTGTCTTCTGAGTACGGTTTTTGTGTTTCCCGAAAGAACACTTTTTTATGATACAGAAAATTGGTAAGTGCACTCAACGCTTACGGTTGCAAGAATCGTCGTCGTCTACTCACTATCCTATGAAATATACGCCACTATTATCTTATAAAAACCCCCCGCAGCGCTCTAAACATTTGCGCTTGCGGGATCTTTGTTTCACAGCCAATTTTCTGGCATGTATAATTCAGCGTGTGCACAAGCACCGCCGATTGTATTATTCGATTGTAAGATGCGTTTCGGGCGTCACTTCTGATTTCAGCCTTTCGGGGTAGCCTACTGGGGCCTCAATCTGACAACACAAGGAATTTTAGCGCTGTCGAAGCTAGCGTCCGTGGCCGCCCTTTCGGGTTAGACCCACACGCTTTTCAGGTGGTGTCATAGTGCCTCCTTTTCCATCGACAGTTTTCATCAACCTTGCTTTTCGTACGAAAAAATCGTAGAAATAGAGCGTGAAAACAGCCTTTTCTTCAACGTAAACTATTGTTTTCGCTTGGAAAACAGCTTTCATCGATAGGAAAAGTTTGCGCCCAATTTGGGGACCTGTCAAGCGATAACTACATTTATTTCATGACTCGTTATCCTGGTTAAACCGTACCTACACAAAAAAGATTGCTTTGCTTAAAATTCAAAGACACGCGCTTCGACTATTAAAATAGCCCGAACAGTTAAGTGCCGTTGAGTGCAATGCATCATGATTATCCAGCGAAGGTTAAGCGATCACTTGTATGAGTACCCTCAATAAATTAGCGCAATATCCATTGTGAGCGACGCAGTTTCCAGCGGGTTGATGCTACCCGAATTGATTGGCGCTTTTTACGACGAACCGTTTTACGCGGTTTTTTACGTTTGGTCGTCTTGGAACCACCCGCCACAATTTTGAGCCCGCGTTTACGTGTTTTCTTTTGACGAAGCTTTTTACGGGGCTTTGACAATTGATCTTCACTTAAAGCCGCGACGACGGCGGGCGTCGTAACTTTGCTTGAAACAGTAACAGGCGGCGCGGTTACGTTGTCTGGCAAAGTTGCCAGTTCAACAACGGAGCTCTCGTTTGAAGGTTTTGTGCTCAAAGCAGCAACTTGAACTGGCGCGCGTTTGTTTTGCGGCATTGACCCCACAGGCCGCAGTTTCAATTCAATGCTTTTCTTCGGCAAATCGAGTGCAATTTCTTCCGGCTGATCAAGCGAAGCCACAACAATCGGATCTGGCTTTGGCGCCGGCGATGTGGATGGAACCACATGCACAATTTTGTAACCCTCGCGTTTCATAGATCGCAACAAACGGGGCAGCATGGAGGCCGTACGCTTTTGGATATCGTGCATCAAAACGATGCCTTTTCCCTCTTGGCGCAAACGACGCATGATGCGGTTGTGAACAGCGTCACCACTGACTTTTTTCCAGTCAAGGGAATCTATATTGGCGTCAAAAGCGATCAAACCTTTGCGTCGTAATATATCATCTGTGCGTTTGTTGCGTGCCAAATAGGGATAACGAAAAAATGGCACGCGTGGCGTAGCACCAGTTTGGCCGTAAGCGATCTTTTCAATGGTTGAAATGCCACGGGTAACGTGCCGCTCAACCTGTGAACTGGAATAAGCCACCAAGCGATTGTGAGCGTGGGTGTGGTGACCAAGAGTGTGACCTTGGGACACAACCTTGCGCACAAGGCGGGGCTGAGACTTCGCCATGCGCCCCACATAAAAGAATGTGGCTTTTACACATTCATCAGAAAGGGTTTTCAAAATACGTGATGTAACACCAGCAATCGGTCCATCATCGAAGGTCAACACAACTTCTTTGTGGCGCAACCCGAAGGATTTCTCATGTCCGACAATAGTTCGAAATTTCGACGCACTCACCTTCATAGTTCGGCTGGTGCCAAGTTTATCGGGACCGCAATAAGCTGCAGCGATTGAAGGTGTGGCAGTTGAAAAAACACAACCAAACACCAGGCCCAGAAGGCCATTGGAAATACGCAAAATTGACACCCATACGCAAAACAAAAAAGGGCATCACGGAGATAGACTCAATCTCCGCGAACAAGTGTCATGGTAAATAAGATTGGTTAAACATCGGTGAGAAAGTGTGGTTAACAATCTGTAAAACCTGACACGAACCCTCTCGTCTGTCATGACAAAGAACCACAACCAATTGGCCGACATGCTATTGCCGTAAAATAATTGCTGATCCAACAACACAACGGTGCCTGTTTTGCGTTTCATAACTTGCCTGAAACACGCCAAGCGCTTAGGTCTGATATCAACATCGGTTTGACCAGCTGGTCGGGAATGATTGCAACAAAAATGACACAGCTTTTGAAACTTGCTGCCTTTGACGACACTGACCTCTCTGTGGTGTCCGCCCATTGCCAAGATGCCGTCTTGAAAAGTGCTGAAGTGGACTTTTCGCCATCTTTGAAAAGAGTGCTTTTGCCGATCAATCGTTTTGCTTGGGAAACCCCCGGTGCACGCCGTTGGTTTTTCAAAAAATATGAAAGGCGGCGTTGCGTTTTACACATTGATTTAGTCACCAGCATCCGCAGCAAAGGGCTGAACAAAAACGACACCGAAGAAGTTCGTTCCATATTGTCGATCGACTTTCATGAGGAAGAAGACGAATCTTCTGCTGGCGGAACAGTCGATATTGTTTTTGCCGGAGGAGCCAATCTGTTGATTGAAGTTGAAGCATTGGAATTGCGTCTTACAGATTTGGGCGCTGCGTGGGCCACCAATTCTAAACCTCGACACAAAACCTGAGTATCACCGTGTCAGAGCAACCCGAACAATCCTGTTTGATTGACATCGTTCTGGACGAACGTACCATCGGGCGAGGCAATGCCGACATCGAACATGAGCGGGCTGTCGCAATATTTGATCTGATCGAAGAGAATTATTTTTGGCCCATTGGGCATAAAGCGGGCCAAGACGATAAAGACCGATTTGAATACAAGTTAAACCTCTCGCTGATTGAACAACGTTTGGCTTTTGAGATTTCCGATGAAGCTGGCAAAGCTGTTGCCACGCATATTCTCTCGCTCACCCCGTTTCGACGCATTGTAAAAGATTATTTTCAAATCTGCGAAAGTTACTACGACGCGATTCGGTCTTCGACTCCAAGTCAGATTGAAGCGATCGATATGGCCCGCCGCGGCTTGCACAATGAAGGGTCCGAAACGCTACAAGAACGCCTTGACGGGAAAGTGAAAATTGATTTTCAAACAGCCAGACGCCTATTCACACTGATATGCGTTTTGCATTGGCGGGGCTGACCATGACAGACTCCTCCCCCGCCATGCCCGATAAATCGGACATCCAGTCGATTTTATTTTTGTGCAATCACAACATCATCCGTTCGCCCATGGCAGAGGCTCTTACCCGACATTATTTCGGGAAAACCGTGTATACCGCCAGCGCCGGTGTGAATACCGGAACGCCGGACCCTTTTGTAGATGCTGCGATGGCAGAACGCGGTATCGACCTACATAACCGAGAACCCCAGGCACTTGAACATCTCGAAGACACTTATTTCGACGTGATTGTGACACTGTCTCCCACAGCCCACCATGTGGCATTGGCTTCTGGCACAATTAGCGCTGGTGAAGTATTGTACTGGGCGTCTGCCGACCCGACCGTCGTTCAAGGCTCGCGGGAACAAATGCTGGATGCTTATCGCGATGTGCGCGACCGATTGGACGACAACATAAAGGCTCTTTTTAACACTTAATCTTATTCCAAACAGCACGTGCAAATTGACCTCGAAAAAGCCCGATTAACATGGTTTTCAAACAGCGGTTCACAAACGCACCTTTTGCGGTTAGTTTCGCGCAAATTCTAAAGGGTGTTCAGCATCCAAACGTCAACAAGGACAAATAGATCGCATGGCGAAAGAAGAAGTTCTGGAGTTTCCAGGCACAGTGAGCGAATTGCTCCCCAATGCAACATTCCGTGTTAAATTGGAAAACGAACATGAAATCATTGCTCACACGGCTGGCCGTATGCGCAAAAACAGAATTCGCGTTTTGGCAGGTGATAAAGTGCTTGTTGAAATGACACCTTATGATTTGACCAAAGGTCGTATCACTTATCGGTTCAAATAGTTCGCCCATTGTCTTTGGCATCGCCCGCTCTGGGTTCAGTTGCTTCGGATGAAAAAGCAAACCGTTCAGCGCTTAGAGAAAGACACGCTTTGGCCGCTCGTCCTAAACTTATTTTGGCATCCGGTTCGCCGCGTCGGCTTGCGCTGTTGCAACAAGCGGGCATCGAACCCGACATGCTGTCGCCGATTGAAGCGGATGAGACACCGCTAAAATCAGAAGCACCGCGGTCTTTGGCAAAACGTTTAGCCAACCTTAAGGCTGAAATGGCGCTTGAGAACTTGAAGCGCTCTGGCGACGACGAGAACAGTTTCATATTGTCTGCCGACACGGTGGTTGCTGTGGGGCGTCGTATTTTGCCTAAGGCCGAAATGCTGGATGAAGCATCTTACTGTCTGCGTCTGCTGTCCGGTCGTTCCCACAAAGTGTTTACAGGCGTCACACTTGTCACACCAAAAGGCGCATTTCGGCAACGTTTGGTGGAAACACGCGTGCGTTTCAAAAAACTCTCTAATGACGAGTTCGAAAGCTATCTGGCCTCAGGCGAATGGCGTGGTAAGGCGGGCGGTTATGCCATTCAGGGTATTGCCGGTGTTTTCATTGTGAAACTCATTGGTTCCTACACAAATGTTGTGGGCCTGCCGCTTTATGAAACCACATCGCTTTTGCAAGGCGAAGGCTATCCCATGCATTTTAACTGGGTGACACAGAACGGTTGATAGAAAACGGTACTTGATTGATGACGCAAACTGAGAATATTACGCCGCTGCGAAAACCTGTCCCCTGCCCTCAATGTTCCAAACTCAGTTCTCGCGACACTTATCCGTTTTGCTCTAAACGATGCTCTAACCTTGATCTTGGCGCTTGGCTGAATGGGAATTATGCAATTGGTGCTGCCGAAGATGACACCAGTGTACCGGATTGAATCAAGATAGATTCTCAAATTGAGATAAATTCGTATTTGCAGTCCAATATCGGCTGGACAGTACAAAATCGGATGGCTATACAACGCAAGCTTTCAGACACTTTTTGGGTTTGAAAGGATACCTCCAAAACACGTTGTCCAACGTGTCCAGTGCCCGGGTAGCTCAGGGGTAGAGCAGCGGATTGAAAATCCGCGTGTCGGTGGTTCGATTCCGCCCCCGGGCACCATTTCTAGGGTTTGGACTCAATTGGCCCAACACCTGATTGCGATTATCTGGACCATTGAGAGGAAGTTCTGTGCTTTCTTCTCAAACCTCGTTGCCAGTCTTCGCCTGTCCTTCATTTTGCAAAAGAAACGTTCGACAACATTTCTATGTCTGTAGAGTCTCGCATCATTCGGGATGGGCTCACGAGCACTACTCTTAGATGGAATGACAGCCAATGCGCCTTCATCGGCGATCTGTTGTCTGATCTTGGCGCTGCCATATGCCTTGTCTGCAACTATGGTTGATGATGGTATTTCCCAATCGAGGAAAGCCCCCATCATTAGGCTATCGTGAAGTTGTCCACCTGATATGGCAAGTCGTAACGGACGTCCTTTGGTATCTACAGCCGTGTGAACCTTTCTTGTGCGGCCTCCGCGTGAGCCGCCGGGGCAGACAAGCGAAGCGCCGTCGCGAGGTGTCCAATATTTTCTTCCAATCCCCTTTTTTGACCCAGCCGCTGCATGGTGAGCTTTAACGATGAAAACCAAGGCGTCTTCACACTCTTGAGCAAGGCTTTCGAATATTCTTTGCCAAATACCTCGCTCGCCCCATCGAACATAGCGGTTGTAAACCATTGTTCTTGGACCATATCGGTCAGGAAGATCCCGCCAGGACGCTTCGAAGCGTAGAATGTAAAAGAGACCATTGAGAATTTTTCGACCACCTTTGCGTCGGGGACCACGCCCTTGTGCAGGAAGAAGTGGCGCAATAACCGCCCATTCATCGTCAGTTAGATCAAATCTAGCCATCAAAACCTCCGGTGTCGGAGACTTTGAATCTGATTGGCTCAAATAATTCAAATCAATGAATTAGGTTCACACCCTAGTTATTTTCAGCAATGATTTATATCGGCGATTATACCTTCATAAAAATATTGCGGAAGAAATTCAGCAACTCTGCATGCGCGTCAAGCGGCAAAACTTGAGCAATGAATTGATCAGGGCGCACAATGATTAGAGCCCCTTCTTTTCGATCAATGCCGCGCAAATCAAAGATATCACCGTGCTTATTGGCCTCTACGCAGAACATTTTTTCGTAATCTGTAAGGCCATATTTCCCTTTAGGGGGCAACAGAAGTGCAGGCATTTGACTTAGGTTTAGGGTTCTGTGCGATTGCTGAAAAATTGCATTGAGCTCAATCGTACCGCCCTCGCCCTGCGCATCTCCAGCAAGGCCCGAAATTGATAATTTTGCATCAGATTCCAAATACCCGCACAATTTCCCGATTTTACCGAGTGCATTTCCGGTGTCACATTGATCTGCAAATGCAAACAAACGCCAACGCCCATCAGCGACCAGCGTCTCCGCAAGCTCTATAGGTTTGGCATCTGCGAGACGAATAACTGGTGCGGAGTGGAACCGTTTGCCAATTTTCTGCCCTGCTGCAAGAGATTGATGCTGAGAATTGCCAACAATATGTGAGGGTGAATAGGTTGTTTCAACGCCTGCAGTATAGCGCCCGTGTTTTTGGAAATACCGTTGAAATTGTTTTGCCGCATCAGCAGTTTTTGGTTTTTCGCTGAACAGACGCGCCATATCACGGTCAAACTCAATCAGTTCAACGGCTTTTGTTTGGCGCTCTTGCGAGTAAGTGTGCAGCAGTTCGGGTCGTGCTTCGTTTCGAATAACTGATGCGAGTTTCCAACCCAAATTGAAGGCATCGGCCATTGAAACGTTCATACCCTGCCCAGCTTTTGGACTATGGGTATGACAGGCGTCTCCGGCGATAAAAACACGTGGCAATTGAGTATCCCGATCGGTATCAGCCACATCATCAAATCGATTACATACCCGCTGGCCAATTTCATAAGCTGACCACCAAGCGACCTCTTTCACATCAAAAGAATAAGGCGCGATGATACTCTTTGCCTTTTCAATGAGTAATTCAGGGGTCACATTTCGATCTGATGCTCGTTCATTGCCGTGCAATTCATCCAATTCAATGTAAAGACGAACCATGTGACCACCCTCGCGCGGAATGACGAGAATGCTACCCTGCGCTGCAGACTGGATTACGCATTTCAAACGGATATCTGGAAAGTCAGTCACAGCCAATACGTCCATCACCCCCCAAAGTTGCCGTGCTGCTTCTCCCTCTAATCTCAGACCCAGCGACTTGCGTACATCGCTTCGTGCACCGTCACATCCCACCATATATCGCGCATTTACGATTTCCTGTTTGTCGTCAGCATCCAAGCATTCGAAAGTAACTTTGAGCGGGTAATCCGTGTCGTTAGTGAATTGGATGTTCGAAAATTGACGGTTGTAATTTGGCTCTAACCTAGCGGATGAATTGCGCATGACCTCCAGAAAAAAGTCATGAATACGCGCCTGATTCAAAATGACGTGGGGCATGTGCGAAAGGTCGTCTTCTACATCTTGAATTCGATCAGCACGCGCCAAGTCAGTTCCATCAGCTTGCGGTCGCCAAAACGACGTTTCGTTGACCCAATAGGATTCCTTTAAAACTTTCTCGACAAACCCAAATGCTTCAAACATTTCCATGGAACGGCAAGCGACGCCATCAGCTTGACCTACTTCAAGCGGCCCTGCCTTTTGATCAAAAATGCGAGTTGAAACTCCATCAATTTGCGCCAATTGAGAAGCGAGTGTCAGGCCGGCCGGGCCGCAACCAACGATAAGCACATCAACATTGTCGCTCTCTTTTGGAGCTTCATCTGAAACTGGCTTTATGCTTGGATCACCTGAGATAAAACCGTTGAAGTGATATTGCATGAGCTTCAATTCCTAGTATGAAAAATGCAAGCACTCACCTTGCTTGCATTTAACCTGGTCAGGTTCTTTTGGTTTGTGAGGGTGTGAAACCGTTTTCAATGTAACGCTGCGACATTGGGTTGATACGCCAGACCGCAGCATCTTCTTTTGCAAGCTCCGCAAACTTAGTGGTGAGAGTTTGTGCACCCAATGTGCCAGCGTACTGCATCACCCCTCCTTTTGATTTAGGAAAACCGCAAATTTGTATCGAAGCCAAATTAATATCGGCTGTACCTTGTGCAACTCCTGCATCCAGAATATCGCAAGCCTCTTGAATCATTGCAAAAAGCAAACGTTCACAAATTTCCGTGGCGGAATAATCTACTCGTTCACGCTTTTCAAAATAAGATTCTTCAATGGCTAAATCAGCGACAATGGGATCATCGACCTTGCCTCCGCCGCCAGGGTAACGATACCAGCCTGCACCTGATTTTTTGCCGAGCTTGCCCAGTTCTAACAATCGAGTAATCAGCGGAATTCTTCGACGATTACCAGAATCATAAGATGGGTTGCTTTGGCGAATTTCATAGGAGACATCCACGCCCGTCAAATCTTGCGTTTCAAATGGTCCCATGGAAAAACCGAATTCTACCATCGCCTCATCAACTTCCCAAGGCGTTGATCCGTCCATGAAAACTGTATCAGCCGCCTCATAATATCTGGCCAACAATCTACTGCCAATGAGATTGATACACTGCTCTTTGTCTAAAGATAGAACGTCTGCATCATCAAAATCTCCCATAAAAAACTCCGATCGTGCACGTCAGATGCGACAGGGATTGCAATTCGCTCATAGAGCAATAACTTCGTTGTAACTAAGAAGGTGCAGAAGCTCTGTTTTGCTATCTACCACGGACTTTCCATTGGTATCGAGTTCATAATCGGCTTGTTCGTACAGCACTTCCCGAGCTTTGAGAATTTCGCGAAGTTGGATCATTGCTTGCGGATTGCCAGCCATAGGACGTGTGTCGCCCTGCGCTTTGACACGGTCCATATGTTCACTCGGTGTTGTTCTCACCCAAATCGTATGAAATCGAGCCAGCACTTGTTGAAACGTGGAGTCTTCCGAGACGATGCCACCTGCAACCGCTACGATCGCTCTTTTATGGTTGGCGATAATATCGTCGAGTGTATCAGCCTCCATTTGTCTGAAACCTTCTTGGCCATATAGTGCTATGATTTCGCCAATTGCGATGCCCACTCGTTCTTCAATTGCAGAGTTCAACTCGATAAACGGCAAGCCCAGTTTTTCCCCAACAAGCGCACCTAGTGTCGATTTTCCTGCGCCGCGTAACCCAACCAAACAAATACGTTCGGCCTTTTGTTCACGCATACGATCTGGATCAAGAATTTCCATTACCCGTGTGCGTGTTACAGCATCTGCGCGCCTGTAAAACGATGCCACGTAATCTGCTTCCACTGAACGTGAAGCTGCCTGACGCAAAAAGGCTTCTATTGGTTGATCAAGAGCGACGGCCACTTTCTGTAACAATCCGATCGATATGTTCCCCTCCCCGCTTTCCAATTGGGCCAGATAGCGGGGTGACACGCCGGATCGCTCAGAGAGTTCTCTGCGAGACAAATGGCATGTCTTGCGAACCTGCTTCACTCTTTCGCCAACCAAACGAATGAGAGCAGAGACCCCTGCATCGTTTTCAGATGATACTGCCGCGATTGACTTATGATCAAATTGAAGTTTGTTTTCTGCCATTAGACATCAACCAAATTGCTAGCTGGTAAGTGTCTCTCGATGGTTTCCCGAAACTCTTTCGGCACCCCTTGCTTCTCAAACTTATCAGCAATTGTAAAAACGCTTACTGATCTGAATGAAAAGCACAGATTTCCATCTTGTTCGCCGTCAACCCTGAAGGTGATTGAGGTGTCCCCCAACTTCACGGGCCAAACATAACACTTCAATTCGTAACGGGGTGTGACAGGAGAAATAAGGTCCATTTCCAGCCGGACAAAGGGAGTGCCGACGTTTCGGTCCAACTCTATTTGAAACCAACCATCTCCGTCTAAATTGTTCTCCCACCATGCGTTTATTGCATCCAGAGCAAACCAAGGCAGTCGCCCAGTATAGGCAATTTTTGCCGGATCGCAGTCTCCCCATGTGACACGGATTCCGTGTTCGAATGCACCGACTGACCGCGCTTCCATATTAATATGTTTCGACGTGATAGCGACCATCTTCACGCATCGAATCGCGCAAGGTACGCCATTGTTGACCAAAAGATTCCGCGATGTCTGTGAATGCGTGTTCAACACCATCTTCCATTGTCTTCAATCCGCAGACGTAAATATGGGTGTTGTCATCTTGGAGCATTTCAGCAATCAAATCTTCTTCCACTTTCATTCGATCTTGTACGTATTCCTTTTCATTATTTGGCATACGGCTAAACACCAAATGTTGTTGGAGAAGTGTTTCAGGAACTTTTTTCAGAGGTCCGAAATAAGGAAGACTGTCAGGAGTGCGGGCACCAAAAAACATAACCATGCCGCCAGATTTTTCACCAACAGTGCGTTGCCGCGCCATTGTGAAAGATCGCATTGGCGCAGAACCAGTGCCGGTACAGACCATCAACAAACGCGCATTGGGGTCAGATGGAAGCAAGAAGGTTGCTCCAAATGGCCCTGTGACTTGAACCTTGTCACCCTTCTGTAAATCACAAAGATAGTTCGAACATATTCCTGGATTGTCACGTTTCACAGTCAGTGAAACGTTGTGATAACCAGGGCGTTCCCCATCACGCGGACTGGATACCGAATAGAGGCGTGGCAAATGAAGTTTGCCTTCCTGATCTGTTCCAGGAGCGATAATGCCTACAGACTGCCCTTCCAAAACAGGAAACGGTGTCCCTTGAAAATCAAGAATGATGTGACGCACATCTGATTCAGACTCTTCTGAGGTCAGGCGATAATTGCCCTGCACAACAGCTTCGACCGGATGCCCAAGATTGTAGAGATTTAGTGAAGGCTTACTGGCTGATGCAGGTGCCTTGGCTTTGCCCCCTGCTCCACTATGAGCCTCCGCAAGCAAAGCAACAATTGGATCACCGCCTTCAGTCGTATCGCTATCTACGATTTCGAGTTGGGTCACTTCACCTTGTTCAGGCAGTTCATCCCAACCAAATTGTTCATCTAAAGAATACGGCTTATCAACGACTCGCCATTCATCGATTGAACCAGTGGGGCAGACTGGAATGCAGTCCAAGCAGAAATTACACTTTGATTCATCCACGACAACATTGTTGTCATCGTGGGTAATAGCTTCAATGGGACAAGTCATTTCGCACGTGTAGCAACGAATACAAATTTCCGGGTCTATAAGATGCTGCTTGAGTGGCCCTGTCACGTGCGAGCCTCTCGAATTCCAGCCATTACCTCTGGGTATTGGATCAAGTGTAAATATTCAGCACATACACCTTCGCAATCAGGACAACCGATACAATTATCTTTCACGATCTTAAAATCTCTACGCGGCTTTAAAGCTTTTCGTTCTATCAACATCACGTCTCCCGTTGAATTATTAACCCGATCAAAGTGGAGGAATGACAAGTCCTTCCATCCTAATAGCGTGCGTTAGGCCATGTGTAATTTTACATACTCGAAGTCGCCCGGCTTATTGTCGATACCGACCTTTGGTGGAGCGATCCAACGCGCGTATTTACCCGGCTCATAGCAAGGTACCATGAGCGACTCGATATATGCTCCATCTTCACGGGTCGGCAACCATTTGCCTTCGCTGACTGTCCATTCGGCATCGGAAATCACGTTTCCATCCATATCTGCTTTGATGGATGAGAAAACACCAATCTGGCGGTGGAATGCTTCGTGCGGCAGCACAAGTTTAAAGTTCACGCCCGCTTTTTCGATCGCTTTATTCCAGCGTCCAATTCCGCCAGATGCGTCACGGATATAATCATCACGCAGGCGCATATTAATTGCTGTCAGAGCAGGAACCTCTTCCTCAACAATTTTACCATCCACGACATTGCGAACTTTATAGGTGTCGTTTTGCAGCTTGTGATCGTCATCGATCCTTTGTTCCATATAACGCCCTTTAACACCGGCGTTAAATGCATTAGCAGCGTTAGTGGAAACTTCCTGACCAAATAGATCCAGTGACAAGGAATAATGCAGGTTCAACTTTTTCTGAATGGTTGGTAGATCAATAACTCCCAGATCGCGCACACGGCCGATATCGTACGGATCGGTAATACCGGCTTTGTTCATCGCCTCACACGTTGCCTGAATGACCCGGCCTACACCGGTTTCACCTACAAACATGTGATGCGCTTCTTCCGTAAGCATAAAGCGACAGGTCCGCGACATCGGGTCAAATCCTGATTGTGC
This sequence comes from uncultured Rhizobiaceae group bacterium, assembly GCA_938010435.1. Classification (GTDB taxonomy): domain Bacteria; phylum Pseudomonadota; class Alphaproteobacteria; order Rhizobiales; family Rhizobiaceae; genus Pseudahrensia. Next base: position 27,371 of record CALLUS010000030.1, on the reverse strand, counting down.
CAAAGACTCAAGCTGCATTTTTCCGTCACGGTCGGTGAAATATGTGAACATGAAGAAAGACAACCAATCGGGTGTTTCTTCGTTGAAAGCGCCCAACATACGTGGTGCATCTTCTGAACCGGACGAACGACGCAACAAATCATCGGCTTCTTCGCGGCCATCTTTGCCAAAATATTTTTGCAACAAATAGACCATTGCCCAAAGATGGCGCCCTTCTTCCACATTCACCTGAAACAAATTACGCATATCGTAAAGCGAAGGTGCAGTGAGACCCAAGAAACGTTGCTGTTCAACAGACCCCGGCTCGGTGTCACCCTGAATAACGATCAAGCGCTTGAGCATATTGCGATATTCCCCCGGCACTTCCTGCCAAGCGGGCTTTCCCGCATGTTCACCAAAGGGAATGATGCGATTTTCAACCTGTGGTGCCAGAAGCACGCCCCAACGATAATCGGGCATTTTCACGTAGTCGAACTTCGCCCACCCTTTTGGGTCCACGGATACAGCAGTACGCAAGTAAACCATTGATTCTTGGAAATTTTGAGGGATGAGTTTGTTCCACCAGTTGATGTAACCCGGGTGCCATTTTTCCAAAGCTTTCAGTACTTTGCGGTCTTCACTCAAACCGACATTGTTCGGGATTTTGGTGTCATAGTTTACACTCAACAGGTCTTGCATGGTCTTCTCCTTGGTAAATCGTTTCAGCGCGGAAAGCACTCATTTTGCCGTAACGGGTGCTAAACACGTTCCATGTTGTAATCGCCACGTACACCAGTCCCGTAGCGTTGCAGTGCGCCGTCTTCGCCCACAGCGTTGGGGCGGTTGAATATCCAATTTTGCCAGGCTGTCAGGCGCCCAAAAATTCTGGTTTCCATTGTTTCAGGGCCAGCAAAGCGCAAGTTGGCTTCCATTCCCGTCATAGCGTCGGGTGAGAAACTTGCGCGCTCTTCCATAAATATGCGCACTTCATCTTCCCAATCGATGTCGTCGAGTATCATCGTTACGAGACCCATTTTGCTAGCTTCTTCAGCTTCAAGCGTTTCACCGATTTTTTCTTTGGCTGAGTCCACACATTCCGGCTCACCCAAAAAACGTGTTTGCAGTCGGGTCAAATCATTGCCCATCGGATACGGACCAAAGTTAGATTCGGTTAAAGTGATGGTAGCTGTTGGACGGTTGTCACCTTCGAACTCGTCTTCCATCATGTACGTACGATCGACCGCAAACAGAAGTTCAGCAAGAACACCTGTAAAACAAGAACCGTGCTCAACGAATGCAGCCAGCGAACGAGAACTTACATCAACACGCTTTAGTGTGCGCTTCCAATACTGACGAACTTCATGGGCCAGCCAATGATCCGCATTGTCGGCCAGAAGCTTCTCGTGAGCAGCAAATATCTCAGAGTCTCCTTGGGTCTTGAACACCCACAGACCTGCTTCCATCTCGTTAAGGCGCAGATGCAAAATCGTGTCTTCCAGTTCACGACATAGGCGCAGCATATAAGCTTGATCGCCCTGCGCTTGAAAAGCATCCATATCGGATGGTGCATCTTCTTGCGGGCCTTTGAGTGTTATCGTCGCTTTCCGTCCTACGCGGTCTATCTCGACTTCAACCAACGAATAAATCAGATCGTTCTCGCCGATTGCGCGATCAAGAGGTCCAAACTCAACACCCTTTGCGATTTCACTCTTGTTAGAAGCATCCGCGAATTCTTTTGCACGTTCTTGAACTGTTTCCTCGAATTTTGAATTTGCAATGACTTCATCAACCAAACGCCAATCTTTGGCACGTTGTCCTTTAACCCCTTCTTCTATGGAGCAAAAGACATCAGCCAAATCGCGACGCACTTTGCGCTTGTCCGTTACGCGCGTCAGACCCCCAGTTCCCGGAAGAACAGCCAGAAGCGGAACCTCGGGCAAACCGACCGCCGAGGTGCTGTCATCAGTGAGCATGATGTGATTGCAAGCCAACGCCAATTCGTATCCACCGCCTGCGCAAGCACCTTTGACGGCTGCAATATATTTCTGGTCGCTGTCGAATTCCGCGGCTTCAAATGCGTTGCGAGTTTCATTTGTGAACTTACAGAAATTGACTTTGTGAGAATGAGCAGCGCCACCCAACATTCGAATGTTGGCACCGGCACAAAATACTTTGTCCTTGCCGGATTGCATCACGACAACTTTTACTTCCGGATGCTCGAAACGCATACGTTGAACAATGTCATTGAGTTCAATGTCTACACCGAGATCATAAGAGTTGAGCTTTAACTCATATCCTTCAAAGAGCCCGCCATTCTCATCCACATCCATGATCAGGTTAGCAATTGGACCATCATACTCCACCCGCCAGTGGCGATATTTTGTGGGATCGGTTTGAAAATCAATTACCTTGGTCATTGGAAACCTCTTAGATGCGACTTTGATAAATCTTAGAGGTTTAGAAAATGCCGGTAAATCAAAATATGCAAAATAAAGCAAAATATTATTGTATTAAAACAACATTTTAATGAATTAATTCCAAATTAGAAAAAATCATGCATTATATTGCAATTTTGAATTATGTTCCAATTCTCTTATTTTAAGAATGAAATCTTCTCGTTTCACGTTCATTACAAATTCAGCTTTCCCAAGACTTACAAGACTGAGCGCAATAATGGCCAAACGATGCGCCGCCTTCGGGCGATTCATACGCATTTTTAGCAAACCATTTGCCAATTGAATAAGGCCTTGAACGAAATGACGCTCATCACTGAATTTCTCAAGCAACATCCAAACAGGCTCAAGTACCTCATGAGCTTCCCAAAAATATTGCTCTTCGATAAACCGCAGGCCCGTTTGAAATGCTTCACTCTGGGCCAAAACCTTTGCTGACATGCCTGATTTGGCTGTGTCCCGGATATGGTCAAAAAGACCTTCTGCATGGCGCTTATTAAGTCCCGGAATATAGGCGTGACTGGGTTGAAACTCTTTTGAACCCATCAAGTGGTCTCGACTTTAACCGCTTCTATCCGTTCAAGCTGAGTGCAAAACGAAGTAATTGCGGCGAGCGTTTTTTGTTCTTGGTCTACAAAAGGTGCGTGTCGGCAGTTATCGAAGATTGCAACATTCACCGGCGCGTAAGATCGCGTTTCCATCTCTTCAATTTGCGCCAACGTGCCATATTGATCCTGACGACCCTGAATGGCCAGCATTGGGATGCGAATGTGGTCAATGGAGTCTGCAACATCCCATGATTTAAAAGCAGGATCGAGCCATGCATCGTTCCATCCTTGGAATGTATGCTTTGGATCTCGATGGTATTTGCCCATGCGTTCTTGCATATCTCCCATTTCGAATTCAGTTTTGGCTTCGACAATTGTGTTCAATCCCATTTCTTCTGTGAAGAAATGGGGAGCCATTGCAACTACGCCGCGCACGCGCATATCGGAAACACCGCCAGCATAGACTGTTGCAATAGTCGCACCATCGCTGTGCCCAACGAGCACACCGCGCTGAAAACTGATATGTTCAAGCACATCAGGAAGAACATGAATTGCTTCTTGGGTCATATAGTCCATTGGCCGTGGTAGATTAGCAAGATCTGATTGGCCATATCCTGCCCTCGAATAAGCAACAACACCGAACCCCGTAGCGTCACTCAATTTTTCAGGAAAATCGCGCCACAATGCGACACAACCAAGCCCTTCATGCAATAAGATGATCGTTGGCGCTTCATCCGGCGATGGACCCCAACAAGCGTATTCAAGCGATTTATTATCAGCAATCAGTTTTCCGGATGATATCCAATTGTTACTCATACGGGCTCTCTCAATTTAAATCGTTGAATTTTTCCTGTTGCCGTCTTTGGCAGATCATCAACGATTTCGACCCAGCGCGGATATTTCCACTTACCAATTTTGTCTTTGATGAAATCCTTTAAACCGTCCAAAGTAGCTTCGTTCTGTCCATCTTTTAGAACGACAAACGCTTTGGGTTTTTCCAAATCATCATCGTCCCGATACGCCACGACTGCAGCTTCTAAAACAGCAGGATATTCAATCAGCGCTTGTTCAATTTCGAAGGGACTGACCCAAATTCCAGAAACTTTGAACATGTCGTCTGTTCGGCCGCAGTAAGTAAAACGACCAGACCCTAGGAGTTCGTACTTATCGCCGGTGCGCGTCCACTCCCCTTCAAATGTGGTTCGAGATTTGTCACGCTGGTTCCAATAATCAGAGGCGGCAGATCCACCTTTTACCAACAATTCACCGATGCCACCGACGCCAACATCAGCATCATTTTCATCCACCAAGCGAACTTCATATCCCGGCACGGCGGTCCCTGAAGTGCCATATTCAACATCGTCAGGTCTGTTGGAAAGAAAGATATGCAACATCTCCGTAGAACCAACACCGTCAACAATATCTACCCCCCAAATATCTTTCCATTTACGGCCTATTTCAGCCGGCAAAGCCTCACCTGCCGAAATGCACGTACGAAGAGGAGCATCTGGATGTTTTCCTTCCGCCTGCCATTTGTGAATCATCGCAGCATATAAAGTTGGAACACCGCAATAAATTGTTGGTTTATAAGTGGCCAGAATATCGCTTACTGAATCTGGCGTTGGACGTCCATTGAACAGCAATGCAGTTGCTCCAGCTGCCATGGGAAATGACATCCCATTTCCCAAGCCATAAGCAAAAAACAATTTGGCAGCAGAAAAAACTAAATCGTCTTCACAAATATTGAGAACTTGAGATCCAAAAGTATCACATGTGCAACGAAGAGCATTGTGAACATGTCTAACTCCTTTCGGCGCGCCCGTTGAGCCCGATGAATAGAGCCAAAACGCTACTTCATCACCACTGCACTCAACAGTTTCTCGCGGTTTGGAATTTCCAACAAATTCGTCCCAAGACATTGTGCCGTCAGGAGTATCGCCACCAATGACCACGACTTTGCGGATATATTTGGAATCTTTTACAGCCGGTAACACCACATTTAACAGTTCACTCGAAACAAAAGCGATAGCTGCGCGACTGTCATTGAGTATCGTTCGATAAACGTCAGTGGCAAGCAGTGTATTCAACCCGACTGGCACCACACCACTTTTCAAAGCGCCCCAAAAAATCAATGGAAACTCAACCTGATCCAGTACGAACATTGCTGCCCGTTCTTCGCGGTAAATACTAGTGGCATCAAATGCAGACGCTACAACGCCCGATCCAAATGCCAAGTCGCCGTAGGACAATTCACGACCACCGTCCCAAGCCTCATGAAAAGCGGTTTTTTTACTGCGCCCTTCATTGAGGTGACGGTCAACAAACCAATGTGCTGCATTTCCATCCATAATCATGTCCTCCCAAACATTCAATTTAGTCCATCAACCCCAACAAACGAGCCGCATTGTTTTTGATGATGTCAGGACGCAATTCGTCTTTGATCCCGATTTTTTCAAAGTCAGCCAACCAACGTTCCGGAGAAATCATTGGCCAATCTGACCCGAAAATAACTTTTTTACGTAAGATTGAATTGCAGTAACGCACCAAAATTTCTGGAAAATATTTCGGCGACCAACCGGATAAATCGATGTAAACATTCGGCTTGTGTTGCGCGACTGCCAGCGCCTCCTCCTGCCAAGGAAACGATGGATGAGCCAGAATGATTTTTAAATCAGGGAAATCAACAGCCACATCGTCCATTGTCATCGGGTTTGAATATTTCAACCGCATACCATTGCCACCAGGCATCCCAGAACCAACGCCCGTCTGGCCCGTATGGAACAATGCAATACAACCTTCTTCTTGCAAAACCTCGTAGAGCGGATAAGCCATTCGATCATTGGCGAAAAAGCCTTGCATGGTCGGATGAAACTTAAATCCTTTGACTTTGTATTCGCGGATCAATCGACGTGCTTCACGCACTCCCATTTTCCCTTTCCACGGATCAATGGACGCGAACTGAATCAACACATCACTGTTCTGAGCAACTTGTTCGGCAACTTCATCATTGGAGTAGCGTCGATAGCCCGTCTCTCGTTCTGCATCGACTGGAAAGATTACCGCAGCAATGTTTTGTTCGCGGTAATGAACAGCCGTTTCAGCGATCGTTGGCGGATGTTCCCATGGTGCACGAAAATACTTCGCCATTGTGGATTGCAATTCATCGTAACCGTCATCTGCATGACACCCACAGGGCTCTTCCGCGTGGGTGTGAATGTCGACAGCGCGAATTTTTTCAAGATCAATCATTTGGCAGCAGTTCCAATTAGAATGGTCGCCGGATCAGTGTCATCATAAAGACGCTCTAGTAAGACTTTCCGGCGTGTTAAAATTTTGCGATTGTTGAGATTGCCTTTTGCTGTGATTTCTCCGTCCGCAATAGATGGTGGTTCCGAAAGAACCATAGCGCGCGCGATGCGGGTTGAGTTTGAACCACCAATGTTTCCAAGTGCCTCACGCAGTTTGTCTGCGATGGAAAGACTCACAATTGCTCCATTGTCTTCTGACAGATCATTCGCTTCCCGGGTCAACGCCGTTGGAATGACGAAAAGTCCGATATCATTTCGGTCTGCGCCAGTGATAACGATGTCTGAGGCGACGTTTTTTAGCTCGGCGATCAAAGACAAACGCAAACCAGCGGCACGTACCCATGTCCCTGAAAGAAGTTTGAATTCTTCAGAAATCCGACCATCAAACTTCAAACCCAAATTTGGATCATCCCACTTTACGAAGTTCATGGCATCGCCAGTTATGAAATAGCCTTCATCGTCAAAGGCCTTTGCCGTGACTTCGGGGTTATCCCAATAACCTGAAAATATATTTGGACCTTTGACGCGAACTTCGCATCTATTGTCGGCATCGGGTATCAGTTTAATATCAACGCCCGGCAAAGGAACACCAATCACACCTGACCTGTCGGTCGGTTGATGTTGGAGAAGCACTGCCGGAGCTGTTTCAGTCAGTCCCCAAGAAGACGTAAACAATGGCATATCACCACGAACTTCTCGCGCCATGTCTTCTAGGTCAGCCCAAACATCTTGAGGCAGACTGGCACCCGAATAAAAAAGCATATCAAGGCTCTCGAAATAGCGTCGACGTAAATTTTTATCCTTGCGCAATTCATCGCGGATCATGGCAAACCCGGCAGGAACATTGAATGCCATTGTGCCTGTTTTCAGGCGCAGGTTTTCCAGTGTCTGACCGACAAGTTGAGGCGTTGGTTTACCACCATCGATATAGAGCGCCCCGCCGTTTGCAAGCATCAGATTGAAGTTGTGTGATCCTCCAAATACGTGGTTCCAAGGCAACCAATCGACAATCAAAGGCGGATGATCAACAAGGAAAGGCAGTGCGTGAGCTATCTGAGCTTGATTGACACACATCATACGATGAGTTGTGGGAACACCTTTTGGAGCTGATGTCGACCCCGATGTCATTAGAATTTTAGCAACCGAGTCATGATTGACCCGTGCCATATCAAACGAAATATCGTTCTCCATCTTCTTCAATGTTTCTAGAGAGCGAATATCTGGACCACCACCACTGCTACTTATCTTATGAACATTGTCGAAAACTTCACGTCCTAAAGCTTCAGAAAATACATTAGCATCTTCAGCAAAAACTGCGCCGGGTTGTATCATTGAAGCAGCTAAGTCTATCTGGTTTCTCGCAGCCGAAATAAGTGAATACTGTTCGGGCAAAGGCACTATTGGGACGCCAACATATTGGGCGGCTAACGCCAGCAATCCGTGATCAACGCTGTTACCAGACAGAATCAGAATTGGTTTTGATTGGTCCAAGCCAAGACCAGCTAGACCACTTGCAATTGCAAGCGCCTGATCACGCGCATCAGCATAGCTGACTTCACGCCACCCATCGCCAGACCGTTCTGCGAGAAAAATCGCATCAGGTGTTCTCTCTGCCCAATTATCTAACCAGTCGGTCGTGCGTTCAGCCACTTGCCCAAGCGGATCACCTGATTTTAACAAGATATTCCCATTGGGAAGATCCTCACGAATTACATGATGGTTTCGATACTTCGTACTCACTAAGACACCTCCTCTTGCCGGGGTTTTTCAGATGCATTGGCTTCGATCAAATTTAGCATTCTGTGCAGCTCTTCAATCTCCGAAGGTGACAGACCGTGCGTCAGCTGCTGTTCATATTGTTGCAGCCTAGACTGTGCTTGCTTTTGCAGTATTACACCTGCCTTGGTCGCTGACAGTGAATAGGTTCGCCGGTCATTCGGTGTTGGGTGTCGTTCGACCAAGTTAGACTTTTCTAGCTCATCAATGATCTTAACAATGTTGGGACGTTCAATAGATAGCACTTTAGCAAGCTGACTTTGGCTGAGACCTGAATTGTTGCCAACAACCGTTAACGCAGAGAAAGTTGTCCTGCGCAAACCTAATTCGCCGAGCAAGCGGTTTGTTGCCGGCATACTGGCACTGATAGCGCGACGCAAAAGATAACCAGTTAATTCACGTAGGTTGCTGTCCTTTGCTTCACTCATCGGAATTTGGGCACTCGCTTTTCTAGGAATGCCTTTAAACCTTCTTCGGCGTCAGGTGTCGTTTGACTCAAAGCCGCACAAAGACTCTCTGTGAACAGCCCGTCAGCTTGAGACATGTCTCCAATTCGAGCCAAGGCTTGCACCATGAAGTAATTTGACAAAGGTGCATTTCTTGAAATTTTACCAGCAAGTTCTTTGGCAAGCTCCATCGCTTCGGTTTCACCAACTGAATAATGCGCCAAACCCAATGCTTGCCCCTCGTCCGCATTGTATTTCCGGCCAGTCAGCATCATTTCAGTCATGCGGTCAGGTCCGAGAATTCGACCAACACGCACAGTTGCACCACCACCAACAAAAATTCCACGTCGGCCTTCAGGCAGTTGAAAAATGGTTGAAGGTTCGGCGATGCGTACATGCGTAGCGGCGGCTATTTCAAGACCGCCGCCGATAACCGCACCTGACATTGCGCTCACGACAGGCCTTCCACCGAATTGAATCAAGTCCAGAATTCGGTGCCAATTTCGCGAATGATATATTCCTTCTTCAGCACTTCTTTCGACATGTTCAGCCAAGTCCAGTCCGGAGCAATAATGCCCTCCGGCACCAGTGAGTATGACAACGCGCACGGCGTCGGGAAGTGATGAAAAGGCAGCTTCTAATTGTGCAATAAATGCATCTGACATGGCATTTCGCTTGTCAGGACGGTTCATAGTGATCGTCGCGATAGAACCGTCGATCTCTCTATTTATTAAAGTCATACATTCACCTCGGTGGCAGTCGCACCGCACCATCCAATCGGATGGTTGTGCCGTTCAAATATGGATTTTCGACAATATCCCCCGCCATTTGAGCGAATTCATGCGGCGCTCCAAGGCGGTGAGGAAATGGTATATTTGCTGTAATCTGATCAACAGTCTCTTCTGGCAAACCTTCCATCATGGGGGTGTTGAAGAGACCTGGTGCGATCGCCATGACCCGAATGCCGAGCTTTGCAAACTCGCGGGCAGCGGGAAGACACATGGACGCGATCGCGCCCTTTGAAGCTGCATAGGCCGCCTGCCCCAATTGGCCATCTTCGTATGCTGCAGACGATGTATTGATGATTACGCCCCGTTCCCCGGTTTCCAGTTCGGGTAAATCCATCATACCTTGCGCCGCATAAGTCATGACGTTGTATGAGCCAATCAAATTGACATCGATTACACGACGAAACAGTGGGGTAGATACTTTACCTTCACGCCCCACAATTCTGGCTGCGACACCTATGCCCGCACAATTGATGACAATTCTGGGTGCTTCCCCAAATCGAGCCATGGCCGATGTAATACCTGCTGCAACAGATTCCTCCTCGGCAACATCACATTGCTGAGAATAACCGCTGATTTCAGCTGCAACTTGGGCAGCCTTTTCGCCGTTGAAATCTAGAATTGTTACGTTTGATCCTTTATCAGCAAAATAGCGAGCTGTTGACTCACCAAGACCACTTGCACCTCCAACAACAACAGAATTCGAACCGTCAATTTCCATATTTAAGTCTCCTGAAAAAGACAACTACCAAGGCAAAAGCGCCAGTGTGATGAAAGGAAACGCCACAAGAACGGCGACGCGGATAAGGTCAGAAGCTACAAAATAGACAACTGCTTTGTATGTTTCGACGATAGGAGTCGCTCGATCTACCGCATTGATGACAAATAGATTCATTCCAACCGGCGGCGTGATAAGTCCAACTTCAACCACAATCAGCACAAGGATACCGAACCAGATGGCAACTTGTTCGGTGTTTAATCGACTGAGTGCACCCTTTGTAACACCGCGAAGACCTAATTCCCTCGTGAGTTCTCTGGTCAGTTCCTGACCGCTGGCAAGAATACCTTGTGCTTCGGAAACAAGTGCTTGCGGAAGCTGCTTGCCGCTTGCGATCAATTCATCAAGCTTAGCAGATTGCAGGTCGATCATCGACACAAGACCAAAATCAAGTTCCTGAATGATCGGCCAAAAGATAGGGATCGTCAGTAAGATCATACTCAAACTGTCCATCAGACAACCGAGCAATAGGTAAAAGATCAATACACCAATCAATATCAACCAGGGGCTGTATCCGCTCTCTCCCACCCACGCAGCGGCTTCTTGAGGCAATTGGGTCAACGCCAGAAAGCCATTGTAATAAGCCGCACCTAAAACAATGAAGAAGATCATCGCTGATGATCGCGCTGTGGTGTAAAAACTCTCTGACAAAGACGCGCGGTTTAATCCACCTGAGAACCAAGCAATCAGTCCTGTTCCTAAAGCGCCAACAGCAGCTCCTTCTGTTGGGGTGAACCATCCCAAATAGATGCCGCCGACAACCAAAAAGAAAACAATAAGTACGGGCCAAACATCAACAATGGTTCTAAGACGGTCGAGATAGGCAACTCTCGGTCTCGTGCCGGCAGATTCCGGATTGATGCGCACATAGATTGAAATAGCGATCATATATCCCAGCGCGGCAAGAATCCCGGGAATAAATGCTGCAAGAAACAGTTTTGCAATATTTTGCTCGGTGAGGATGGCATAGATAACGAGAACCACAGACGGGGGTATCAAAATCCCAAGCGTCCCCCCCGCAGCCAATGTGGCTGTTGAAAAGCCACCTGCATATCCATAGGCCTTCAATTCGGGCAACGCCACACGGCTCATGGTTGCAGCAGTCGCCAATGAAGACCCACAGATTGAACCAAAGCCAGCACAGGCACCAACGGCCGCCATTGCAACGCCACCTTTGCGGTGGCCAAGCCAACTTTCTGCAGCCTTAAACAGCGCTTGGCTCATTCCACCGAGCGTCGCAAAATGTCCCATCAGCAAAAACATTGGCACGATAGAAAGTGAGTAATTCGAAAACGTTCCGTAGGTTTCCGACTTAAGCCGAGCAAATGGAAGTGTCGTGTCTCCAGTAACAATCAGCAGACCGACCAATCCAGCCAAAAACATGGCAAGACCAATTGGTACGCGCAGAAATATAAGACCTAGAAGAGCTGGGAACGATAGCAGCCCGATCATAAGATCACTCAATGGCTTGCCTCCATTTCAGGAGGCAATATTAAACGGCCAGTGGTGAGTTCTATAATGCGCGCAACCGCGACATAGACAGCAACAAATGTTGCGACAGCGCATGCCAAGAGGCTTGTGGCGTATGCCCACCAAACTGGCATTTCCAGCAGAAAGGACGTCTGGCCAGAACGTCGTTTACTTTCCATTCCTTCAAACAGTTGCCAAGCAATCAAAACCAATATCGCAGCAAATACGATCTCAATGATCGTTCGTAACCATTGTTGAACCCGCGGCCCTAGACTTGAAGTAAAAATATCAACGGATGCGTGAGACCCGTTCAACTGACAAAGAGACAAAAATGCGAAGATCGTAAACGCCATTCCTGCTTCAACCAATTCAAAGTCGCCGTTGATAGGCCCTACACCCGAAGCCAAAAAAAGCGATGCAGTATCTGGCGCAACCGACTGTAGAAAACCACTGTGTAATATTGAATTTATGGATCGTCCCGCAATCGACAAGCAGGTCAAAACGATCAACCCAGCGAGGACAAAACCGCCGAGCAACGCAAACAAGCGCGCCAAATTATGAACAAATCGAAACATGAATAAAACCAAAGCAAAAGGCCGCAACACACATGCCCTGCGGCCTTACATTTGAATTACAGCTTGGCAGTCATGCCCTTGCATTCACCACTCATCAAGCTTTTGGCCTGATCGATACGCGCTTGACCATCGATACCTTTGGCTTTCATGTCAGCAACCCATTGTCCGTAGATCGGTTCAACCAATTTTTTCCATTCGGACGTATCTGTCACGGTGACGATGTTGTTTCCATTGTCGACAGCAATTTTGCGCGCAGGACCATCAGCATCTGCCTGAACACCACCGGCAAAAACAGAAAATTTCAATCCCGAATTGTCGTCAATCGCTTTCTTCATCTCAGCAGATAAGCTTTCATACTTCTGCTTGTTCATAGCTAAAACGAAGGTCAGATTGTAAAGAGCTGGTCCTTTAAATTCTGTATGATTTTCAACCAGTTCCGGAACCTTTAATGCTGTTGTTACTTCCCAAGGGATTGTTGTCCCGTCGATAACCCCTTTCGACAAACCTTCAGGAACGGCTGGAACAGGCATGCCGACAGGCGTTGCTCCCGCACGTGTCAGCAGTTGGTTTACCAAACGCGATCCACCGCGAATTTTCATCCCTTGTAGATCAGCAGGTTTTTCGACAGGTTCATTCGTGTGGAACATACCAGGCCCGTGAACCCAAGTGCCGAGAATTTTTAGATCTTTGAATTCGCCATCTTTCATGTGCTCATCGAACATCTTTGAGTATGCACATGACGCAGCACGAGCGTCTTCAACGAGAAACGGAAGTTCAAAAACTTCGGTCGTTGGAAAACGTCCAGGTGTGTAACCAACTACAGTCCATACGATGTCAGCAACACCATCAACCGCTTGGTCCATCAGCTCAGGCGGTTTGCCACCCAATTGCATAGAAGGAAAGCGATCAATCTTGATTTTACCGCCCGATGTTTCCTGAACTTTATCGGCCCAAACATCTAGGACCAGTTTGGGTACATTTGCTTGGGCGGGAAGGAATTGATGCATCTTCAGCGTGACTTCTTGTGCTTGAGCTGTGCTTGCAAGCATCGCACCCAAAGCTGCACTCATTACCGTCTTGATTGCTGTTGTTCTCTTTGTCATTTCGGTTCCTCCCATTTGACAAGGTTAAAGTTTTTATACGGGTCAGCTTTATGGTTGATCTCCCGACTCTCCCAGAAACGACCATAAAAATGATATACATATTTTGTAGATTGTTACTAAACATAACAATGTTAATCTGTCACCACCTTTTAACAAGTAGGTGATCGATCTTAATCCGCGCATGCATATCATCCGACAATTGGTTTTGATTGTTTAGGATATTCTAGAAGATGTGAGACAGGCCTAGAAATGAAAAACGTTCGAGGTTAGTGTCGAACAAAATGGCGACTATCAATCAGACACGAGCGTTTCTGATTGAACAAGACACCACAAACCCACTGGGGACTTCGTGCTTTGAATAATTCGTTTGATGTTATTCTGGAACAACGCCAAAATGAAATATCCCCTCGTATGCATGCCATTCTGTTCTACCTTCGAAACGATTAGCATTGACGTAATGAGCATATTGAAACCATCTCTTCAGAGATCGAAGAGAGCGACAATAGTGAAGAAAATTGTGCACGTGTTATGACGTCCCTCTCGGCATGAACCCCATGATCTCGACAGCAATTGGTCTTGGAGAAATTTTTGATTGAAATCGAAGCTTTGCAGCTTAGGTTGGATTAATACCACGTCAATACGGCATTGGCGGACGAACGACCCTTGGTGGTATATCCTAGCGAGGTAGCCACTATCTACCAATGTTATTTTGATGAACCGCAAGGCTAACTGCTGGGACAATGCTGCGGTTAAGGCGTTCTTCAAAACATTGAAGGTGGTACTCGTTTGGCGGGACACTTGATAGGCGTGCGACCAAGTCACCACGGCCCTCTGCCAATATATCGATCACTGCCTGACAGTCGATGTTTACATCGTCGAGAAGAGGTTTCTACAACACCCGCCACAGACACTCAGCAATAAGAGGAATGTCACCCGTTAAATTCGAACAAAAATCAGCTCAAACGAGAACCGGATGCGGAATTAAAGCGGGACAAGTCCACATACCAAAGCCGAGTATGAATTATCTGAATAGCTACGTCTTTTCAATCTATTTTGCCAAACGGGCACGGTAGAGTTTTCCTTCGCGGAACCAGATAATCAGTCCAGCTAAAATGATAATTGCAGCACCTGTAATGGTCCAATGATCTGGCAAGTTGTCAAACAGGAAATAACTCCAAACAGTCATATAAAGAATGAAGGAATAACCAAAAGGCATCAACAAATTGGCCGGGGCGAATCCCATCGCATTGGTTAGAAACTGATGCCCGGCCCAACCAAAGAAACCCAATGCAAATAAAACCGTCCATTGAAGCCCTCCTGAGGGGCTTTGCCACTCAAAAAAAGCAAAAGGTAAAAGGCAAAAGGTTCCAACAGCCCCAGAATAAAACTGCATCGTATCCGCAGCAACAACGCCGGAGAGTTTGCGCGTTATGATGGAATAGAGTGCGAAACAAAACGCGCCGCCAAGTGACAAAAACACAGCCCAATGAAAACTGTCATCAAAGGGGCGAATAGCCACTACAATACCAACAAACCCCAAAGCAATCGCAGACCACCGAAAGATGCCAACGGTTTCTCGTAACAAAGGCCATGACAAGGCGCAAATGATGATCGGAGCGGAAAACAAAATTGTCGCTGTGAGAGTCAACGGTAGGTAGCGGATCGCGATAAAATTTAAAATGGTTGAAAGCATCAACAAAAAGCCGCGTATCAAAACCAGCAGCGGTTTTTCGCAAGATAATTTATTGAAATCAAAACCACCACGGCACACTAACCCAAAAGATATCAGGAAGTGTCCGAAGTAACGCATGAAAGAGAGTTGCAAGGCAGGCAAGCCCAAAAGCGCAAGCCATTTTGACCCTGTATCAATGCATGAAAACAAGAGATAGGCAGCCAACATCAAACCAATGCCTAACAGCGGCTTATCTTCTACCGCCTTCGGTACAAAACCTGCCATAGAATTCTAAGTACTTGGTTTTGGCGATTTGGTTTCAAAAAGCTCCTCAAAGAAATCAACTTGCTGGGGTACATATTTATCACCATGACCATGTGCCATAGACAATCCGAATGCTTGGCGCGCGCCAGTCACCATGATACTTTCAACACCCAGACTTTCTGCCATCGCTGCGTAGTACCCAATGTCTTTTCGCGCATTGCGAATGGAGAAAGCCATATTGTCCGGATTTCCGTCAATGGCGTAGTCTTTGACAAAATCCATGATAACCGAATGGCCTGGCCCTGCAGACATAACATCATAGACCTTTTGACGGTCGACACCCGCTTTGTCGGCCATCACAAAAGCCTCAGCCATGGCATTGGCGCAGGTTTGTGCAAAGAAATTGTTGAGCAACTTGATAGTGTGCCCCGTCCCCAACTCTCCAAGATGAAAAACGTTTTCACCAACATCTTTCAACACGGGTTCAACACGATCATATCCGGCCTTGTCGCCAGAACACATGATATTCAAAAGACCGTCTAGAGCGTGGGCTGGTGTGCGACCCAAAGGTGCATCAAGGAAAATTCCTCCTGCCTTTAACACATCTTCACCAATGGCTTGGCTTGATGCAGGAAGCGACGTGCCAAAATCAATTACAACTGCTGCATCTCTCATACCCGCAATCACACCATCATCACCATACATGCGCGATTCAACTGAAGCGGAGGTATCGACACATAACATGACAATATCGCTTGCTTGAGCAATTTCTCGAGCAGTGGTAACTTCTGCTGCCCCGCGCGACACCAATTGATCAACCCGCTCACGTGAGCGATTGGCGATGGTGGTTAGGTTATAACCCTGATCTAACAAACGGTTACACATGGCTGCCCCCATTAGACCGATGCCGATAAAACCTATTGATGGTTTACTCATTCTATTTCTCCCAATTACTCATCATTTCGTGGTCTATGCCACTTTATGAGAGTTGTCATAATATGTGTTCATTGAAACTAGGCACCCAGTCTCAACGGCTTCTTGAATGGCTTGAACCAATCGAAGTGCGTTCAGTCCGTCACTTCCTCTTACCATTGGCTCTTTGACTTCGCCACGAACAAGAGCTGAGAAATGGCTCAATTGTTCATGTAGTGGATTGACGGTTTTGGTCGGCCTTTCAGTTTCGCGAAGACTGCGAGACCAATCCCCTTCTCGGTTTTTCGCATCGCTCCAGATTTTCAATTTCGGAAACTCAAAGGCGCCATTCGTGCATCCGATCCGCCAAGGGCACACACCAGTGTCGGCTATATTCGGGTTTTCGTTGCTTGCGCCCTCAAAACTCCAAGGTGTGAGCGCAGCATCAGTTAGTGCCACCGTTGCCAACAACCCACTTTCAAATCTCAGCAGTATCGCAGCCGTATCCTCCACAGAACCACCCCGTATGTTTGACGAAACTATAGCCTGAACATCGCTAACTGGACCGAGAATATTCAACATAAGATCGGCTTCATGGATGAAATTGATCAGCAACGGCCCACCATCTTTGTTCAAACGCCAAGCGCCTTGTCGAAAATAATCGTCCGGTTTACGAACGGCCCAAATGATAGAAGCCATGACCGGATCACCCAATTCTCTTTCATCCATCATGCGTCGGGCCTCAATAACGCTGGGGTGGTAACGACGATGATGGCCCACCAACAAAGGAACGTTTTCTGCAGCAAATGCAGAATGCAATTTGTAAGCACTCGCTAGCGTGTCAGTTATCGGTTTCTCGATAAGACAAGGCCATGAATTTTTTAAACAGGCTAATCCTGAAGGCAAGTGATCACTGGTTGGTGTTGCTACAATTGCTGCATCACATTCTCCGGCACCAAGCTCGTCGATTGAGCTGATTAACCGGCAATCCAGTTCATCTGCTAATCTCTGTCTATCCGGATTGGAATCAACAATGGCCACGAGTTCAAAATCTTCATGACCAGCAGCAAGTTTTGCGTGGCGTTCACCCACCAACCCGGCTCCAATGACCACCAATCGAACAGGAAGCTTTATCATCACATAGTTGCTCCAATTTGCCATGGTACAAATTCGAAGTCACCGAGACCTTGTTGTTCAGACTTGGTTTCTTCTCCCGACGCAACGCGTAAAAACATATCGTAAATTTCGCGACCTTTTTCTTCCAGCGTTATGCCAGCGCTCAACATCGTTCCAGCATTTACATCCATGTCTTCGACCATGCGGTCATACATTTGGGTGTTTGTAGCAATCTTGATACACGGTGCTGGCTTACATCCAAAAGTGGACCCGCGCCCTGTTGTAAACGTCACCAAATTACAACCAGAAGCGATTTGCCCAGTTACCGATGCGGGGTCATAGCCAGGCGAATCCATAAATACAAACCCCTTCGAGGTAATCGGTTCGCCATATTTGAAAACCCCGGTCAAAGGACTCGTTCCTCCTTTGGCGACAGCTCCAAGAGACTTTTCCAGAATTGTAGTCAATCCGCCCTTTTTGTTTCCAGGACTTGGATTGTTGTCCATCGATCCATGATTGCGCGCTGTGTAGTCTTCCCACCATTTTACGAGCCCAATAAGCTTGTCGCCCGCTTTCTGATCAACCGTCCGTCGTGTCAACAAATGTTCAGCGCCATATATTTCTGGCGTCTCAGCCAAGACACCTGTGCCGCCCTGAGCGACCAGAAGATCGCAAGCATATCCCAAGGCAGGGTTTGCAGTCACACCCGACCAAGCATCTGATCCGCCGCACTGCAGAGCAACTGTCAATTCGCTGACAGGGCAAGGTTCGCGTGTGGCTTTGTTCGCCTCAGGCAACATTGCCTTCACTTTGGCAATGCCTGTTTCAACTGTGTGCCGAAGTCCTGCAACATCTTGGATGTTCATGGTTTGAAAATGCGGTCCACGCTCGAGACCGAAAGCTTCAAGCAACCAATCGATTTGGTTCATTTCGCAACCGAGACCAACCATCAAAACACCTGCATGGTTGGCATGTTTGGCATATCCCCAAGAGACGCGTTGTAGTGCCTCAAAGCCGTCACCCGAACCGGCCATGCCGCAGCCAGTGCCATGAACATAGGCAACCACGCCATCGACATTTGGGTAATCGGCCATTTGTTCCGGCCCAAATGCATCGGCTATCATGCGGGCCGCCGTGGCTGAACAATTTACAGAAGAGATGACGGCAATATAATTTCGTGTGCCAACCGAGCCATTGCTCCGTTTGAATCCCATAAAAGTATCGCGTGCGGTTTCAGGCACCATTTTCACAGCGCGTAGATCCGTTGAGAAGTCGTAGACGTGATCTGTATTTCGAAACTCAACATTATGAGTGTGCACATGTTCGCCCGCTGCAATGGGTTGGCTCGCAAAGCCGATCAACTGAGCGTATTTGACAACGGCCTCGCCCACCTCAATGGGCTGAGCAGCCACCTTGTGACCGCGAGGAACAACAGTTTTGGTTACAACACCATCAACGGCTGTTCCCATTTCAAGATAAGATGTGACTGTGACAACATTGTCGGTTGGATCAAGCCGTATGAACTGATTCATTGTGTCTCTATCCAAGCACGTCCAGCTGCGAAATCTTTATGCACAATGTGGACCATCTGAATTCCAGCGGTGTTGTTCTATATGCTCTGAATGCGCCAGACGGTGACGGGTATCTTCCCACATTTTTTTCCAGATCCGCCAATCTTTCAATTCGGATTGTGGGTCAGCTTTTGATCTCGCAACAAACTCCGGGAAATGGCTTCGGCCCGTTGGTTGCCCGGTCACGTTATAGCGCAGATCAAACGACCAGCGGTATCCATCACTTTTATTGATCAGTGAGGCGTGGGGCGTCAGCGGGTGGAAAATGACCGCGCCTCCGGCTTTTACAGGTGTGGGTGTAGCGTTACCCGTTGGGATGAATGCATCGGCAATACCCGTCTGAACTTTGGAACAATGGGGTAGCATTTTATCAAACGCCCCTGAAGCCACTTGCAAACACCCGTTCTCAACAGTGGCATCGGTTATTGCAAGCCAAACAGTGACGAAGTCAGTATTGTCTGCCTCTTCCAGCGTGACGCCCTTGTCTTGATGCCAATCAGTCGCCACCACATGAGCTCTTATTTCAGATTTATCGACTGCTCTTTCAAGTGGTTTAATGCGAACATGTTGGATCGGGTTTGATGTTATCTCTGGCCCGATCAGCTTTTCTACCGTATCCAAAATGTTCTTATGCGTTGCCATCTGAAAAACAGCTGGTCCGAAATGCATCAGCGTTTCGTTACTGATGTCAGCGTGGGGTAAACTGATGTCAAAAGGCTGATACCAGTCGAACCCGCCTTTATAAGCGTGGTCGAGTTTTTGCCAGAAACTCATGTCGCCTGTTGCTGCTGGAACTTTCCCCTCACGCCACCAGCCGTCATATAATTTATCCATCAAGACACTGTACTCAGCTTGAATTGCATCAAGCATTGTTTGGTCCAATAGGCTCTCTACAATCAGATATCCTTGGCGATTGAACAGTTCGACATCTTGGTCAGTGATCATGAGTGACTTCTCCCATCATTACAAAAGCAAAGTGACAATCGAAGGCCACATCAGCAAAACAGCGAGTGCCAACAATTGCACACCGATAAATGGCAGGAAGCCGCGGAAAATATCAGTGAGCGAAATGTGTGCTGGAGCGACCGACTTCAGGTAAAATGCTGCAGGACCAAATGGTGGCGACAAGAAACTCACTTGCATGTTCATACAAAACAACACCCCAAACCAGATTGACACATGTTGTGGTGATAGTTGCCCAAAGAATCCGATTTCTTCAATTGGAAGACGCTGCACGATAGGTAGGAAGACCGGGATAATCAGCAAAACAATACCAACCCAATCCATGAAAGCTCCCATGAACAGAAGGATCAACATCATGGTCAATATCACTACCATGGTCGGCATTTCTGCTCCCACGATAAGTTGGGCAATATAAGCAGGTCCACCGGCCAATGTGTAAGCACCGGCAAGAGCTGCAGCGCCTACGGTGACCCATATAATGGTTCCCGTTGAACGCAAGGTCCGCATCAAGCTGGTCCATACCAGATCGACCGATGCTTCGCCGCGCATGGCAGCGATAACAAACACAGCCAATGCACCCATGCCAGCAGCTTCCGTAATGCCCGTGACACCACCATAAATTGAACCCAACACAATTCCGATGACGGTCAATGGGGGCACGAGGCCTTTGCCGTTATGCCAACCCTGCATGGTTTTGTTTCGACCCACCACGAAGAAAATAACGATCAGAGCCACGACAATAATGGCTAAGAAATATGGCAGGTGAGACGGCATTCCTAAAGCGAGAGGTTCAAAATCCGGATCGGTGGAAGCATTACGGCCCGTCACAGTGAGAAAAGCCAAACGCCCTAGAAGAAGCGCGGTGCCACCCGCGACCAACATTGACAAGAAACCGGCAAACATCACACCTAATTCTCGACCAGTCGGGTCAGTCTCTTTGGGCTCTGGCAGCGGCGCTTGCGATGGATCAAGATGTGTTCGAATGATGATGTATAGAATGATGAAACTGGCCAGCATAAAACCCGGCAAAAACGCACCAGTGAACAGTGCTTTAATGGAAGTCTCGGTTATGAGACCATAAATAATCAAAACAATAGATGGCGGAATCATGGTTCCCAATGAACCACTGGCGCAGATTGTGCCGATTGCAAGGTTTTGATTGTAACCCAGCCGCAACATCTGTGGTAGCGCGATGAGGCCAAGCAGAACGACTTCGCCACCGATAATGCCCGACATTGCAGCCATCAGAACGGCCATGAGTGACGTTACGACAGCAACGCCGCCACGCATCCGGCGCAACCAGAAGTCGAGGCTATCATACATTTGTTTGGCGACACCGGAGCGTTCCAAAAGCGATGCCATGAAAATAAACAATGGCACAGAGATGAGCACATACTCGGTCATCAAATCGTATATCTTCTGCGTCAGCAGATAGAGTGCCCCTGTCCCGGGATTGCTGGTCAGCATCCCAGTGCCAAAACTCATCGGGTCCGTGAGCAGAGTTGGTTCGAATTTCATCACCATAACGAGAGCAGCCAAAATCGCGGACGCGAATCCCAAAGGCATGCCTACAGCGAGTAGAAAGACCAACCCAATAACCAGGACGATCGATATTGTTCCAACATCCATTAGACTGACCCCACACTTTTCTTAATGGCTTCTAATTCTTCCTGATCGATCACATCCTTCTCCATCAATTGCGATGGATCGCGGTTCCAATCGGCAATCAGGTTCGCCACGGCTTGTAGGGCGATGAGACATATAACGATCAAAATCATCGGTTGAATCGTGGCAGGTAGTGGCGGATCAAAGGCTGTGCCAAATGTTTGCCACTTGTAAAATTTGACCACGAAAACCTGTTTATAGCTGCCAAACACAAGGAAGAAGGCAAACAAGCATAGCAGACCGACAGAAATAACATCGCAAACATGTTGTGCCCAACGAGGCATCACATCGTAGAGAATGAAGATACGGATATGACAGCGTTGTTGCATCGCGTAGAGGCCAGCCAATAAGAACACAAATCCGGCAATCCAAAGTGTAAGTTCGTTGGCCCATAGAGTTGGTGCTTCGATCGCATAACGTAAGAACACCTCGTATAGCATGATGAAGGTCATAGAGATGATCAAGATCATTGTGACGCGACCAATGAAGAGGGCAAAACCATCAATGCGGGTCGAATATTCAAATTCCATTGGTGCATGGACGACTGAACGAATGCCGAAAAACCCCAAAATTGGTAAGGCTAACAATGCGATCCAGTCCCAAATATCTGTTATACCACCAAACAGACCACCAAAGCCGGGAGCGACATCATTGCGTTTGTGAAGCGCCGTTAATTGGGTCGTGTTGCTGGCATTGTCATTAGGATAAAAGTCCAAAATGTAGGCAGGGCCGTGCCAAATGACCCATCCAAAGCAAAACACGAATGCAAAGGGAACAACCCATTCCCACAGCCCACCTGTGCCCTTATCATTTGCTTGTGCCGTCATCGTTTTCCTCTCCTAAGCAATCTTGTACCGTCGGATAAAATCTTCATCTGGTTCGACGCCCAATCCAACACCACTTGGAATTGAAACGCGGCCATTGTTGGCCTTTACCTGCCCTTGAATATCAAGCGGTGTCTTCAGCAGTTCATCTCGAAATTTGTTATCCGTCGTATCGAATTCCAACATCGGTTCCCAAGGATGCAATCCGCCCGGAAGTGGGGGCATCGCAGCTAAAAGTTGTAAATTCGCAGCTATCGCAATGGCCGACCCCCATACGTGATTAACCACTGGGGTGAAGTGTGCATGACAAAGGGCAAGTACACGCAAATATTCTGAGATACCACCTAAGGCACAGACTTCGGGTTGCGCTATATCCAAGCCTCGCACTTCCAAAAGGTTGCGCCATCCCCAGCGGTTAAATTCAGCTTCTCCACCCGAGATATTGACCTTCAATCCGGTGCGCAACTCATGATAACCTTCTATATCTTCGGGTGCGATCGGTTCTTCAAACCAGTACGCATCCAATTCTTCTAAAGCGCGACCAACATAAAAAGCATCACTGGTTGTATAACAGTGATTGGCATCGACCATGAATTTGAAATCATCGCCAACACCATCGCGTACAGCTTGAGCAAGACGGATATCGTCCTTTGGACCAAGACCCACTTTCATTTTCGTCGCGACAAAGCCCATATTCTTTATTGCTGCGGCTTCATCTTTGAAGCGCGCTAAAAGGCTGTCAGTAGGTTCAGGTCGCAACATCATGCCGTAGCCATAGACCGGGACATCTTCGCGATATCGCCCACCAATTAGCATGTGAATGGGAAGGTTTGCGACTTTTCCCGCTATGTCCCACAGCGCAATATCGACACCGGACAGGCTCTGCATCGGCATGCCCTTTTGCCCATGATCACGCAGCAGATTATAGACTTTATGCCAGATCACATCCCTGTTCATTGGATTGTCACCCAGAATCATCGGTTGGATGACCTGTTCGACAATTGCCTTGTTGGCAAGTGCTACATTGCCCGGACCAAAGCATTCGCCCCAACCCGTTATCCCGGAGTCAGTTTCGACTTCAACGAGATGGGCGGTGCGTTTTGAATAATATTGTTGTGAATAGCCAAGCTGTTCAGGCAGATCATACTGCAACACATGAGATGTGATCTTTGTGATCTTCATGGTGAACCGAGCTTGAGAATTAGAAAAGAGAAAATGTCAGGGCGACGAGCGCCCTGACAAAAGTTGCAAGCCGATTGGCTTATTTCATTGCGCCAAGATCTTTCAAGAAGTCGACGTGACTCTTCAGAAGCTCTTTAGATTCTGGTGTTGTCGCAAAATCTGCCCAAGCTTTTTGAACAGCGCCACGATAGACAGCCATATCTTCATCAGACCATGTATTCAGGTTCACACCCTTTGCACGTAAGTCTTTAGCTGTTTGAGCGTTTTTCACTTCGTTGATGGTCGAGTTCTTCAAGCCAAGAGCTTGCATACCAACTTTCAAGATCGCTTTGTGGTGGGCCGGCATGCCGTCCCAAATGTCCTTGCGACAAGCAAGGTGGTCAGCAGGCATGGAGTGGAAACCAGGATAGTTGGTGTGCTTGGCAATATCGTAAAGACCAAGTCCAACATTGTTGGTCAGGTTTGCCGCATCCGCACCATCGATGATGCCCGTTTCAAGTGCTGTAAAGATTTCATTGAAATCCATCACAATCGGTGACGCACCAAGATTTGAGAAAATGTTGGTAATGACGCCTGGAGGGGAACGGAATTTCCAACCCTTTAGATCAGCCACGCCGCGGAACGGCTTGGTTGAAGAAAGTGATTCAGGGCCCGGAATCCACCAGCCGACAAATTCCATGTTGTGGGCATTATACAGTTTGTTCAACTGATCATAACCACCACCATGGAGCAACCATGCATATTGTTGATAGGGGTTCTGATAACCACCGGTTAAATCACCAGTGAATTGGAATGCTGGGTTCTTACCGGTTTGATAAGCACCACCTGTCATGTCGCAATCAAGAATACCCGTTGCAGCCGCATCGAATGTTTCAGCAGCCTTAACAACGGCGCCTGAATAGAACATTTCGATTTCGATTTCGCCGTTAGACATCGCCTTGACGTCTTCGATGAATTCACCAGCCATTTTTCCGGACAGTGTTTCAGTTGAAAAGTGTGTCTGAATACGCAGTTTGGTTTGTGCGGCATCAGCGACACCACCTGTAACGGCAAGCGTTGCTACTGCCACACTGGCGAGCATTGTTGTTTTAATTTTATTGAGCATGATTGGTTCCTCCCGTTTGCTCTTTCAATTTGCGACGAAGTAAAATTTACCCCAGTCGCTGAACTCCTCCGATTGTATTTATTCTTTGATTTTTTATCGGAAATTTTCTCCAACGGTCACTTGTTGAAGTCTCACTTGAGGCACCGAGTTGGTCCTTCAAATTCTTTTCAGCATCGACCAACAGTTCTGTCATGGTCTTTTCGGCGGCCTGTTCGTCCCGTGCTCTAATTTTTTCAAAAACCTGCCGATGTAAAAGCGTTGATTCAGCACTTCGAGCCGGGTCAGAATTAGTTAAACGAATGCTGGTCAATAAAGTGGAAAAAATCACACCCTCTAGTGCTGCAAAAAATTCATTGTCTGTTGCCTTCAGGATTGAACGATGAAATTGAGCGTCCGCGAAAACGAATGCGTCGCCTGTGTCTGTCGATTTCTCCATGGCTTCAACCGAAGCACCAATTGCTTCAAGGTCGGCGTTCGTGGCATGGTACGCTGCGAGAAAGGCAGCCTTAGGTTCAATAGTTTGGCGCAACTCAAGAAGCTTGAACAGTTGATTGACGTCAGCGGGTCCATGTTGACTCCAAGCCATCACATCATTGTCCAAAAGGCACCAATCTGATCGGGGTTTAACTCTGGTGCCAATTCCGCGTCTGACTTCAAGCAGACCTTTACCAACCAAGATTTTTACAGAGTCACGAACAACAGAACGGCTGACTTCAAACCGGGAAGCAAGAGCAGCTTCATCCTGAATCAATTGACCCGGTTTATAAACTTGCCCAACGATCTCTTGCCCAAGCTCTCGCGCTAGCACAAATGCCAGACTGCCTGAGCTATTTTCTGCAAGTTTTAGATCGTAGTAACTCGTTAACATTCGTGAAGCTAAACATCATATGTTTAGCTCGTCAACGCGATTGTGATCGACTGTGAAGAACTATTGGCCAGATTATTTATCACAGCATATTTGCCGCCTCTAGTTTTTTCCAATCGAATATGACCCCAGTTCCCGGTTCGTTTGGTGCTACCGCCAACTGGTCTTCCACAACAAGTGGGCGTTTCGTGTATTGGTCAATTGGAAACGAATGCACTTCCAACCAACCAGAATCCGGTAGGCCTGAAAGTAAGCTCACATGAAGCTCCTGCATACCATGGCTACAGACGGGAACATTGTGTGTTTTTGCCAGTTCTGCGACTTGAAGAAATCCGGTTATGCCACCACAATTGGATGCATCAGGTTGAACGAAACTTAGTTTGGATTGCTCAAATGCATAACCAAACTCGTGAATGGTGTGTAGATTTTCACCCATGGCCAAAGACATCCCAGTTCGTTCAGCAATCTCCGCATATCCTTGGTAATCGTCTGGAATGGTTGGTTCCTCAAACCACAATATGTTTTGATCTTTGAATGCGTTGGCTGCAGTGATCGCTTCTTCAACAGTCATTGAATAATTCGCATCAACCATGAATACGATATCAGGGCCAATGAGCTGACGCACAGCTGTAATTCTCTCAAGATCAGCCTCCAAACTTGGTTGACCAATCTTAATTTTAACCCCGTTGAAACCCCGTGAAAGATAACCTCGAATGCTGTCGAGCAGTTTTGGCAACGGGAATGCTAAATCAATGCCGCCGCAATAGGCTTTGCAAGTTGTTCCAGCCCCACCCGCCATTTTCCAGAGAGGCTGTTTCGATTTTTTTCCTCGAATGTCCCACAGAGCAATATCAACAGCCGAGATCGCGAAGGATGCGATACCGCCGCGTGCTACATAATGAACGTGCCACTGCATTTCATCGTAAATCGCCTCGATGTTTTCAGCCTCTCGACCCATCAACATCGGAGCAAGGTCGTGCTCAATCATTGCGACAATCGAGAAACCGCCTTTGCCGCCTGTGTAAGTGTAACCAGTGCCTTCGCTCCCATCATCAAGGGAAATCACCACGGTGATCAATTCAAAATGAGTGTGATCGCCATGCTTTGCGTCCACCAAAACTTCAACGAGAGGAATGTGAAATTGCCGAACCTCAACTTTCGAAATTTTCGCCATATTTTCCCTCGCTAATCTTAAATTAGCCTTCCCGATAATCTCTGACAAAGACTTTTCCAGCAACATCGTGTCAAGCTGAACTCTTGTCCTTTTCAGGCAGTTCCTCTGACTGGCCGGTCATTGTCTATATTAAATTTCATTCCATCCAAAAGTTCTTCCAAATCCGGACGTGCAGCCGGACCGTTGGAGATATCTACGAGCATGAGTGATCCGTCTGAGCGAATCGCAAATGTGCCAGGTTCGGCAAACAAGCCTGTCGTTTCGGCATCTGAGAGAGGCTCCGAAACATAGAGCCCAAGCGACCGTATTTGAGACTCTGCAAGGCCGTAACAAAGATTAAAATTCCAACCGAATTCCTCCTTGTCTGCAAGTGCTTTTTCTTTCGTATCAGCAGATACTACGACAACGTCCATAACGTCCGTCCATGAATTCAAAGCATCATTCAGCTTGTTGAGATATTTTTTACAACGTGGACAGTGTTTGCCCCTATAAACAATCAGCAAAGTCCATCGGTCTGTTGATTCACCAATAGTAATTGGCTCTCCCCCCTCAACATTAGGAAAGTTAAAGACGCCAATCGGTGCGCCGGGGTTAGGTTTTGAGGGTGTCATTCAAAATACTCCATGTGATTGTTATGAACGTCTACACACGCCACCAAGTTCGCTAAACGTTCAAGGATGATTTTCAACAATACTAGTTGTTTAGTCCCGGCATTTGATGGTGCATTATTTTCTGCTGAATGGAAGGAAGCACTATGGGACAAATTTTACATGGCAGCGCCACGACTACGCACGCAGTCCGAGCAGCAATACAGCGATCGCAGGCTTCGCTCGC
>CALLUS010000029.1 GCA_938010435.1 uncultured Rhizobiaceae group bacterium | reverse complement strand
GTAAGCACCGTCGAGCGCGGTTCTTTCGGCCCCGTCTTGAAATCATCGACGCTCTTGCGCTTGCGCCATTTAGCAACTGTCTTGGGATTGATGTTGTAGGTTTAGCTCAGTTCCGCGAGCGAAGCCTGCGATCGCTGTATTGCTGCTCGGACTGCGTGCGTAGTCGTGGCGCTGCCATGTAAAATTTGTCCCATAGTGCTTCCTTCCATTCAGCAGAAAATAATGCACCATCAAATGCCGAGACTAAACACCTAGGCGATTGTTAGTCTAATTTTGGAGTTTCCGGATATGGCGAGGAAGCGTTATTCAGATGAGGACGTTCTGCGTCTTTTACGAGAGATTGGATTGAATTTGGCATTAGGGCATGATGTTGGACTTGCCCTTAAAAAGTGGGGGGATTTTCTGATAGTTTCACTAACTACAGGAGGGTACTATAACCAAATAAGAACCGGATATTCAGGGAGGAATTTAGACGGGAAGCGGTTCGCTTGATTGAAACAAGCGGTCGTACGATTGCGGAGGACTTGGGCGTTGGTCTATCGATATTGACCCGTTGGAAACGCCTTCACCGTGAGGTTGGCTTATCTTCAGACCCACATGACGATGTAAACTAAGAGCTGGCGCGGTTGCGCAAGGAGAATTCAATTCTTCGCCAGAAGCGCGATATTTTAAAGTGGGCCGTAATTTTCGCCAAGGAGGGAAGTCCTCTCTCGGCGATGTAAACACCTCCTGCCGGCAACGAATGAGATTCAAGCTCATTGACGAGGCGAAAAACAATTCCCCTTCCACCGTCTTTGTCGTGTACTCGGTGTCAGCGAAAGCAGGTACCATGCTTGGAAACATCGTGCCCCCAGTCGGCGTCAACTGGATGACATGGTGCTGCTCGCTCACATTCAACCTCGGTTCGAGCTTTCTCATGAGATATATGCGCTGCACGGCAGATAAGCAAAGCTCCGTCGAGAGTGGTTCACCACGTATGCATGTTGAATTGTGTGAAGATGGTGTTCAGGGTGGTCGTCATGGTGTTGCACGTTTGATGCGGGATAATGGCATCAAATCAGAACAGGTATGGAGAACCGGTTTCCAAACCAGGCAACAAGCCACAAATGTACTTGGCCTATATATCGAAGGGTTCTACAATCTCATCAGACGGCATGAGGTATCAGCCTATAAATAGCTGATCAAATTCGAGGCTGAAATGGCCGACACAGATTGAAAGCCTCTTCACTTTAACCGGGCAAGTCTAGTTTGGCGTGATATCAATCGCGTGAGTGGACTGTAAGTCTATTGATTTAAGGTGAAATTGGTTCCCGAAGACGTGCGATATCTATTTTCGCCGACCTTGATGTAGGTGTTACATTGCGTTCCTTTTGCAGGGCCGGAATCAAAAGTGCTACAAATTTGGTTGCCTTCACCACGCCTCCATTTCCCAACATAGTCGCCAATGAAGGACTTGGCGGTCAATACGCCGTTAGCGTCAAACCGCAACTTCACTTGTACACCGAAACTGCGTGTTGTAATTGGCTTGCCCACCATAGTTGCGACGACCTCGTCTTGGGTCAATTCCTGCGCAGATGCGATTGGGGAAGCGACAAAAAGAGCAGTAATCGCGGCGATCGTAATTTTTGAAAACCTGATCATAATTCTACCTGTGTAAGCATATAGAGAGTCCACATAACTTCAGTGATTGACGATAGGTAAGAGGTGTTCGTGGCGAATAAATGGCAAAGTCGATTTTGAGCTATGTACAATCTTGACCAAAATGTCATGTGGGAGGTTGATTGGGCGCGTTATTTTCAAAAAAGGTAAGTTGCGTCATTTCTTAAGTGTCTTTCGCGCAAATCGCTCATTCAATGATGGTGTCACATAAACAACGGGAGAAGTGGAAGAAAAGTTCCCAAGCAATGTGTTGCGGCCTACTAAATTCGCTCGCAATTCATGCAAGAGTGTCACGTCTATTCATGAACAGGTAAGTGGCATGGCATTGGCCTAGACTTCTGGCGGATTAGGAACTGCCAGATAGTCATCTTTCGATATGTGAACTAATCCTTCGATCCCAAGAAGCTTTCTGTCATTTATATCAAGTTGAATGATCGCCTGTTCAACTGCGATAAAAATATCATGTTTGTTGTTTGCAACGCTTGTAATCAACGGCAATCCTGGTGTTGGTTTCGTCCAATCCAGAACACGTAATTTTTTTGGAAAATCTTCAAACGCACACATAAGTCGCCATGTCACAGCATCGATTGAGGCAATATCGGCGCGGGATTGAACAACGGCATGAGCAGATTCCAGATGTTGTTCGGTGTGTAGGCGGTTTTGAAACCAGAACCCGTTTGATTTGATATGCCAATAGGGGGCGGCATAACCCGATTGCGAATAGGTCTGGTTGTAAGCGAATGTAGCATCTTTGAAGTCGGTAATCGCTTGGCGGGGGTCATTTGTTCGAACAACAAGTGCGCTTCGATAGTATCCTGCTGGACAATCGCTCAATCCGTAATCGGGTGTCCCAACCAGTTCGACTTTATCATGCAACCAAGCCCGATAAGGCATTCCGCAAGTCTGGCTCAACACAAGGCCAGGGTGGTTCCAAACATCAAATTCGTCCAAGTTTTGAGACAGTGCGGGCGGGCTATCAATGCCAACGGTCAATAAATTCTTTCGGATTAATTGCCAAAAACGATGATGGGCATCGGCCAGTTGTGGCCGCGCATACATCATCATGCTTGCGATCAATTCAGATGGTCTTGTTAAATCAGATTCAGTTTGAGGCGCCATCATCCACCATATCGCCAGACAATTGATCTCTAAAATATCCTCGGTTGAACCTGAAATACCCGTCTTCCAAATTCATGATGTAGTTTCGTGTGTGCTCATGAAAGGCGGGCAGTTTGTGAAATGGCACGGACGGGTACGCATGATGTTCCGCATGAAAAGGCATGTTCCAAGCAAGGAAACGAACGATCCTATTGGTGAATATTGTTCGGGTGTTTTCCAACATGGAGTCTGAATGCGGGCAGCCCGCGTGTTCCGCGAGCAGATAACCGCGTAGAAAAGGTGCCCCAAGCAAGAATGGGATCAGCCACGCATACAAAACGCCCGGTGACCAAAATAGCAGAGAACATAGAGATATCGCACCATACAATCCCATTTGTAGACGAGCTTCCACCATCACTTTTCCTTTGCCACGGGGTGGCACGTAACTGTCTTTATTGGCCTGCGTGGCATTGCGGATGAGTGTTTTTATCCGCTCGACCGTTTCAGGAATGCCAGAAAGATACTTGAAATACTGCCACGGAGTGCCGGGTTTCGGGCTGGCAAGTTCGGGATCTTTTTCAGGGTCGTGGGTATAGCGGTGGTGAGCGAAATGAAAATATCGAAACCAGTGGGGTCCAAGAAATGTCAGAAACCCGCAAATGCGTCCTACCCAAAGATTTAGGGTCGGGTTTTTAAAAGGAGTTTGATGAACTGTCTCATGCAACGTTGTGAACAGAAAACAGATTAAAATACCTTGAACCGGCATAAGCGCCCACCAAAATGGAATCTTATGAACAATCAAAGCCCCGCAAAGAACAATCGCTCCGGTATGCAATGAAAAATGGCGCAGACCATGGAAATCTGTTTGTTCTTGCAACGCTTCACGTTCTTGAGCTGTGAGGTTGGAGATAATGGTTTTGTGATCGATATCTTTCATGAACTGTTCAAGTTCTCATTTCTTATTTGGCAGCAATTGCTGGTTAATTCCGACCATTTATTGTCATTAGGGCGGGGCTTCCGCCTCACATTTCACTTTCATAGTTTTATACAAATATTGCGCACAATCCAGTGGTGCGGCCTATTGCATTCAATGAAATTGCCTTGACGAAATAAAATCTATGAACGTACTGTTAAAAATAAAAGAGCATGCGTAAAGTTTTAGTTTGATGCTTCAAAGGGTCGGAGAAAAGAAACCTGAGCTGCATTGAAACGGTAAACTGAAATGGGGGAAGGTAAATGGCCGGACGTAAAGTCAACACAATGGAGGAACTCGCTGAAGTTAGTGGGATATCTCGACCAACCTTGTCGAAATATTTCAACGATCCTGACAGTGTGCGTGAAACGACGCGCGGAAAAATTAAAATTGCACTTGAGCGCTATGATTATCGGCCTAACATTTTTGCAATCAACCAAAACCGCAAACTGACCAAGACAATTGGCATTGTGGTGCCGTATTCCGCTGATCCATTCTTTGCCGAGATCGTGCGTATGATTGAGCGCCGCTGCATTGATGCAGGCTTTTGGCCTCTTGTATTCAGTTCTCATGGTCAACAGGAATTGGAAAACAACGCGCTGGCAACCTTGCAATCTTTGCGCCCTGCAGGGGCATTGATTGCCCCGCTAGGCCGCAGTTCTGATTTTGAAAGTGTTCAGAGTTTTGCAGAAGAAGTGCCGACAATCGTGTTCGACAGCAATGTAAACGTTGGTGAAGCGTTTGTCGGGTCTGACAATTCACAAAGTATCGGCTTGATCGTCAATTATCTGTGCCGTACTGGAGAGCCGCCATGTTTTTTCGAAATGGCTCCGGTCAACCCCAACGCCAACAAACGTCGTGATGCTTATATCAAAACCATGCAAGCTCTCGGTCATGATCCGATGGTTCTGCAAGTTGATGGGGCCGGTTGGGATTTTGAAAATATTGGTCTCAAAGAAGGCAATCGATTGATGGTAGAACGCAAGCTTCCATCCGAAACGGTTCTTTGCAGCAATGATAGACTGGCCGTTGGACTGATTGCTGCAGCTTATCAAAACGATATTAAAGTTGGGTATGGGGAAGGGTGCTCTTTGCGCATAGCGGGGCATGACGACCATCCACAATCCCAATTCACATGTCCGCCTCTTACCACTGTGGCACAAGACTACAGTTCAATTGCCGAACACAGTGTTGAATTACTGTTTGGGATGATCAATGGTGAAAGCCGTACTGCTGATCGGCCCGAAGTTTTGTTTGAAGGTAAGCTGATTATGCGGGAGTCAGCTTAAGGCTCAATGCAAAGAAATTTTACAGGGGTAAAGTTTCATGTTGACTCAAGCTGCGAAAGTGACTTATTTTTTGGGTTCATCTTACCCCAGGGAGGAATCACGATGAAACTCGGAAAAATGATTTCCAAATCAGCTCTCGGAATCGTAGCCGGTTCTGTAATGGCGCTTAGCGCTACCTCTGCATTCGCAGACGGACATGCCAAATCACTGACAATCGCGATCGTGAACAACGGTCACATGGAAAACATGAAGAAAGTTGCTGAAGCTTACACCAAAGAAACTGGTGTTAAGTTGAACTGGGTTTCTTTGGAAGAAGGCGTTTTGCGCGAGCAAGTAACGTCAGACACTGCCACGGGCGGAGGCCAATATGACATCATCAATATCGGCATGCAGGAAGCTCCAATCTGGGGTAAAGCAGGCTGGATTGAGCCACTGAACTTCGGTGCAGAATACGATGTAGACGATATTTTGCCGGCAATGCGCAATGGTCTGTCTTACAATGGCACGCTCTATGCTGCTCCATTCTACGGTGAGTCTTCAATGGTCATGTACCGTAAAGACCTTGCTGACGCTGCTGGTGTTGCAATCAAAGACAACGACAGCTGGGACAATATCACAAAAGCTGCTGCAGCAATGCACAAGCCGGACGCTGGTGTTTACGGTGCATGTTTGCGCGGTAAGCCAGGTTGGGGCGACAACATGGCGTTCATCACAACTATGGTGAATTCATTTGGTGGTGCTTGGTTCGACAAAGGTTTCAAACCAACTATCGACTCTCCTCAGTGGAAAGCTGCAATCACCGCGTATGTTAACTTGCTCGGTAAATATGGCCCTCCAGGATCAGAAGGTAACTCCTTCAACGAAATCCTTGCGCTTTATAACGAAGGCAAATGTGGCATGTGGATCGATGCAACGATTGCTGCATCTTTCTTGAAAGTTCCTGGCGTTGCTTACGCACAGTCTCCAAATGCTGGTAACCCGGTAGGTGCGAACTGGCTTTGGGCTTGGGCTATGGCTGTTCCTACTGGAACAGAAAAGACTGTAGAAGCTAAGAAGTTCATCGAATGGTCTACTTCAAAAGCTTACATCCAAGCTGTTGCTGCTCACCCGGACTTCGGTTGGGGCAGTGTTCCAACAGGTACGCGCGCGTCAACTTATGCGTCTGCTGAATTCAAAGCCGCTGCGCCTTTCGCAGCAGCCGAGATGGCAGCAATTGACTCTGCTGCACCAGCTGCAACAGACATCAAACCTTATGTAGGTGTTCAGTTTGCTGCTATTCCGGAATTTCCGGAAGTAGGTAGCGCTGTTGCTCAAGAAATGGCTGCTGCTCTTTCCGGCGCGAAGTCAATTGATGAAGCTTTGAAAGCTTCCCAAGCGGCTGCGGACGCAATCATGAAAGAAGCTGGCTACTACTAGTACGCTAAGTAACAAGAAAGTCCGGCATTTATGCCGGACTTTCCCACTCTAAGACGTCGTTTTCGCAATCACCCGTATTATTGCGAATGCTTGTGTAAACAACGCATCTTAAATTTGAGATCTCATTGCAAAGCGCTTAGCGAAGTTTTCGTCTCTAAGGGGAAATCAGGTCATGTCCAGCAGGAAACTACCTCGTTTACTTCAGGCGCCAGCGGTTATTCTGTTGTTGTTTTGGATGATCGTACCTTTGGCGATGACGCTGTTTTTCTCGTTCATCCGCTATGTTCTCAACAGTCTCAATCGCCCGGAATGGACATCGCCTTCGTTTAGCAATTGGCGTGGCTTCGGCAATTATGAATTTGTTCTGAATTCCAAAGATTTTTGGTTCGCAGTACAAAACAGTTTGTTTATCGTTGGAAGCATTCTCTTCCTCACCGTTATTTTTGGCGTTTTAATCGCCGTGTTAATCAACAAGACTTTCCCGGGTCAGGGGATCGTTCGGGTCTTGCTGATCTCCCCTTTCTTTATCATGCCTGCGGTGAACGCTGTTTTGTGGATCAACATGATCCTCGACCCGGTTCTGGGCCTGAACGGCTTAGCGATTGAAGGTATCAATGGCGTTATTGCTTCGCTGCATGACGCGCCTGCCGTCGGTTGGTTTTTCTCTTTATGGCCGAAGTTTGAACCGATTTCGTTTCGCGCGACGCAAACAGCGGCCTATGCTGTGATCATGATGGTGACGTGGCAATGGACGCCGTTTGCGGTGTTGATCTTCATGACCTCGCTGCAATCAGAAGACGAGCAACAAAAAGAAGCTGCAATTCTGGACGGTGCCGGCAAGTGGTCGCAATTCCGTTTTCTCACTCTGCCGCATTTGGCACGTCCAATTGCAATTGTGGTGATGATTCAAGCAATCTTCCATCTCTCACTTTATGCAGAGATTGAGATTGTGAGTAGAGGCAATGGCAATAAGAACTTGCCTTACCTGATTGGTGAATTCGCCAACAACAACATCGGCGCAGCCAGCGCTACCGGAATTTTCGCAGTTATCCTCGCCAACATTGTTGCAATTTTCTTGTTGCGGGCTGTTGGCAAGACGTTGATGGAGTAGGGAACAACACCATGGCTATTGTTGCTCAAAACTCGAAATTTGGAATTTTTGGTCGACCAATCCTTGCGTGGGTTGTGGCGATGGTTTTCTTTTTCCCAATCTTTTGGTTGGTGTTTACCAGTTTCAAAACAGATGCCGATGCGGTGAAGCCGGAATTCCTGTTTTTCTTCACACCGACACTCGATAATTATTTAAACATGACTGAAAATTATGACTATTGGCGCTTTGCGACAAACTCGGTCATCACTTCGGTTCTGGCCACTGCAGTCGCTTTATTTGTTGGCATTCCGGCTGCTTATGCGATGGCGTTCAATCCGGCCCGCCACACCAAAGATATTTTGATGTGGATGCTGTCCACGAAGATGTTGCCCGCCGCGGCTGTGCTTTATCCCATGACATTTTTGGCTAAGGGAGCAGGTATTTTCGACACCCATTTTGTCATCGTACTTGTGCTGGCGCTTATCAATCTGCCGATCGTTGTTTGGATGCTCTTCACTTATTTCAAAGAGATCCCAAAAGACATCATCGAAGCGGGACAAATGGACGGTGTGAACACTTGGGGTGAGATTAAAGAAATTCTCATTCCGTTGGCATGGGGTGGCATCGCGTCAACTGCGCTCTTATGCTTCATCTTCTGTTGGAACGAAGCTTACTGGACGGTGCGCCTCACAACGACTGACGCTGCAACATTGTCCAAACTGATCGAGGGAAACCGCGCGCCGGAGGGGCTGTTCTTCGGTCGTCTGTCGGCTGTGTCTGCGGCTGCCGTTGGGCCCATCGTTGTGCTCGGTTGGTTCTGTCAAAAACAATTGGTCCAAGGTTTGACCTTCGGCGCTGTGAAATAAGGAAGACCCATGGGACAGATTGTACTTGAAAATGTGGTGAAAAAATTCGGTGACACCGAAGTTATCCCACCGTTGAACTTGACCATTGAAGAAGGTGAGTTCGCTGTATTTGTTGGGCCTTCAGGTTGCGGCAAGTCCACACTCTTGCGTTTGATTGCGGGCCTTGAAGACACGACTGCAGGCAAGGTTCTGATCGACGGTGAAGATGTTACCGAAGTACCACCATCCAAACGTGGCCTCGCGATGGTATTCCAATCTTACGCGCTCTACCCGCACATGACCGTGCGCAAGAACATTGCGTTTCCAATGCGAATGGCAGGTATGTCACAGGCTGAGCAGGATGAGAAAATTGAAGCTGCCGCTAAATCACTGAACCTGACCGACTATCTGGACCGCAAACCGGGACAACTCTCTGGTGGTCAACGTCAACGTGTTGCCATTGGTCGTGCTATTGTTCGTGAACCTTCCGCATTTTTGTTCGATGAACCATTGTCAAACCTAGACGCAGCGTTGCGTGTGGGCATGCGTCTTGAAATCAGCGAGATGCACAAACGTTTGAAGACAACCATGATTTATGTAACCCACGATCAAGTGGAAGCCATGACAATGGCTGACAGAATTGTGGTGTTGCAAGGTGGCGTAATCGAACAGGTTGGCACTCCGCTGGAGCTTTATCATACACCGCGCAACAAATTTGTGGCCGGGTTTATCGGCTCACCGAAAATGAATTTGTTGGAAGGTGCTGAAGCAAAGAAGCACAAAGCTCATACAATCGGTATTCGTCCGGAACACATCAAAGTCTCAACCAAATCCGTGAAGGGTGCTTGGAAAGGCACTGTGGGAGTTGCAGAACATTTGGGGTCTGACACTTTCATTCACATTCATGGTGTAGAGGGCTGTGACCCGATGACTGTGAGAGCCGCTGGTGATGTAGCTGTGAAGCATGGAGACACAGTCTATTTGTCACCTGATAAATCTCAGATTCATAAGTTTGATGATGCCGGACTGCGCATCTGATGAGCAGACTGGACGGAAAATCTGCTCTGATTACAGGTGCGGCACAAGGCATTGGTCGTGGTTTCGCGGAAGCATATATTCGCGAGGGTGCCACAGTCGCGGTTGCTGATATTAATCTGGCCGCAGCTGAACAAACAGCTGCCGAACTCGGTGGTGCAGCCTATGCCGTCAATATCGATGTAAGCCAGCAAGACAGCATCGATGCTGCGATTGAAGCCGTGATTTTGAAGACGGGAAAACTGGACATTCTTATCAACAATGCCGCTCTTTTTGATGCGGCAGAAACGGTTGATATTACTCGCGAAAGCTATGACAGCCTCTATTCTGTCAATGTAGCTGGCACACTTTTCGCCATGCAGGCTGCTGCCAAACAAATGATCGCGCAAGGGCATGGCGGCAAAATTATCAATATGGCTTCGCAAGCAGGGCGTCGTGGAGAAAGCTTAGTTTTGGTTTATTGTTCTACCAAAGCAGCCGTGATTTCCATGACCCAATCCGCTGGTCTGAATCTCATCAAACATGGGATCAATGTTAACGCAATCGCCCCGGGTGTTGTGGACGGAGATCACTGGAAACATGTGGATTCACTGTTCGCCAAGCTGGAAGGCAAAAAGCCGGGTGAGAAAAAAGTTGAAGTGGAAGCGAACGTGCCTGCTGGTCGCTTTGCAGTGCCTGAAGACCTCGCGGGCATGGCGGTTTTCCTAGCGTCTACCGAATCTGATTACATCCTGTCCCAGACATATAATGTCGACGGCGGGCAATGGATGAGTTGATATGAAACTGTCCAACAAAACGCTCCAAGAATTGCCGGATGACATCAAACGTCCGAATTATGATCGTGGTGGCTTAACGCCGGGAATTATTCACATTGGGCTTGGTAATTTTCATCGCGCCCATCAAGCTTGGTATCTTCATCGTTTGATGCAACAGGGGCAGTCGCACGATTGGGCGATTATCGGCGCAGGCGTCCGCCCTTACGACGAAACCCAACGTCTTAAAATGGCAGAGCAAGACTATCTGACGACTCTGATTGAATTGGACCCGAAGGGACGTTCTGCCGAAGTGATTGGGTCGATGATTGACTATGTGCCGATTGAAGAGGGGAATAAGCCCTTGATCACACGCATGGCTGATCCGGCAATCCGTATTGTGTCACTGACGGTTACAGAAAGTGGCTATTACATTGATCCGGTATCCAAAGGGTTCGACAATCGTCACGACGATATTAAATATGACGTTGCGAATCCCGATATACCTCGAACCGCGTTTGGCGCGATCATCGCAGCATTAAAGCAACGCCGCCACGGAGGTATTGATCCGTTCACAGTTCAGAGTTGTGATAATCTTCAAGGCAATGGCGATTTGTGCCGACAAACAGTTGTGTCCCTCGCGCATTTGACTGATCCGGACTTGGCTAAATGGATTGAAGAAAATTGCACATTCCCCAACTCGATGGTGGATTGCATTGTGCCTGCCACAGGGCAAAAGGAAATCGCACTGGCAACTGGTTTTGGCATTGATGATACTGTGCCGGTAACACACGAAAATTTCCGCCAATGGGTGATCGAAGATAAGTTTTGTGCCGGACGTCCCGATTGGGATAAAGTGGGTGTGACGTTCTCCGATGATGTTCACACCTACGAAGCCATGAAGATTCGCATTTTAAATGGCGGCCACCAGATTGTTGCCAATGCTGGTGAAGTTCTCTCCGTGGAATTGATCTCTGGTTGCATGGAGTATCCGTTGATAAGCGCATTCTATCGCAAAGTTGCTGAAGACGAGATCGTGCCACACGTTCATCCTGTGCCTGATGTGACTCCCTCCGATTATGTAGATCTTGTCGTTGACCGGTTTTCGAACCCTGACATTATCGATACTGTGCGACGTGTGGCCTTTGACGGTTCTTCCCGTCACACAGGCTTTCTTTTACCCGTGTTACGAGATGCATTGGAAACAAAAGAAGGCATTAAAGGGTTAGCTTTGAGTGAAGCTATTTGGGCCAGAATGTGCGAGGGCACCCGTGAAGATGGATCAATAATTGAACCAAATGATCCTATTTGGGGCAATCTGACTAAAGCCGCCAAAGCGGCTCGAATTGAACCGCAAGCTTGGTTGGATCAAGACAACCTTTACGGTGATCTTGCTTCCAACATGCGTTTTAAGGAAAGCTTTTCTCATTGGTTAAGTTTAATCTGGGCAGACGGAACAGAAAAAGCCCTTAAGGCTTATTTGAACGGATAGTTCAGGACCATAGCAAATGCGGCAGCAGTACAGGTCGCTTGAGACAATTGAATCGGAATTGACTATGATTTTATGTTGCGGCGAAGCCTTGATGGACATGTTGCCTGACACGAATGGCGCGGGTGAACATGTCTTGCGGCCTGTGACCGGTGGTTCCGTATTCAACACAGCCATTGCGCTTGGAAGGTTGGAACAGTCTGTCGGTTTTCTATCTGGTGTTTCCACAGACGGGTTTGGCCGCACACTAATCGCCAACCTTGAAGAAGCGTCTGTTGATCATAGTCTTTGCGTTCGGTCTGGCCGCCCTACAACACTTGCTGTTGTAGATCTCAGCGATGGCAATGCCACATATACCTTCTACGATGATGGTTCTGCAGGTCGTATGGTTGAAACAACTGATATGCCCGATGTTCCAAAATCAGTCTCTACACTGTTGTTCGGTGGGATTAGTCTTATTCCGGAACCATGTGGCAGTGCTTATGAAAACTTGCTGCTCGAAAACGCAGACGATCATATCATCTACATCGATCCCAATATTCGTCCCAATTTTATTGAAAACGAAGACCAACACCGTGCCCGTGTTCGCCGTATGATTGCCCGCAGCGACATTGTGAAAGTGTCTGATGAAGATTTGAGTTGGATTGAACCCGACTGCGATCACGATAAAGCAATCCAAAAATGGCTGGGTGAGGGAGCTTCTATCGTTCTTTTAAGTCGCGGTGGCG
The DNA here is from genome assembly GCA_938010435.1 of uncultured Rhizobiaceae group bacterium. Taxonomy (GTDB): domain Bacteria; phylum Pseudomonadota; class Alphaproteobacteria; order Rhizobiales; family Rhizobiaceae; genus Pseudahrensia. The sequence continues at coordinate 25,795 of CALLUS010000029.1, read as the reverse complement.
ACGGCTCAGAAACGCATTTGAAATCGGGTGTTGTGAAAGCTGATGCCATCAAAATAAAAGTCGCGGACACAGTTGGCGCGGGCGACACATTCAGTGCTGGGTTTCTCGCATCGTTGAACCAGCAGGGCAGTTTGGAGAAAGCGGTTCTCGGGTCATTGGACGAGCCAATCGTTCAAACCGCACTCTTATACGCAAACAGGGCAGCAGCTATAACAGCATCCCGTGATGGAGCGAACCCGCCTTTGTTGAAAGACATGGTCTGAAACCTTAAACATTAAGTCTCTTTTGTTTAGGTTAGATGGTCCTAAATTGGACCACTTCAATACAAGCTATTGATTTGAACATCATTCGCTGTGAAGACGTGTCTTTGAAACGATTTGCTGCGTTGCACAAGTCAATTTGCTGTTATTGCCTTTTGGATTTTTCTTATGTCTATCGTCCACCTTGTCACCCATTCCGGTGGTTTCCACGCAGATGAGTTGATGTCGTCCGTCGTGCTGACCCGTCTTTATCCCGAAGCTGAACTATTGCGCACCCGTGATCGCGACTGGACAACACCTGCGGCAGATAAAATTATTTATGATGTGGGCGGTGATTATGATACCGAAGCGCAAATCTTTGATCATCACCAACGCCCTGGTCCATTGCGCAAAGACGGTCAGCCCTACAGTTCATTTGGTTTGATCTGGACGCATTATGGACGCGCCTATCTGGAAGCGCTGGATGTGCCGCAGGACGATATTGAATCGATCCACGCATCATTCGATACAAAATTTGTGCTGCCCATCGATCTAATGGACAACGGTGCCATGGAACCATCTGTTGCGGGACCGTTATCTGTGATGACTTTGCCAGAGCTGCTGAGCAGTTTGAAACCTGTATTTGATGATGCTTCGCCAACAGCAAATGATGATGCGTTTTTCAAAGCTCTGCCTATTGCACGCAGTTTTATCGAAGCGCGTATCCATAATTCGGCGGCGAAGGCACGGGCGCAAAGCATTGCTGCTGATGCAATTGAAAGAACTGGCACATCAAAGGTTTTGGAGTTGCCAATGGGTATGCCGTACCGTTCTGCAATGGACAAAGCTGGCGCTGACCATATCCTGTTTACGGTGAACCCGCGTGGAGAAGATTGGACGCTGAACGGGATCAAACTATCTGATGAGACTTTCGAACAACGCGCGGATTTACCAGCGTCTTGGGCAGGGTTGTCCGACGGTGAATTGGAAAAGGCGTGTGGGGTGAAAGGTGCAAAATTCTGTCATAACGCGCGCTTTATTGCGGTGGCAGATTCACGCGAAGCAATATTAAAAATGGCCGAAATCGCTGTGACCGAGGTCGCATAGCTTCCCACGGCTGAGATTGATCAATTCCAATCCATCGGATTTCTTATCGTACGTAACTTCCCAGTTTCGCGTGGCGGTTTACATCTTTGTAAAGCAGATAGCGGAACGGGGTTGGGCCGCCTGCATAACAGGCTTGTGGGCAGAAGGCGCGCAGCCACATGAAATCTCCGGCTTCCACTTCCACCCAATCTTGATTGAGTTTGTAAACGGCTTTGCCTTCCAGCACGTAAAGCCCGTGTTCCATCACATGGGTTTCGGGAAAGGGGATTACACCGCCGGGCTGGAAAGTCACAATGGTCACATGCATGTCGTGGCGCATGTCTGAGGCATCCACAAAACGTGTTGTCGCCCATTTGCCTTCGGTGTCTGGCATGACGGTGGGTTCAATGTCTTGTTCGTTGACCACAAAGGCCGTTGGTGCATCGATACCGTCCACCGCTTCATATTGTTTGCGAATCCAGTGAAAGCGCACGTTGTTGGATGATGTGTTTTTCACACTCCAATTGGCAGCGGGTGGAATGAAGGCATATCCGCCTTCGGTCATTTCAAAAGTTTCGTCATCAATCACCAGACGCATTTTCCCATCCACGACGAACAAAACACTTTCTGCTGTGTCGTCGAGTTCTGGTTTTTCGCTTCCACCGTCGGGTTCCACATCCATGATATACTGGGAGAAGGTTTCGGCAAATCCTGAAAGAGGGCGCGCGATGATCCACAACCGCGTTTTGTCCCAGAAGGGCAAGAAGCTCGCCGTGATGTCACTCATCGTGTTGGCGGGAAGCACAGCATAAGCGTCGGTGAACACCGCGCGTTCATCCATACGTGCCGTTTGCGGCGGCAGGCCACCTTCTGGCTTGAAATAAGTGCGCGTGGGTTTGGTGGTCATGACAGTAAATCTTTCAAACGCAGGAGTGCGATTTTCTCAACCTGCAAACAGGCCGTGTTGAATTCTGTATCACGGTCATTGTCGATCCGTGTTTTAAACGCATCAAGAATATGCGCTTTGGTCAGCCCCTTCACGGCGATGATGAAGGGGAATCCGAATTTCTCGGTGTATTGGCTGTTCAGTGATGTGAACGTGACGCGTTCTTCATCAGTGAGTGAATCCAGACCCGCGCTTGCCTGTTCGCTGGTGGATTCTGCCGTGAGACGATTTGCTGCTGCAAGTTTGCCCGCAAGGTCTGGGTGGGCATTCAACACGCCGAGGCGTTGTTCATTGCTTGCCAAGCGGAACTGAATTTTCATGGCATAATGCAAGCCGTTTGCCGTGTCGTTGGCCGCGCCAAGGCCAGCATCGTAAGCGTGCTCTGCAATCCACGGAGAATGTTCAAACACGCCACCATATTTTGAAACGAATTCGTTCTTGCTGACCAGCGATGGTTGTTCTTTTTGAGGAGCAGGCGGATGGGTTGCGGCCCAATGGTCTGCAATATCAATACGGCGCGCAAACCAAACATCATCGTGAGACTTTGCATACTCGATAAAACGTTTGAGCGCAGCCAATCGGCCGGGTCGACCAATGAGACGGCAGTGCAATCCGATGTTCATCATCTTCGCTTGACCAGCTTGGCCTTCAGCATAAAGCGTGTCGAATGTATCGCGCAGATAGGTTTCGAATTGATCGCCAGAGTTAAACCCTTGCGGTGTGGCAAAGCGCATGTCGTTGCAATCCAGCGTATAGGGAATAATCAGTTGATCGCGGTCCGCATGGTTGCGCCAATAGGGCAGATCGTCGTCATAAGTGTCGGAAATATAATCAAAACTACCTTCTTCGGTGACAAGGTCGACTGTGTTCTCACTGCAGCGCCCCAAATACCATCCGCGTGGACGTTCGCCTGTGACAGCAGTGTGCAGCACAACGGCCTCATCCAAACAGGTTTTTTCATCTTCACGGGCGAAGTCTTTATACTCTACCCATTTCAAACCGTGTGATGCGATTTCCCAATCCGCATCCAACATGGCTTGCACTTGTTCCGGCGAACGCTGCAAAGCTGTGGCAACGCCATAAACCGTGACGGGAATATGGTTTTCAGTGAACAAACGGTGCAAACGCCAGAAGCCTGACCGCGCGCCATATTCATAGATCGATTCCATGTTCCAATGGCGTTGGTCCGGCCATGAAGCTGCGCCAACGATTTCAGATAAAAACGCTTCAGAACCTGCGTCCCCATGGAGTGTACAGTTCTCACCACCTTCTTCGTAATTGACCACAAATTGCACCGCGATTTTCGCGCCGCCTTTATCCGACCCTTTGCCATTTGGGTTCGGCCAATGGGGATCGGGCGTTTGTGGTCCGTAACCACGCATGTTTCGAGGGTAATGCACCGACAGCTTCCTTTTGAGTTCTGCATTCCATGATATAGACGAATGATCGTTGAGATATTCAAAATTTATTTGAAGAACTGAAAGTCATGTATGCCTATTGCTTGTGCGCTGCAAATATCATCTTAGAGTGCAGGTTCAAAATTGCATTTGGAGATCGTCATGGCCGAGCAAGGTTTTCTCACCACCCACATTCTGGATACTGCCCGCGGTTGCCCCGCAGAAGGTGTGTCCATCGATCTCTACAAACTGGATGGTGAAGTCAGAACGCACATGACATCCACCATCACCAATGATGATGGCAGAACCAACAGCCCGATCATTCCAAAAGGGGAATTGGACGTGGGAACATATGAACTCGTGTTCAAAATTGGTGACTATTTCAAAGGCCACGCCCCAAAAAGCGACCACTCGTTTATAGACGTGGTCCCCATTCGCTTCGGAATAGACGACGCAACCAGCCACTACCACGTGCCACTATTGGCTTCACCGTTCAGTTTTTCGACCTATCGGGGGAGTTGAGGGGGAGTGGCAGCTTCGAGCCCATTTTACCGGACGCTGCGCTATAGATAAATGACCGCTATTTCCGTAGATGATTATTTAGCGATGCAGATAGAGAGACGTTTTTAGAATGCCACCTACATTACTGCCGGAAATCGGACCTTGGCTTGTTTGTGCCATAACAGTCTTCGTCGGGACCCTTGTTCAGCGGTTATCTGGGGCAGGCTACGGAATGTTTGCAGCGCCAGTTATGGCGATGGTCGCACCCGAATGGTTGCCCGGAACCGTTGTCCTCGTCGGGTTCCTGATCGGCTCGGGGTCGCTTTTGAGTAGCAGAGATGCTGTTCAGTGGCGGGACTTACCAGCCGGATTTACGGGTCGCATCTTGGGCGCTGGAATTGCCGCATACATCGCTACGGCTGTTGTTGGCACAGATTCATTGGCGATCATTGTCGGGCTGGTCGTGCTTTTTGCAGTTGGTTTGACTGTACTAGGGCTGTCATTCCCTATTTCCAACAGGTCTCTCTTTGCTGCTGGTGGTGTCAGCGGTGTGATGGGTACGCTTACCGGTATCGGGGCACCTCCGATGGCCATTTTGTACGCTAATGTTGAAACACGAAGGGCTGCTGCTACTCAAAACGCCTTCTATGGTTTTGGAACGCTCGTAGCTATCATTGCGTTATCCGTCGCAGGCGTTCTCACGCTGCCACAGCTTGCGTTTGCGGCGTCACTCGCACCATTGGTTCCAGTTGCGCTTTGGGCCTCCCGCCCACTGGCTGCTCGATTTGCGCGCGGTGCAATTCGGCCATGGGCACTTGGGCTGGCAACCCTTTCGGCATTAGCATTGCTTGGACGCAGCTTTTAGAGTCAGTAAGTTTCTTGAACTTTCTGATACCAGTCATTCGAACAGTTGCGACGAAGGTCTGAAAAGTCCGCAATGCTGACGTTCACACAATTCTGTATTCAGCACCAAAACCTCTAACCCAACCGCGCTTTACACCCTTCAACCATGTGCTCGATTAACAGTCTTGTTTTCGGGTCTTGCAATCGTTTGTGGGGGAAGATGCAGGAGAATGGGATTGATGTGGGTGGGGTGTTTTTGAGGATTTCCACTAGCTGGCCGCTGGCCAATGCGTCTTCCACTTCGAACCGTGTTTTGTTGACGATGCCACAGCCTTCTAGCGCCCATGCGGTGAGCACGTCGCCATCATCGGATTCCATGGGGCTGTTGAGGTTGTGGCGGATGTTTTTGCCGTCGATCTGCAACGTCCAGTAAAATTCTTCCAAGCCCGGGAAACGCAGCAGCAGGCATTGGTGGTTGTGCAAGTCTGCGCCATCTTTCGGCATGCCGTGTTTTGTGATGTAGTCGGGCGATGCGCACAGAAGGCGTTCGAAATTGTGAAGCGAGCGGACGCGCATTTCTGAATCCGGCAATTGCCCCAAAACGAAAGCGGCGTTTAGCCCTTCATTGGTGATATCAATCTTGCGGTCGGTGAGCCGCAACCGTACATTCACATCAGGGTATTTCGCTTTGAATGATGGGACGAGGGGAGCGATGATTTTTTTGCCGATGCCGAGAGGAGCCGCGATGAACACCGACCCTTTCGGGCTGGCGGTGACGTCGGCAATGCTGCCTTCCGCTTCTTCGATTGTGTCCAGAATTTTGGTCGCACCTTTGTAAAACAGTTCCCCATGTTCCGTGGGTTTCAAACTGCGTGTGGTGCGGTTGAACAGGCGCACGCCGAGGTGCTTTTCCAATTCGGAAATGCGGCTGCTTGCCACGGCCGCCGAAATGCGCAAATCACGCCCCGCGGCAGACATGTTTCCAAGATCATAAACGCGGATGAAAGTGCGGAGATTGGCAACGTAAGGCATGGGGCTTCCTATCATTGCCTTGAAAAATTTGAAAGTGCTTGGAATTTATCGGTATTATTGTTGAATTCCAGATTTGGCAATGTCTGCAACGTTGCGTAAGGACACGCCCAGAACGCGTTTGGGAGCAGGCTATGTATTACGATTATGCAGTGATGTGGGATTGGCTCGGCTTTGCCGTGCGTTGGTTACACGTCATCACGGCCATGGCTTGGATTGGTGCGAGCTTTTATTTCATCGCGCTCGATCTCTCTTTAAAACCTGCTGAAGACATGCCCGAAGGCGCTTACGGCGAAGAATGGGAAGTCCACGGCGGCGGGTTCTATCACACCACAAAATATTTGGTCGCTCCGGCGAGATTGCCCGAACACCTCACGTGGCACAAATGGCAAAGCTATTCCACTTGGCTTTCGGGCGCAGCATTGCTGGCAATAATGTATTGGGCAGGGGCGGAGCTCTTTCTCATCGACCGCGCCAAAGCAGATTTACAGGTTTGGCAAGCCATTGCGATTTCGGCGGGGTCGTTGGCCATTGGCTGGGTGATTTATGACTTCCTCTGCAAGAGCAAGTTCATCGGTGGCAATATGAATGGTTTGATGGTGTTGCTTTTCGTTCTGCTTGTGGCCATGGCTTGGGGATATAACGAGGTCTTCACAGGTAGGGCTGCGCTCTTACATTTAGGCGCTTTCACCGCAACGATTATGACGGCGAATGTATTTTTCATCATCATGCCCAACCAACGCATCGTGGTGGCCGACCTGAAGGCAGGCCGTTCGCCTGACCCGAAATACGGGGTCATCGCCAAACAACGCTCCACCCACAACAACTATCTAACTTTGCCTGTCTTGTTCCTGATGTTGTCGAACCACTATCCTTTGGCATTTGCCACTGAATACAACTGGATCATCGCAGCGCTCGTGTTCTTGATGGGTGTCACAATTCGTCACTATTTCAACACCATGCATTCAACAGGAAAAGGACCGTCTTGGACATGGTTGGCGACGGCCATTCTGTTCGTCTTGGCAGCTTGGTTGTCCACGGTGCCAAAATTGTCGACCGGTGAAGCCAATGCATCACTGATTACGCCACGCCAACAACAGTTCATGTCGGCCAAAGGCTTTCAGCAAGCGGCCGAAACGGTGCAGGGACGTTGTTCCATGTGCCATGCCAAAGAACCTGTGTGGGAGGGTATGATTGTTCCGCCAAAGGACGTGATCTTGGAAGAGGAAACGGATATCGCCAAATATGCACGTGAGATTTACATTCAAGCCGGCCGCAGCCACGCCATGCCGCCGGGCAATCTTTCCAACATGACTGTCGAGGAGCGTCAGATGTTGGTGAAGTGGTACGAAGATGCAGTGCGTGGCAAGTGAAATGCAACGCGGGGTAAACCGCGTCGCACAGCAGGCTAGGACACTTTGATCGTTTGTTGAGACAGCGACAGTGATAGGGAGAGAGAGCCCTCGTTGATCATCCATTTGCGCAAAACAAATGTGCGGGTGCCTGTGCTGTGCATCGGATCACCTTCTGCAATTTTTCGTGCATCTTCCATGGAGGATGCGCGGTAGACGATGAGACCTGTTCCCAGCATTTGTTCGCCAGTTGGGTTAGACATGGGTCCAGCCAGAAACAAACGTCCTTTAGCTTCCAGTTTTGCCTGATAGGCAAGATGATCTGGTAGATTCGCTTTTAGGTCATCCGGTGTTTTAGCTGGAGTGCTTTCTACAACATAAAGCTCAAACGCCAAAGACCCTCGCTCTTTGGCTGCTGTTTTGTATTCTTCCCATGTTGGCATGATGTTTTCCCTATGATTTGTCAGGAAGATTATATCCGAGGGATAGAGAAAAGAAAATATCGATATTTATTGACCGTCAGACATTAATATGGGTATTTTTCGACAACAGAATTGATCGCGAAATTCGAAATGTCATCAACTGAAAACAGCAATAGCCAATCTTCGTCTTTGGAAGTGCAACAGGCCGCTGCACAACAAGATATTGTGGATTTGCGAAACGAAATTTCATCACTGGATCAAGCATCCATCGATCTCATTTTAACCCGTGCACGATCCCACTATGCTTGGAAAGACACGCCTGTTACGGATGAGCAAATCCAACGCATGTATGACATCGTAAAAATGGGGTCGACCAGTATGAATGGTTGTCCTGCTCGGTTTGTCTTTGTGCGGTCGCAGGAAGGTCGTGAGCGTTTGGCAAAATCTCTCAAACCTGCGAATGTTCCAAAGGTCATGGGCGCGCCGCTAACCGTAATCGTCGCTTATGATCTGGACTTCTGGAAAGAACTACCCAAGCTCTTTCCACACGATGATCGCCGCCATCTCTATGATGGAAATCCAGATTATATTTTGGACACAGCCTATCGTAATTCAACCTTGCAAGGTGGGTATTTAATGATCGCCGCACGGGCCATGGGGCTTGATGTTGGCGCGATGTCTGGTTTTTCTAACAAGATTGTTGACGAAGAGTTTTTTGCAGGCACGACATTGCGATCGAATTTCTTATGCAACATTGGTGTTGCGGACGAGACTGCACTGTTCCAGCGTCTTCCGCGCTTTGACTTCGATGAAGTCTGTTCCCATGCTTAGTTGCTATTTGTTGAATGAGGTCGCCCAATGGCGTTGAATGTCAGACCAAAAACGACTGTGAAGCTTCGCGCTAATGGCGAGTGTCCTTCGCATTCGCTTGCTAACGTGGCTGTTCGAGATTTGAATTTTGCGATTGATGAACCAACGGAACGTGGTGGTACCAATCTTGGGCCAACACCCACGGATACAGCAATATCGGCGTTGATCGGCTGTACCAATGTGATCGGCCATAAATGTGCGAACAGTCTCGGCATCGAGATCGGACATTTAACCATTGATGCTGTGTGCGAGTTCGATCGCAGAGGCGTCACGCTCGTGGAAGAAATTGATGTGCCATTTCAAAAAATCACGTTGAAAATTCAAACAGGCACTACAGTGTCGGACTCTGATCTCACAAAACTCAGCGCTGAAGTGACAAAATTCTGTCCGCTGTCAAAACTGTTCAAACAGGCAGGAACGATCATCGACGAAGAATGGATCAGCGCATGATTTGTGTGCTGGTCTAACCAAAACAAAATTTATCTGGGAGGAAAAACTATGTTTGATATCAAAAAATTCTCACGCCGCAGCCTTTTGGCTATGGGTGTTTCGCTCACCGCTTTGACGGGCGGAAACATCGTCTCTGCCAATGCAGCAGAAACTATCAATATGATTGCCATTGACGGTTATCCCGCGCGCGCCATGTGGGTGAAAGAATTTTCGGGATTCTTCATTCCACGCGTGAACGAACTTCTTAAAGCGTCTGATAAATACGCGATTAACTGGCAAGAAGCTTATGGCGGACAAATCGTGAAGCCACGCGGTGTTCTGGAAGGCATTAAGTTGGGTCTTGGTGACATCGGCATCGTCACAACTATTTTCCACAACTCGAAACTGCCGAGCCAAGGTATTTCTGCGGTTACGCCATTCATAGCGCCGGACGCACGTGTTGTGGCGAAAGCGGTTGATGAAATTGCGAAAGAATTTCCGCAAATGACGAAGGAACTGAATGCGGAAAACCAAGTCTATCTGGCAACAGGCGTTGTGTTGGACACGTATCAGTTGTTCTCCAAAACACCGATCAATTCTTTGGACGACCTAAAAGGTAAGAAGGTCGCTGGTGCTGGTTACAATCTACGCTATCTCGAGGGAATTGAAGGTGCAGCTGGCGTTCGCGGTGGCCTACCAAATTTCTACAACATGGTTCAAACGGGTGTAGTGGACGCTGCAATGTTGTGGCCGGAAGCGGCTAAAACGTTCAAAATTGCTGAAGTTGCCCCATATATGTTGAAGGTTGATCTCGGTGCTGTGAACTCAAAGACCGTTACAGTGAATAAAGATGTTTGGGACAAGCTTCCTGACGAAGTGAAAGATGTACTCAAGCAGGTTGCGGTTGAGTATCGTGATCATGTTGCCGGCATCGCCATGGATCGTGCGAAGTCTTCGTTGGATGCGTACAAAGCGGGTGGTGGCAAAGTGGTGGAATTGTCCGCTGAGGCCCGCGCCGCATGGGCAAAATCCATGCCGAACATTGCAAAAGACTGGGCTTTAAAATTGGATAAAGCCGGTGCACCAGGTTCAGATATGCTCAAAGCCTATTCCGCCAAGCTCAAAGCGGCAGGCATGACGCCTGTGCGTGACTGGGCAAGCGAACTTTAAGTCTTGAAGACGGTGGAGTGTTTTTTATGAATTCTGTCCACCGTCTTTATAAACCTTTTTTGACGATTGCGACTCTGGCCAACACCATCGGAACACTGGTGATATTTGGGCTTGTTGCAATAATGAATGTTGACGTGATTGCCCGCGGTCTTTTCCACGCGCCTTTGAAAGGCGTTGTTGAAGTCGTTATCTTCTCTCTGGTGCTGATCGTGTTCTTGCAGTTGCCAGATGTTGTGCGTCACAATCGGCTCACACGGTCAGATGGCTTTCTTGGCCTGATGGATGGGAAGCATCCTAAATTTGCAAATATTTTATCGCGAACCATTGACCTGGCTGCATGCATTTTTATGGCGCTGATCGCTTGGACAATGTGGCCAGAATTTACAGAGTCATTTGAGTCTTGCCACTTTTTCTCACAACCCGAATTCGGCCCGGCACCAACAGGTGACTTCTTGGTGGATTTGTCAGACGCATTTGCACGGTGTGAATATTTTGGAACACCCGGGATTTTTACGGCCCCATGGTGGCCTGCAAAACTAGCCATCGTGTTCAGCGTTACAACATGTGCCATCATCTTCGCTTTCAAGGTGATCTTAGGAAACCGACAAGCTGCAATGGTGGATGACGGGGAGAGCCCGGTATGAGTCCCGTTGAAATTGGTGCCTATTCGGTCATCGCGATTGTTACTTTGGTGTATCTGGGCGTCTACATTCCGGTTGCACTTGGTCTTGTTTCATTCGTATCGATTTGGCTGATTAGCGGTAAATCGATCCTTGCTTTCAATTTTCTGAAAGTGGCAGTGGGGGACGGGGTCACGGAATATCCGTTCGCCACCATTCCGCTTTTCACAGTTATGGGACTTTTGGTATCCCGAGCGGGGTTAGGGACTGATATCTATGCTGTGATGAACCGTGCGTTCCGTGCACTCACGGGGGGCGTGGGTGTGGCGACGGTTGGCGCGAATGCAGTGTTTGCCGCTGTCACAGGGTCCTCAATTGCGTCTGCATCTGTGTTCACCCGCATTGCCGTACCTGAAATGCGTAAGCTCAATTACAACAAAAGGTTCGCGGTTGGCGTGGTGGCAGGTTCGTCTGTATTGGGCATGATTATCCCACCAAGCGCGATGCTGATCATCTACTCATTTGTTTCGGAGCAATCTGTGGGTGACATGTTCTTGGCAGGCATTGTGCCAGGCCTTATCCTGACCGCTGCCTACATTATGTGGATATTCATTTCCGGAAAACTGTATCCATCTTATTTGGGGGAATCCATTTCTGAGGCTGTGGGCGAACCGTTGTCTTATGCAGAGATTGCAGACAAAACTTTGCCAACGGTATTGCTGATTTTCATTGTCTTAGGCGGTATTTATACAGGCTGGCTTACGCCCGTTGAGGCGGGTGCTGCCGGCGCATTGGCTGCGCTTTTGATTGCATTGGCGCGGCGCAAAATTTCAGCCCGTGGTCTCTGGGAAACAGCCATTGAGACAGGCCACATCACAGCATCCATATTATTCCTCATTGCCATGGCATCGCTTTACAGCCGAATGCTCGGCTATGCAGGCTTGCCCAATGAACTCGGTACTTTCCTTGAGGCGCGCCAATTCGGCTTCTTTGAGGTGATGGTGATCTATGTGTTGTTGATGTTGTTCTTGGGAACCATTTTGGACACAGCTTCCATCATTCTCATTGTGGTCCCGCTCTTCATAACGTTGGTTGAATCCATGGGCATGAGCTTGGTATGGTTCGGCATTGTCACCGTAATTGGTGCAGAAATCGGGCTGCTCACGCCACCGCTTGGTATTTCCTGTTTCGTGATCAAAGCGAGTTTGAACGACCCTACAATTTCTTTAAAAGACGTGTTTTTGGGAGCTTTGCCATTCGCTTTCATCATGTTGCTTGTTCTTATTCTACTCATCCGCTTTCCGGTACTTTCTACCGGAATTTTGGGTTAGGCCTTCCGCAAAGGAGCTTTTATTATGCGTACCGTTTCCAAGGATACCATCACCCAATCTTTTCTTGATTATGTGGTTGAGGAGACTGATGAGCGTCTCAAATTTATTTTGGAAAAGCTGGCGCACCACCTCCATGATTTTGTCAGAGAGACCGATTTGACCCATGATGAATGGCGCAAAGGTTTGGAACTTCTCTACAGCGCAGGTGAAATTTCCACGCCAGAGCGTAATGAGTTCGTTCTGTTTTCCGATGTTTTGGGCCTGTCCTCTTTGGTAGATATGGTGAACTCTCCGGAAGATGGAACGCCTTCCAGCGTACTAGGCCCGTTCCATGTTTTGGGCGCGCCAGACGTTCCTGTGGGTGGTGATCTCAAAGGCGAAAACGAAGGCCCAGCCGTTGTTGTGGGAGGCCGTGTTCTCACCACAGGTGGCGATCCTATTGAAGGTGCTCAATTGGAAATTTGGCAAACCGCGGACAACGGCTTGTATTCCGGGCAAGACGAGAAACAACCTGAATACAATTTGCGCGCGCGTATGACGACAGGGGCCGACGGCCGCTATCTGTTTTCCACCGTGCGCCCAGCTCCTTATACCGTTCCTGAAGATGGGCCGGTTGGCGAATTGTTACGAGCAACAGGTCGTCACCCTTGGCGTCCATCGCACTTACATTTCATCGTGACAGCCAGTGGCCAAAGATCTCTCGTCACCGAAGTGTTCCCAAGTGACGACCCATATCTTGATGAAGACGCAGTGTTCGGCGTGCGGGAAAAACTGGTGATGGAATATCAGGAACGCAGTTCAACAGAGGGTATATCTGATGATTTGGCCATTAAAAGCGACCTTCCTGACAAATTCTACGTCGTTGACTTCGACTTTATTTTGTCCAGCGTTTAGACCGTCAATTCAGAGTGCACAAATGTCCCTGTGTTTTTGTAGTGGTCGATGAGCAGGGTAGCGGCCTTGTTTGCATCTCGCGCCAACACAGCTTGGCAGATCGCATTGTGTTCGTCAGCAATATCCCGTTTCGGATAGGCTTTTGAACCGGACAACTGACGGTACCTAATATTTTGATCATAGAGTTGTTTGCAAAATTTCAGCAAAATTGAAGAGCCACATTCAGATATAATCGTCATGTGAAAATGCTTGTGGGCTTCTTCCCATTTCGCGTTGGCCACAAAATGATCACTCGCTTCAGATCGTGGAATGCGGGACAGACGGTGATTGGCAAGAACGACCCGTTCCTCCCATTCGTCGGAACCGTTGGCAATGGATTCACGCAAAGCGCGCTCTTCCAGCCAGCATCGGGTTTTGAGCAATTCTGAAAATTCGCCTTCGCTCACATTCGCCACGCGAAAGCCCCGTTGATCCCAACGTTCAACCAAATGATCAGAAGTTAGCAGGCTGAGTGCTTCGCGAATGGGGCTCGTGCCGATATCATATTGTCGGCGCAACTCTTCAATCTTCAACTTGCGCCCCGGCATCAAGCGACCTGAAATGATATCTTGCTTCAATCGTAAATAAGCGCGGCTGGTCAAAGATTCCGGGCTGGAAGAGTCTGATGGAGCAGCAGAACCCGTCTCGTTTAAAATTTCATTCTGCATTGCTGTGCCTTTTATTGAAGCATCGGGAACGTGAATTCATTATGTGGATTTTTATAGTATTTGGCAAAATATATCGTTTTTTTATTGTTTCAACATCTGGCGCAGTCTAGCATTGCAGCCTTAGTGAACATGGGATTTCAATATGCGTTTGGTCAGTTTTCAATCGGGCGGCGAACACCGCATTGGTGTGGTGTCTGGTGACGATGTCATAGATGTGTCTGCCATAGATAAGTCTGCGCCCAACGATTTGCAAAACGCCATTGCAAACGATGAATTCGGGGTCATTCAAGCCATCGCAGATCGCGCTGGTGATGAACACAAACATAAGCTCGAAGATCTCGATTTGGATATCCCCATCCGTGCGCCCGGTAAAATCCTCTGTCTTGGCTTGAACTATATGGAGCATGTGAACGAGGGCATTTTTGAGAAACAACCATTCCCAACTGTCTTCATGCGTTCGGTCACCTCAATGGTGGCCCACAACAAACCGCTCATTCGCCCAAAAGTGTCCGAGACGCTGGATTATGAGGCCGAACTTGCATTGGTCATCAGCAAAAAATCCCGCCACCTGACCCCTGAAAACGCATTGGATGCTGTGGCGGGTTACACGTGCTGCAATGATGGGTCCGTGCGCGAATACCAACGCCACACCATCCAGTGGTCTATGGGAAAAAATTTCGATGACACAGGCCCACTCGGCCCTGTTTTCGTCACCGCAGACGAGTTGCCGGCAGGGGCCAAAGGTCTCGATATTGCCTGCCGCTTGAACGGTGAAACTATGCAATCCAGCAACACAGATATGATGATGTTCCCCGTGGTGGAAACTCTCGTTTACATCACCGAAGGCCTGACCCTAGAACCCGGCGACATCGTCCTCATGGGCACCCCATCAGGGGTAGGCCACGCCCGCAAACCGCCTGTGTGGATGAGGGATGGTGATGTGGTGGAGGTGGAGATTGAGGGGGTGGGGTTGCTGCGGAATGTGATTGAGGATGAGGTGTGAGTTTTATATTTTGATTTGGTAGTGGAATAGCGCTGTAGAGTAAGACAACACAAAACCAAAGCTTTTCCTCTCTTGATTCACAAACGACTGCCGCTATGAAATTTGGGAAAGTGTGTCGCGTCATTTCGCTTTGCGAATTGACGTTGGTGCCCTCAGCCGGACTTGAACCGGCAAACCCGTAGGTGACAGATTTTAAGTCTGCTGCGTATACCAATTTCGCCATGAGGGCACTTCCGTGCTATTTTCACACATTGCTGTGCTGCCTTGCAAGGAATTGCTTGCCTGATAGCGTCTTTTGCGCGAATGACAAAGCCTAATATGTGTTGTTGCACGTTTTTTCATTCAGGTTTTCTTATGGCTGGTATTGCTGCCCTGGCGTTCGCTTATGTGATGAGCCAATTTTATCGCTCGTTCATGGCGGTAATGACCCCCACTTTATCTGCCGAATTGGGCATGACCAATAACCAACTAAGCCAAGCGCTTGGGGTGTGGTTTCTCGCGTTTGCGGCTTGCCAGTTCATCATTGGTCCACTGCTCGACAGGTTCGGACCAAAACGTACGGGCGGTCTGGTGTTTGGCGTGTTTGCTGGCGCAGGTACGGGGTTATTTGCGCTGGCTTCTGCACCATGGATGATCATTGCGGCCATGGGATTGATCGGCGTGGGCTGTTCGCCCGTTTTAATGGCGACATTCGTGATTTTCCGCCGGACATATTCACCTGCACAATTTGCAACCATGTCTGCATTCTTCATCGCGTTCGGCAATGCTGGAAACTTGTTGGGCACCAGTCCATTAGCCTTGGCGGAACAGGCCTACGGTTGGCGTTCCGTTGTCTGGGGGCTGTTTGCGGTGACAGTGTTGATTACTCTGGCAGTGCTGGCGCTCGTACGCGATCCTGTGAAACTTGACACAGGCGGGAAGGGCGCTGGCTCATATCGTGAGCTGCTGAAAATCAAGGCGCTCTGGTTCATTTTCCCGATCACGGCCATGACCTATGCGGTAATCGCCAATATGCGCGGCCTTTGGTCTGGCCCTTATTTCGATCAAGTGCATGGTTTGGACGCAGGCCAGATCGGCTCGATTACGTTTTATGTGGCAATCGCCATGGTTGTCGGCAGCATTATTTATGGACCACTCGACCGCATTATGAATTCCCGTAAATGGGTGATCTTTGGTGGTTCGTCCATCATGGCCGTGGTGATGGTGTTGTGGGTGGTTGATCCGGTTTCAAACGTTGATCGTGCCACATGGTTTCTGATTGTTCTGGGTTTTTGCGGTGTCGCGTATCCGGTCATCATGGCCCACGGGTTGGCTTTCGTACCAGCGCGCATGACAGGTCGTGGCGCAACACTGTTGAACTTCTTCTCCATTGGTGGAGCAGGCGCGATGCAAAGCGTGTCGGGATTTGTATATGACGCCAACGCGGTGCCGGAAGACCCCATTAGCGGCTTTAACGCTGTGTTTTGGCTCTATCTCGGCATCTTGGTATTTTCGCTGACCATATATTTGTTTTCAACCGATGCGAAACCGGATCAAACCACTGCTTGATGGACTCACAACGGTTACCGCACATAGGTTTGTATATATCGACGTTTGTTTCGTTCTTTTCTTTGAACATCAAATCTCAATTTCGCCCATCACATCACCTACATGAATACCGTTCCAATTGGTGAGCTTTGTCCGGGCAAGGTTTTGCAGACCGGGTTGCAACGGATCATCATCTGGCAAAAGATAGGCAAAGGTTGCAGCCATCATCGCCTCTGATCCGCGCGACGAGCCGTCATTGCATTTGAGGGCAATGCCGAGGCCGAGTTCGGGAATGGCAGCGCAAAACACACCTTCCGCTCCTGTTTTGGCGAACAAGCGACCACCGCCAAGGTCCATCAGTTTGGTGCAAAAGCGTTCCGTGCCTGCCATGTAGAACGGCGCAGCCATACAAGCTTCCAGCAAGCGTTTACCTGCCGTTGCGCGTTCTGGTTGAAGGTGAACGCCGGTCGCCATGCGCGCAAACCCATGGGCCATGGCTTTCAATGGGATTGCATAGGAGGGAATGGAACACCCGTCCGTTCCGCACAATTCAACGTCATGGGCCGAGCCCGTAACTTCTTCCAATGCGACACGCACATTTTCCATAATCTGATGTTCAGGTTTGATATAGCCCTTGATTTCGATGCCCATGTGCGCCGCTGTGCAAACAAACCCGGTGTGTTTGCCGGAACAATTGTTGCAAATGGCGGGCGGTGTGTCGGTATAGAGTTTGGTCTGGTCGCGCATCACCCAAGCTTGGGAAGACCAGTGCCCACCGCATTCAAGGCACGTTTCGTCCAGTTTGGCCGTTTGCAACATGTCCCGCGCCTTGGCGATATGTTCAGGCTCACCGGAATGAGAAGCGCAAGCAAGCGAAAGCTCTGTATCGCCAAACCCAAAAGCATCAGCAGCACCAGACTCCACCAACGGTAAAGCCTGAATGGCTTTTATGGCAGAGCGGGGAAAAATGGGCAGGGCTGTGTCGCCTAGATCAAGAACGGTATGGCCGTCGCCATCGATAACGGAAATTGACCCGCTATGAACGCTTTCGACGATGTTGCCGCGTGTGACTTTAACGAGTGTGGGGTTGGTGGTCATTTTGAAAAGGGTCCGTGTAAATGTGCATAGAGTTTAACGGGTAAATTATGTGATTGAAACAATCGGTATGTTGCCGAAATGGCGCAAACTTTACCACCCGTGTGCCGGAGTTGCATTGTTATTCGGCGCGTCGCGCAATATTCTCATTCTGTATTTGTCGCAGACGCAAATCAGGTCACAATGAAATTCACTTCAGGCAGCCTTGTCTCAGTCTTCATACATGGATTTGTATTGTTCGTGTTGATTGTTGGCTTGCCGAAATTGAGCATGGAACCTGAAAAACCCAAGGCTATCCAAGTTGAGTTGGTGCCGCCACCCAAAAAAGTGAAACCAAAACCGGTACAAAAACCAAAGCCAATTGCAAGGTCGGTTCCTGAACTCAAGAAAACCAATTCGGGCGATCGGGCAAAGATTGCGCCTCCTCAAATATTACATCCGGTTTACAAATTCGGCGAGAAGGATGCCGGCACCAACAAGCCTTCAGATGAGGGTGCGGTTCGCGAAAAAGAGGTAGTCAATACATCGCGCTCTAAAGAACTTGTAAAAGAGCGGGGCACGCGAGAAACGGCTGTGAGTACACCATCGGTGTCCCAGCAGGAAACGGTAAAGACGTCCATTTCTCGACCATCTAAACCAGTTTTTAGGCCAGCCAAATCAACAAAACCCAGAAAAACAGCTCGTTCGCGTTCTAAAGCCAAGGCGGCAGTAACAACAACGGCGAAGAATGACCTGAAACGCGGCATACGCGTCGGTCAGCTTTGTGTTACGGAGTTGCGCAGTCAGTTAAACAGGTCCAACCCACCTTACTGGCCCGACCGTTTGCCAACATACCGGTTGTATAAAGGAAGCGTATTAGTGGTGAATAAAGCTGCGTTTCGCGAGAATGCACGTTGGATCAATCTTAAATTCCGTTGCGAAGTCGACAAGGCGGCAACTGTTGTCGTGGCCTTCAATTTCAATGTCGGTAGCGCTATTCCACGTTCCCAGTGGGCAAACCGTGGTTTGCCTGGAACTTAACCGATACTATCTTTGCAAACTTGTTCAATAAGGTGCATCAACGCCGCCCATTTCCACGTACACGCTTTTCACTTGGCTGTAATAATCCAGTGCGTGGCGAGAGTTTTCACGGCCTATGCCGCTCATTTTAAAACCACCGAACGGCACGCCTACTGGCGTTAGATTGAAATTGTTGATCCATGTGGTGCCTGCTTGCAGTTGAGCAATCACCCGGTGGCCTTTAGCAATGTCTTTGGTGAACACGCCAGCAGCCAAGCCAAATTCGGTATCATTGGCGCGTTCGATCACGCTTGCTTCATTATCAAAATTGAACAACGAAAGAACTGGTCCGAATATCTCTTCACGGGCGATTGTCATATCGTCAGTGACATTGTCAAAAATCGTGGGTTCGATGTAATGGCCTTGTTCGAAACCCTGTAGGGAAGGAGAGCCTCCGCCTGTGAGCAATGTTGCTCCCTCTTCTTTGCCCTTGTCGATATAGTTGTTCACGATGTCGAACTGGCGTTTGCTGATCATCGGCCCCATTTGTGTGTCTGGGGCGAGCGGGTCGCCCAATTTGATCGCCTTCGTACGTTCCACAAGGCGGGATGTGAAAGCTTCGCGAATACCGTTTTGAACAAACACGCGTGTACCGTTGGAACAAACCTGCCCCGTGGAATAAAAGTTGGCGAGGATTGCGCCAGACACTGCATTGTCTAAGTCGGCATCATCAAAAATAATCAGCGGAGACTTGCCACCCAATTCCAAGGTCACATGCTTTAAGCTTTCGGCAGCTGACGCCATGACTTTCGCGCCAGTGGGAATTGAGCCTGTGAGGGTGACCTTGTCCACGTCCTTATGGGTCGTCATTTGCGCACCTACCGGACCCATACCTTGAATGACATTGAACACACCATCCGGCAGTCCAGCCTCAGTCAGGCACTCGGCCAGTATGAGTGCAGACAAAGGTGTCATTTCGGATGGCTTAAAGACAAGTGCATTGCCGAGAGCCAGCGATGGTGCCGCTTTCCAGCTGGCCACTTGAATAGGATAGTTCCAAGCACCAATGCCTGCGACCACGCCCAACGGCTCACGCAATGTGTAAGCGAAGCAATTACCGTCGATTGGGATTTGCTCATTGATTAGCGTCGCGGCCACTTGGCCGAAATATTCCAAATTGTCTGCAGCACTGTTCGCATCCACTACCAGAGTTTCTTGTATGGCTTTGCCAGTATCCAAGGTTTCGATACGCGCGATTTCGTCATTGCGACGACGCACGATCTCGGCAGCTTTGATTAATATGCGCCCGCGTTCGACATTGGGTGTGGCAGCCCATGCTTTTTGTGCAACTTTGGCTGAGGCAATTGCTTGATCGACAATAGCAGGTGTTGCTGCGTGAATTGTTGCCACCGTTTCACTTGTAGCGGGATAAAGTGTCTTAAACTCTTCTCCCGATGTATCATCAACATATTGGCCATTGATGTAATGAGATGTTTTGGGTTGCGCAGAAACGGTCATTTTAATCCTTTGATCCAGCTGACAACTTTGTCCGCAAGAGGTTGTGTGTTGGATGGGCTCAAAATACGGCCCGCGATCACATGATTATAGGTGTCTTCAGCCTTTGTAACTTCATAAATATCACCTTTAGCACCCGCGTTTATGCCCCAACGCGTGGCAATCTGTTTGGTAACTGTTGCATCCACAACTTGGTCGTCGGGATGGTAGATGAACAAAGCCTTTGTTGCGATGCCCTCTACGCTCACACGAAGGCTTTGCTGAACGCTGGCATACATGGGTAACAAAGCGACCGACGGGTATTCTGTGGTCCACCATTTGCCGTGTTTGGCATTGGATGGTTCAAACGTGCGCGTCGCGCCGACAATTGGTGGAAGTATTTGGCGTGCAAACGGAATACCCAGCAAACTGGAACCGGGGGCTTTGACGCCGAAGTTTGGAGAAATCATGATCAAGCCGCGAATACGGCCCATCAATCTAAAATCTTCGGCCATTTGCGTGACCAATGTACCGCCAGTGGATGTAGACATAATATAAACGCGACGGCCCAGTTTTTTGGCAATAATGATCGCCTCCACCACGTCATTGTACCAATCATTCGCGCTAGCCTCAGCCATAGCATCACCACTGCGGCCATGACCGGTAAGGCGGGTGTAGAGTAAATTGGCCTTGAGGGCTTTTGCGACCAAATCGGGTAGGGGACGTATTTCTTCGAGAGTGGCAGAAAAGCCATGTATGTAAACTACAGCATTGCGTGTTTGTTTTTTGTTGGCACTGTCGTGCCAGATGATTTGTTTCTCAGCGCCTAGTGTAATGTCAGTGAACCGGGATTCAGATTTTGCCAAGTAGGTGTCTAAATCATCACTGATAGAATTAGGATCAAATGTGATTGTCAGGTCTGCTTTTTCACGGGGGCCGAACATGAACGTAAGCCCCAGTAATACGGCAATTATGCCCAAACTCCATTTGACTTTTTTAAACATGCGCATTCTCCCTTATTCAGCGCATTTAGCGGCGGTCACAAGGTTGTGCAAGTTTCAAAATTTTGAGTTAAGCGTTGTTTGATAAGCGGACGTTTGAAAAAATCAGACTTTCAGGAAACGCACCCCAAGTTCGTTGCCGCGACGCCAAGCAACACGTGCTTTTGTTTCAAGGTCCGCTTGACGGCTTTTCAAAATGAATTCGTCAGGAATGCCACCATGTGACATCACGCTGATACGTGCACCACGTGTATGAATGTCGCGCAAGGTACAGCTAATCGTTTGGCCGGTATCGATCACGCAAATGCTTGCTGCCTTGGCCAATTCGACACGGCGTTCGCGTCTTTTATTCGTAGGGACTGCTGAACGCACCAAACGGTTCGGGCGATTTGCCGGTTTAAACATATATTCCCCACTTAATATAAACTTCCTTTAGGCAGGGTAATTCAACTATATTAATGCATGATTGACATTATCAGTAAAATTTAACGCAAATACTGGGTGGCGCGGCGCAAAGTAACACGACGGTTGCGCCATTCAGGAGCTTGGGTTTGTACAACCAGCAAGTCTTCTCCATATCCCGCCGTTACCAGCATGCGTCGAGGAACGCCGAACCAAGATACCAGAGCGCTCTTCAAAGAACGGGCGCGAGCTTCTGAAAGACGTTGGTTGTTGTACCGTGTACCAACAGCATCCGTGTGACCTTCAATGAGGAACCTTTCATTGCGACCGCGACGAAAGCGCAACAATGCATCTGCGATGTTTTGCACTTTCCAACGCTCGGCGCCAGAAATGCGGGCAGAACCGAATTCAAAATTAATGGATTGGATATTGATTGAGGGGAGGCGCGCGCGCAATTTGCGATTTCGCTTCAATTCGCGCAATCCAACTCTTGGGCCTGAGTTTGCCTGAGCAGGAGCATTCAACTGTTTGTAGATGCGCTTCGCGCTGGGCGTGGACTGTGCGTAAGCGAGAGTTGAAGTGGCGAAAGTGGAAGCTGTGAGTGTGACAGCAAGTGCGATTCTTGCAAACATATTTATGATCCCCGTTTATCCGGCCAGTAGATCGACCGATGGATAATTTTACCATGAACTATGGCAAATGAACGGCAGCTGAACAATTGGACAGCACTATGAAGCGGCTCATTACCTTATTCCACGCTGGTAATGCTGAGAAATGCAGTTTTGACATAGCTTCATTGCAAGCACGAAAAACACTGAAAAAGGGTTGACCGAATAGGGTGTTGGGACTAGAACCCGCCCATATCAAGCCCACGTGAGTTTGGAGATTCGACGCGCCGAGCGTTGGAACATACCCTACTCAAACGAAGTTTGTTTATACGAAACAAAGTTTTAGAGCACGAGTTGAAGATTTTACTTCTACTCCTCTGCATTTGAAAAGTGCCTCGGTGGTGATGCTGCCTGATGGTGCTTTTACGTATGTGGAGTGTTGGTTTTCTTTTGAAGATCATCATTGTTCGAGAAATACGCACGATTTTCTGAGGTGACAGCCCGGAAGGTCATATAGGTGAAACGGCCCATCCTCCCACCGGAAACGGTGATATGAGCGGGCTCTAATATAAAGGATGTGTCATGCCGACCATCAACCAACTGGTTCGTAATCCCCGGAAAGCGCCAATCAAGCGTAGTAAAGTTCCGGCAATGGAGCAGAATCCGCAAAAGCGCGGTGTTTGCACACGTGTTTACACAACAACTCCAAAAAAGCCGAACTCGGCTTTGCGTAAAGTTGCTAAGATCCGTTTGACCAATGGTTTTGAAGTTATCGGTTACATCCCGGGTGAGGGGCACAACCTTCAAGAACACTCAGTGGTTATGATCCGCGGCGGCCGTGTAAAAGATTTGCCCGGTGTTCGTTATCACATCATTCGCGGCGTGCTCGACACGCAGGGCGTTAAAGATCGCAAGCAGCGCCGTTCGAAATACGGCGCCAAGCGTCCTAAGTAAGGAAGAGTACAGATGTCACGTCGTCACCGCGCAGAAAAACGCGAAATCAATCCGGATCCTAAGTTTGGTGATCTGGTTTTGTCCAAATTCATGAACGCCGTCATGCTTGACGGTAAAAAATCTAAAGCTGAAGCGATCGTTTACGGTGCGCTGGATCAGGTTGAGGAAAAGGCGAAAGCTGAACCCCTTCCAATGTTCCATCAGGCTTTGGAAAATGTAGCTCCTCAGGTTGAAGTTCGTTCCCGCCGTGTTGGTGGTGCAACTTATCAGGTTCCTGTTGATGTGCGTACAGAGCGCCGTCAGGCCCTTGCTATTCGTTGGTTGATTTCCGCTGCACGCAAGCGCAACGAAACAACAATGATTGAGCGTCTTTCTGGTGAATTGATGGATGCTGCAAACAACCGTGGTTCGGCTGTCAAAAAGCGTGAAGACACGCACAAAATGGCTGAAGCAAACAGAGCATTCTCTCACTACCGTTGGTAATCACCTGCGGTAGCTGAATTAAATTCGTTGGTAACAGAGTAACAATCGTTCCTCCAATTCGAGATTTGAAATTATGGCACGCGAATACGATCTAAAGAATTACCGTAACTTCGGTATTATGGCTCACATCGATGCGGGTAAAACCACGATGACAGAGCGTATTCTTTATTACACTGGTAAAATTCACAAAATGGCTGAGGTGCATGATGGCGCTGCAACCATGGATTGGATGGAGCAAGAGCAAGAGCGCGGTATTACAATTACTTCTGCTGCGACAACTACCTTTTGGGAAGGTCGTGACGGAACTAAGCGTCGTTACAACATTATTGATACGCCCGGTCACGTGGACTTCACGATTGAAGTTGAGCGTTCATTGCGTGTGCTTGATGGTGCGGTTGCTTTGTTGGATGCTAATGCTGGTGTTGAGCCGCAAACTGAAACGGTTTGGCGTCAGGCGAACAACTACAACGTGCCGCGCATGATCTATGCCAACAAAATGGATAAAATCGGTGCTGATTTTTACCGTTGTGTTGAGACTGTGAAGGAGCGTTTGGGCGCTACGCCTGCTGTTCTTCAGTTGCCAATCGGTGCTGAGAGCGAGTTTGAGGGCATCGTCGATCTGATCGAAATGAAAGAGCACGTCTGGTTGGGTGAAGAGCTCGGCGCGAGCTGGGACGTTCGCGACATTCGTGACGAACTCAAAGATAAAGCTGAAGAATATCGTGAGCTTTTGATTGAGACTGCTGTTGAGGCTGACGAAGAAGCAATGGAAGCATATCTGGAAGGTGAAATGCCTGACGTTGATAAGCTCCGCGCTTTGATCCGTAAGGGTTGCATCAATGTAGATTTCTTCCCGATGATGTGCGGAACCGCGTTTAAAAACAAAGGCGTGCAGCCTCTTCTTGAGGCTGTCACTGACTTTTTGCCTTCGCCGCTTGATGTGCCTGCTATTAAAGGTATTGATGCAAAGACCGAGGAAGAGACTGTTCGTGAGTCTTCTGATGATGAACCGTTCTCAATGTTGGCGTTCAAAATTATGAACGACCCGTTTGTTGGTTCTTTGACGTTCTGCCGTATTTATTCCGGTATGCTTGAAACTGGTGGTTCTTTGATGAACACGGTTAAAGGTAAGAAAGAGCGTATCGGTCGTATGTTGCAGATGCACTCCAATGACCGTGTTGATATTAAAGAAGCTTACGCTGGCGACATTGTTGCAATTGCTGGTCTGAAAGAAACCACAACGGGTGATACACTTTGTGATCCGTTGAAGCCTGTTGTTCTTGAGCGCATGGAATTCCCCGATCCGGTTATTTCAATTGCGATCGAGCCCAAGACAAAGGGCGACCAAGAAAAAATGGGCATCGCGCTCAACCGTCTGGCTGCGGAAGATCCGTCTTTCCGTGTGCGTTCAGATGAAGAGAGTGGTCAGACCATTATTTCTGGTATGGGCGAATTGCACCTCGATATTCTTGTTGATCGTATGAAGCGTGAATTTGGTGTTGAGGCGAATGTTGGTGCTCCGCAGGTGTCTTATCGTGAGACAATCACCCGCGAAGCTGAAATCGATTACACGCACAAGAAGCAGTCTGGTGGTTCTGGTCAGTTCGCGCGTGTTAAAATCGTATTCGAACCAAACCCCGACAGTGAAGAATTCGAGTTCGAATCTAAGATTGTTGGCGGTAACATTCCAAAAGAATACATCCCGGGTGTTGAAAAGGGCATTCAGTCTGTGATGGACAATGGTCCGGTCGCTGGTTTCCCAATGCTCGGTGTGAAAGCTACTTTGTTTGATGGTGCTTATCACGATGTTGACTCCAGTGTTCTAGCATTCGAGATCGCAGCGCGTGCAGCGTTCCGTGAGGGTGCTCAAAAAGCTGGTGCCAAATTGCTTGAGCCAATCATGAAGGTTGAGGTGGTGACACCTGAAGACTACATGGGCGACGTTATCGGTGACTTGTCATCACGTCGTGGTCAAGTGGCTGGTACGGAAAGCCGTGGCATTGACCAAGTTGTAACCGCAATGGTTCCTCTTGCAAATATGTTCAAATACGTGGATAGCCTGCGCTCAATGAGCCAGGGTCGTGCACAGTACACCATGACATTTGATCACTACGAGCAGGTGCCTCAGGCAGTTGCAGACGAAGTTGTCGAGAAATACGCATAACGAAATCCCAATCTACCCAGTCGGTGCAAACTGTTTGGTTTGATTGAAACGAAATTCAGAGTCGCACCAAGGGGTGCGGAAATTGGAGGCCCAAGATGGCAAAAGAAAAGTTTGAACGTAATAAGCCGCATTGTAACATCGGCACGATTGGTCATGTTGACCATGGTAAGACGACGTTGACCGCTGCGATTACGAAGTATTTCGGCGACTTCAAGGCGTATGACGAGAT
>CALLUS010000028.1 GCA_938010435.1 uncultured Rhizobiaceae group bacterium | reverse complement strand
TCCAGCCGAGATCGGAGCGGCTGTCTTGTATCTTGCCAGCGCAGAGGCTGCATATATTACAGGGACGACCTTGCATGTGAACGGCGGCATGGCCATGTTCTAGGTATAAGTTGGCGCGCAACCTGTTGCGTGTCGAAAATGTTTGCGTGGCGACAGTTCTCTGTTATAGGCCACCGAGAATTAGACGATCCGCCACACTCGGCGGCTTCAAAACCGGGCGAAAGCCCACAAAGAACGTAAGGATATAGCCATGAGCGACGTCGCAGACCGCGTACGCAAGATTGTTGTTGAGCATCTTGGTGTTGAAGAAGACAAAGTTGTTGAAGGTGCATCCTTTATCGATGATTTGGGCGCTGACAGCCTCGACACTGTTGAGCTTGTGATGGCATTTGAAGAAGAGTTTGGCGTTGAAATTCCAGATGATGCGGCTGAAACAATTCAGACAGTTGCAGATGCTGTGAAATATCTGGACGCCAACAAAGCCTAATCAGGTTTTGAATGTGTATTTGCAGAAGGGCGTTGGCAGCTTTGTTGCCACGCCTTTTTGTGTATTTAAGCCCCGAATTGTTTACGTAAGGGTCATCGAATGAGACGCGTTGTTGTTACTGGAATTGGTATGGTTTCTCCTTTGGGAGGGGATGCCGAAACATCTTGGTCAAATATCCTTGCGGGAAAAAATGCCGCAAAACGCGTAACTGATTTTGAGGTAGAAGACCTTCCAGCAAAGATTGCATGTCAAATTCCACGTGGCGACACGGCTGATGGAGACTTCAACCCGGATGATTGGATGGAAGTTAAGGAACAACGCAAAGTTGACCCTTTCATCGTCTATGCGGTTTCCGCTGCGACCCAAGCTTTAAATGATGCCAATTGGCACCCGCAAACAGAAGACGAAAAATGTGCCACCGGCACTATGATCGGTTCTGGCATTGGTGGATTGCAAGGCATTGAACAAACATCACTGCTATTAGCTGAACGTGGTCCACGCCGTGTCAGTCCTTTCTTTATTCCTGGCCGTTTGATCAATCTGGCATCTGGTTATGTTTCGATCATGCACGGTCTGAAAGGTCCTAACCATTCTGTTGTGACCGCATGTTCAACAGGTGCCCATGCAATTGGCGATGCCGGTCGTATGATCGCCCTTGGCGATGCAGATGTGATGGTGGCGGGCGGAGCAGAATCACCTGTATGCCGCATATCATTGGCTGGCTTTGCAGCCTGCAAAGCGTTGTCCACTAATTTCAACGATACTCCCGAAAAAGCCTCTCGCCCTTGGGACGCTGACCGCGATGGTTTCGTCATGGGCGAAGGTTCTGGCATCGTGGTTCTCGAAGAATACGAACATGCCAAAGCACGTGGTGCAAAAATCTATGGCGAATTGATTGGCTACGGCATGTCTGGGGATGCATTCCATATCACAGCACCTGCGGAAAATCACGAAGGTGCATTCCGCGCCATGAAAGCCAGCTTGAAGCGCGCTGGCATCGAAGCTTCCGAACTCGATTATGTGAATGCTCACGGTACATCCACAATGGCAGACACAATGGAACTGGGTGCCGTAGAACGCATAGTGGGTGATACGGCTTCAAAGTTGAGCATGTCGTCCACAAAATCAGCGATCGGCCATTTGTTGGGCGCTGCGGGTTCTGTCGAAGCCATTTTCTGCTTGCAAGCGATGCGTGACAGCAAGTTGCCGCCTACATTGAATTTGGACACGCCAGATGCTGAGACACAGATCAACATGGTAGCGCACAAATCCAAAGACAAAGAACTGACCACAGTTTTGTCCAACTCCTTCGGTTTTGGCGGCACAAACGCTTCTTTGGTGTTCCGCAAAGTCTAATAT
This sequence comes from uncultured Rhizobiaceae group bacterium, assembly GCA_938010435.1. GTDB lineage: Bacteria > Pseudomonadota > Alphaproteobacteria > Rhizobiales > Rhizobiaceae > Pseudahrensia. Next base: position 61,663 of record CALLUS010000028.1, on the reverse strand, counting down.
GAACTGAAAGATTTGCGGATGTTCACGCGTTTGTGAAAGCGTGGTTCTGAGCGTATAGTTGCCTGAAATCGCCACATTTCTTTGATTCCATGTGGTTCAGTGCTTTGGCATTTTGAGTGAGAGTGTTTTTTCGTGTCCGACCAAAATTCTAATAACGAATATGGCCGTGGTAGCCACCAGCCACGCAGCGAACCGTTTCAAAGCGAAGTGCCAAAGGATTTTCTTCAAATTGAGGAAGATGGGCGTAAAAATCGACGTTCGCGCAGTGCGCGTGGCATGATGGTCCGGTTTTTTAATTTTCTGCTCACTGTAGCCATCGTTGGCGCTGTTGTTTTTGCAGGCATGGTTTGGCATGGCAAAAATCAATTTGAAGCGAAGGGGCCGCTGCAAGCTGCAACAACATTTGAAGTTCCAAAGGGGGCATCTTTCCGTTCAATTATTCCCGGTCTTGAAAAAGCTGGAATTATTGAAGAGCAGGGTGTTCTGCGTGTGTTCATGCGTGGTGTACAAGCCGCCGGCAAAGGCGATAAGCTGAAAGCTGGAGAGTTTGGTTTTACATCAGGCATGTCTATGCGCGAAGTGATGCTACAACTTACAGAAGGTCGTTCCATTGAGTATTCACTGACGTTTCCTGAAGGTTGGACATCATATCGCATTATGGAGCGCATTGGTGCAGACACTACATTGGTGGGAGACATTCCGGAGATACCTGCCGAAGGGTCTATGCTTCCAAGTACATTTTCATTCCCGCGCGGCACCACACGTCAACAGGTTGTAGATAGGTTGAAAGCTGCACAAGCGAAGGCGCTGGCCGAAGTTTGGGCCAATCGTGTTCCAGATTTGCCGCTGAAATCTCCAGAAGAGCTCGTCATTTTAGCGTCCATCGTGGAGAAAGAAACGGGTATTGGTAGTGAACGTGCTCATGTGGCTTCGGTGTTTGTAAATCGTCTGCGCAAAGGCATGCGTTTGGAAACCGATCCGACCATCATTTATGGAATTTGGGGCGGACAGGGGAAACCAAAAGATCGCGGCGGTTTGAGAAAGTCCGAGCTGGCGCGCAAAACACCTTTTAACACCTATCAGATCAAAGGTTTACCGCCGACGCCAATTGCAAACCCGGGTATAGAATCTATGAAGGCCGTGGCAAATCCGTTGGTGACAGATGATCTCTTCTTTGTGGCCGATGGAACGGGCGGTCATGCATTTGCCAAAACCTTGAAAGAACACAATGCCAATGTGGTGAAATGGCGGGCAGTCGAAGCGGAGCGGAAGAAGCAAGTAGAAGAAGCGGAGCGGAAGAAACAATTAGAAGAAGCCGCCAAGCAGGGTGAATCTACCACTGAAGGTAATGGCAATTGAGCATACGCAGCATGACGGGCTTTTCGCGAGCCAGTGGCATTCACAATGGCGCTGTTTGGACTTGGGAAATGCGTTCTGTCAATGGCAAAGGTTTAGATGTTCGTTTGCGTTTGCCACAAGGGTTTGAACGCTTGGAAATCTCTGTGCGCAAAGCATGTGGTGCCCACTTGAACCGTGGCAATTTACAAGTGAGCCTTACCTTGAAAGGCGAGAGTAGAGCACCACTCCCTACGGTCAATGAGCAGACTCTACAAAGTGTGTTGGAAGCCGTGAAATCTATTGAAAGTTCAATTGAAGTCGAAAAATCGTCGGCAGCGCAAATATTAGCTTTACGTGGTGTAACCGAGATTGTTGAACCTGTGTTGGAAACAGCAGAGGCTGAAGTATTTGACAAAGCGCTTTTGGCGGGTTTGAACGATGCATTGAAAGCAATGCAAGATCATCGCATTGCAGAAGGCAAAGAACTGGCCGAAGTGCTGCTCGATCAAGTCACTCAAATTGAGAATCTGACCAATCAGGCAAAATCAGACCCTTCGACAGATATTGAAACTATTCGCAAACGCTATGCAGACCAGATTGATGAGATGCAAAGCCAAAGCAGCAATCTTGATCACGATCGATTGCACCAAGAAGCCGCAATTCTGGCTACCAAAGCGGATATTCGCGAAGAACTGGACCGTTTGAACGCCCACACAATTTCTGCGCACGAATTAATCAATCAGGGGAGCCCTGTAGGTCGTAAGCTTGAATTTATGGCTCAGGAATTCAACCGCGAGGCGAATACTCTGTGTTCAAAAGCCAATTCTCTTTCGATCACAGAAACAGGACTTGAACTCAAAGTGGTCATCGACCAGTTTCGCGAACAAGTTTTGAACGTCGAGTAGGCAGTGCACAGGTGAAGAAATGACCGCAAAGATACACCAACCCATGACCGCTGGGATAGATCGCCGTGGCTTGATGCTGGTTATGTCTTCTCCCTCAGGTGCTGGAAAATCAACACTTGCGCGCAATCTATTGCGAGACCAGCCAGAACTATCCTTGTCGGTTTCTATCACCACGCGGGAACGCCGTGGTAGCGAAATTGACGGCAAGGACTATCATTTTATTTCGCAGCGCGATTTTGAAATCATGCGCGACAATGGCGGCCTGTTAGAATGGGCCGAAGTGCACGGGAACTATTACGGCACGCCATTAGAGCCTGTACAAAAAGCCATGTCAGAAGGGCGTGATATGCTGTTTGACATCGATTGGCAGGGCGCATTGCAAATGTTTGATACGGCCCGCGCCGATATTGTGAGTATCTTCATTCTGCCACCGTCCATGAGTGAGTTGGAAAGTCGTTTGGTGCGTCGCGCTGAAGATGCATCAGAGGTGATTGCAAAACGACTGAAAAATTCACGCACTGAAATGGAGCATTGGTCCGAATATGATTACATCATCATCAACGATGATTTGGATAAGAGTTTTCTGGAAGTAAAATCGATCCTGAACGCCGAACGCCTTCGCAAAGACCGCCGCATCGGATTGCATGAGTTTGTAGCTGACCTGTTGGATCAAGAGATCTAATTCTCAGTTTCACGCCTTTTACGGTTCAACCGAACTCGGTCGTCCAGTTCTCGCCCCAAGCGTCCTTCCAAAAAGCTGCCATCGAAACATTGGATTTAGCACTACCGCCGGACCATAAATCGTATTCGCTTTCGGAATGGACAGAAAAGAAACTGTCGATTTTTTGATTCAGTTCCAATTTGATCCGCTCATGGCCGGACGAGTCGATTAGATTGTTCTTTTCAGCCCAATCAGACTGTAAGTCGTAGAATTCATTATTCAGCGGATAAGAAGCAGCGCCGTCAAAACGTTTCATATAAAGCCAGTCTTTTGTGCGTACAGCACGGGTTTCCTCCTGTTCCATAAACACCGCTTCAGGCCAATGCTGGGTTTCGCCGTTTAAATACCCGCTCCAATCATTGGCTGCGCTTGGCAGCGATGTCTTGGGGTTTATTCCGGCAAGTTTGAGTAGGGTTGGAAATAGATCGATCTGACTGACCATTTCATCACAAACACTATCGTGTTGTTTGAGGGGGGCACCAGATAAAATGAGTGGAATATTGAATGAGGGACGATGCGTCGTAGCAGGCCATGTGGCCATACCATGCCCCCAAATGCCATTATGCCCGAGGGAAAATCCATGGTCCGATGTGTAGATTATGATTGTGTTTTCACGCATCCCTGTATCACGAAGAGCATTTTCAATTTTCCCAACGCCGTGATCAATCAAACTCACTTGGCTGAAATAGTTGCGCAAAGACTCCACGTTATTGGGCAGCAGAAGTGGTCCTTTGAATTGCTCTCTTATTTCACCGTCGCCCTCAGTGATACGCATCCCAAATCGGTCTAGCACTTTTGTGTCCAAACCTTCACGCGGGATGGAAGACATGGTGGCTTCGTCATACAGGTCAGCGAATTCGTTTTCAGCACGTCCTTTTATGGAAGGCCAATGTCCATACGGCCCGTTAAATGGCACAAAGGCAAAAAAGGGTTCATCCTTTTCTTTTTGAGCTTTGATATAATCGACGGTTTTGTCCGTAAAGAAGTCGACCGTGTGCCCTTCAAAACGATATTGTTTTTCTTGGTCGATTACTTCATTACCGTAAAAGCTTGATGTGTGGCCGTGGGGAAATGTCACCCAATGATCGAACGCCAATTGCGGTTCAAAGGGAACACCTAAGTGATATTTCCCAATCAGCGCGGTCGCATAACCGGCTTGTTTCAACAGGGTGGGGAAATTTTGATACTCACCTACAGCTGACCAATTGTGCGGCCACTTTGTCATCAATGTGTCGTCCAACCAGTTGTGGACGCCATGTTGGCTCGGCATTAAGCCGGTCAGAACAGATGCGCGGCATGGAGAACACATGGCGTTGACGCAATAGGCATTTTTAAAGCGAATACCATTTTCTGCAATTTTATCGAGATGCGGAGTTTTAACTTCGTCATTGCCATAGCATCCCAGCAAATCTGCTGGCTGATTGTCTGACATTATAAGGATGATATTTGGCTGACTCATTGGATTGAAATCGCGGTTTCATTCCATTCAAACTTGCCGACTTACAATTAGAATGCAAATGGCATCGAGATTAAAGATCAAGCTCTGACTTACTTGAACGCTTCTCCATGAATTGTGCGATAGACACAAAATCTTCCATGGACAATTCTTCAGCCCTGCGCGTGGGTTTAATGCCTACGGAATTGAGCAACTCTTCTCCACCCAGTCCCTTCATGCTTTGACGCAACATTTTACGTCTCTGTCCAAAGGCAGCTTGAGTAACTTGTTCTAAAGTTTTTTGCTTGACGGGCAAAGGTTCTGCATTGGGCGAAACCATAATAACGGAGGACGTGACCTTTGGCGATGGTGTAAAAGCTTGCGGTGGTAAATCAAATGCAATGTCACAATTCGTGCGCCAGTTGGAAAGAACGCCAAGACGCCCCCAAGCCTTGTCTTCATGATTGGCGACGATGCGTTGGGCAACTTCCTTTTGAAACATCAGCGCCATGCTTTCCCAATAAGGGGGCCATTGTCTTTCGCTGATCCAATCCGTGAACAAGGGTGTTGCTATATTATAGGGCAGGTTGGCTGCAATTTTGATGCGATCATTTGCCAAATCAACACCATTGTCGCGGAGGATCTGCTTGTGGTCCAATTCCAGTGCATCACCTGCAATCACTGTCAGTCGACCTTCAAAAGCCTCTGATATTTCTTGCAAAGCAGGAAGGCAGCGTTCGTCACGCTCAATGGCAATCACACGCTGTGCACCACTGGCTAAAAGAGATCGCGTAAGACCACCGGGTCCAGGCCCAATCTCCAGAACAGTGACATTTTCAAGATCGCCAGCGGCACGAGCCACTTTCATTGTGATGTTGAGATCAAGCAGAAAATTCTGCCCCAAAGCTTTCTTGGCTGCCAAGCCGTACTTTTGAATAACGTCTCGCAGCGGGGGCAGGGTGTCAATGTGGCTCATACGCTGGCTCCAGAACTCATTTGATCTGCCATGCGCAGCGCTGCAATGAAGCTCGCAGGATTGGCTTTACCCGTGCCAGCGATGTCGAAAGCGGTGCCATGGTCCGGTGAGGTGCGCACAATTGGTAGGCCTAAAGTGACGTTCACAGAATCATCAAACGCCAACGCCTTCGCTGGAATGAGTGCTTGATCATGATACATACAAACGGCTGCATCATACGTTGCACGCGCTGCCGCATGAAACATTGTATCGGCAGGCAAAGGCCCCCAACAATTAATGCCTTCTGATTTCAGTTGTTGGATAGCCGGTACAATGATGGATTCGTCTTCAGTGCCTAAAGCGCCACCTTCGCCTGCGTGAGGATTGAGGCCTGAAACGGCAATGCGTGGTGAAGCAATTCCCAATCTGATATTGAGATCGCGGGTGACAATACGAACCGTTTCCAAAATATCCTTTGTCGATAGTATGGATGGAACGTCTTTCAATGGAATATGGATCGTGACAGGCACTGCTCGTAAATCCGGCCCTGCCAGCATCATAACAGGCCGCAAGGGCGTGTTATTGTCAGTCCAACCTTCACAAAGTGCGCCTAAAAATTCCGTATGGCCGGGATATTCAAACCCCACATCATAAAGCGACTTCTTATTGATCGGCAAAGTCACAACGGCGCGGGCATGTCCATTCTTGATCCAACTGACACATATTTCAATGGATTCAACAATACCTACCGCATCACTAGAAACGGGAGTAGCGGGTAAACCTACAAGCTTGTTGTTCAAAGGAATGATCGGCAGTGCTTTTCCTGTGCTGAATATGGAAAGGACATCAGCAGGAGTTGCGCAAATTTCGCTGGCGAATTTGATACCGAGAACTTCCGCACGTTGGGCCAAATGATTTGGATCTCCAACAATGGCGAAAGCGCTAATATTTTGTATATCGCCACTTTGGATTCCGGTCCAAACCTTTAACAAAATATCTGGCCCGATACCGGAAGGTTCACCGATGGAAACAAGAAGAGGGGACTGGTTGGTCACTAAATTAACACGCCAATCTCGAGATGCAGCACCTACCGCTCTTTGATCACGGCTACTTTGCGCAGTTCCTCAAGATAGGATTTGTCCAAAGCGCTCGCTTGTTTTTGCACGTTGCCGCTAAACAAGTCATCGTTGCCTACAGGAGCCGTGCTCTGAACGCTGCGTTCGTTACAGACTGCAAGCATTTCTGCGCCTTTTTCTGTTTGTTGAACACGAGTAACTTTTCCAGCCGCTGTTGTTTTGATGTCTTTAGCCCACCGTGGTGGTAATTTATGCTCGCGAATACGACCAAGGTCTCGAACTGTGACATCTGTCAGAGATGTTGCAAGTTGCTTTGTGTTGCTACATCCATTCATGCGTGTTCTGAAACGTTTAGCCTGTGCTGTACGACTTGATAGAATTGCACTACGTTTTGCAGCTGGGACAATGAACACCACTTGTTGAATTGTGTATTCTTTTTCTTGTTTTCCCTGACTGTTCTTGTCGGGAAGCCAAGTTTGATAATTTGGCTTAGCTTGTCCGGTTGTTCGGCCACCCGTTGCGCGCAAACGGGCACCAACAGCACGCTGCCAGCTCATTTGAGCTCGAATATATTGCTTAAACCCACGTTGGGTCACACCGCGTTGGTTCAAAATTTTAGTCAGAACGTTCACAGGCATTTTATTGCTTTTTGCAAAGCGAATATAAGCGGCATCCACTTCTTTGTCAGAAACAACCGTTCTAATGCGCTTCGCTTCCTTCATTTTCATGGCTTCTTCAATTAGTTCTTTCTTCGCAATTGAACGGCTGTTGCCCTTCATGCGGCGTAATTTTACAAAAGCAGCACGGCGCTTAATGTCGTTGGTTGTGATCGGTGTTTCATTTACAAGAACGGCAATTTTTGTGCCGCCCGCTTTGTTGATGCGGGCGACAGCCGGTGCACCGGTTGATAGTGGTTTATCCACGACCACTGGATTGCCTGTTGTGGAGCTTTCGAGCGTATTGTCAGATTGGCTGCAGGCTGCAGTCAGAACTGCTGTCATTGCCAACGTTATGATTTGTAGACCGCGCATTTTTGCAACCCCATTTGAGATCGATTGCCATGAGACAATCAAATCATATCTGTCTTTGTCTAACTGATCCGCTCATGATCAACTATTGTAGGTTCTTTAATACACAATTTTGGTCAAATGTTGAATGTGTTTGCAGAAATTTGAACTGATAAATTGTAAGCGACCTAGTTTTCAGAACCACCGCCGATTGAATCCAAGTCATTTTGAGAAAATCCGCCAGAGAAATCGCCCAATGTGCGCAATGAAATACGGAAGCCAACAGCACGATTAACCTCATCAGTAATGTCGGAACGTGACTCGCTGTAAGAAAGGCTTAAATTAAAGCAATCACAGGTGTAAGCGATCCCTATACTGTTGCGTACGAGGTAGTCGTTTTCAATATCGTAGCGTGCAGATCCAAATAAGGCCCAGTTTTCATCAATCTTATAGTTGGCACTGCCTGCAATTTGCTGACGGTCTTCGTTGAAGCCGGCATCCGGTTGTGCATCAATAAACGCGTATGAAGCGGCAAGGGTGATTTTGTTGTTTCGGTAGCTGCCCAAAATTTCACCGCGTCGCATTTTGAGATCTTTTTCGTCAAAACGACCGCTGGTATTCAAAGCAAATCCGCTGGAATGCATGACGCCGAACGAAGCCACGTAATCGGAACTATCGTTTTCCAGACCAGATTCTTCTCCGGTATTCGCCAAATCATCTTCACGCGCATAAGGATTGTCACCACCAAGATGGTAAGACTGCCCAACAAGTCCGTTTAACGTCCAAGAATTCCCGACAAGACCTGAATAGCGCAGCCCCAAATTCGCTCTGATACCGCTCTCTATACGGTCATAACCGGAGAATTTATCACGTTGGAATAAATTTGATGCGCTGAATACAAGGCTTTGTGCGTCTTCGTTGGGAATCACACCGCCAAATTCGAGGTCAGGTCGAACGAACAATTGTGCCACCGGTTCAAACACATGGCTCGAATTGTCGGTGCGTACCAGAATAGGGTAACTCGCTTCCAAACCTGCCGTTGGCATAAATCTGGCGTTCGATCCTGTGCTCAACGCCTCGCCACCAGCCGTCGCATCGGTTGTTGTCCAGTCGCCACGCAGAGAAAGAGAAGGCGTGATCTGCAAGCCATTCAATGTGGTGTAAGTGTTCCGCCAAGATAAGTCTGCACTCACACGTGTCGTCTCGCCAGACACGCCGTGAATACGTGGGTCAGCACTTCCCACCGTTGTAACTGTGTCCAATTCGTCCCGTGTTAGGCTTGTGACGTTGAAGTCGAACGACAACTCTCCGCCTGTAAAACCTTCGGTTGTGACGTAATTATAGTCGAGAACAGGGCGAATAAATGCCTGCTTGTCTTGATCTTGGAACGCCGTTGTTTGCGTTAAAAGGTCATTTTGAATGAGATAATCGTAGGCAGAAAGATCAAAGTAACTTCGGTCATTCAGTCCACGTAGATAGACTTCATTGACCTGATTGCGTGCACTCGCTCCGTCAATATCATAAGTTCGACCAAAGTTACGATCTGATTGAGCTAACAGGTTCCAACCAAACGCCCAACGCGGATTGATGTTAAATTTACCATTTGTGCTCACCAAGCCCCGGTAATCTTCGACACTGTCAGGTGCTGAATCAAACGCATTACGATCTTGTTGCTTGATGCCTGCGATTCGAATTTCGTATTCGCCGTTTTCCAGCTGATGTCGCCATTTAGCTTCACCTAAAACACCTTGTCTGGTAAAGCCCGTTGCAGCGATTGTGAGATCGTGCGTCTCACCTGTCACAAGGAAATATGGCTGACGGTATTTAAACCCAAGCTCGTCTTTGTATCCGATGCTCGGCACTAGAAAACCGGACTTTCGTTTCACAGATGGGTCAGCATGTTTGAAATAGGGCAGGTAGGCAATTGGTTGACCAAAGAGTTCAAACGTTGCGTCCTGATATTCTATAGTTTTCTCAAGTCCATTGGCGATAACGCGCCGCGCTTTTATTTGCCAAAGGGGAGGTTTTTCAGGGTGCCCGGGGCACGCCTTACAGGCTGTATAAATACCGTTGTTAAACGTGGTGAGCTCACCTGCGGTACGCTCTGCGCTTTCTGCGGTAAATATCGTGTCGTCAGGAGTTTCAATACGTAATGCATTCACAAAGCCCAAGCTAAAATCGTCTGTTAGATCAATCTCTTCGGCATAAATTTTGTTGCCGTCGGGCTCTATGATCTCAACGTTACCAAACGCTTTTACGCGTCGTGTCACTTGGTTGTAAGAAACACGTTCCGCAACAACGTTGTAACCATCGTAAACCATCTGAACGTCGCCGATGGCCGTCACCACTTGAGCATCATTGTCGTAGATCAATTGATCAGCTTTTAGCAATAATTGAGCATTTGGATCGGTTTCTGGTAGGTTTTGCGCCATGGCAGGGGCGATAGTGATTGAGGCAGCCAAAATAGGGGCGGTGAGCATGGTCGCGCTCAATAAACACGCCTTCAAAGTTGCGCGTGACAAAGCGTGCACGTTCGCCAAGCGAGCGTATTTTACTGCAAGAGAAAGGCGAAACATTCAGCCATCCTCCTGATATAAAAGCACTGTTGCGCTAATCAAACTCGCCACCAAAGCCGGAGACCATGCCGCTATTGACGGCGGTACCAGGCCATTGCTCCCGAAAGTAATCACTAATCTCGAGAGCACATACAGCACAAAACCTGCCAAAACACCACATAAAATGGCCTTTCCACTCTGACCAAATCTTGCGAACCTTAATGAAACGGTAGCAGCCAGTAAAACCATGGAAACAAACAACAAAGGTTGGGACAAAAGGGCGTGAAATTGGGTCGCAAAGGGGAGTGGATTTTTGCCGGATGCAACAGCATTGGCTTCTTTGGCAGGCAATTGCCAGAATCCAACATCTGAGGCTTGCTCCACTCTAGCTTGAAGTTGTGTTTTAGTGATTTCAACCGGAATTTCCAACCGTTCAGTTGGAATTCCCTTTTTGCCAGGCACGGTTGTTATCGCTTCAAACAGCAAAAATATTTTTTCCCCACTTGTGCGTTCAACGTATTGCGCGCGACGTGCTTCAATTCTGTCTAATGCGCTGCCATCCGGATTGAACCTGTAGAGAGACAAGGATGACAGGCGAGTGCCCGAGTCTCGGGCTACACGTGCACGAAGAACAATATCGCCGCTTTTTTGGTTAAGTCTCAGCCAAAAACTATGTGTTTTGCTGGCGTAACTTCCTTTTATCTTCCCAAATACATTGGCTTCAATCCCGCGTGAGCTGGCCGCTCCCGAAATCGCGAGTGGGTTGTAAATCATTGCAGAAAACAACCCTAAAAACACAGCAGTCAAAGCAAACGGTGTTAAAAACTGCCAGGCAGAAACGCCTGAAGCGCGTGCTACAACGAGTTCAAGACGCTTGTTTAACAAAATCAGTGAACCGGCGGCACCAAACATCACCGCAAACGGGAAGATGCTTTCAGCGAACTTTGGTGCACGATAAAGCGCGATCAACAAAATATCGGAAAAGGAAACGGTTTTTGCTTTTGACAGTTCTCTTGAAAGCTCAATCAGGTCGACAACGGTGATTAGAAATAAAAATAGAAGAAACACCATAAGGATGTTTTTCAGGAATGTTTTTGCAAAATAGTATCCAAGTGTGAAGCCGATCATGCAGACACCTCATCGCTGTGACGTCGCAGTACATACTTTGTCCAGAATGTTTTAACACGCTCTAAACTTGTTCGAAATACAGCTTCAATTTTGGTATGCATTGATTGAGAAATTATATTTTTATCATTGAATATCAGTAGTATAGCGCTAAGAATTGCAACGATTGGGATTGCCCAAGCGATGTAAATCAAATTCGGGTTGCTTGCCATGCCATTCTCCAAAACGATGGATATGCCACGCAACACTATAATTGTTGTTGAAGCAGCCGTTACGATAACGAGGTGCCCTTGGCGATGAGAACTCGGCGCACCAAGAAATGCCAGAACAATCATGCAAACCATGATTGGATATAGACCGCTGATAAATCTTGTATGCAATTCAGAACGGAAGCGACCCGGAGTTCGTTTGTAAAGTGGTGATGTCGTGTCCGGGCTAATAAGCGCTGCTGTCGATAATTCTACGGGACTATTCAGACCGCCGGTTTTTCCGCTTGAAAAGCTCGAAAGATTAAAGGCATAGGAATTAAATCGAATAATCGATAAATTCTCTGCCCCTTCGCTTTGACGTTGGATCTGTCCGTTTTGGAGAACAAGAAAAGTGTTGTCATCAACTTTCGAAACAACGCCCTCTTGCGCCAGATAAGTAAACGTTTCTTTCTTATCGCGGGCATCCATAATCAACACGCTTTTCAAAACACCGCCAGGTGCTCTTTCACCAACATGGAAAGTGATGTTTCCACCTACGTCCTGAAACCGACCTTCACGAACAATCACAGATACTAAGTCTGCACGTACTTCAGTCACGAAAGACCGCAATGTAGCCATGGAAGAAGGGGCGGCGAATATGGTTAGGAAATACACTAATGCGGCAACGAGCAGGCTGGCTGCAAAAAATGGTTTGAACAGAGTAATTCGCGATGCGCCCGACGCATGCATCACCACCATTTCAGATTCATCGTTGAGCGTGTTGATCGTTTGAATAAGTCCGATCATCAACGCCAATGGTGCAACAGCTGCGATGAGAGTTGGAACACCAAGGGAGGTCATCTGCAAATAGGTGAATATGCCCTGACCCTTGCTCAAGATGATGTCGACTTCTTGAACAGCACGGACAACCCACACAACACCGGAAAGGGCCGCGATAACCACTGCAACTGCAATGATCGCCTTTTTGAAAATGTATCGCTCAAGCAGGATCAAACCTGAGATACTCCGAAGTTCATCAAGATGTTTCAGCGCACGGCAATATGCCAGTCGCCTGCTCATTAAAATTTTAAGCGTCCCATTAAGGACTCGCAATGGCTAACAAAGACACCAACAAACACGGTTAACGCATTGTTGTGACTCATGTTTTCGATCACACATTGCGAGAATCATAGTTTTTCGCTTAGTTGCGCATATCAGTCATTCAAATGCTTAACCACTCGAGTTACGTGTGTTTGAAATCCCTTTATGGAGAAACCATGTCCGTTATCCCAGAAATTTCAATTTCCTCAGCTAAACTTCCGCAAAAAGGAACTCTCGTCGTTCTTTGTGACGATAAGGCCAAATTGTCTTCATCTATTGCCAACACAGATCTTGGTAAAACGTTGAAGCGCGCGATTGCTGCGGCTGACTTTAAGGGCGGGTTTGGTAAAACGCTGCGGATCATGGTTCCTCAAGGGACGGAACTGGAACAAGTGACCGTTGTTGGCATCGGAAAACAATCTGAAATGGACGAGCATTCGTGGCTCAAACTGGGCGGTAAAATCTCTTCGACTGTTTCATCTGCCGCAAAATATGTGGTGGCTTTGGAGTTGCCGGGAAAAGATGCAGACCCAAAAGCGCGACAAATTTCTGACGTTGCACAGGGCATTCAACTCGCTGCTTATCGCTTTGACCGGTACAAAGTCGCTAAAGCTGTGAAGCCAAAGCACAAGTCAATCAAAGTGACGCTCATTTCAAAAGCTGCGACCGCTGCCAAAAAGGTCTGGGCTGAGCAACAGGGTGTCACCAATGGCGTTATGTTGGCGAGAGATTTGGTGAATGAACCGGCAAACGTTCTGACTCCCAAAGAATTTGCAAAACGCGCTGGTGAACTGAAAAAACTTGGTTGTCAGGTGGAAATTCTTGACGAAAAAGCTATGAAAGCCCTGAAGATGGGGGCGTTGTTGGGAGTGTCTCAAGGATCTAGAAACCCACCGCGGATGGCGATCATTCAGTGGAAAGGCGGAAAACCCAAAGACAAACCAATTGCCTTCGTTGGCAAAGGCGTGACCTTCGACACAGGCGGAATTTCATTGAAACCTGCAGGCGGCATGGAAGATATGAAGGGTGATATGGGTGGCGCTGCTGCAGTCACCGGTCTTATGCACGCTTTGGCGGCCCGAAAGGCAAAGGCCAATGTGGTTGGCATCATTGGTTTGGTAGAGAACATGCCGGATGGTGATGCTCAACGTCCCGGCGATATTGTAACGTCAATGTCGGGCCAGACCATCGAGATTTTAAACACCGATGCCGAAGGGCGTTTGGTATTGGCGGATGCTCTTTGGCATTGTAACAAAAAGTTCAAGCCGAAATTCATGGTCAATCTGGCAACGTTAACGGGGGCCGTTCTTGTGGCTTTGGGCAATCACCATGCAGGGCTGTTTTCAAACGATGATGAATTGTCAGAACAATTGGCGCATGCGGGTCTTGCAACCAGTGAGAAACTCTGGCGCCTGCCGATTGGTCCTGAATATGACAAACTGATAGATTCCAAAAACGCCGATATGAAAAATACTGGCGGTCGTTACGCGGGTTCAATTACGGCTGCCCAATTCTTGCATCGCTATGTGGGCGAAACCCCATGGGCACATTTGGACGTGGCAGGGACCGCAATGGGGTCTCCTCAAACAGACATCAACAAGTCTTGGGCGTCTGGCTTTGGCGTGCGATTGCTTGACCGTTTGGTGGCAGACAATTACGAAAAATAAAGCAGTTTTGCAGAGCGATGGAATGCTATCGCTCTGCTAATCGGCAAAGCGGGATTTGGTTTTGCTGTGCCAAACCGTTCCACGATAAATATTCATGGCTGCTGTATACGTCGCAACGGCTGATTTATAGCCCGAAACCGTTTTTTCGTAAGTCTCACTGTTGATTTTGCGACGGCGATAGTCACGCAACTGAGATCGGGCATATCGGTGCATTGCTCTTCTGTTGCGTTCCAATGAACGGCGATAGGTTTCACGACGGTTCACATCCAGCGAAAAATTGGGTTGTGCCAATAATTCTTTGAAATATCGTGTGCTTTTTGGATTTGCCATAGCATCGAACACGGTTTTACGGTCGGATAGGCTGCTTGCACAAACAACTTTTTCATCTGAAATCTTGCATGTTTCGGATTCTTGCGCATTGGCGTTGCTGAAGCTGATCCATAGCCCGAATGCGGCGCCCAAAATTGCCACACCTGATTTTGTCTTATCCATGATTTCACCCCTTGAACATGACTGAGAAACTTAGCAAAGCATGTTGACGAAACCCACGCAATCTTGCGCGACTGCAATTCTGGCCTGAAAGTGATCACATGACCGAGATCGTATTCTACCACCTGACTGAGTTGCGCCTAGAGCAAGCGCTGCCTGATCTTTTGGAAAAATGTTTGGCCCGTGATTGGAACGTTGTTGTTCAAACGGGAACAGAAGAGCTTCGCGATGCGTTGGACGATCATTTGTGGACCTATAAAGAGAACAGTTTTCTACCCCATGCCTGCGAAGAAAGCGTGACGGGTAATGTATCAGATCAACCAATCTGGTTAACGTCATTGACCGAAAATCCAAATAACGCAGCTGTCCGGTTTATTGTGGCGGGTGCGGTGGCACCAGACTTGTCGTCTTACACACGCGGTATTTATATGTTCGACGGTCACGACGAAGATGCGTTATCTGACGCAAGAGAGCGTTGGAAAATTGAGAAATCTGCAGGTCATGATCTGGCGTATTGGCAACAAGATGATGGTCGATGGGTCAAAAAAGCTTAATCTCGTTCCACTTCATTTCATAAACGATCTGTTAATCTTGTTCCCAGTTCTGTCCACTCCTTCTGTTTTATATCATTGAAAATTAAGGCTTTCGACTTCAACTGCTGCTCAATATTTGAAGAGGGAAGTCTCATGGGAATTTATCGAGCATACAAACAAGGTTTGATGACATTTTGGTATTGGTATGTGCGAAAGCTGAATGCTGCGTGGCCATATAAAACCGTTGAAGGTCGCAAGTTTACCGTATCACCGGGTGTTTATAAGCCGCTTGAAAATGAACATACTGTTGCTGAATATTGCGAATCTGGCGACCGCGTTCTGGACCTTGGCTGTGGCTGTGGTGTTGGAGCAGTGTTTTGCGCTGAGAAAGCCAAAAGTGTTCTGGCCACTGATATCAGCGAAGTTGCTGTTCAAAACACAATTGAAAACGGCGAGACATTCGGCGTGACGAACATGGATGTTGTGGTTAGCGACATGTTTGACAACATTGAAGGCAAGTTCGACCTGGTTATCGCCAACCCGCCGTATATTGCCGCTGATTTCGAAGACGAAGAGAACCAATTCGCCACATCCATGCGCTATCTGCCTGTGTTGTTTGCAGAAGTACACAATCATTTGGAGGATAATGGTCGTGTGGTCGTTCAATACCCGGGTTGGTTCAAAAGTCATCTTAAAAAGCTGGGTGCTGCACACGGTCTCGAGATGAAAGAAGTTCGTCGTATGCCAATGAAGAGCATCGGTCTAATGCTTCTCAGCGTTGCATATTTGCAGGTTGGTTTCCGCTCTACATTGTTTGTTTTTGAACCGGTCAAGAAGATTGCTGACGCTCCAAAACAAGAGCCTGTTGAGTTGAAAAAAGCAGCTTAACGCGCGCCAGAAATATATCGAAAATTGAAAACGCGTCTGTGTAAAACAGACGCGTTTTTTGTTTGACCCAACTTTGATATGCAGATAATCAGGTTTTGCTCGCAACGATGGCGTCGTTGCTTATGAGCGTGTGTTTTGATCGCGGTAACGCGTTATTTTCACCGTCCTGAACGCCCGGATGTTTCCGGGCCACGACTCTCAGCCCGGATTGGTTGGGAGAGCATTATGCCAAACCTATTAGAACGACCTGGTTTCTTCACCCGTCACAACGGTGAAAAAGCACCGCTTGCGTTTTCACAAACCGAGTATGATCGCCGGATCGCAACTTTGCGCAACATCATGGCGAAACTCGATGTTTCTCACGTTGTGCTCACATCCATGCACAATATCGCATACTATTCCGGGTTTCTTTATTGTGCGTTCGGCAGACCCTATGCCTGCGTTGTATCACAAACCCATTGCACGGTGGTCTCTGCAAATATCGATGGCAGTCAACCTTGGCGACAGTCTCACTGCGATAGCGTGATTTACACCGATTGGCAGCGAAACAATTATTGGCGTGCGGTTGGTCAACTCACAGATGACGCGAAGCGCATTGGTATAGAGGAAGATCATCTTACGCTGGCACAAAAATCCACTCTGGAAGATATGCTTGGTGCACCTGTATTGGTCGATGTGGCTGGAGAAAACATGTTGGCGCGGATGATTAAATCGGGCGAAGAAATCACTTTGATCAAAGAAGGGGCTCGTATTGCTGATGTGGGCGGTGCGGCCATTCACGCAGTAATCAAAGAGGGCACACGCGAAATCGATGTGGCCATGGCGGGTCGCGATGCAATGGAATTGGAAATCGCGAAATCATTCCCGGACAGCGAATTGCGCGATACTTGGGTGTGGTTTCAATCCGGTTTGAACACGGACGGTGCACACAACCCCGTCACAACACGCAAACTTCAACAGAGCGATATTCTCAGCCTCAACACATTCCCGATGATTTCAGCTTACTACACGGCGCTGGAAAGAACTTTGTTTGTCGGAGAGCCTGATGCAGAATCCCTGCGCATCTGGAATGCCAATATCGCAGCACATGAATTGGGTATTTCCCTCATTCAAAAGGGAAACAGCTGCGCCAAAATTTGTGATGAGATCAATCGTTTCTTCGCGGATGAAGACCTGCTGCAATACCGTTCGTTTGGTTATGGCCATTCCTTTGGTGTGTTGTCACACTACTATGGTCGTGAAGCCGGGTTGGAATTGCGCGAAGACATTGAAACTGTGTTGGAACCCGGCATGGTGATCAGCATGGAACCGATGCTTTGGGTGCCGGAAGGCACAGCAGGCGCGGGCGGCTATCGCGAGCACGATATTCTCGTGATTAATGAATCCGGTGTTGAGAACATCACGAAGTTTCCGTACGGGCCTGAACACAATATCATTGCTTAAGTGCTTGAAAGCTTGACTGGTACTCTAGCTTGCCAAGCTCTCACTCAATGACAACCATTCTTCTTCAACTTCCACCAAACGGCGTTCGAATTCAGCCTTTTTGGTGGCCAGATCGCGTATGCGTTTTGCATCGCGCTCAGTGCTGGCTGTGGCAAGAAGTTTGTTGAGTTTGCCGATGGCCTCTTCAGCTTTTTTCATAATGGCTTCGAGTTTTTTGATACGCGCTCGAGCTTCAGCTTGGTTTTCACGTTTAACAGCTTCTTCGCGACGCTTTTCGCCTGCTGATTTTTCAATGACTGGTTTTACTTTCGGCGCTTTGGCTTCCTTCTTGGAAGCGGGTGAGCCGGGTCCTTTTAGGATCAAACGGCGATAGTCTTCTAGGTCACCGTCGTAAGGACCAACCTTGCCATCGTGCACAAGCCACAAACGCTCGGCACTGGCTTCTACCAAATGTCTGTCATGGGAAATCAAGATCACTGCACCCGAATAGGCGTTTAACGCCATCACAAGGCTTTCGCGGCTGTCGATGTCGAGGTGGTTGGTCGGTTCATCAAGGATCAAGAGGTGAGGCTTATGGAACGTGGCAAGACCCAACAAAAGTCGCGCTTTCTCACCACCGGAAAGCCTTTTGGCTTTCGTTTCCATCTTTTCAGCACCAAGTCCCATACGCGCCACGCGCCCGCGAACTTTCGCTTCCGGCTCATTTGGCATGAGTTTGCGCACATGATCAATGGCCGTTTCTTCAGGAAACAGATCGTCCATATTGTGTTGCGCGAACATGGCGACCCGCAGCTTTTCAGAGCGTGAAACCTTACCATCCATCACAGAAAGTCGACCAGAAATCAGTTTCGCGAATGTGGATTTGCCGTTGCCGTTTGCCCCCAGTAGGGCGATGCGGTCGTCGGCATCAATACGCAAATCCATATTGCCGATAATCGGTTTGCCGGGTTCGTATCCAACAAAGGCTTTCTCCAAATTGATAATCGGAGACGCAATTGGTTTTTCTGGCGAGGGGAAGTTAAGGGGCGCAACATCAGTGTCTTGTACCGCAGAAATGACGGCCATTTTCTCAAGTGCCTTCACACGACTTTGTGCCTGTGTTGCTTTTGAAGCTTTGGCTTTAAAGCGATCCACAAAAGCTTGCATATGGGCGCGCTTGGCGTCCTGCTTCACTTTCATTTTCGATTGCAACGCCATGCGTTCCGCCCGAGTCTTCTCGAAGAAATCGTAGTCGCCTTTGTAAGATGTGAGCTTCAAATTCTCCAAATGCACAATCGTGTTGCAGCATTTGTTCAAAAGGTCGCGGTCGTGACTGATGATGATGACCGTGTGTCGATAGCGTGAAATATAATTCTCAAGCCAAAGCGTGCCTTCAAGATCGAGATAGTTGGTCGGTTCATCAAGCAACAAAAGGTCAGGTTCAGAAAACAGAACCGCCGCCAATGCAACACGCATACGCCAACCGCCCGAAAAGTCTGAACAGGGGCGGGCTTGTGCTTCGGCGTCAAAACCCAATCCGTGAAGAATTGCGCCTGCGCGTGCTTCAGCAGAATGGGCGTCAATGTCGCCGAGGCGGGTGTGAATGTCCGCAATGCGTGTCGGATCGGTTGCAGTCTCAGCTTCCACCAAAAGTGATGCACGTTCCGTGTCTGCTTCCAGCACGGTTTCCAACAATGTCTTGTCGTTTCCGGGAGCTTCCTGCGCCACTTGTCCAATGCGCATTCCTCGGCGAAGGGAGAGACTTCCAGTCTCTGGTCCATACTCGCCAGTGATGAGTTTGAACAAAGTGGTTTTGCCGGTTCCGTTGCGGCCAACAAAGCCCACGCGAGCGCCCATAGGCACCACCATAGAGGTGTTTTCAAGCAACAGGCGTCCCTGCATACGGAACGTAAGATCATTTACTTTAAGCATGGTCGGGCTTGTGGTGGATTAGTTGGCTAAGCGCAAGGCTTCTTGGCCTTTGAACCCGTTATTTATGCAGGAATTTTTGCTGTGTTGCCGCGCAGCCGCATCAACAAGAATGCAACAATGGCCATATTGAGGAAATTCCAGGCGATTCCATTGTAAAACGCCATGTCATACGAACCTGCCACATCGTAAACCCAGCCCGACATCCAGCCGCCCAGTGCCATGCCTAGAATGGTGGCCATGATGACAAATCCAACCCGTGCGCCAGCTTCTCGCGCTGGCATGGTCTCACGTACAATGATTGCATAGCTCGGTACAATGCCGCCTTGAGACAAGCCGAAGACGAGGCTGACAATATAAAGCGATACCAGTCCGTCGAACGGCAGATAAAGAAACAATCCGATACACTGGGCGGTGGAGCCGATCAGCAAAGTCATCACTCCGCCAAGTTTGTCTGCCAACACGCCGGAGATTAGCCGCGACACGACACCGCCGAACAGCATCAGTGACAACATTTGCGATCCGGCGACTGCGCCAAACCCAAGATCCATGCATAATGCGACTATATGCACTTGAGGCATGGCCATGGCCACACAACAGGCGATGCCCGCGACCGCGAGAAGAATTTGCATTGTGTTGGGTGAGAAACCGGTTGAACGAACAGCTTGCCTTGAAATTGCGTCTGCGCTGTCAGCCATAGCCCTTGAGATACGTTTGCGAAGTAATAGCGCCATGGGAACCATGATAACGATGGAGGAAACCGCCAGCACAAGATACGCGCCGCGCCACCCGTAAACGGCCATCACAGGTGTCAAGAAAAACGGCCAGATGACGCCGGATAAGTAGTTTCCACTTGCTGCAATTGCCACAGCCAAGCCACGTCGTTTCATGAACCAATGAGAGATGTCTGCGATCAACGGGCCGAAACAGGCGGCGGTTCCAAAACCGATGATAAAATGCAGGAGTGACAAAATAAATATGGTTGGTGAAATTGCTGACAATCCGTACCCGATTGCGCTGCCAATTGCTGCGGCCGAAATCGCGATGTGGACGCCATAGCGATCAACAGCACGACCAATCATCAGATTGCCGAGAGCAAAGCCAATCATAGTGAGAATGTAGGGTAGGGTTGCATCCGCTCGACCCACACCAAACTCTTTTTGGATGGCTGGCAGAACGAGAATGACCGCCCACATGCCTGCGTTGCCCACAACAGCAATAATTAACGACACCGCGAGGCGTTGCCATGAATATTTGCTGTCGGTGAGGTCGGTTGTGCCCATAGCCGGACGCTAGGTGTATTGCAGATCACGAGCAACCGATAAGTTCGGTGCATGTTTGAATTCAGGCGTTTTTGATCGATTGTCTGTATTTGAAAAATCGCCATGCCAACAAGATTAAAATGACGGCAAGATAGGCCAGCGGTTCAGGGTGCCATGTCTTTTTCAATAAGACATAGTGGACGGCGCCGAATAAAACAGCGGGATATGCCAGCTTGTGTAAATTGCGCCACGCTGATGCCCCCAGTTTTTTCACTGACGCGTTGTTTGATGTCACTGCCAATGGCAGCAGCAAAACGAATGCGGCCATACCAATGGTGATGTACGGACGCTTGACAATATCCCCCCAGATTTCCCACCAGCCGAATTGACGATCGAGCGCCACATAAACGGTAAGGTGCAGTGCCACATAGACAAAGGCTACTAAACCGATTGCACGGCGATATTTTACCAAATTGATGCGTACTATTTTCAAAAGAGGGGTGATCAACAATCCGGCGACCAGAAATTTTAATGCCCATTCCCCCAGCTCATTTTCCAAAGCATCCAGCGGGTCGGCTCCCAACTGGTTCGTGAAAGCTGCATAAAACAGATAAACAGCCGGAATTATCCCGATCGGATAGATCAGCCATGAGGGCAAAACTGTCCAGATTCTAGACTGTGCCATGGAGGGAAGAGAGCCTTAGTAGTTTTTTCTCAGGTCCATTCCCTCATACAATGAACCGACTTCATCTGCATAGCCGTTCAGGAATGGAGTGTCTTTTCGGGCTGCAAATATGCCACCACCGATCACACGTTCGCTAGCTTGGCTCCAGCGCGGGTGGCTGACTTCGGGATTCACATTGGAATAGAATCCGTACTCGTTTGGTCCAGCCTTATTCCAAGATGTTGGAGGCTCTTTCTCTGTCAATTTCATGGAGACGATGGATTTGATGCTCTTGAACCCGTATTTCCAAGGAACAACGAGGCGGACGGGTGCGCCGTTTTGGTTCGGCAATACGTCCCCATAAAGACCAACGGCAAGAATGGTGAGCGGATGCAAAGCTTCATCCATGCGCAAACCTTCGAGATAAGGCCAAGGCAGAGAAGAAAACAAACCACCTTGTCCTGGCATTTCTTCAGGTCGTTCCAATGTTTCAAAGGCCACATATTTCGCGCTGCCTTGCGCATCAAATTGCTTCAATACGCTGGCGAGGGGAATACCGACCCAGGGAATGACCATCGACCAAGCTTCCACACAGCGGAAACGGTAGATACGTTCTTCTAATGGAAACTTTGTCAGCAGAGTTTCAATATCCAATGTGCCGGGTTTGTTGACCATGCCACCCACATCAACTGTCCATGGGCGGGTTGTAAGCGATCCGGCATGTTTTGCAGGATCAGATTTTCCCGTGCCGAATTCATAGAAATTATTGTAGCTGGTGACATGCTCCAAAGCTGTCGTCTTCTCATCAGTCGAATAGGGGCTCTTTGATGTTTTCAGCGCGGCGTGAGTCGCTCCGATCCCAATTAACGGTGACAGGCCGAGACCTGCTGCGCCCGCCATAAATGTTCGACGATTAAGATAATCGCTCTTGGACGTAATTTCCGAAGGCAAAGGTTGGTTATATTTATAAACGGTCATGAAAACGGTCCGATCTATTCTATATGAGCAGATTATACGACGGAGACATTAAAAGGTTCAATGAAACTTGATAAACACTGCGTTATGAGAGTTTCGGTTTGGGCTTCCTGTTCACAAGAACAATGCCGAGTCCAACCAAAATAAGAGCCACCAACAAAGTCAATGTAACCGGCTCTTCTAAAATCAACCAACCAAATGCAACGCCGAATACGGGTGCCAGAAACCCAAAACTCGCCATGTCAGATGCCGGATATTTGGACAAAAGCCAGAACCAGAACGAAAATCCGAAGGCGACCACTACAAATACCTGAAACGTAAATATTCCAAGATGATAAGGCTGTAAATCTCGCACTAAATCTCCGAAAAACGGGGCCGCGATCAAGACAATTGGTGCAGATACGGCCAGTTGATAAACCAGCTGCATCTCAGGTGTAGAACGGGACAGTTCTGTCACCCGTGCTGACAGTGCAATACCCGCCCACATGATAGCACCCAATAAGCACATCACATCGCCCCATAGTGCGTATTCTCCCGCTTCTTGCGGTCGATCCAGCATAGCAATCGCGACGCCCGCCATGGCAAGAAAAAGGCCGAGAGTACGAATTCCAGTCAATTTTTCCCCGGGAATCAGAAAATGCGCAGCAAGCGCAACCCAAAACGGCATCGTATAGAAAAATATCGAAGTGCGAGCGACCGTCGTATAATCGAGCGCAAGAAACAGCAGAATGAACTCACCGGAAAACAATAATCCGCAAATTAATCCGCCAATCAAGCTGCCATCTGTAATTGAGAGTTTGCGTTTTGCGACGAGTGCGAAGATGACAATCACGGGCAGGGCGCACAGCGACCGCAATCCAGCTTGAAACACAGGTTGCAATCCGCCATTCACCACCTTGATGAGAACCTGATTAAGACCGAGTAAAGCTGAAAATAATATCAGGCTCGAAGCACCAAAACCGTCTATGCGTGTTTTCTTTTCCATCCTGCGCAGTTTCCAAACTCAATGCCTTTACCACCGCTACAGATACAAAACAGATCACGCAATCAAAACTGCGTCAGCATCTTTCGGCACGGGGCATGAAGTGGTATTCCGTCTTGAAACCGAAATCTGAAAGACTATCCCTATGGCTATTCAAATTTATGAACTCTGCGGAGCAGATGAAACATACCTATTCAGCCCCCATTGCTGGAAAACACGCATGAGCGTTGCTCACAAAGGTTTGGATTATGAATCCATCGCGACGCCATTCACGGCTGTTGCTACGGTTGAGGGTGGTGACAGCCGTCGTGTGCCCGTTATTCGCGATGGAGATACAGTGGTTGAAGAAAGCTTCGCAATCGCTGAATATCTTGATGCAACTTATCCTGATACGCTAAAGCTTCTGCATTCCGGTGTCGATAGGGCCATGACCAATTTTATCATCAACTGGTCCCAGACGCAGTTGCATCCGTTGGTCGCGCGTATGGCGATTGTGGACATCCACGATGCACTTGCACCAACTGACCAAGAGTTCTTCCGCACGACGCGTGAGAAGCTTTTCGGTATGTCGCTGGAAGACTTCTCTGTGAAAATGGCGGCGACACCTGATGATTTGAAAAAAACACTCGTGCCTTTGGAACTTACATTGAAAAATCAGAACTTCATTGGCGGTGAAACACCACACTTTGCAGACTATGTGGTTTTTGGTGCGCTGCAATGGTTGCGTGTGTGCAAAGGTGAAGCGGTTCTTCCACAAGAAGGCGCTGTTTCAAACTGGTTTAACAGCTTGTTAGATATGTATGACGGCATGGGTCGTGCTGCCAAAGCTGCATAGTTGATATGCTGCGTGGTCTAATCTTTCCAAAATGGGTTGGACCACGCGCGTTTTCCATTGGCATCCACAATTGAAATGCGTTTCCAAGGTGAGGGTGTAACCCGATTGTAGGAAAGAGTAACGTTGGTTATGTTGTTTCCAAGTTCTTGAGATGTGGCAACTCCTTGCCCCATCAGTGTAACAAGTGAGCAAGGCGAACATTCTATTGTAACGCTATCTTCGTTCCAAATAATGTTATGAAAATCAGGACCTTGGCTCGAATAGTGGAATCCGTTTTTCAACGCCTCTAATAGCGCTTCGGGTGAGTTTTCTTCAGCTTTCACCATCATCCATCCTCCAAAATGATCATCCTCGATAAAGTGAGCATCGTCGGTGGCGCAAAGCGTAAGTTTGCGTCCGGCATTTAGAAGGTTGTCTAAAGTTTGCAATCCATACCCACGGTCGCATTCCACGTCACAGCCGTGATTGTAAACTTCCACAGCATGGGCAGCTTCCACAGACAAAGCGTCCTCGTCGGTAAGAACAGACCAATGGGGATGAGCAATCGCGACAAACGCGCCGGCATCACGTGCCCGTTGGGAAATCTCAGCGGCAGTCTCCTGATTGGGGATAGGTAAGAAGTTGGGTGAATTGGATGGCGCAAAATCAGCGGGTAAACCCACTGCCAAGATGTGCCACAAATCTCCATTGAACATTGTGCCTGAATGCAGCTCAGCGCCCAAGATAGTGGTGAATGTGCCCGTTCTGTAGGGTTTGGTATCCGTAATCGGATAATCAAATTTTCCGACAAAATGGTCGGTCAATGCGATGAAATCATAACCTTGGTCGGCATAACGCTTACAAACTTCGGCGGGCGATAATGCCCCATCCGACTTGTTGGAATGGGTGTGCAAATTGCCTTTGTAGAATTTCCCTGGCAATTGAAACATCGATTGAGACATATCCGAGAACCTTGATCTAGTTTGGACGGGACACTGCAAAAAATCCGACTACGAAGCAATTGCCCTTTTGCTTGCCGGATTTGATGCGCTGGTCTATAGCGACGCTCAACACCTCCCAACCTTTTGACAGGATAGAACTCGATGGCAATCGAACGTACTTTTTCAATGATCAAACCAGACGCAACCAAACGTAACCTCACAGGCGCTATCACAGCTAAACTTGAAGAAGCCGGCTTGCGTGTTGTGGCCTCAAAACGTGTCCACATGAGCTTGCGCCAAGCCGAAGGTTTTTACGCTGTGCACAGCGAACGTCCTTTCTTTGGTGAATTGACTGAATTCATGTCTTCAGGTCCTACAATTGTTCAAGTTCTTGAAGGCGAAAACGCAATTTTGAAGAACCGCGAAATTATGGGCGCAACAAACCCGGCAGAAGCTGATGCGGGTACAATTCGTAAAGAATTTGCTTTGTCGCTTGGTGAAAACTCAGTGCACGGTTCAGATGCGCCTGAAACAGCTGCGGAAGAAATTGCATACTGGTTTTCCGGTACAGAACTTGTTGGATAATCAACTGTTTACCAATTGAACGGAGAAGCCTGGCAACGTTTAAGTTGTCAGGTTTTTTTGTGTTTTGACCTAAGTTTACAAAATCAGACTTGCGATTTGGCAGTTAAAGGTCAATTCTTGAAAGATTATCACCAATTTTGGTCCTGAGGAGGCCCGATCTATTGGATATAGAACACGATCAGTCTGCGACAAATTTGGAATTTGTGTGTGCCAAAGTTTTAGAAAAGCTTGGTGCGCCAAAAGCAGTGGGGCAACCATTATCCGGTGTGAAAATTCACCCATCATTCGATCATCGGGTCGATCCGGAAGATCTGCGGTTACCGGGGATGGTTTCCGATGCGGAATGGGATGTTGCCGAACAATTGACGAAGGAAACCGAGGCGAAGGTATTCGGTGGGAAATTGTCCCCGTTGAACCAAGCTTTGCTGTTTCGCACCATTTACGTTCAATTGCTTCAGATGCAATTGAAGCCAAACTAGGTGGGAAGAGCAATTTGACCCAATATGTTGAATATGGTGGCGCAATCTTTGTCGTGGGCGAAACAGTGGACCAAAGGTTTGATGAATTTCAAACAATTGTCGATGAATATGGACTGACCACATTTGTTTCTTTTATCATGTTCAAACATTTTGCACACTCGTCAATTGATGAACTGAATGACGATCAAAAGGAAAGTTTGATCGAAGAATGTCAGCCATTGATCCGTGAAGCTCTTATTCAAGGGAGGACAATGTAGTGAGCACCACTTGTACAGCTTTCAAAATCGCAGACCTTGAGCAATCTTATCTCAACGAAAAAGCACGGTTTTTTTATAATATGTGGCGGCGGCAATCAAAAAATAACACATGCGACTTTCAAGAGTTCGTACCTTTCTCACCCGATCTGATTGTATTGGGGAAACCAAAATCAAAAGATCCAATGGCGAACTTGGTGTTTTCCGGCGAAAAAACGATTGGTGCACAATTGTTCGGTCAAAACTTGGAAAAGACATCAGCGCAGGTTTACGCGAAGCTTGGACAGGGCACATTGAAGAACTACAGTGAAACTGTTTCGATCGCTCAAAATGACAGTTTTGAGAACTGCGAACCCGTTTTCGATTATATATCCAGCGAGTTCGGTGATCAAATCCTTGCTTATGAACGTTTGCTGTTGCCCTTTAAAACAAAGGCGGGGCCTGTTTTCCTTGTGGGTTATTCGATGCCAGTCTCGGTGCCCTCATTTTAAGGGTCTGAATCATTTGGTGGATGCCAATACGTCGCACACCCACAAAAAACGTGTCGGCCCAGTCCGGGTCAGCCAATGGAGCATCAAACATAAGTGGTGTTTCATAGGTTTCTGTTGCTCCCCAAATAACAGCCGCCCCGGACTCCACTTGTTTGCGCCTGATCCACGCGTAAATGATTTCAGGTTTCCATTCGTCCCAAGTGATTAAAATCATGTATTTTGCGATCATTGTTGCAAGCCCAACTTTACGCCAGTCGCGTTCGCAAAAGGTTTCGCCAATATAAACTGTTTTGCCGAATATGTTTTCAGCAAAGGCAGCACTTCCCGGGTTAACTTGAGCCGGCTCCCCGCCTTCACCGTCAATTACGCGGCAAAAATGTTCAACAAGAAACCGTTTCAATGACCAACTTCCGGTGTCATCCAACCGCGCGGCAATGGTGGCAACCACGTTGCCGTCTTTGTCTTCTGCACCAATCCACATGAAATTGCTGGGCGCGAGTGTATTGAGCGAACGTTTGAAATGTTCACCCAATGCACCTTTTCCCATTAAAGTCACCGCATCGGCGAGCTCCTTCTGATCTGTCGAATAACGAATTTTAGAAATACCCAGAGACCGCATAGCCTCTTCCAAACGCCCCGCAGATTGCCAAAGTTCTACCTTGTTGATCTCCATGAGATTTCCCCCCAAATAAACACCCAAACATGGCCGGCACAGCCAAACCAAATCATAGACAGCAGAATGACCTTTCGTCACCCTCTATCGACATTCGATCTCAGAATTTATCGTGATTGGCTTTGTCGAAAGTCTCTAAAAGTTTGGTAATCTATACGCCCCGCAGAATATTCAATTATTCCCAGCGTGCCTTGGCTTGTTCATCTTCTTCACGCGCATCAACCCAATTGCTGTCATCACCATCTGCACGGTGTTCTTTTTTCCAGAAGGGGGCATTGGTTTTAAGAAAGTCCATAACGTATCGAGCGCCGTCAAAAGCGGCATCTCTATGTTTGCTGGTGGCGATTACCAATACAATTTGTTCACCTGGCAAAATCTTTCCATATCTGTGAATCACAGTCAGGCCATCAATGGGCCAACGTTTCATTGCTTCGTTGGTGACAGTCTCGATTTCAGATTCCGCCATGCCAGGGTAGTGTTCCAGTTCAAGTGCCGTCAGGGTTTCGCCTTCACCACGACACAATCCGGAAAAAGTGGCTACTGCACCAATGTCTGTGCGGCCCTTTGTAAGCAAAGCCGTTTCAACAGCCTGATCAAAATCTTCCGACTGAACCCGAACAGTGACACATTGCGAAGTCATGTGATCACCCGCCGGTCATGGGAGGGAAAATTGCTATCTCGCGAGGCGTTCCAATTTTATCCGTGTGTTCCGCATGTTCTTGGTCGAGGGCAACACGAATAATTTCAGGAAATTCTAGTGCTGCTGCAAAGCTTTCATCTCTCTGCTTCAACCACAAAAGCAGTTCCATCACTGTTGATATTTCTTCGGGTAAAATGATCCGTTCCTCGCCTTTGCCGACACGTTCTCGCACCCAAGAAAAATAGACCAGTTTTGTATCAACACCAGCCATGATCAATCATCGATCATGTGTTTGAGACCTGCACGGAAGTAATCCCAACCGGTGATAAGGGTCACCACAGCTGCGATCCAAAGCAATATCAAACCCACATCTGTGCAATAGGCGAACACTTTGTCGCCCGCAGGTCCTGCCAACAGAAATGCCAGTGCAACCATCTGCAAAGTGGTTTTCCATTTTGCCAATTGGGTAACGGGGAGAGAGACTTTCAGATCGGCTAAATATTCGCGCAAGCCTGAGACGAGAATTTCGCGGCTCAAAATGACAATCGCTGCCCAGATGCTCCAACCAGCGATTGAACCGTCTGCAGCCAACAACAATAGACATGCGGAGACCAACAACTTATCGGCAATTGGATCTAGCATTTTGCCAAGTGAAGATGTCTGTTCCCATATACGTGCGAGATAACCGTCAAAAAAATCGGTCACACTTGCAAACACAAATAAACCCAGTGCCCACCAGCGTGCGGCATCAGTAGACTTGCCACGCTCTTCTAAGTCAAAGCATAAAACTACTAATGGTACGACCAAAATGCGGGCATACGTGAGCAAATTAGGGATGCTCCAAGGGCCAGCTTGACGTGGTGGTGTGTTCGAATTTTTCATACGTCACAGAAAGCCTATCGACGCGAGAAATTCAACTGTTCAATCGTCTAAGACTGCAGGATCGCATGAATTTGATGACTTACCGGCACCTGAAGCTTAAACCCTTTTAAACAAGCCTGTGATATCCAAGCTTTTAAACACCGTAAATGAGGACATCCAGATGGAAGAATTCCATAAAAAGGGTATGGAAGAAAAAGGTTTGCGCCATGTTCTTGCAGCATTCAGATATTCGATGGCCGGTGCGCGTGTTTTGTTTTGCGAAGAGGCTGCACGGCTTGAGGTGGCGTTGTTCGTTATTGCTGTTGTTCTCTTCGCTTTTACGGGTGCTTCGCTTTGGCAATATGGTGTTTTGATTGGTCTGTTGCTGTTCGTTTTGTGCATAGAGGCGTTAAACACAGCCTTGGAATTGGTTGTAGATCGTGTCTCCCCAGAGATCAGTGAATTTGGAAAACAGACCAAAGACATCGCTTCATTTGCAGTGTTTTGTGCTTTGTCGATATTTTGCGGTTTCGCGCTTTGGGTGATTTTGCCTCTTTAGCAAATATTTTGACGGCGTATCGTTTTACTAATTCTTGGTTTCCCGTCCTGCCAAGTCGTCAACAGGAATGCCAAAAAATTCCGAGTTCAACTGCCTTGAAATGGTTGTCACGGCCGATGAGATAGATGAGAGACCGTCATTGGCCGTCTTTTGCATGGAGGCCACTTCAGAATAGACAAGTGCATTGGTGCGCGCATTCATCACCTCAACGCGCACACGTAAAGTCGTCCCAACTGGTGTCCATGAATTGCTGATTACGAAATCGATATCGCTTAACGTATCGATCATTCCATTTTTTGGTGGCAGAAAAATGGACACTGAAGTGTTGTCAGATAAAGATGCGCGCAGTTCACTGGAAAATCTTCTAGCTTGATCCATCGCTTCAACACTGAGTGATTGATAGCTGTCATCTTTGATCATGATTGAGAGTTTGTGAGTGTTATTCGCGTTTTTGAGATGGGTCTGCTTCTCTTGAGACGTGTCGAAATATGTGACCAAGGCAAAGACGAGTAAAATGATCACACAAAAAGCGACCCAAAATGGTAAGCTGAAAATAACCGAACGTTCAACAACGGGAATTGAACGGTTGTCCAATAACTCTTTCTGTTTTGAAACCTTTGATTGAGGGGGCCCGGTGCTGGAAAATTCAGGGCGATATGAACCTTTTGGGATTGTAATGCTAATGTCACCAGGTTCGTCATTCTGGGTATAAAAGTCGCGTAAAGCAGACCGTACACGGCCAGCCAAAACCCGAACAGAAGGGTCCGTTTGAGAATCAAAAGTCTCCGGCCGTCCCAACGCATCGACAGCGATAGAATACGCTTTCAAGTCTGCTTCATTACCATTCAACTTGGCCTCAACCACATAAGCAATAAATTTGCTCAGGTTTGGTGAATTCGCAAATTGGTTAAAGGCAAGAATTCTCTCGAGTTCAAGCCGAACTACCTTATCGGTGATCGTGTTTTCAGCAGGCATGATTTTCTCCTGCAATCAGCTGCCCCACCACAATCTTACGCCAATTCTAGTAATTTGGAAATAGTTGAGGCAACTCGTAAACAAGCAGAACATCGCAATGAAGTTCAAGCTAAAAAATGATCCCGTATTTTTTCGGCCATGGCTTGTGAAACACCCTCAACAACAACCAAATCTTCAACGGCAGCGCGCCCTACGGCTTTAGCACTGCCAAAATGATGCAGAAGAGCTCGTTTACGCGCAGGTCCAATGCCTTCAATCTCATCCAGTGGGTTTTTTAGCGTATCTTTTTTGCGTTTTGCACGGTGAGTACCAATTGCAAACCTATGGGCTTCATCGCGCAGGCGTTGGATGAAATAGAGAGTTGGGTCTCGCAACGGTAATGAAAACGGTTGCATTCCAGTTCTGAAGAAGCGTTCTCGACCAGCATCCCGATCAGGTCCTTTGGCAACGCCAACAAGGTTCACTTTTCCAGTCAATCCCAGTTCATCCATCACCGTTTCCACAGCAGACAATTGCCCGGCACCACCATCAATCAAAACGAGATCGGGCCACGGTGGAATCGATGCATCATCATCGGTGTCAGTGGTGCGTTGCTCACCATGTTCTTTTAATAAACGTGAAAATCTGCGGGTAAACACTTCTCGCATCATGCCAAAGTCATCGCCAGGCGTGAGTTCTTCGTCTTTGATATTGAATTTGCGGTACTGGTTTTTGGCAAAGCCATCAGCACCAGCGACAATCATGCCGCCAACTGCGTTTGTGCCCATAATGTGAGAGTTGTCGTAGACCTCTATGCGACGAGGCACCTTTTCCAATTCAAAGACGTCTTGAAGGCCTTTAAGTAATTTTGTCTGAGTAGCACTCTCTGCAA
This sequence comes from uncultured Rhizobiaceae group bacterium, assembly GCA_938010435.1. GTDB lineage: Bacteria > Pseudomonadota > Alphaproteobacteria > Rhizobiales > Rhizobiaceae > Pseudahrensia. Next base: position 30,303 of record CALLUS010000028.1, on the reverse strand, counting down.
GCTTGCGGCCCAAGGCTTCGCGGGCATTGCGCAATACTTGTTTGACGATATCGCTCTTCTCACCGCGCTGCGGCTTATACACCTGCACTTTGTTGCCTGCTTTGGAAGTGAAAGCTTCGGCCAGAAGATCCGGTTGACTTATGTCTTCTGACAATAGAATCAATTTAGGAATGGGTTTGTCGTCGTAAAATTGAGAAACGAAAGCTTCCAACACTTCACTTTCATCGTAGCTTTTGTCAGCACGCGGAAAGTAAGCGCGATTGCCCCAGTTTTGGCCCGTGCGAAAGAAAAACACCTGAATGCAAAACTGCCCACCTTCTTCATACACCGCAAACGCGTCTGCTTCGGTGATGGTCTGCGGGTTGATACCCTGATGGCCTTGCACATGAGACAAAGCCTGCAGGCGGTCGCGGTAAATAGCTGCCGTCTCAAAGTCGAGTTCTTCGGATGCCTGCTGCATTCGATCCGAAAACCGGGTTTTGATCTCTTGACTTTTGCCAGTAAGAAAACCTTTGGTTTGCTTCACAAGGTCTGCATAATCTTCCTTAGAGATCTCGCCAGTGCAGGGTGCCGAACAGCGCTTAATTTGGTGGAGCAAACAGGGGCGGGTGCGGTTTGCATAAAATGAATCCGTACAGGTGCGGATCAGGAAAATACGCTGTAAAGCGTTGATCGTTGTGTTCACCGCACCGGCATTGGCAAAGGGGCCATAATACTGGCCTTTGCGTGAGCGTGCGCCTCGATATTTGAACAAGCCCGGGGCTTCATGATCGCCAGACAACAAGATGTAAGGAAAGGACTTGTCGTCACGAATCAAAACGTTAAAGCGTGGCCGCAACCGTTTGATAAGATTCGCTTCTAACAACAGTGCTTCTGTCTCGGTGTTCGTTGTCACGAACTCCATATTGGCAGTTTCTGCAATCATTCGGGCAGTCCGATTGCCGCCATGCCCAACCCCACGGGCATAGTTTTGAACTCGGTTTTTCAGGTTCTTCGCCTTGCCCACATATAGCACATCGCCCGCACGGTTCATCATGCGGTACACACCGGGCTTTGGCGGAAGGCGTGTCACAAAATCAGCGATGACTTCGGCACCGGTCTTATCTGAAGGCGGGGCGACTTCTTCCCACATCACATCGCCAGAATCTCGCGGTTTAGCGCGTTCTGGTTGTTTGGCCTGTTCAAGGTTTTCTGGCGAGTCAGTCATAATATCTCTTTAGCATGTGCAAAGCTAAAGCAGGAGGGTGAGTTGCAAGTCTCACTCCGGCAGGTGTTGATCAGGCGTTTCCCAACCAATGTGTTGACCACCATCCAACGCAATCATCTGGCCCGTCACAGATTTCATATCGACAAAATACAATATGGTTTTTGCAAAATCTGACAGATCCGGCGCTGTTTTCAATGGCAGGGTGCTCAATTGCTTTTCAAAGTCGCTTTCAGTTTGGCGTGCACTTGGCAACGTCGGGCCGGGCCCGATAGCGTTGACACGCACATGTGGTGCAAAATTCTGCGCCATTGTCTGCGTGGCTGTCCAAAGTGCTGATTTTGAAAGCGTGTAAGACGCAAAATTGGGTGTTAATTTCCAAACGCGTTCATCAATAATATTGACTACCAACCCTTGTTCACCTTCGCTTACTTGTTGTGCAAAGACGGATGTCAAAAGTGCAGGGGCTTTCACATGCACTGCGAAATGTTTGTCCCAAAGATCTTCGTTATGAATATCAAAACTGTCTTCTTCAAACAGCGACGCATTATTCACGAGAATTCCAAGCGGCCCCAGCTCACTTTTTGCCAAGTCAATCAACGAAGATGTGTCTTTTGTGTTGGAAAGATCTGCTTGAAGAGAAACCGCATCAATGGACTGACCACGCAATTCTTTCACCAGCGCATCAGCTTCAGTTGAAGACGAGTTGTAATGAACTGCGATTGCATATCCGACTTTTGCGAGACCTTCGCATATAGCTCGGCCTACACGTGCGGAGCCACCGGTAACCAATGCTGTTTTACGAATTCCCATAAAGTGCGAAAGGCCCCCTGATCAGTGTGCTGCAGTTACAACAAGATAAGCCAAATAGGCTCCGGTCAATACGATTCCGTCTCCACGCTTAAGTGTCACTTTGAACACAGGTAAAGCAATCAGCAATAATGTCGCTGTTAACATCACCCACATATCAAAATTGATAATGTGCTGCCCCACCGGAACATTGGTTACTGTGGCTGTTACGCCCATGATTGCGGCAATATTGAACAGGTTGGACCCGATCACATTGCCAACTGCAACAGACGCATTATTTTGACGTGCAGCCATAATGCCTGTTGCCAATTCGGGAAGCGACGTGCCAATCGCGACGATGGTTAGGCCAATAACTTCTTCCGAAATATTCCAGCGCATAGCAATATCAACCGCTGCATCCACAGTGAGGGCCGCCCCTGACGGTAATGCAGCGAGTCCGGCCAACATATAAAGACCGATAATAAGATTGCTTGATGGTATATCGCCGACTTCATCTTTGTAATCATCATCGGAACTGTCTTTGGTGTGACGGCGTGCCGCGAGAAATTGCTGTGTAAGAAACGCAGCCAAACAAACCAATAAGAGCAAGCCATCAATTCTGTTGATTGGGCCATAAGCCATTTGCAACATGAAGACGATTGTCAGTCCGATCATGAAGAACAGGGAGGGTTTCAATCCTTTTTCCGCGCAGGCGATTGTTGCAAATAAAGCTGGCACACCAAGAACCAACAATACGTTGGCAATGTTTGAGCCCACCACATTGCCAACGGCAATACCCCCATTGCCAGAAAGGGCTGCACGCAAAGAAATCACAAGTTCAGGTGCCGAAGTACCAAATGCAACTATCGTCAAACCGATGATTAATGGTGGAATTGAAAGCTTTTCTGCAAGGCCAACCGCGCCTTTTACCAACCAGTCACCACCCACAACAAGCAGCACCAAGCCTATAACAAAAAGCAAATAAACAAGCATGAAATGACCAGCACAAAATAGAGAATAAGCTGCAAACGGTTACACGCCCTCAGCGTAATGATGGCCTATATGGGGTTCAAATATTCAGTTTCAAGCATTTGGTTTTAAAGCTTTTAAATCTGGGTGACTTTTGTAAAACGCATCCCGCCACTCGACCAGTTCTGAACGACCGTCTTCCCATTTTCCTGCAAAACGCAAATCGAGATAGCCAAGCGTTGCTGCCAAGGCGATGGAGCCAATATGAATATCTTCACCTGAAGGGGGCAGCTTCCCACTAAGAGAATCCAAACCACGTTCAGCTTTGCCCCAAAGACGATCCAACCAAGGTTGGTGGACTTTTTCTTCAGGTCGAAAGCGTAGTTCATACATATAGCCAACAGAACAATCATTGATCCCGTCGCAATGGGCTTCCATCAACTCTGCTGCAGACAAATCGGAGTCCGATTTGGGAAACAGGTTCCCATTCCCAACACGATCCACATAGCGGGTGATTGCGCGACTATCATAAACCCCGCTTCCATCTTCCAATACGAGGCAGGGAATTTTTGAAAGCGGATTAGCAGCGTCCAACTGCGCATCCCCGTTTGTCGCATCAACAGAAACGGCTTCTAATTCAACGCCTGCATGTTTTGCGGCCATAGCGGCTTTAGAAACGTAAGGAGACGCTCCCGCAGATAAGAGCTTCATCATCGTTTGATCCAGTCTAATAATTTAAAGTGCGGCACGAGCCATCGTATTCGTTCCAACGGTCGTAACCGTTGAGGCAGAATTCCACATTGAAACCATTTCCGGCAAATCCTTGCCCACCTTCAATCAAGAAGAAAAGTGTAGGATGACGGCCATTGGTGAGCCGTGCATGGGCACGGCAGTAGCGGCGTGGAATTTGTTGAGACGAACTGTTTTGCACAACACGTTCGCGCACGCGTTCAATGTCTTCGAGATAAAAGCCACGGTTCCATGTGTTCTCTTCAGCCCAGTTAAACCGTTCAACAATTTTGCCCAACACTTTGACATCATGACATTGGGGAAACGACGGTTTTACCAAAAGATCTAGCGGCCCCGCGCTTAAGGGCGAAGCCAAAGACAAAGCAGTTACGATGAATACGGCGACAATTTGGGAGAGATAGCGAAACACGACAAAATCCAATCTAAATCAGCGTTACCATAAAATGCGTCACCCGATGGTATTGGTCAATGAGCCAAACCCATTATCAACGATGGGATAAATCTTGCAATCTGTAGCCGGAGCCGCGATCTTTTTTCATGGTTTCCGCCAGCCACGGCAATAGTATATGCAATTCGTTGGCGAGCGTGAACGGCGGATTGGCGATGACCATACCGCAACCGTTCAACATGGAGGCTGATCGAGGTTCACGAATATAGATTTCAGCGTTCAGCAATTTTGGAAACTGAAGACTTTTAAGCGTACCAAGCCATTCATCTGTATGTTCGCGTTTTTTGACGGGATACCAAAGAGCAACAGTGCCGCCCGCCCAACGTTTACGCGCTTTTTCCAAAGCATCAATCATACGGTCAAAATCATTCCCGTCCTCAAAAGGCGGGTCGATGAGCATAATACCGCGGGCTTCTTTCGGTGGAATATGGGAATTCGGCACCAACCAACCATCCAGATGGTTCACGCGGGTTTGAAAGTCGTTGGCAAAATTCTGGGCTAAAACCTCTTGATCATCGGGATGTAATTCATAGAGGGACAATCGGTCTTTTTTGCGCAACAGGTGCCGTGCCACAAAAGGGGAGCCTGGATATTTTTGTTCGCCAGCTGCTTCAACCGCACTTTCCCATTCCGTCAGCAAACGCCCAACTTCCTTTGGCGGCTTTGCCTTCATCACTTTATCGACACCATCGATCCACTCATCAGTCTTGCCTGCTTCTTCTGAAGCGAGGTCGTATATGCCGAGGCCAGAATGGGTGTCATAAACGCGGAATGCTTTGTCTTTGCGCTGCATGTAAGTCACCATACGGGCCAAGAGGATATGTTTGAACACATCAGCAAAATTCCCGGCGTGGAAAGCGTGGCGGTAATTCATCTGGCAAAAGCCTGTTTGCGGAACGGAAAAGCCTTGCTATCAAGTGTAACGCCAGTTGAACAGGTCTGAAGCGATATGAACAAGCAAGTCGACGTAAAAACACTCTATTCCGCATGTCCCCACGATTGTCCTTCCACCTGCGCATTGGAAGTAGAGGTCTTGCCTGACAACAAACTTGGTCGTGTTCGAGGTGCTACAGAAAACACATATACCGATGGGGTGATTTGCGCGAAAGTCGCCCGTTATGCAGACCGTGTGAACCATCCTGATCGCCTGTTCAAGCCTATGTTGCGCAAGGGTGATAAGGGAAGTGGACAATGGGGTGATATTGATTGGTCGAATGCGCTTGATCTGGTTGCGGAGAAGTTTGTTCAAGCGGAACAGAAACACGGCTCACAGACTGTGTGGCCTTACGTGTATGCAGGTACGATGGGTCTTGTTCAACGCGATTCCATCAATCGTTTGCGCCACGCGAAACGTTGGTCGAAACAATATGACACCATTTGCATCACCAATGCTTGGACAGGATTCGCTGCCGCCACGGGCAAACTCATGGGACCCGACCCGCGCGAGATGGCCGTATCTGATTGCGTCGTAATTTGGGGTACCAATGCAGTTTCAACGCAGATCAACGTGATGACCCACGCAGTCAAAGCGCGCAAAAATAATGGCGCAAAAATCGTCGTCATTGATGTTTATGAAAATGACACAGTGAAACAAGCTGATCTCGGCTTGGTTTTGCGTCCGGGGACAGACGGCGCGCTAGCTTGCGCCGTGATGCATTGCCTGTTCCGGGATGGAAACGCTGATCGAGAATTTCTGAAGCAATACAGCGATGTACCGGACGATTTTGAATCACATTTGCAAACACGAACACCTGAATGGGCGTCTGAAATTACAGGGCTGAGTGTCGAAGAAATTGAGGAGTTTGCTGAACTTTTGGCAGAGCGACCGAAAACATATTTTCGCATGGGCTATGGCTTCACCCGCACACGAAATGGCGCGGTAAATATGCACGCTGCTACATCAATCGCGACAGTGTTGGGCTCATGGAAATATGAAGGCGGCGGTGCCTTTCATTCCAATGCTGGTATCTACGGAATGGACGGTAGTTTTATTCAGGGCGGAGAGTTTGATGATCCAACCATCCGCTCCATGGATCAATCGAAAATCGGTCGTGTGCTCATCGGCGATCAAGATGCTTTGTACGGCGGTCCGCCCGTCACCGCCATGTTGGTGCAAAATACCAATCCTGTTTCAGTCGCTCCTGAACAAGAATTGGTAAAACAAGGTTTTGCGCGCGAAGACCTGTTCGTGGCGGTTCATGAACAATTCATGACCGAAACCGCTGAACTGGCCGATATTGTTTTACCTGCAACTATGTTTGTGGAGCATGATGATATTTATCGCGGCGGTGGTCATCAGCATATCATTCTAGGGCCCAAACTGATTGATGGTCCTGAAACATGCCGCAGCAACTTATTTGTGGTGGAAGAATTGGCCAAACGCTTGGGTGTTGCTGATCGATCGGGCTTTGGTTTAACAGCCAATGAACTTATCGACGATTTACTACAGCGCAGTGGCCGCGGATCGTTGGAAGATATTAAGCGTGACAAATGGATCGATTGCCAACCTGATTTTGAGACGAGTCACTATGTTGACGGCTTTGCCCACGGGGACGGCAAATTTCATTTGAAAGCAGATTGGCACAATGTTCCGTGGGGCAGGCCACCTGAAACAATGGGCCTGCAGGGTCCTGTAGACGAGGCGCCCACATTCCCGGACCATTGGGATGTGACCGAAAATGCGGATGCAGATCATCCGTTTAGAATGACAACGTCACCGGCCCGTTCATTCTTGAATTCCACGTTCAACAACACGGACAAGTCCATTAAAAAAGAGGTTCGTCCGTCCGTTCTGTTGCACCCCGATGATGGAGAGCAATATGGCTTGGAAGAGGGAGCGAAAGTGCGCCTTGTTAATCAAAGAGGCGGCGTAATCGTCCATGTTAAATTGTTTGAAGGCGTGAAGCGTGGCGTGGTTGTCTGCGAAGGTATTTGGCCCAACAAGGCTCATGAAGATGGGTGTGGTATCAACACATTGACGAGCGCAGACACTTGCGCCCCGCACGGTTCAGCATCGTTCCATGACACCAAAGTGCGTATTGAGGCTTGTTAATCGGCTTTCGGGAATATGGCGACATCATTTTGTGTGACGTCCATATCGGCGACCCCGCTGTCACCAGACCACCGAACCCGCTTTGAAGCGATCAGTTCGAGTGCATGGGGGTAAAGTTCGTGCTCTGCTTCTAATATTCGATCTGACAATGTCTCGGCGGTGTCGCCGGGAACAACAGGTACAGCCGTTTGCGCAATGATAGGCCCTGCGTCTAATTCCGCAGTCACAAAATGTACGGAACACCCATGAATGCGAATTCCACGTTCCAAAGCCCGTTCGTGGGTCTTAATGCCGCGAAATGATGGCAATAGGCTTGGATGAATATTGATCAATCGTCCGCGCCATGAATTGACAAAACCTTCGCCCAAAATGCGCATATAGCCCGCCAAACAAACAAGCTCCGCACCGGCTTCTTTCAATGCTTCGGTTACTGCATCTTCATGAGTTTCACGGTCATCAAACTCTTTGTGGTCAATTACGCGAATATCTATGCCGTGTTCTTGCGCCAGTGCGAGACCTTCAACATGGGGTTTGTTAGACAGCACGAGAACAATCTCGGCGGGAAAGTCTGGGTCCATAGTTGCGCGCGCCAAGGCTCCCATATTGGAACCACGACCGGATATCAAAACGGCGGCTTTCAGTTTTGTCATGAGTTATGACCAGTTCACTTGGCCAACCGTGGTCACTTCACCGTCGCCCTTGATCAAGCGACCAATGATGCTGACGTTTTCCCCTTCGGCTTCAAGTGTTTTAGTTACTGCTTCAACATCGACTTCGGGAACAACGATAATCATGCCGGTACCGCAGTTGAAAGTGCGCAGCATTTCGCTGTCCTCAATACTACCCACGGATTTCAGCCATGAAAATACGGGGGGCATGGTCAGTTTTGAGAGGTCAATTTCTGCGCTCACGTCTTTTGGCAATACGCGCGGAATGTTTTCTGTCAGTCCACCGCCCGTGATATGCGCAAATGCACGAATGCTCTTGTTGCTCTTCAAAGCGGCCAGCAGGCTGCGAACGTAAATGCGCGTGGGTGTGAGAAGTTCTTCTGCCAGAGTGCCGGCACCGAATGGAGACGCATCGCCCCAAGCAAGGCCGCTGCGTTCAACAACGCGGCGCACCAACGAATAACCGTTTGAATGAACGCCACTGGAACCGAGCGCCAAAACAATATCGCCACCACTGACATTTTGAGGAAGCAATTCGCCACGCTCAACTGCGCCCACAGAGAACCCAGCGAGGTCATAATCGCCTTCGTTGTACATGCCTGGCATTTCAGCGGTTTCGCCGCCAATCAACGCGCAACCTGAAATTGAGCAGCCTTTGGCAATTCCCGCAATCACCTGTTCAGCAACACCGTTGTCGAGTTTTCCAGTTGCGAAATAGTCGAGGAAGAATAGAGGTTCCGCGCCTTGCACCACAAGATCATTGACGCACATGGCCACAAGGTCGATGCCGATTGTATCGTGCAATCCAGTATCAATTGCGATCTTGAGTTTAGTTCCAACCCCGTCATTGGCTGCAACCAAGAGCGGATCTTTGTAACCTGTCGCTGCAATATCAAAAACGCCGCCAAAGCCACCAATCGACCCATCAGCACCAGATCGCATGGTCGCTGCGATCAGAGGCTTGATTGAATTCACCAGCGAGTTGCCAGCGTCAATATCCACTCCAGCGTCAGCATAGGAGAGGGGTGATTTGTTGTGTTCTTTATCGCTCATACCTGTCTCTATAAGGCGCTGGTGCGTCAGCGTCTTGTCAACACATGCAAAAGAGGTGGAAAACTACCCGAATTCCCAACTTTATTTGATATCGATACGATGAGCGATCTTGTCGCCGTCGGTTACGGTCACTTTTATGAAGCCGGTAAGCCGCGCTAAGTCGAGAAAATTCAGGTTTTGCGGTTGCTGTGATTTTTGAAACAGGGGTGACAAACGAGCTTCAGCAGACATGGCTGCTAATAAGGCGCGCAAGCGAAACAGAGTGTTGTACTTTCCTTCAGTCGTTGCGACGATGATCATCTTTTGTGCCGTGGCACCCTTGGCAAACACATGATAATCAGGTGCGTGTGGTCGTTTGCGTTGTTGCGCCCCAAGCCCCACAGTGAATCCGATGCGAGTGCGCTTATTTGCTGTCGGAAGTGGAGAAAGTGGAGAAGCATAGACTTCAGAAGTTTGTGGTTCGGGATAATAATAACCAGCATGGTTGTCACCAGCATTGGCAGCTCTGACAAGTGCCAACCCGATCAGCGTGGTAATTCCGGCAATTATCAGTTTCTTGTTGTGTCTCATCGCATGCTTCCTTTGCTTTGGTGGAACTGTCCAGCGCAATTGGAATTGTGTCAATTGATCTCCCATCACAAGCCGGAGATATTTGCGTGACCACAATGTTGCAATGAAACCCTATCCATCGCAAAGTTCGCAATGCTTATTGTGCAACGTGACCTGCGGAAACGTTAGATTTGACTATTGCGAATATCATTACGGTGGGACGTGTTTTGCTCGTGCCCATTATCATTTGGGCACTACTCGCCGAACAGCCTATTTTTGCGTTTGTGGCATTTGTTATCGCCGGTTTGTCAGATGCTGTAGACGGAATTGTTGCGCGGGCACTCGATCAACAAAGCGAATTTGGCACGATTTTGGACCCAATCGCCGACAAACTCATGCTTGTGTCAGTCTTTATCGTGCTGGCTTATCTCGGGCATTTGCCCTTGTGGCTGACTATTTTGGTCGTCAGTCGCGACTTGATTATCGTATTCGGGGTTATGTTGGCTTTTGTGCTGGAAAAAGATGTCAAAATAAAACCTTTGTGGGTGTCCAAGGTGAACACTCTTCTGCAAATCGTGTTGGCAGCTTTGGTCCTCGGTGTTTTGGGATTTGAATATCCCCTGCCCACCACGCAAACGACCTTAGAATATGTGACAGGACTGCTGACAGCGGCATCAGCTATGGCCTATATAGTTCAAGGATTGGCGTTGTTTGCAAACGGTGCCGCCCATCAAGATGGAGAGACCTGAATTTGGCCAAAAAAGCAGTTAAAAAAGTACCCGTGAAGGACGCAACAGTACAGGACGTTGTTTTTTCAAATAGCATAAAGCGTCAGGCGTTTTTCTGGTTGGGTGCGCTGGTCGCAGTCGTCTTGTTCTTGTTTGTGTTTCGTTCAATTTTATTGCCGTTCATCGCTGGTATGGCATTGGCGTATATGTTGGACCCTGTGGCCGATAAATTGGAATCTTGGGGTACAAGCAGACTGTTCGCCACGGTGATGATCCTTCTGGTTTTTGTGTTTTTGTTTTCTCTTGCTCTTATTCTGTTGGTGCCGGTCTTATCGCACCAATTGTCGGGTTTGATATCCCGAATGCCGTCTTACATCACGCAATTGCAGTCTTTGATAGCAAATACTGAAAGCGAATGGCTGCGCAATTTGATCGGCGAAGGTTCAGCTAATATCCGCGAAAACTTGGATGAAGTGCTACAGCAAGGCGCTGGGTGGTTGACCACGTTGCTAGGTTCTATCTGGAATTCAGGCAAGGCATTGATTGATATTCTGTCCTTGTTCGTGATCACGCCAATCGTGGCATTCTATTTGCTGCTTGATTGGGATCGGATGATCGAACGCGTGGATTCATGGTTGCCGCGTGATCATAAGGGAGATCTTGAAGCTATATTCGGTGATATCAACAAAGCCATTGCAGGCTTTGTGCGCGGACAAGGGTCTTTGTGTTTCATTCTGGGCTCGTTCTACGCGCTCAGCCTTACATTAGTGGGACTGAATTTTGGATTGTTGATCGGTATGTTTGCTGGTCTTATTAGTTTCATCCCGTTCGTGGGGTCTTTGATTGGTCTTGTTTTGGCGGTGGGTGTGGCTCTCGTGCAATTCTGGCCCGATTTCTGGTGGATTTTGCTGATCATCGTCATTTTTGCTGTCGGTCAGTTTTTCGAAGGTAATATCCTGCAACCCAAACTTGTTGGCGAAAGCGTTGGGCTACACCCGGTATGGCTGATGTTCTCACTTTCTGCCTTTGGCGTCTTGATGGGGTTCACCGGCTTGCTTATTGCTGTGCCAGTGGCTGCGGCAATCGGAGTGTTGGTGCGGTTTACATTGGCCAAATATCTGCAAAGTGATTTCTACCTCGGTCACGACCGTGATGATAAATCTGCGGTCTGAAAATAGAAGAGTTTCATGTCTAAGCGTAAATCTTCCGGCCAATTGCCGTTACACCTGCCGTTGGAAGCTGCCAGTGCGCGCGAAGATCTTTTGGTCAGCGACGCCAACTCTGCAGCTGTCCGGTTTTTGGATTCTTGGCCTGAGTGGCCCGCACCAATTGTCATATTGGCTGGCCCTACAGGGGCAGGAAAGACCCATTTGGCGCAAATTTGGGCAGCGCGTTCGCAAGCCCATATTCTACCGTCATTGGGCCCTGATGATGAATTGCCCCAACAAACCTATGGCAACTATGTTGTAGAAGATATTGTTCAAGGTAATTTTAGCGAAACCCGTCTGTTTCACATCATCAACATGGTGAAATCAGGCAAGGGAAATCTCTTGCTCACCAGTCGTCGTTGGCCGGGCAATTGGGGTATTGTGCTTCCCGACCTTCAATCGCGTATGAAACTGGCTCATGTGGTGGAGTTAAACGAACCGGATGATAAACTGTTACGTGGTGTGCTGTTCAAGTTATTCGCTGACCGACAGATGATGGTGGAAATGCCTGTGATTGAATATTGCGCCACCCGTATGGAACGTTCGCTCGCATTTGCTCAAAAGCTTGTTGAGGCGATCGATCAGGCTTCACTGGCTGAAAAGCGGGCTATAACAATTCCGCTGGCTTCCCTTGCGCTGCAATCACTGGGCATGCAGGAATAAATCTAAAGCAAAACTGTTGCAATCAATGCTGAGTGGTATCGTTTTGCACTAAATTTGGAATTTTGTATGAATGTCTCTTTGACTGAAGATCAATCGCGTTACATCAATCGGGAAATTTCCTGGTTGCAGTTCAACAGACGTGTGTTGATGGAGGCGGAAAACACCAAAAACCCATTGCTGGAACGTTTGCGTTTCTTGTCCATTTCAGCGGATAATTTGAATGAATTCTTGATGGTGCGTATTGCGGGTCTTGCAGGCCAAGTACGCGAAAATGTTTCCACTTTGTCGGACAACGGTCAGACCCCGGACGAACAATTGAACAATGCCACGCGGGAAATTGAACATCTTCAAACGCGTCAATTGGAACTGTTTAAATCCCTGAAGACGGAAATGGCGGTCAGTGGAATTTCGTTGCTGAAAAGTCAAGAACTCACTGATGACGAGCGCAGTTGGGCCGAAGACCATTTCTTAAGCCACGTTTTTCCTGTTCTGACGCCTTTGTGCATTGATCCGGCTCACCCATTCCCGTTCATGCCTAATTTGGGGCTCACTATGGTGCTTGATTTAGAGCGCCGAAAAGACGGCAAACCCATGACAGCGCTGTTGCGTCTGCCTCAACCGCTAAAACGTTTTGTGGCCTTGCCGCAGATCAATATGCGAGATGATGGAACACCCAAAGCGCCATCTCGCTTCATCTCTGTTGAAGAAGTGATTGGTCTTTTCATTGACCGGCTTTTTCCGGGCTACGATATGAAGCAAAGCGGTATGTTCCGTCTTGTTCGTGATTCCGATATCGAAGTGCAGGAAGAAGCAGAAGATTTAGTGCGTCTGTTCGAGAGCGCGCTAAAACAGCGACGCCGTGGATTGGTGATCCGTCTTGAATTCACAGAAGACACGCCGCAAAATTTGCGGAATTTTGTGGTGAAGGAATTGAAAGTTCAGTCATCTGAAACCATCGTTTTGGATGGTATGTTGGCATTGGATGACTTGAAAGAAATTGTTTCTCAGGGGTCCAAACGTTTCAAATACAGATCTTATACCCCACGGTTTCCTGAACGCATTCGCGAACACAATGGCGATTGTTTCGCTGCGATCAGACAAAAGGATTTGGTGGTTCATCACCCTTATGAATCTTTTGATGTTGTGGTCCGCTTTTTGCTGCAAGCTGCCCGCGATCCTGATGTGGTTGCGATCAAACAAACCCTCTACCGTACATCCAATGACAGCCAGATTGTACAAGCCCTCATCGAAGCCGCTGAAAACGGAAAATCGGTTACCGCATTGGTGGAACTGAAGGCGCGATTTGACGAAGAAGCAAACATTCGTTGGGCGCGCGATTTGGAACGTGCAGGCGTGCAAGTCGTCTATGGTTTCATCGAATTGAAAACTCATGCAAAATTGTCTCTTGTTGTGCGGCGTGAAGGCGGTGGTTTGGTCAATTTTTGTCACATTGGCACAGGCAATTATCATCCCATCAATGCAAAGATTTATACCGATTTGTCTTTTTTCACCGACGATAAGGACATTGCCTTGGATGTGGCGCGGGTGTTCAATTTCATTACAGGCTACGCCACGCCCGAAGGTCTGTCCCGACTTTTGGTTTCGCCCACCACTTTGCGTAAAAGCATTGAGGGTTTGATTGACGCCGAGCGGGATCATGCCAAAGCTGGCAGACCTGCTCAAATCTGGATGAAAATGAATTCCTTGGTCGATAAGAAAATGATCGATCAGCTCTACGAAGCCAGCAATGATGGGGTGCAAATTGATCTGGTGGTGCGCGGTATTTGTTGTTTGCGCCCACAAGTGAAGGGTCTTTCAGAAAACATCAGGGTAAAATCCATCATTGGACGCTTTCTGGAACATGGTCGTGTGTTCTGTTTTGGCAACGGCTATGGTCTGCCGTCAAAAAAAGCATTGGTTTATGCTGGTTCCGCAGATCTCATGCCTCGCAATTTGGACCGCCGTGTTGAAGTTTTGTTTCCGGTCGAAAACCCAACCGTGCACGAACAAGTGCTCGGTCAGATTATGCTTGGTAATATGATGGACAATCAACAAAGTTGGGAGATTTTGCCCGACGGCACGTCAAAACGCATGGAGTTGCGTGACGGGCAAAAGCCTTTTAGTGCACAGGAATATTTCATGACCAATCCTAGCCTGTCTGGTCGCGGCAAATCATTGAAGAAAGATGCGCCCCAGACAATTCTGAATCCGGAGGCGACACTCACGTCGAAGGCCTCTAAAAAGAAATCCAAGGCCAAGGCGTAAAATATGTCGGCTGGTTGGGACGCGATATGGCTCGGACACTAAAATCTATTCTCAAAGCGCAAGGTCGTCTGCGCAAATTATCGCCTGTTGCTATTGTCGATATCGGGTCAAACTCGGTTCGCCTTGTTGTCTATGAAGGCTTATCGCGATCTCCAACACCTTTGTTTAATGAAAAAATCCTTTGCGGCCTTGGTGCTCATATCGCAACAACTGGCAAGTTGGACGAAGAAGGCGTTGTGCGCGCCTTGGCCGGATTGAAACGCTTCCGCATGTTGGCAAAACAGGCTGGTGCGGACGAAATTTACACATTGGCCACTGCAGCTGCACGTGAAGCGGAAAATGGTCCGGCATTTGTGAAAGACGCAGAACAAGCACTTGGCAGCTCGGTTCATGTGCTCACAGGTGCAGAAGAAGCACTTTACGCAGCTTACGGAATTGTTTGCGGCTTCGTGAATCCTATGGGCGTGAGTGCCGATATGGGCGGCGGCAGTGTGGAATTTACAGCCGTAGATAATCAACCCGTGGGTGAAGGACTAACTCTTCCATTGGGCGGATTGCGCTTGCAAGACGAAAGCGGTGGCTCAATTGATGCAGCTCGCAAGCTTGTCAAAAAAGCTCTGAAAGACAATCCGGTTTTAAAAAAAGCGCAAGGCAAAACGTTTTACGCTGTGGGCGGAACGTGGCGTGCCATGGGGCGTTTGCACATGGCGCGGTGCAATTACCCGTTACACGTGATGCACAATTACGAAATCAATCAAGAAGAAGCCAAAAAGCTCTGCAAACGCCTCACGACCACCAAAAGCGCATCGGTGCGCGGCATCAACGCGGTTTCGTCAAACCGCCGTAATCTTTTGCCTTATGGTGCTGTGCTGCTGCAGGAAATCATAAACATTATGAAGCCAGATAAAATCGTATTCTCGGCGGTTGGGGTGCGGGAAGGTTATCTCTATTCCCTGTTGCCCGACAAAGTGAAACGAGCCGATCCACTCATAACGGCTGCTGAAGAAATGGCGGTGCTACACGCCAGATCACCCAATCATGCCCGCGAACTTATTCAGTGGTCCAAACGTGCTTTCAAAATGTTTGGCATGAAGGAAACGAATGACGAAGTGCGCTTCCGCAAAGCTGCCTGTTTGTTGGCGGATATTACATGGCGCTCCCATCCAGACTATCGGGGCGACCAAGCACTGAACCTTATTTCAAATGGCAATTTTTTAGGCGTTACGCATCCCGGTAGAGCTTATTTAGCGCTGGCCAGTTATTATCGTCATGAGGGATTGGTGAATGACAATGCACGACCTGCCATCGGTACGGTAGCGGACAAACGTATCACTGAACGGGCGAAGGTTTTGGGAGCACTCTTCCGTGTAGGCTATTTGTTCTCGGCCGCCATGCCCGGTATTTTGCCGAAGATTGGCATTGAACGGGTGGATGGTGTGTTTAAAATCACCGTGCCGCAAGAGCTGGCAGATATGGAAGGCGAACGCCTCAACCGTCGCATTTCAGGCTTGTCGTCAGTTCTGCGCCAACCTGTTGAATGGAGCGTCATCTGACCACTCAGGTTATTTGAAGCCGTCTATCAACCGTCCCAAAGTGCCGTCTTTGGATAGAATTGCGACCATGCAAACCAGAATGCCTGATGGCTTCCAAGGTCAGCTCCGTTCGCGTCCACTGCTTTAATTCCACCAGCATCAAGTTTCAATCGAACGTTCTCATACTCGATCTCGTTCCCGTTTTTTAATGCAACAAATGCTTTACTTCTTTGAAACGCCACAGCTTTGCCGGAAGCCGTGACAACGCCAATTATGTCTTCATGAACTGATAGACGTGGATCAACATCGCCCACCGGAAATATGGGCCCATCGGCATCGCGGCCATTGCGGAAATCCGGGTTTTGGCCAAGTGCGTATTTTTCCAAAAGTACTGTAGTTTGTGGATGTTCTTTCTTCCAAGTTCCCCAATCTGTCGTGACAACGGTGGCTTGCTTTAACTTTATGCCTTTTGTAGCCAGTGGCCCCGTGACAGCCGTGCCAAGAAATGTGTCAAAGACCGAATAGGTGGTCAGATCATACATGACCTTATTTGAGCGAATAAGCAGGCCGGATGTGCGCAACACCGGGCGATCAATTCCCGCAGGCAGTTGGTCCGTGAAATAAGCCTGCGCCGCTCCGCACAACGTACAATAAGGTATGCCAAGATCTCTGCCGCCCAACGTGTCATTGACCATTTCGCGCACTTCCATAATGCGGCGTGGATAAGCACGATATTCACCATTCACTTCGATGCCAAAAACAATGTCCTCATCTTTGAGCCAAGTGGCATCTTTGGCGTTGCTGACTTTCGGATTGTCGGCTGCCGGAATGCAATTGCATTCATCATCTGTTGTATCATAGGCACGATTGTCGATCAGCACTCCACCCCATGAAACCAGCCGCCAATCGATGGTGCCTTCAACAAATATTTTGTCCCAACCGGGCACAATGCTTGTAAAAATAGCACGCTTCACAGTCAGGTAATTTGGTGGGGCAGGTATGTCCCATGCGATCAGATGATCGGTCACATCACCCCAACTGTTTGCTGTTTGCAGTTTCTTCCCCAACAACTCTGATGCTGCATCTGCAAGGAGGGCGTTTAGTTCGCGACTGTTGGCGAATCGCATCAGATCGCTGATAATCCAAGCAAGGCGTGGGTCTTTGGAAGTTGCAATTTTGACAAGTGCCGCCGCCTGTTCATCGCCCCAACGGGTTTCAACCATACTGTCCACAAAGGCCACTTGGACGGCTAATCGCAACTCTTCAGACAATGTTCCTTCGGGAATTGCCGGAGGTTGTCCAAATTTTTGAACCACATAGTTCGGCAGGGGTTTCGCACCTTGTGCCTGCGCGGTGTTGAACAACAACACAGAAAACACAATTAAGATCGAAGTGAGAATGATCCGATATTGAGAATTGATTGCCGGTATCATTGAAAACCTTTCATGGACGCACCAATGAACAGGTGCGATATTGTCATTTATGAATGCTCAACGGAAAAACAGCCAATCACGCCGCATCATCAATCGGTGAGCAATATCGGCTCCAAAACGATGGGGAGAGCTTATTGATGATACGAAACCAAATGTGCATGAGGTACAGATCTCTATAACTTGGCTTCCTCCAAATATTTGCGCACGGCTGTTTGAACATGGCGAAAACGGTCACCACCAAGATGTTTCCCGCCGAACCATCGGGTGACGACCACCACATGATTTTGAATATTTTCGCGCTCCAACATGCGCAATATCACCATGCCGGCACCTGCTTCACCATCGTCAGCTTTGATAGCCCCATCATTACAAATCAAACCCCAAGTGTTGTGGGTGGCTTTGGCAAATTTCTTCGTGCGCTTGAGTTCATTAACAAATGCCTTGGCTTCATTTGCAGAGCAACAAGCCTTACCAGAAACAGAATATTTGGACCCTTTGTCCGTAATGATATTGTTAAGAAGCAGCATATCGTTTGATTAGATGATCAGAAGCCCAAATGCAAAACGAGAGAACTCTTTGACAGTCAATACCGATTCAAACAATCGGGCGTTCGCCAGCAAAAAGTGCGCTGTCTTCCTGAAGAAGTTTGGTTATGCGATCAGCGGTCGTTCGCACCTCGCTTCGGTGGCGGTCATCACCATGCATCACTAACCATTGGTTTTCAGTAAGTTCTGCAATAATTGGCCCCAGACGTTTCAATGTTGGGTCCCGATCTCCCATGAAGCAGGGCATGACCCCAATTCCCGCTCCAGCGTTGATCAAACTATGCAAAGTTGCTGTGGAATTTGCCCAAGCGTTGACTGTAATATCGTCTTGGTTGAGCACCCAATGAGCGGCAGGGTGTACGGCGTTGTCCGCATCAATTGCGACCCAATCAAGGCTTTCGCGCTGCCGAACATGTCGATTGAAATAAGTAGAAAAACAGACTTTTTGCATTTTGCGTGAGACAAGATTTCCACTCTCTGCAGGGCGATTGCGAATACCGATCTCCACCTCGCGATAGGCGATATCAAGTGTCGATTCTGCGGTCACAAAGGCCAACTGAAAGGTGTCCTCACGAGACCACAAATCTGTAAATCGATCAGCAAGAAAACTGGCCGTGCCTGTTCCAGCAGAAATGCGCACGAGGGGGCGTTTGTGGTTGGGAGTCAACCACTCTTCCAAAAGGAGGGCGGCAGCTTCCATGGGCCGAACTTTGGTCACGAGAGTTTCACTCGCTTTGGTCAATGAATAACCAGATTGCGAGCGATGAAACAGTGGTTGCCCTACAGTCTCTTCCAAAGCCAACATCCTGCGTCCAACTGTGGGAACACTGGTTTTCAATTCACGAGCTGCTGAGCTCAAACGACCGCCTTCTGCAACGAGCAGAAATATTTTGATGTCATCCCAATTTATGTTTTTCATATTTGAAAAACTCTCTTCGGTATTGGTGAGTTATTTCGACGAAAAACATCTTTAGATTTTCAGTTGTGAAAATCAAGGAACGTCGCATGACCCCAATTATAGTTTTGCAAAGGCATCATCACGAAAATTCAAAAGGTCAGTCTCGCAGGGAGCGCATAGCTCTGGAACAGAGATTCTATGATCGCAATTGCAGCATGAGGATACAGCCTCCGATGTTTCTGCGCATTCTGAAGAGAACTCTCAGAATGTTTTTGCGTTCAAAAAGTAAGGGAGTACTCAACGACCCGCCTGTCTTTAAATCTAATGGCGCAAAGTCTTAGTTCGTGTGTTGATGTTGAATAGCGCGAAATTCTTCAACAAAAGCGATTGGGTCATAAGTTGAAGGTATTGCACCAGCCACTTCGCCCTTTGCATCGACTGCGAACATCGTGGGATAGCCTTGGGGGCGCAATGCAGCGCATTTCTTGTAAGCGGTGTCGATTTCCGGGTCCGTGAGTGTGGCGTTCAAAATGGCGTCTACATCCAAAGCGGGGAATTTTTCAGCGGCGCATAAATCATCGTAAGTTTGAGCCAAGTTCAGGTCTTTCCCGTCTGCTATATGAATTTCTTGAACGCGATGGGCGAATTCGAGAGCGCGATCAGGTGCAAGCTTATTCATCTGCAACACAGCATGGCTCGGACGTTCGGAAGATGCATCTACGACCTCAGAACCTGCAATCATTTCATGAAACGCTTCACTTGGTTTTTGACCGGTTACCGCTTCTAAATGCACCTCAGCCGCGCGAATATGTGAAATCAGTGATGAATAAGGTCGCGAAGGAGTGCCGACAAACAACCCGCCGGGTAGAACTTCAATTTTCACGTTGGGTTCTTCAGCAACAAAGTGTCTCAGTGCTGGGATGAGCCCATAGCACCAGCCGCACAGTGGGTCATACGCGTAAATCAATTTGAGTTCGGATGTCATACGGAAAGCCTATCTGTTGAGTGCTCGTGATGATTTGTGATTCAATCAAGTTGAAATAAGTGCTTTCCAAAAAGCATTCTACATGCAAAATTGCTAGTAGCTAACACTGTTGTAAGTAATAGGGTTGCAGCAATGCGGATAATGGATATCGATATAACAAAGATAACCCCACCAAAGGTCGCCGCGACCCGTTGCCCTGTGGAGGCAACGGTTTCAATGATTGGCGGCAAATGGAAACCAAGAATCTTGTTCAAGCTAACGGATAATTCATACCGCTACACAGAGCTTAAACGAGGTCTGGCCACAGTGTCAGACCGTATGCTCACCCGTTCACTTCGTGAAATGGAGTTGGACGGCATTGTGAACCGGACTGTATATGCGGAGGTTCCTGTACGCGTGGAATACTCGCTGTCAGATGACGGAAAAACACTGTTACCTATCCTGGACGCAATGGTTGAATGGACGGCCGCACGTCAGGCCTGATCATTGGCCCCGATCATCAAATCCAGTGCCTGAACACACGCACCTGAAGCGCCTTTGCCTAAATTATCGAGCAGGGCGACCAGATTGACCTGATCATCATTGCCGAAAACATGGATGTCCATTGTATCGGTTCCCACCAATGAAGTCGGGTCGAGACGGATGACTGTATCACTTTCTTCCAAAGATGCCACACGAACATGTTTGCAACCGCTGTAATGGGCTACAAAGCTTGCATGGACTTCCGCCCTTGAGGAGGCATTTAACACCGCTATATGCAGTGGCACTTGCACGATCATGCCTTGCGGATAGCGTCCCACGCTTGGAGAGAAGATCGGTTTGTTGGTCAACATACCATATTCGGTAATTTCAGGTACATGTTTGTGGGCTAGCGTCGTTGCGTAAACGAAGAGTGGCGCATCAATTGCGTCTTTGCCCGCTCCTTCCATTTGCGCGATCAAACCTTTGCCACCACCTGTGTAGCCGGAGACAGCATTGATCGTAACTAAAGCCTCTTTTGGCAAAAGGCCGGACTGGGTGAGGGGGCGGATGAGTGCGATGGCTCCTGTGGAATAACAGCCCGGATTGGCGACAAACCGCGCGTTCGCAATTTTGTTGGAATGATCGGGTTCCAATTCTTTGAAACCGAACACCCAATCCGGATTCGTTCTGTGTGCGGTGGAAGCATCGATCAGCCGTGTGTTGCCATCGGCCACCATGCTTGCCGCTTCCCTCGAAGCATCATCAGGCAGGCATAAAATGGCGAAGTCAGCTTTGTTCAAAAGCGCCGCACGCACCGTTTGGTCGCGCCGATCCTTATGGGGAATGGACAGCAATTCAATGTCGTCGCGCTTGCCCAACCGCTCCAAAATCTGGAGGCCTGTTGTGCCGTGTTCGCCGTCTACAAAAATCTTCGGTTTCATAATAATCTCAATATATCAGGTATTTGGGAGTGCCAACTGAATCAATCAGTCAACGTGTTGAATCAAAGTTTCATCGGTTCTTGAATCGTCGTTCCCAAAGGTTTCCCAACATATACATAGCAATCGTCGCTCCAGCATTAGATGTAATTCCCGCATGATCATAAGCAGGGGCAACCTCTACCACATCTGAACCAATAACGTTTAAATTTTTCAAATGCCGCAAAGTCGCGAGTGCTTGCGCAGATGTTAGTCCGCCCACAACAGGCGTGCCCGTGCCGGGTGCATAGGCTGGGTCAAGGCAATCAATATCGAAGGTGAGATACACGTTGGATCCACCTACACGGTCATAAACCCGTTTGGCGATTTCCGTCGGGCCCATCTCGTGGCAGTCAAGCGCATAGAGAATTTCAATACCATAATCTTTCGGCGCATGGGTGCGGATCCCGATCTGAATGCTTTTGTCGGGATCAATGATGCCTTCTTTCACAGCGCGGGTGATCATCGTGCCGTGGTCGACAGCGCCTTCTTCATCATCCCATGTGTCTTGGTGGGCATCAAATTGCACCAGCGCAATGGGGCCATGTTTTTCAGCATGGGCTTTCAACAGCGGATAGGTAACGAAATGATCACCGCCGATGGACAGCAGGTAAGGAGA
Source organism: uncultured Rhizobiaceae group bacterium (assembly GCA_938010435.1). Taxonomy (GTDB): domain Bacteria; phylum Pseudomonadota; class Alphaproteobacteria; order Rhizobiales; family Rhizobiaceae; genus Pseudahrensia. The sequence continues at coordinate 8,506 of CALLUS010000028.1, read as the reverse complement.
GGAGGGGGCGTTGATAATGGTTGCCGCATATTCCTCAATAATCGTCGGCACGCGGTTTTGCATGCCGTAATAAAAATAGCAGTCGCCATAGTCGATCACAGCCATATCGTCGAACAAACGCGAATGAAATGGATATTGCGGGTCATTGTCCATGCCGCAAGATGCTTCCCGTACCCCACGCGGACCAAAACGTGTTCCCGGGCGGTTTGATGTGGCTGTGTCCAGCGGCAAACCCCAGACAACAGCGTCCGTGCCAGTCAAATCCGTCGTATATTTTCGCCGCATAAACGACAATGCACCTGCATAGGTCGGGTCTTTCGACTGATCATGCAGCGTCTTCGCGGTAAAGGCATTGTCCATGCCGGGGTATTTTTCACGTGTCATGTCAGAACTCTTATTTCAATATCAGCCGGTTTTCGGGAATAACGGCAACAGGAGTCATCTCGACCAGAAAGTCAGGGTGGCCCAACCCTGCAACCATAATGGATGTGCTGGCTGGCTCTTTTTCGGCTATAAGAAACTCGCTTCTCACTTTTTGTATGGATGGCAATTGGTTCGCGGCTGTATACCACGTTGTTATCTCGACAATGTCTTCCATCGTTCCACCTATGGAGGCAAGAAGCGCCTGTATATTCAAAAAACACTGTCTCGATTGCACCGTGACATCACCAGCGCCAACGATTTTCTCATCAGCATCCCAAGCCACTTGGCCAGTGAGATGGACCAGACGTCCGTGCGGCGCAATAACACCCATTGCGAAGCCTCGACCTTTTGCTTTCCAGACATTTTCTGTTTCGAAATGAATCATTTTAAATATCCAATAAAAAAGGCGGACCGTGAGGCCCGCCTTTGAATACACCATTGGGTGAATGTCGGTAAGCCTTAACGCTTTGAGAACTGGAAAGAACGGCGGGCTTTTGCGCGACCGTATTTCTTACGTTCAACAACACGGCTGTCGCGTGTCAGGAACCCACCAGCTTTCAGCGTGCCGCGAAGGGCAGGCTCATAATATGTCAAAGCTTTTGAGATGCCGTGGCGCAAAGCACCAGCTTGGCCGGAAAGGCCGCCGCCGCTGACTGTTGCAATCACGTCAAACTGTGTTTCGCGATCAGCAGCGATCAAAGGCTGCTTCACAACCATCTGAAGCACTGGGCGCGCGAAATATTCAGTAAAATCACGCTCTTTAGAGGCTTTCTTACCTTCTTTTGCGTTCGTTTTTTGAACTTCACGCTTTTTAGTCGCGCCTTGAATGATGATTTTGCCGGAACCAGGGCGCAACCAAACACGGGCAATAGCGTCTTTACGCTTACCGGTTGCATAGGCACGGCCAAGATCGTCAAGCTTCTGTTCGTAAACAGGTGCGTCAGGGTTCACTGCCAATGGAGTAGCCGCGATTGGTGCGTCACCCTCAGCAGCATTACCAGCGAGCGCGCCACCGAGTTCTTCAAGAGAATTGATTTCAGCCATGATCTAGGCGCTCCGTTTGTTTTTTGAGTTCAGCGCAGCCATGTCGATAGACGTAGGCTGTTGTGCCTCTTGTCTGTGATCAGGACCTGCATAAACGTACAAGTTCTTCATTTGCTGACGCGACAGGGGGCCACCGGGCATCATGCGCTCAACGGCTTTTTGCATCACACGCTCAGGAAAACGGCCTTCGAGAAGGGCCTTGGCTGTACGCTCTTTGATGCCACCGGGATAACCTGTATGCCAGTAGTATTTTTTGTCAGTAAATTTTTTGCCGGTGAAAACGACTTTGTCAGCGTTCACGATAATAACGTTGTCGCCATCATCCACGTGCGGTGTGAATGTTGGTTTGTGTTTGCCACGAAGGCGATTTGCAACGAAAGAAGCGAGACGGCCCGGTACAACGCCTTCGGCGTCGATCAGTATCCATTTTTTCTCAACTTCCGCAGGCTTTTGCGAAAAGGTTTTCATAAGGTTGGACCTAATGTTGATTAAAACTGATTAGCTTTGATGAAGAATGACTTCGACCTCAAAAACAAAGCTCCGCATTTCTGCAGAGCCGTTGAGGCTTGTTTAGAAAAGACTATCAGTCAGGTCAAGCGTAATATTTTAACTCCCGTGTGATTAATTTAATTAAATCAATGGCTTAAAAATAAGGTATTATTTTACCTTATAAAACGATCGTATTTACATCATTTCTGGAATTATTCGAATTCTCGATTGACAAAAAATCTTCCCTTACGTAATTAAAAAATGCCGTTACGTAAGTCGCCACACCCCGCCAGGTAAGCGGTTTGCGTTTGGGTGCAAGTGGCGTTTCCCCAAGCGTCATTTGGGGAGCACGGTCTAATTTGCCCAAGTTGGACCGTGCTTCAAGCTCATTTGCCGGCTATTTGAGTGCTAAAAAAGTGGACCAATTGTTTTGACGTGTGCTTCAAAGCAATCGTTGTAAACGATACAAATACAATCACGAACAAATTGAGAAATGCGAACGCAATTGCAAAGAGCCATCGTGGTGGAAACGCCCTAACTTTCTCTGTCGAGTTCAGATATGCAACCATTCGGCGATTCTCGTTCGCATAGCGAGTAAGCATTTTTGCTTTCAAAACCTCTCGACTGAGACCAGCAGATGCAGCTTGATTTGCTTTGTTAAACTGCTCAGATGTCTCAATAACTGCAGTTGAATAATCGGAAAGTTGGGTAATTGCATTGGAAAGCGCGTATCCAACCGCGTGTTTGAAGTTTTCAGCACGCAGGTTGGAAGCCGCTGGTGCTGAAATTTGGAACCTTTTGCTGTTAAATCTCCATTTTTGCCCTTGTTCTGCGGATTTATCAACAAGCATCCTAAGCTTTGGGTCATCCCTGATCAATTGAAACAGATATGAGGCTTGAACGACTTCGGAATTGACAACCAGCTCAAATTTCTGGCTTTTCGTTTCGGCTACTGTGCCTATGAAAAATGTGCCAATGGTTGTCATCAAAATGAGCATAACGAGAGCTGAATATCGCAACCGCCAGAGCAATTTCAACGTTTGTAACAAGATCAATTGGATATCAAATAGGTTGTTCAGCATTTTAAGTTTTCTGCATCATGCGATTCGATTAAATTAATCTTTGGGTGCGAAAGGTTAATTTTTTTTAACTGTTTGCAGATTGCAAATGCATTGCGGCCTAAAATGAAAATTTAATGGCAGTCTGAAATGATTTTGGTTGATCGAGTGATTGCCATTGTGTCCAATTCCAAACGTGATCAAACAAGTGGAATTGATTTAAGCGCCTTCTTTTGTGATTTCAGTTCTGAAAAACTCTAGGAACTCGGGCATTTTTCTACGCCATACAGCACAACTCAAAGTGAAAGATGCAATCAAGCCGAAACATAAAAGGATATACAACATCATGATCAACCACGTAGGCAGAACAAACCCACCTTTGGTGTCTATGTTGAAGTAAGCAATCATCTTCTGATTGTTATCGAAATAGCGACCGAAGAGCTTTGCCTTCAAAACATCTCGGCTGAATTCGTGGGCGTTACCAGTAGACGCACTACGACTGGCCTCGGATGTTTCGATCACATCCATAGAATATGTATTGAGGCGCTGCAAAGCAGCTTGAAGTGCCTCAGCCATAACCTTTTTATACTCTAATTCATTTGCGTTGGTGACGCCGGGAATGGACACGGATGTCCGCCGCGCATTCACGCGCCATTTTAACCCATCGCCATCTAAATCATCCTTATGGGCGCGGATAGCTGGAAAGTCAGCGATCATTTGAAACAAGCTGGCAGGACGAGCGACTTCTCCATTCACTGCCAGTGTGTAGAGCATCTGCGTTTTCGGTTCTCGGCTTGAGGTCCACATTGTTAGAATGATACTCGCGGCAATAACCAAGCAACTGGCCGCAATACGGTGTCGCCATAGAAGCCGTATTGTTTCGATTAAGATCGCTCTGGAATCCACAACTCACTCCATTCATGGTTTCAGTATAGGGCCGCAAACGGAATCAAAGTGGGCCAAGTATGCACAATGGGTATACTTTAAGTTGTGTTGTTGTTATATGCAACCAAATTTAATTATTATTACAGCCAAGGGTTTAGGGTGCCCCTATCGGCAGCTTAGCCCCTATTGGGCGGAATAGCATAAGTTCCTGTGGCGTGCGCTATGGTTTCCTCGGACGTGCCGGACGTAATGGAACAATCGAACACCATCAGCCTTTTGCCGAGTTTCAAAATGGTGCAATGGGCCAACAATGGTCCGGGGGCTGCTTTGCGCATGAAGTTGATGTTCAGGTTCGTCGTGACCGCCAAAGCTTCTCGCCCCACATGGGAAAGTGCGCAGGCATAACCTCCCATATCGGCCAACGAGAACAGAGTAGGACCGGATACAGTGCCGCCTGCGCGAATGTGGCGTTCATCAGTATCCATCCGCACGATCACTTTACCGGGCGAAACCTCCATAATGTAATGGCCGGGGTACTGCTCCAAAATCTGCGGATATACTTCGCTGATATAGGAGTTGAGTTCATCTGCGTTGAGAACGGGTTTTAGGGCATTGCTCATTCAGGTCGTTCCTCAGCGAAGTTTAAGAATCCTTGTTTGGTTGCGTCAAGATTTGCAACATTCTAGGGAAGGGGCAATGGAATAATTGAGGAGCACACATGGTGGCCGAAATTCTCAAAATTAAAACGCCGGATGTTCTAGACGTAACGCCGCTTGCTATTCAAAGATTGGAAGGCGGCGTTTTGCGTCTCGTCCTCAACAATCCGCCTGCAAACACGCTTTCTGAAACTATGTTAAGTAGCCTCCAATCTGCTCTTGATGAGGCGGAGCAAGATACGCAAACCCGCGTGATCATTCTCGCCGCCAATGGACATCTGTTTTGCGCTGGCCACGATTTGAAGGAACTCACACCCCACCGCAAAGACGAAGACAAAGGTGCCGCTTATTTCAAGACGCTCATGGAAACATGCGCCACTGTTATGCAGTCGATTGTGAACCATCCAAAACCTGTGATTGCAGAAGTGAATGGCCTTGCAACCGCTGCAGGCTGCCAGTTGGTAGCATCATGTGATCTGGCTATTGCCAGTGAAGACGCAACGTTCTGCACACCGGGCGTGCACATTGGCTTGTTCTGTTCAACGCCTATGGTGGCCCTGTCTCGCAATGTGTTGCGAAAACACGCTATGGAAATGTTGCTCACTGGCGAGGCGATCACCCCAAGTCACGCCCGTGAAATTGGCCTTATCAACCGCGTGGTGCCTGTGGACTATCTGCAAAAGATCACACTGCAATACGCCCGCAATATCGCTAAGAAGTCGAGCCACACTTTGAAAGTGGGGAAACAAGCATTTTACCAGCAAGCAGATATGGGATTGGCAGATGCTTATGCCCACACGGCAGAAGTTATGACCCAAAACCTCCTGGCCAAAGACGCAGAAGAGGGCATTGGCGCATTTCTAGAAGATCGTACTCCTGAATGGACCGACGAATAAGCGGTGTGATGAATAGATGAACCACGACAAGTACGACGACCTATATCTGAATGAGATTCTGAAATCGGTTAAATCGATTGCGGTTATTGGCGCCAGCGCCAACCAAGTGCGGCCTTCGTTCTTCGTGGTCAAATATATGCTCAGCAAAGACTATAATGTTTTCCCAATCAATCCGGGGCAGGCGGGAAAAGCAATCGCAGGTGCGATGACCTATGCCAGCCTGGCCGACCTTCCCCAGAGTGTCGATATGGTCGATATTTTTCGAAAGCCAGAAGCTTTGCCCGGCATCTTCGAAGACATTATCAAAATGCCAGAATTACCGAAAGTTGTGTGGCTGCAATTGGGCATTCGCGACGATGACATCGCCGCTCAACTGGAAGCCAAAGGCATCAAAGTCGTCCAAAACCGCTGCCCCAAAATCGAATACGCGTGCCTCTGCGGGGAAATAGGCTGGACAGGCTTCAACCGCCGCACAATTTCCAGCAAAAAACCGAAATTGGCGAAGGGTTTTCAACATTTTGGGCTGAGGGATGAATGACTGGTTGGAGCCCACTTTGGACGTCGAACTGTCGATCAAAAAGGCGCGGTTCTTATAAATTGCAACAAGCTAGACGCCCTGCGATTTTCCACCGGAGGTCTTCAAGTCCAAACGGTGTTCAATAAGGGTTGATGAAAAAACATCTGGATTGATGTCAATATCCTCGTGCTGCCAATTATGAGGTATATTCAAGGGCACCTCTCTACCAGTTAATGGGTGGATAGCTATCGGCAGCCACAAAGTTCGTACTTCTCTTTCATAGCTATAGCTGGTGGCTTTTTGAAAAAAATCCTGCGGGTGAAACGCCATTGGATTGAAATCTTCGACATTTGACTCATCAACCATCCTGTCTTTTCGCTGATCGTCATAGTTTACTCGATAGTTCACATCGAGAATTTCGAGGGTTTTCAGTATTTGCTCCTTTTCTTCATGAGGAGCATGTTTCTCTATCGCACGAATAATAATCGGCTTCAGCTCTTCTCGAACCAACGCAACAAATCTGGCCGGCTTTGCGATACAGACATAACTTTCACCCTTGCCCCCAGATGCAGCAGCGATGTCGTCAGTAGTTTCAACTTCACTGTAGCAATACACGAACGCGTTGAAGTTGGGGTAAGAACCATGAATAGGCATTCCATTATTCTTAATTGTCCATCCATTGATCATCTGAATGTCGTCGAATGGGGAGAAAATTTTGTTGAAGTGTTCTTGTTTCAACTCCTCGCCACACCAGACTATCTTTCCTAGTCCCTCTTCTCCATCTGCCCGCGTTTCGTCTTCAATTTGCCGGTAGTAGTTGATTGTACCAATACGCACGTGGCCAGCTTTCAGAGTGGCTTCGCGGTGTTTTTCTTGAAGTGACTTAACCAAATACATCATATGATAAGTACGAAATTCTTTTACTTCGTCAATCGAACAAAGCTATAAACTGGACAGACAATAAACGGTAAGAATGTCCGGAGGTTGTGTGAAAAGAGCATCCGACTTTCGATCATGATATAGTTTTCTCGATTGAATCGGGGGCTTTGTGATGAAACGGTTTATCGAAGGTATTGGCCGAGATCAGGTTACGCTACTGCCTGATTGTCTTGATGATTATGTCGAGGAAGACAATCCGGTTCGTGTGATTGACGCCTTCATTGAAATGCTTGATCTGAGCGCACTTGGATTTGGAATTGAACCAGAGGTCACGGGTCGTCCCGGTTATCATCCAGGCGTGATGCTGCGGATTTATCTTTACGGTTATCTCAATCAGGTCCAGTCATCGCGGCGGTTGGAACGCGAGTGTGGGCGCAATCTGGAATTGATTTGGCTGACAGGTCGGCTGAAGCCGGACTTCAAGACTATTGCAGACTTCAGGAAGGATAATGGTTCAGCCATCCGCAGAGTGTGCCAGAAATTCGTTGCGCTGTGCCGGAATATCAAACTGCTGGACAGTGATGTCGTCGCCATAGATGGCAGCCGGTTCAAGGCGGTTAACTCGAAGGCTAAAAGCTACACGCGCGGCAAGCTGAAACAGAAGCTTGGTGAGATCGACAAGGCCATTGAACGATACCTGATGGAACTGGACAGGGCTGATGAAGCGCTGGCGAAGACTGGTTCGACAGTGCCAACCTCGCAAGTTGTTCGTGCGAGTAGAAAACTGGCTCATCTGCAAAAGGAAGCGGAACGCTATCGGTCAATTGAAGATCGTATGGATACAACGGGTGAAACGCAGGTCTCGTTGAGCGACCCCGATGCAAAATCCATGACGACCACACCTCGGATGCCGAAAGTTATTGGCTACAACGTACAAACGGCAGTTGAAGCCAAACATCATCTCATCGTGGCTCATGAGGTGACGACCTTCGGATATGATCGGGACGCCCTGTCCTCCATGGCTATCGCTGCCTGTGAAGCAATGGGGGTCGACAAGATCGAGGCCATCGCTGACAAAGGCTACTTCAAAAGCGAAGAGATACTTGCCTGCGAAAAGGCGGGCATTACCCCCACAGTCTCCAAACCCTTGACTTCAGGCGCAAGTGCCAAGGGGCGTTTTGATCGAGCTGACTTTGCCTATAATGCCGACAAGGATGTTTATGTCTGCCCTGCCGGTGAGCATCTGATCTATCGCTCGACCTCTGAGTTGGATGGAAAGGTGCAACGTCTGTATTACAGCAGTTTCTGCGCAGGCTGTGTGATCAAGGACAAATGCACACTGTCCAAAGAGCGCCGCATTCGTCGTTGGGAACATGAGGATGTTCTGGAACGCATGCAGCAACGCATCGACGATGACCCGTCAAAATTAGCTCTACGGTCGATGACGGTCGAACACCCGTACGGCACCATCAAGGCTTGGATGGGCAACACCCACTTCAAGATGAGGCGACTCAAAAACGTTGCCACCGAGATGGCCCTGCACGTTCTTGCCTACAACATGACCCGTGTCATGAATATCATCGGCGTTCCAGCACTGATCAGTGCAATGCGGGCATAAAAGAGCTATATCAACCCTCGAAAACTCACTGAAATGGCAAA
>CALLUS010000027.1 GCA_938010435.1 uncultured Rhizobiaceae group bacterium | reverse complement strand
CCCTGCTGGCGTCACGTTTGATCCAATGACCAATACAATCATTGGTACACCAGACCCGGATGCGAGCCAGCAAGGTAACCCTGGAACACCGGGAACATACACAATTCCGGTCACAGCAACCGATCCGAACGATCCAACGCTAACCTTCACAACCAATGTGACCTTCGTGGTTACAAACCCCGCTCCTATAGTCGTGACACAATTGCCTGATCGAGAAGGAACCGATGGTTTTGATGTTACAATTGAGACAGCGTCTCATTTCAATGATATCGACGATGATGTGCTCAGCTACTCATCTATAGGGTTGCCATTAGGGTTGAGCATTGATCCACAAACAGGTTTGATTACCGGAACACTTGATGGAAATGCATCCAATGGTGGCCCCAACGGAGATGGGTTCTATCCAATCACGGTGACTGTTGATGACGGACAAGGTGGCGTCGTTTCGGCATCATTCATTTTCGATGCAAACCCTGTCCAAGTTAGTGTATCAGATGATCCGGTGGACCCGTTGCCGGAAGATGATGTTCCCGACCGCTCAGAGTTTATCCCTTCCGGATTGACGGTAGATGAAGCAGCTAACCAGTTTAACGAATTAGGCCCCAATACAGCCTTGATCGGTGAGTTGGTTATAACAAACGCTGTAAATGAAGTCAGTTCGTTGGGTGGCGACACCGCTCTTATGAGTGACCATCCCGTCTCGGAGGCCATTCGCAATATGATAGAGACTGATCGGCAAACCGGGCAGGAGCATTCCCTATATGGAAGAGATAGCCTGAGCGATTTGGCACCGAAACCATATATTGGCGGGCAGGTTGACGCTTTTCTTCAGCAAGGTGATGCCAACGTCTTTATGCGCACAGTTATTTGGCAGAAGAACACGTATGTTGATCTGATGACATTTGGCAATGCGCGTATTGTAGATTGGACTGTGCAGATGCGAGATGGTGGCTCTGTTCCAGAGTGGATAAATATGTCCGGCAATAATGTCATTCTCATAGAGCGTGTTGCAAATGTCGACCATGTTCATGTGATTGTTGGCGCACGTTTTGCCGATGGTGAAACGGCGGCCTTCCCGGTTGAAATCAATCTGGATTCCGGAGATATCCGGTTGGAGAGCGAGCCTGTTCAAACATCCGACATAGATTCGGGTGAATCACAGGAAACTGTCGCATCAGCAACCCCGCTAACCGACGAAATTCAACGCATGGCATCAAGCAGCCTGCAAGCAACCCGCTCTTTATTCAGTATTTGAGAGAAAAGAACATGAAATTCAGAAACTTCAACTCATGCACTGATATGCAACCTATGAGTGTAAAAATGAATCAAAATTCCCGTATGACACGCAATCAAGGAACGACTCCCATGGCAAACAATGCAAACTCATCGACGAAAGGCATTGCTGCAGCGTTTGCCCTAACTTTACTTGCGGGTTGTCAAATCGCCCCCAATGAATTGAGTCAGGGTGAAATCTCGAAATACGCTACCGACAATCTTGCACGCGTCACTGCGGATCAGGAGCCAATCAACAAAAAGATTACCTTATATGAGGCCATGGCGCGCGCTCTGAAATACAATCTCGATTATAAAGTTGAGATTATGAACAAACAGCTGGCCAACAAAAATCTTCGATTGAAGTCTTATGATATGTTGCCGTCTGTGGTTGCAAACGGAGGATGGGCTGATCGGGACAATTCCTCAGCTAGTTATTCAAGAACATTGTTTGCGGGGGTCCGGTCAGTCGATCCCACTACATCAAAACAAAATGGTAGTTTTGCCGGTGATGTAACGTTCTCGTGGCATATTCTGGATTTCGGGCTTTCTTATATTCGTGCTCAGCAAGCTGCTGATGAGGCGTTGATTGCTGAAGAACGCAAGCGCAAGATTGTCAACAAAATCATTGAAGATGTGCGTACGGCATATTGGCGTGCCGTCAGTGCCGACCGTCTTCTGGAAGGTTTTCACAAGTTACGCCACCGAGCCGAACAGGCGTTGGCACAGTCTCGTAAACTTTATAACAGCGGACAAACATCGCCGGTTACAGCGCTGACGTATCAGCGTGAACTGGTCGATATCAAACGCCAAATTCATCGTCTCGAACGTGAGTTGAAAACGTCCAAAATGCAACTTGCTGCATTGATGAACGTTAATCCAGGTTCTACATTCTCATTGCATATTCCCAAACGTCGTTTGACTGATTTGACGATCAAAGCAACTGGCGATGAAATGATTATTATAGCGCTCGAAAATCGACCGGAACTACGTGAAATTGGTTATCAGGAACGTATCAATGCTAAGGAAGCAAAAGCAGCCCTTTTGGAAGTTTTGCCGGGTGCCTCGGTTTATGCAGGTTTAAACCTCGACACCACCGACTTTCTCTACAACTCCAACTGGGTGAGTTACGGTGCAAAAATTGGTTGGAACCTGATGAAGGCTTTCCAATACCCTGCACGCAAAGGCACGGTGAAAGCTAAAGATGATGTGCTGAAGCAACGCGCACTTGCAACAACCATGGCGATCATGACGCAAGTCTATGTTTCCCGCGCAAGATATAAATATCTCCATCGTTCTGCCAAAACATCAGCTGAATATTATCAGGTTCAGCGTAAATTAAATGCACAGGTCCAAGCATCGGTGCGCGCTAATGTTGCTTCTGAACAAACGCTCATTCGTGAGGAAATGAACACACTGGTTGCGGCCGTTCAATATGATATTGCCTATGCTGATCTTCAAAATGCATTTGCTGCTGTTTATGCAGCAGTGGGTTCTGACCCTTATGATCAAAACATCACAACATCCATGAGCGTATCTGAACTGTCTGCCGTGTTGAAAAAGACATGGCAGGAACGTGGTGATTTACACCTCTAAGTCACTCAAAACGGCGATTTCTCATTCAAGGAAAAGTAGATGTATCAAAGCAATTCTCAGATACGAAATGTGTGTCTTGTTTACGGACTAGGGGCATTATTGTTTTGTCTTGTCTTTTTTGTCTCTTTTGCTGCGGCTGCAGAAGAAGCGAAGTTTCAGGCGCGGGGGTTAGTTCGGTCATCAGATCGAGTGGAAATTAGAACTGACTTGGTCGCTTCAATCATATCAGCTGACTATTCGGAAGGGATGAAATTCAAGAAAGGAAGTAAGCTGTTGGCCTTTGATTGTCGTCGTCAACAAGCTGAATTAAGTAGCGCAAAAGCTTCTGCTTCCGCCGCTAAAATAGAGCTGACCAGCAAGCGGGTTCTTAGGCGCAATGGTGCTGCCGGAAAAAATGAAGTTGAATTGGCCCAAGCAGCGGTCAATCGTACACTTGCTGATGTTAAAGCAATTAGTTCCCGGATGAACCATTGCATCATCTCAGCACCTTTCAGCGGTCGTGTTGTTGCACTGAACGTTCGTAGATTTGAAATACCAAATGCAAATCAAGCGATGATGGTGATTATTGATGATCAAATGTTGGAATTGGAACTTGTGGTACCTTCCCGTTGGATACGGTGGTTGAAACCCGATGAAAAATTTGAATTCAAAGTAGATGAAACCGGGCTCACTCACAAAGCAAAGATTATTCGACTAGCTGCAGAAGTGAATGCTGTTAGTCAAACGATTAAAGCGTATGGCGCATTCGAAGGTGATCTTTCTTCCGTACTGGCGGGTATGAGCGGCGTCGCATTATTTGCGAACCGTGGTATGTGAGATGGTTAGTGTTCTGCCTGAAGACATAGAAAGTTCTGAGAACGATAAACCACACACAAATCGAAAACCGGTTCTGGTGAGCAGCCGACAGGCTGCGGGTCATTCTTCGACCGAAAAAAATGAAAGGCGTGGGAACCTAAATTCACACCGGATAGAAAAACTGGAAGCATTGCTGTTTTATGAAAGCGAAGTGCGTCGGGCAAAAACAATTAGAGAGCTTGTTTTTTGCATCGCAAATGAAACCCGGAAGGTTGTGAACGGACAACAGATTTTCGTAATGAAGTCGACAAAGTCGCAAACCAATTCTTTGGCTATTGATGCTGTTTCCAACTTATCTTCCATAGACAAAAATGCACCTGCGGTTGTCACACTTCAAAAAGAAATTTCCCTGATTGGGTCACAGGCTTTAGCGCGACCAACCCCTGACTGTACGCAACCATATCGATTTAAAATTCCTTCACCTGTGGAAAGTGCAGATACGAAATCCATCATGAGAGGCGCTTTCATTCCTCTTATGGACGAGCGCGGCCGTATGTTTGCTGCTATTATTGTGTTGGGCGAGAAAAGCTTTTCTGAATCTGATGTGATTGTTTTGGCGCGGGTTGGAGAGACTGTGCGGCATGCATGGCTTGCTCTAAAACCGAAACCGACCCGCTTCGTGTCCCAAAAGGCGAGGAAAGCAATATGGTGCTTTTTGATATTTGGTGCGGTGTTGGCAATGGCTTTGCCAGTCCCTCTGTCTACGCTGGCTCCAGTCGAGATAGTGCCTAAATCTCCTCAAATTGTTGCCGCTCCAATTGACGGAGTCATTGAGGAAATGTTGGTCGATGCAAATGCTGTCGTGAATATTGGTGATCCACTATTCCGGTTTGTCGACACCGCTCTTGAATCCAATCGAGTGATTGCGCTTCAAAAGCGTGGTGTTGCAACAGCCCGGTTACAATCAGCGCAGCAGAATTCATTTGGATCTGGTGAGGGGGCGCGGGACTTAATAATTGCGCAAGCTGAATTGCGGTTAGCTGACGCAGAATTAGCATATGCAGATACACAGTTCTCCAAGTCGGTTGTACGGGCAAAATCTAATGGCATTGCGGTATTCAATAATAAATCTGATTGGCAAGGCAAGCCTGTATCAATTGGTGAACGGGTGCTCGAAATTGCTAGTCCTGAATCCACTGAGGCGTTGATTGATCTTGCAATAAGTGACTCTATTTCTCTCAAAAATGGGGCTGACGTAAAACTATTTCTCGATTCCAATCCACTTTCGCCCATTAAAGGTGTTGTAATCTCGGCAGCGTATCGGGCTGCGATGACGGAGGCTGATACTCTGGCTTACAATGTTGTTGCAGACATAGATTTGCAACAGACGACTTTACCAAGAATTGGCGCACGGGGAACGGCCCAGATTTTTGGTGAAGATGTTCCATTAGGGTTCTATCTTTTCCGAAAGCCACTTTCTGCGGTTCGACAATGGGTAGGTTGGTAGAATGGCGTTGAGTTCGCAGGTCAATGATGATGACTTCATTGTTCCCGGGCTGCGTCAGGATTTGCAGATAATTGATGGTTGGCCACTTCATACCGGTGCACCAACTTGGATGCTGTTTGATCCGCTTCGTAATAGATATTTTCGAATAAACCAAAGCCACTTTTATCTCCTGTCAGCTTGGAAGGCAGGATATGTTTCTCAAATCAAACATGCAGCTGAAGAGTGTTCAAACAGATATATCAGTGAAGCAGAAGTCGGCAATCTGATCAAATTTCTATTTGCAAATCAGTTGACCAATATACCGCCTGAACAAGGTTATCATTCTTATCTGGACGGTGAAAAGAAAGGGCAGAGAAGTTGGCTTGGCAACATCGTGCACGGTTATCTATTTTTCCGTATTCCATTATTCAGGCCGCAAAAATTTCTTGAGATCACTTGGCCATTTGTAAAACCATTATTTACACGATTTGTATCAATACTCTTTGTGGTGATTGCCATAATTGGTCTCTATCTGGTCTCGAGACAATGGGATGTTTTTGCAGGTCAATTCATCAATTTTCTATCAATTGAAGGCTTCCTTTTTTACGGAACCAGTTTGGTGTTTGTTAAGACAATCCATGAGTTGGGTCATGCATATATGGCGGTCCGTTATGGATTGAAGGTCCCGGTGATTGGTGTTGCATTTCTTGTTCTCATGCCAATTCTCTACACAGACACATCCAATGCCTGGCGATTGCGTAACCGAAAAGACCGGTTAATGGTGGATGGAGCGGGCATTATGAGTGAGCTTTGCCTAGCTGCTCTTGCAACTATAGCTTGGGTTTTTTTATCGGATGGCCCGGCACGTTCGGTCGCATTTTCAATTGCAACAGTGAGTTGGACTTTGAGCATTCTGGTCAATCTCAACCCCTTTATGCGTTTCGATGGGTACTATATCTTGTCCGATCTGCTCGGATTTGAAAACTTGCAGCAACGTGGCTTTGAACTTGCACGATGGAAAATGCGTGAAATAATGTTTGGCCTTGGCAATCCTCCACCAGAACGGGTGAGTACCAGTCTTGGACGAACCCTCATTCTCCATGCGTGGGGAACTTGGGTTTACCGGTTTTTCTTATTCATTGGCATTGCGATTCTCGTTTACACGTTTTTCATAAAAGTCCTCGCGTTGTTTCTATTTGCCGTTGAAATTATCTGGTTCATATTTTTACCAATCTACAGGGAGTTGAAAATGTGGTGGTTGATGCGCAGAGACATTCTTGCGAAAAAACGTTCATGGATAACTGGAGGAGTCTGGTTGGGAGGAGTAATTCTCCTGCTTCTCCCTTTGTCGGGAACTGTCAAAGCCCCTGCTATTTTGCATGTGGCCGATACAATTCAAGTGTTTCCACCAATGTCAGCAAACTTAAAAAATTTGCACATTCAAGCAGGTGCGAAAGTTCGCAAAGGAGATGTGTTGGCGGAGTTTACGTCAGACGATTTACTTGTAAAACACACCGTGGTGAAAAGCAAAATTGCATTAACGCAACGCCGGCTTGATCGGGGAAATGCTGACAAAGAAGATGGTACAAAGCGCATTGTTTTTTCATCGGAGCTTTCAGGACTGCAAGATGAATTGGCCATTTTGGACAAAAAAATAGATGAGTTGGTTTTACGCGCTGGAATCTCTGGATTGGTTGTAGACGTAAATCGGGAATTGCATGCGGGTCGAACTTTCCAGCACAAAGACTTACTTTTCCGCATCCAAGGGCAAGGGGCTGCCAGTCTATCAGGTGTGGTTGCAGAACAAGACGTTCATAGGATTCAAACCGGAGCTCAAGCCGTTTTTATTCCTGACAACTTTCAACAAAAAAGCACTGCTTTTGAATTGACGGGTGTTAACAAAACATCTGTGTCTCGATTACCTTTCCCCGAACTTGCGGAAGTGTATGGAGGGGGAGTGCCCGCAAGTAAAATACCGGGTGCTGGTGTTACTGCTGACGGTTCTTTCTATTCCATCTATCTGAAAAGAAATGATGCAATTCCTTTCCGTTCCATTGAACAGACACAGCGTGGAGTCGTGCACGTTGAAGCCAAACGCATGTCAATTGCAACCAGAGTGTTTCAGCGTGTTGGATCTGTTTTGATCCGCGAAATGGGTTTCTGATATCAAACAGCGCGCCGACGAATTTGCAACGAAGCAGTGAGAGTTTCGTTGACTTATCGCAATACGCTTTTCAGGAACTGTCTTGTACGCGCACCTTCCGGCTTGCTGAATATTTGGGATGGTGGACCTTGTTCTGCGATCTTCCCTTTGTCGATAAAACAAACGCGATCCGCCAATTCCCGCGCGAAGTTCATTTCATGGGTGGCAAGCACCATGGTCATTCCCTCGTTTCGGAGCGCTCGTAAAACATCGAGCACTTCTTCAACCAACTCCGGGTCCAAAGCAGATGTAATTTCGTCGAACAACATAATCTCGGGTTTCATGGCAAGTGCGCGAACAACTGCGACGCGTTGTTGTTGACCACCCGAAAGTTGATCAGGATACTTGTTCCTGTGATCAGTAAGACCAAAGCGCTGAAACAGTTGTTCCGCCTCGGGCATCAATTCGTCGATCGACTTTTTAAAGACCCGTCTTGGCGCCAACAAAACGTTCTCAATGGCGGTCATGTGAGGGAACAAATTGAAAGATTGGAAAACGATACCGATACGTTGGCGAATAGTACGCAGGTTAAGTCCGGGTTCTGTGATTTCAACACCATCCAAATGTATGGTTCCTTCATCAACCGGTTCAAGTAAATTCATGGAGCGAAGTAATGTGGATTTGCCCGAACCTGATGGGCCGATCAGGCAGATCATTTCGCCTTTGGCTATTTCTAGGTCAATTCCGTCCAATACTTTGTTGACGCCAAACGATTTTTCAACACCTCTGAGGCTGAGTTTAACTTCGGGCATTGCGCTGCCTTGACATAAGGTGATCAGCGTAACGGGTCGCTGGAATTGTGATAGCCAGAAAGATTGCAGCCGCGACCACATAGGGTGTGAAATTAGCCAACAGACTTTTGTAAACGCCAGCTTGACGCAGGATTTCGACAGGTCCGATCACACTTAAAAGCGCGACATCCTTTTGAAGAGCAATGAACATGTTCATATTGGCTGGCACCACTCTACGGATCGCTTGAGGTAATATCACGTAGCGCATGGTGTCTCGTTCAGACATGCCAAGACAAACAGCTGCCGAGCGCTGGCTCTTATGGATACTTTCAATGCCTGATCTCAATATTTCAGCCACATAAGCGCTGTACGTTAAAACAAGGGCCACAGAGCCCCAAATATAAGGGCTATTCCATGGGCGTGGTAAACCAAGCCCGGGAATTCCAAATCCGATCAGGTATATGACCAATATCACAGGCACTCCGCGAAACACGTCCACGTAAATTGCCCCAAACATTCTAAGGGGAAAAAGGGCGGGTGACGAAACGCTGCGGCATAAGGCAATCAACAAGCCAACCAGTGCAATGAAGGGTGCCGACCATGCAAAAATCGCGATGTCTAACAGGAATGCTTCAAGCAATTTAGGAGTGGTTTTGACAGCGACTTCCCAGTTGAAAAAACTGAGTTTCACCCGTTCCCACCCTGGTGCCATAGGCACTAAGATCACGACAGCCAGCACAAATAATGTTGTGCTGGCTGCTGCGATTATAACGGACCGTTTGCGCTGTTGCGCCTCGTATGTTTGTCGTCTGTTCAAGGAACTAAGAACCCGTGAGCATTTTGATTATTTGACGACCGGAACACCTGTTGCTTCTTGCAACCATTGGGCTTCCAATTTAGCGATTGTCCCGTCTTTCGTCAGTGCTTCAAGAGCGTCATTCACGCATGTCTTGATTGGGTTGCCATCTGACATCAAAAGACCAAATTGATCAGGATTTTGCGATTGAGTTGCCGGAAACTGGCCGAGCAAAGCACCATCTTCTAAAACAACAGCCGATAGATACAATGCAGTCGGCAGGTCAAAAATTGCCGCATCAATCTGATTGGATTTCATGGCTTCAACCACGTTTGCGTTATCATCATAAAGCAACGGATCGCTGTCCGGTTTAATAATTTCCGTCACAACCGGCAATGCGGTGGTGCTGCCCATCACACCCCATTTTAGTTTCTTGAGTTCAGCGAGGTTGGCTTTCAAACCTGCATCGATTGTTGGTTTTCGCACCAAGATAGCCTGTGACGCAGAATAGTAAGGTACAGAAAAGTCGACAATTTTTTCGCGCTCAGCCGTTATCGAGAATTGTTGGATGTTGAAATCGAAATTCTTCTGACCGGGTTGGATAGCTTCATCGAACGAGGTTCGTACCCATTTGATCTTATCTTTTTCAAAACCCATTTTACCAGCAACGGCATAGGCCACAGCTGATTCATATCCGTTGCCGCTTTCAGGTTTATCATCAAGCACCCAAGGGTAATAAGCGGGATTGCCGGTGGCAATTGTTAGAACACCATCAGTTAATGTTTTGCCTGTCGCGCAAGAATCTACTGCCCATGCTTGAGTGCCGCTCAACATCAGAGCGCCAAACATCAAACCAAGTGTTTTCGTTTTAAACATCACGTTTCCTTCCTAAAAATACTAAGATCACAATTCAGAACATTTTACGCAATGTCTAGGATTGTTGGTTCATGCGCAATGTTTTGCACATTTCCGTGGGGAGGGGGCAAAACTTGCGAGAAGGTTGGGTCTCTTATGAGGCTCGAAAAATAGCACATTCGTTTGTAAATGAGCTTCTCAATATTTTCTCGAATGTGCTCAGATACTGTTCCAAGTTTGCTGTGACAAAATTGTCTATCGTAAATCGTCAGGTTATCGCCAAAACACGTCGATTTTCCTTGAACTAAGCCCGCTTCTTACCCAATTGTCGAAGAGTAAGTTTTGGAATCACCCGCGGATACAAACGTGTCTCTTTTTTTGATTGTTCTTTTGCCTTTCATAGGCGCGTTGCTTCCAATTCTTATGCATTCTGCCGGGCGACAAGCCACTGCCGGAGTTGCCTTCATGGTGTCGTTGTTGGCTCTTGTCGGTCTGCTCACCAATGCTCCAGCTGTGTTTACGGGTGAAGTGCTTACTGCGCGTCTCGAATGGTTACCGGTCCTCGGGCTGAACATTACATTTTTGCTGGACGCACTGGGCTTCTTTTTTGCTTGTTTGATCCTTGGTATAGGCCTGCTGATCATAGCTTACGCCCGTTTTTATCTCGCCCGCGAAGATCACATGGGCGAATTTTTCAGCTACCTTCTGCTTTTCCAAGGTGCGATGGTTGGCATCGTTCTCAGCGATAATATTTTGCTGTTGTTGATTTTTTGGGAGCTCACATCGCTCTCTTCCTTTTTGCTGATTGGGTATTGGAAACATCTGCCCGAAGGACGCCAGGGCGCTCGTATGGCACTCACCGTCACGGGCATGGGTGGCCTTGCTATGGTGGGCGGCATGTTACTCTTAGGCCAGATTGCGGGAAGTTACGATCTCAGCGAAATTCTTCAGAACCGTGAGGCGATTCAAGCTTCGCCTCTTTATCTTCCCGCTCTTATTCTCATTCTATTGGGTTGTTTTACGAAGTCAGCGCAATTCCCGTTCCACTTCTGGTTGCCCCACGCAATGGCTGCTCCAACACCGGTTTCTGCCTATCTCCATTCTGCAACCATGGTGAAAGCCGGCATCTTTTTGATGGCGCGTATGTGGCCGGTTTTGGCAGGCACTGACGAATGGTTCATTATCGTGACGTCTGCTGGTTTGATCACGATGGTGCTTGGGGCGGTTATTGCTCTGTTCAAACACGATCTGAAATCGCTTCTGGCGTTTTCCACGGTTAGTCAGCTTGGCTTGATCACAATGCTCTTGGGAACAGGCACCGCTTTTGGTGCCATGGCCGCAGTATTTCATATCTTGAATCACGCAACGTTCAAAGCGGCATTGTTTATGTCAGCTGGCATTATCGACCATGAAACCGATACCCGCGATATTCGCATACTCGGCGGCCTTCGTCATTTAATGCCGATTACCTTTGCGATTACTTCGCTGGCTGCTTTCTCCATGGCTGGAATTCCATTGTTGAATGGTTTTTTATCGAAAGAAATGATGCTGGAAGAAACCACGCGAACTTCTCTGTTTAGTTTGCCTTGGCTTGTGCCTGTATTTGCAGTGATAGGTTCGTTATTTTCCGCTGCTTATTCTTTCCGACTGATTGGTCATACGTTCCTCGGCCCAGTGCGTGATAAATACCCGGTTACGCCTCATGATCCGGGTTCGGGCTTGTGGTTGCCACCAGCAATATTGGTCGTGCTTGTTGTTGTTATTGGAGCCGCACCGTTTCTTGCCGAACCTTTTGTGCGGCTCGTCACATCTGCAGTGCTCGGTGATTCCGCTGAATTACCAACAGCGAAATTGAAAATCTGGCACGGGCTTGTGCCTGCGCTTTATATGTCAATCGCGGCTGTGGTCGGCGGTTTGCTTTTGTTGAAGGTTTTTCCAACGGTATTGCGCATTTGGGACAACACACCACGTCCGGAAGCGAAACTTTTATTTGAAGGCATGGTAGACGGCATTGCTGGCACATTCCGCACTGTCACTTCCGGACTGCACAATGGTGCATTCTCAAGATACGGTGCCATCATGACTTCAACAGTCATTATCGTTGGCACCTATGCATGGATGACGGGCACGGTTGGAGTGCCCACGCGCACAGTTCATTCAATGAACCCTATTTCAATTGCTGCATGGGCGATGTTGGCGGCCGCAACAATTGGCCTTGTCGCCACCCATCGCAAACGCTTTTTCGCACTTGTTCTCATCGGCATTATTGGCCTGATCGTATCAATTGGCTTTGTTTATTTCAGTGCCCCTGATCTCGCCATGACCCAGATTACAGTCGAAGTGGTCACGATCATATTGTTGCTGTTGGCGCTCAATTTTTTACCAAACGAAACACCTGTTGAAAGCACCGTTCTACGTCGGGTGCGTGACGGCGTGATAGCTGTAGCTGGCGGAGCTGCAGCCACTGTTCTTGCTTTTCACTACATGGTGCGTGATAGCGTTGCGCCCTCAATTTCCGATTTCCATTTGGCCAATTCTTATAAAGGTGGCGGCGGCACCAACGTTGTAAATGTGACCTTGGTTGATTTTCGCGGTTTCGACACCTATGGCGAAATTATCGTTCTCGGTATTGCTGCCCTTCTTATTTACGCTTTAACTGAAGCTCTGCTTTCCGGTCCGGTTCGTGCAAAGCTTTTGTACCGCATGCCTGATCAAAGTCGTGCCGGCGACAAACATCCGATGATGATGGTGGTCCTGACACGGGTGATGATGCCACTCGTGATTATGGTTGGGTTCTTCATATTCTTACGTGGCCACAACGAACCGGGCGGTGGTTTCATTGCAGGCCTCATCGTTTCCATCGCAGTGGTCATGCAATATATGGCCAGTGGCTTCCAATGGGCTTCAAACAGAATGCGCTACCCTTATCATGGCGTAATCGGGGCAGGCGTGTTGATCGCCGGTCTCACCGGCATTGGTTCTTGGTTTGCCGGCAAACCATTTCTCACAACCGCTTTTGAATATGTGCGTATACCGCCTTTCTATAAATTCGAATTGGCCACTGCATTAGTGTTCGACCTTGGCGTATTTCTCGCAGTGGTCGGAGCCGTCATGTTGTCACTGGAAAGTTTCTCACGTTTCTCACGCCGGGCGAATGTGGAAAGTAATGACTACGCGATGGATATCGACCCTTCGCGCGATGATGCGCCGGCACAAGATGCGAAGAAGGCACATTAGATGGAGTTTCTTGTTGCATCCGCAATTGGTATTCTCACCGCAAGTGGCATTTATTTGACGCTACGTTTGCGCACCTTTCCGGTTATTATAGGCATTGCTTTACTCACCTATGCCGTCAACGTGTTCCTGTTTGCTTCAGGCCGGCTGACTATTGGCTCACCGCCTGTATTGCGCGATGGTGTTACGTCTTATGCCGACCCGTTGCCACAGGCATTGGTGCTTACCGCCATCGTAATTTCATTCGGTATGACCGCTGTCATTGTGATGATTTCCCTTGGTTCTTATCTGGGGTCCGATGACGATCATGTCGATGATCCTTTGGATGATGCCGCTGCAACCGATGCAGAGGATGCACAATGAACCACTGGATTATCGCGCCTATTATACTCCCTGGAATATTGGCCCCGTTCATCGTGTTGGCCGCACGCTTTCACATGCCCATTCAACGTGTACTGTCGATTGGTGGTGTCCTTGCCATTATGGCCATTTCAGCTGGCCTTGCATGGCAAGCATCCGACGGCACGATAACGCTCTATCAACTGGGTGATTGGGCTTCGCCTTTCGGAATTGGGCTTGTGGCAGACCGTTTGTCGACGGTTATGGTTTTGCTCACGTCCATTCTTGCTTTTTTTGTTTTGCTCTTCGCCATCGGCTCGGGATGGGACGAAAAAGGACGCCATTTCCATGCGCTCTATCAGTTTCAGCTCATGGGTATCATTGGTGCGTTTCTTACAGGTGATTTGTTCAACTTGTTTGTATTCTTTGAAGTCCTGTTGATCGCGTCTTATGGATTAATGATCCATTCCGGTGGCAATGAACGTATGCGTGCTGGTGTTCAATACGTCATGTTTAACCTTCTGGGGTCGACGCTCTTTTTGTTTGCACTCGGTGCGATTTACGCTGAAACTGGTACGCTTAACATGGCCGATCTCGCCCAACGCGTCGCGCTGATCGACCCGGATGCTACGGTTGGAATCCGCGTTGCGGCCGTTCTGCTGTTACTTGTGTTTGCCATTAAAGCTGCGCTTGTGCCGTTGCATTTTTGGTTGCCTTCCAGTTATGCGGAAGCACCGGGGCCGGTTGCAGCTCTCTTTGCAATCATGACGAAAGTGGGTGCATACTGCATCATACGCGTTTACACGCTGGTCTTTCCGCTCAATTTGGAAGCCACTGCAAATCTTCACGGAACATGGCTCCTGCCTGCGGCTCTCATATCGTTGAGCGTTGGCATGGTCGGCGTTCTTGGCGCCAAAAAATTGGACCGTCTGGTCGCTTATTCTGTGATAGGCTCCATGGGCATGGTCATGGTAGCCGTCTCCAAATTTACACCCGACAGCATTGCGGCGGCACTTTACTACATGGTGCATTCAACACTGGCGGCAGGTTCTTTATTCCTGATCGTCGATCTGGTCAGTACCAGTCGAAAAAATTTGCAACTCACCCCACAGCCACCTATCGCGGGTGCCACAATGACAGCCGGGTTATTCTTTGCAGCAGCCATAGCGATGACCGGAATGCCTCCACTTTCAGGGTTTTTAGGTAAACTTATGGTTCTTGAAGCCGCGTTTTCAACGCCCTACGCTGTTTGGTCTTGGAGCGTCGTTTTAATATCGAGTTTCATCGCTGTGGTTGGTTTTTCTCGCGCAGGCAGCATGGTGTTCTGGAAAGCCCGCAGCGTTGAAGTCGATGACGAAACGAAAACTCAGTCCCCGGCTACGCTCAGCTATGTCGCTGTCGGCGGGTTGTTGACCATGCTTGTTCTCCTCACTGTGTTTGCTGGACCTATCTACGCCTATATGGCTGATACTTCGGCTCAACTGTTTGCACCTGAAGCCTATATCTCCACAGTTCTTGAAACTCCCGGAAAACTCAGCCCGCTTCAGGAGGGGAATTAAAATGACGCGCCTTTTCAATTGGCTCTTACCTCACCCTGCGCTCACGCTCTTGCTCGCAATCGTATGGATATTGCTGCAAAACGAAGTTTCAGCCGGAATGATCGTATTTGGTTTGATATTGGGCATTATCATCCCAATTCTCACAGCCGTATGGTGGCCAGAACGCCCGAAAGGTTTTCGTATTGGCAAGATGGTTTCATACAGCCTGCTTGTGATGTGGGACATTCTCGTTGCCAACATTCTGGTCGGCTGGATCGTGCTAACGAAACCGAATTCCAAACTTAAACCCGCTTGGGTGGTGGTTCCCATCGATCTGCTACAGCCGGAAGCTATTACCATTCTAGCGGGAACTGTAACACTCACGCCCGGAACAATTTCTGCAGACCTTTCCAACAATGGACGCAGTTTGTTGGTGCACGCGTTGCATACAGATGATCCGGATTCAGTCCGTGATGAAATCAAAGAGCGCTATGAACGCCGTTTGAAGGAGATTTTCTTATGAGTTTTGCCCAAGATATCATGCACGCCTCCTTAGTGTTCGCTTTCATTATCGTCGCTCTGGCACAAGCTATGGCAACAATTCGATTGGTGATTGGCCCGGGTACAAGCGACCGCATTCTTGCGCTTGATACGATGTTCGTAAATGCAATTGGCCTCATCGTTCTTCTTGGGATTTGGCAGGGCACGCGCATCTATTTTGAGGTGTCCTTGATCATCGCCATGTTCGGCTTTGTCTCTACAGTTGCCTATGCAAGGTTCGTGTTGCGCGGAGATATGATCGAATGATGTTTGAAATTGTAGCTCTTTATTTTATTGCCTTTTGTCTTTTCGTTGGTGCCTGTTTCGTGCTGATCGGCGCGATTGGCTTATTGCGCTTTAACGATCCGATGGCGCGGCTTCATGCACCCACAAAAGTGGGGACCGTTGGTGTTGGTGCGCTTCTGCTTGGATCAATGCTTCATTCTGATCTTTTTGGCGAAGGTTGGTCCATGCATGAATTACTCATTATGGCTTTCTTATTCGTCACTGCTCCTATTTCAGCTCACTTCATGGCAAAGGTTTCCATTCACAAACGCCAAGGTGAAATACCGCCGCCGCCCAACAATGATGAAACATGGGCGACCTTCGACGTGCCTCCCGAAGATGATGAACAGAAGTCGGCCGAATAAAATTTGTGGTCTTTATGAGTGGAATACGGTTAGGTCGCACATCCCATTCTCATTGTGGCTAGTTGTTTAGTCTCGGTATTTGATGGGTTGGATCGAGCTTGAATTGTTCTGGTTCAGTTGTCCAGATTTTGCATATGTATTCGTACGGTGTGAGACCTTTGAGCGTTTTTAAGCGGCGCGCATAATTGTAGGCCCCAACGAAGT
>CALLUS010000026.1 GCA_938010435.1 uncultured Rhizobiaceae group bacterium | reverse complement strand
TGTTTACGCGAAAGCCCGCTTGTTAGTGCTATACGGACTGCTTCTCGACGAAATTCTTCAGTGTGGCCATGTGCCATAGTCGTTCTCCTTGATGAACATAATTCAATTCAAGGACACGGAACCAAACCGTGGCAAGTCCATACTGCATGGGTTGGAGCCGATGATGGCTTCCTTATGTTTGACGAGAATGCTGACGGCGAAATTGCGTCTGCCCGCGAAATCGCGTTTACAAAGTGGTTGGAGGATGGAGTTGATCTCTCGGAAATCTACTCAGTTGAACAGGCCGCACAATTGGATGCCGACAACAACGGAGTAGTAACCAGCAATGAAGTGCTACAGGAGTTTTACGGTACGGCTGATCAGCTGGAAGCTCTCGACACGAACGAAGATGGGTCAATCAGCGACCTTGAAGCCCTTGCGGGCTTATTTGATACGAACCGTGATGGCGTTTTGGACGCAAGTGACAACAGCTGGGACAAGTTTACAATATGGAATGATGCGAATTCAAACGGCGAAATTGACGACGGCGAATTGTTAACACTCGACAGCGAGGAAATTACAGGCTTTGCACTTCAATTGAGCACAGATGAAAGTTATCTGATCAGTGATGGTAGCTTTGTAAATGGATTGCTGGATGTGTATCGTGCTGATGGTGTTGATACGCTGGCCGCCGATGTATCTCTTAACTACGCTGGCAATGGTGTTCAGATCGACGAACGCGCGGATGGAAGTATAGACTATACATTTGAGTCAGGTGTGGTCGAGCAGCATATTCAGTTGCAAACCGGTAACACTAATTATTCAGTTGTAAATGTTGAATTGAGTTTAGACTTTGATTTCGATCTGTTGGCACAAGCAAATACACTCCAAGTTGTAACCTCTGTCACCGGAAGTGCTGGAGCAAATATCATTGATGCCACAGAAGCTGGTTTGTCTGTCGTTTTAGATGGCGGTGCAGATGACGACACGCTCACAGGTTCTGAATATGGTGATACTCTCGTGGGCGGTGACGGCAATGATACGCTCATTGGTGGTGCTGACGAACTGGAGTACACAACCGACGCTGATGGAAACTCTTATGCAGTAACGCTTGACAGCGATATTTTACAGGGCGGTGCAGGTGCAGATACTCTGCGTGGCGGCGGCGGTGGCGACATTTTGATTATAGATCAGGATGACATCACAAATGGTGAAGTTGACGGTGGTTCTGGATACGATGCTGCTTTGGTTGATTATGAAGATGGTGATGCTGGAATTAGTATAACACTTTCCGACCATGACATCGAATATTTCCGCGGCGGCGGCGGCGATGATACCATTAGCGCTTACGAGCTGGAAACTCGCATTTACATAGACCCGACCAATGCAGAACTCTATTTGCACCGGAATAATGTAACTCAAAGCTATTCATACTTGGTCGAAACTGAGTCAGGTACTTATTCAAATTATGGGACTTATAAGACGGATACTCTAACTTCCACCGGGCAGTCATTCGACTGGTTGATTGAACCCCAAAATTCTACAGATGGAAATTCGGCTGACGCTTCTACAAATGTGAGCTTTGTTTCGTTTACATTGCTAGGAGGTGCAGGCGATGACTACGTGAGTGGTGCATTAGGAGGTGACCAGATTGTAGGGGGAACAGGCGACGATAGGCTGGAAGGTGGCTATGGTAATGATGTTTATTACTTTGGTGCCGGAGATGGACACGACACGATCTATGATGTTGGGCGAGCACCGAACTCTAGCACAACTCATGATAGTAATTATTCTGTAACTCAAATTACGGCAACGACTGATTTTGGTGGGATAGATACCCTACAGTTTGGTGGAGAAATTCGCTTTGAAAACTTGAGTTTCTCGCAAAGTGGCGCGGATGTAACCATTGCTGTCGAAACGGAAGACGAAGATGGACAGACCATTAATGACTCTGTCCGCATAGAGGATTTCTCAAACGAACACTCCGCTGTTGAATTGATAGGTTTCTCAAATGGGATGTACGTTGACATTCGCAATGTCATGAATGGACTTGGGAATGATGGGAACAATGCCAATTTAGTCGGCGGCGACGAAAGCGATGTTTTGCAAGGCTTTGCTGGCAACGATAAATTGGTAGGTCTGCTTGGAGCAGATTTTCTAAGTGGTGATGAAGGCAATGATAGATTAGAGGGTGGCGGTGGTGCTGACACCTATTACTACAAACGCGAAGATGGTGATGATGTCATTCGCGATTTTGATGCAGATGATACAGAGCAAGGAAGTGATATTCTAGCTTTTGGAGCGGGGATTGCTTTCTCTGACCTCTCTTTCTCCATTCCAGATACAGATTACTTCGGGGATGGTGGTGCAGTAGCAGATGCGAGTTCCAATGATTTACTCATAACGATTTCGGAAACCATCGACGACGTAACATCCGTAACCGGACGCATAACCATTCAGGATTATTTTGAAGAAAACAGTCGGATAGAGTGGTTGGTTTTCGATGATGGTTCTTCGCTCAATGCTGCCACGACAATAGGGTTGGCCTTGTCTACAGACGGTGATGATACCACCACTTGGACACAATCTGTCATTTCGATAGATGGTGGCGAAGGTGACGATCGAATTACAGCAGGTGAATACGATGACTACCTAGACGGCGGTGCAGGCAATGACATTCTCGTTGGTGGAGGCGGCGATGATATTCTCACTGCTGGAACCGGTACGGCAATGCAATATCTGCATGGTCAAACAGGCAATGACACCTATTTATATGCCAAGGACAACGGCCGCGTTTTAATTGGCGGTCAGTCAGAAAACGCCACGTCTGGAGATGCTGATCGTGTTGTGTTCACGGATTTGAACTTGTCGGACATTACAGTCGGGTATTATGATTATGGCACTGACCATCTACATGGCAATGCGCTGCGGTTAAGCTGGAACGATGGCACCAACAATGGTGAGATACGTGTCGCGAACGAAGGCGATGCGATTGAGGCGTTCCAGTTTGCGGACGGAAGTTCGTTCTCTTCAATAGAAATTGGGACCAGCGGTCGCATCAATTTGCATGGCACCGACAGCAATGATTTCATTGTTGGCTCATCACAAAGTGATGTGATTTACGGCGGCGCAGGCGATGATCTTCTGAGCGCTGGTGCTGGTGAAGGGACTTCGTGGCAATATTTGTATGGTGAAGATGGTGATGACACCTACTTGTATTCAAAAGAAGATGGTCGCGTCTTCATTGGCGCGGGTGCAGAGAACTCTACATCTGGTGGAGCTGATCGCGTTGTGTTCACGGATTTAAATCTGTCCGACATCACGATCTCTTACTACGATTATGCTGGAACTGGCTCATCAGTTCAGGGCAACGCGTTGCGCCTAACTTGGAACGACGGCACCAGCAACGGTGAACTCCGTATTGCGAACGAAGGCGATGCGATTGAAGCGTTCCAGTTTGCGGATGGAAGTTCGTTCTCTTCAATAGAGCTTGATGACAACGGCTTTTTCTACGGTCGTGGAACAGACGGTGATGATTTGCTCATTGGCAGCAATGGCCGAGATATCATTTTGGCTGGTGATGGTGATGATGTGTTGAGTGCTGGTGCGGGTACCAGTATGCAGCATCTTTATGGTCAAGACGGTAATGACACCTATTTGTATTCCAAAGATAATGGGAGCGTTTCAATCGGAGCTACCGCTGAAAATGCCACGTCAGGTGAGGCGGATCGTGTTGTTTTCACAGACCTAAACCTATCAGATATTTCGGTTGGCTACTTTGACTATGGCGTCGACCATTTGAACGGTAACGCTCTGCGCCTAACTTGGAACGACGGCACCAGCAACGGTGAACTCCGTATTGCGAACGAAGGCGATGCGATTGAAGCGTTCCAGTTTGCGGATGGAACAGTCTTTGATCTGGCTACTTCTACAGGCGGAATGTTTGCTGGAACATCAGGCAATGATCTATTAGTTGGTAGCTTGGGATTTGATGACTTGCTTGGCAACTCAGGAGATGACGCTTTATTGGGTGGCTCAGGAGACGATAAGCTATTTGGACAAGACGGAAATGATACGCTCATTGGAGGCGCTGGTGTTAATCGATTGTATGGTGGTGCTGGTGACGACACGTTTGTGTTTCATATAGAAGATGACAAAGACTTTGTTTTTGATAGTGCGTTCTCTGAAGTTATTGATGCATCCGAGATAGCGGCTGCTGCGGATGCGGGTGTGGCTGCAACAGGCGGATCTGTTGGTTGGGTACAAGTTGGTGATGCTGTTTACAATTGGCAGTCATCCAACGACAGATTGATCAAACTTGAAGATGCGGGTACCGACACACTGTCGCTTGGCGCTGGAATTGAACTTGATGACCTCACATTTACTTGGGGCGGAACCGGCGGCAATCATCTATATATCTACATAGGCGATCAAACAGATGGTTACGATATACGATTGACCAACCAAGCATTTGAAGAATCGGCGATTGAAACAATCGAGTTTCACGACGGTTCTAGTTATGACCTTTCTTTAGTCTAGTTTACTGGTTTCAAATTTCGCAATGCATTCAGTGAACCTTTGGATCAGACGTTGTTGCTTGTCCGTCACACAAAACTGTAATCAGCACCAGTCATCTAGCTGCGTTTGATTGAAGTTTGGTCGAATTTTTGAGGGTTGGCCTAGACAGGCTAAAAACCTAAAAAGGCGCAGAAGGGACCGTAGTTTGAGTGGTAATTGATTGATTTCAATGATGCGTCTTTTCTAGACTGTTCCGCGGTACCCAGATTGATACCCAGAAACGGTTGTGCTTCAAATGACCGGGTGCAGACTGAAGGGTAGTATTACTTATAATGCAACGAGAATGCAGTTTAGGTGTATCAACTATCCAATATTGATACTCTAAAGCGAAGTTCAATCTCACTTATAAGATTTATGGTGGCACTTACTTCGGCTTGCCAGGACACGAGGGTAGTAAAGCTGAATCTGAATTTGTCGTGAAATGGCTAGCGATTGAATATCATTTGGGAGGGTAATGACTTTTAGTTGGTTGCGTCTCGGTCTCACTAAGATATCATTTAAAATATTGATTGTCTGTGATTGAATTTGATCTAAAATCGATATCTTATTAATTGCATAATGCTCAAATTTATTTGGTTAGCTCAGTGTTTTTTTGCCTGGTTTCTAGTACAGAAATTAGTTCCGTCGAATCTTGGACTTCTTCCCAAGTAAAAGGTAGTTTGCAGAATTAGCGCAACCACGAAGCCTTGCATTCTATTTTTTGCAAAAATGGCTTTTGAACTCAAAGGGAGACAAGTAGTGGGCCGACGGATAGATCTGAGTTGGGATGAATGGTCACCTGGCCTAGACACCGACGCTATGACGATTGCCGAGGTCTTGGCCACTATGCCTGCAGCGGCAACCGAGTCTGTGCCCGAAATTATCACAAAATATGAAAACCCATTGAGTCCCAATGCGCTTCCAGGGGCAATAACGCTCGAACGTCACGATTGTATTCATGTCCTTTTGGGGCGGGGGTTGCATGTCCAAGATGAAGCCTTTGTGATTGGCGTCACCATGGGTTCAGCCTCCGATATTTCAGAAAAGGCCGTCGATAAGTTCATTCGAATCTCGACGACTCTTTATCCGAAGCACTGGCGTTTTGAGCAAGAGCACATTTCTTCTTTTCGCCTTGGAGTAGGCTTTGCGATGGACAACTTATGTGGCGCTAACCTACATCTCACTCCCTTGGAAAAAGAGCCATGGCAATCAACCAGCGTAAAAGATGCGCGCAAGAAGTTGGGCATTGTAAAAGAAGAACTTCGTGCGTACTTTAGAAGCGCGGAGATTTTGACTCCTGGCACTCCAGCGACACGAAGGCTGGATACATCAAGTCAGAGAAACGATGTGCATCTATTTAGACGAATATCTAAGGAATGAATGTTTTTAATAGTAGAATATTATTTCGACACTGAACAGTCGATGGATTATCCATCAATATAAAGTTTGCATGAAATTGCATTCTGACGGTTCTTGTCGTACGCTATATATATGTTCAAGAAGCGCAGGACTTCCAACATGGCAACAAAAAATGGCTAGAACTTGGGGTGGGCCTAGGCTGAGTTTTTTAAGAGAAACTTACAAAGAGACAGTCTGGCAAAAAAATTCAGCCAGAATGTACGATCCGAGCTATCATATTGCTGTTTTTCTCTCGTTGTCGGTGTTGTTAAACAAGCTTGATAGCGTAGAAACAAGCATAGTTTTTCAAAACATTCTCAAGTTCCGCGATGCTGTTCGCATTGTAACTGTTGTAAATGGCGCGGGTGTTTTTGGATTATGGTTTCTTCAATATGTGGAACTGTTGGTAGTGGCAGGGGCGTCTATCTGTGTAGCTCTGGTGAGCGGTGTCGCATGGTTTGTGGTGAAGATTGGAACCACAAAAAAGGAGTTATTTGCGGTTGCAATGAATTTTACGAAATGGCTGTTTCTGAGTTTCGTTATATCAATAATTACGTTGCTAACCACTGGCTTCTATTTGCTGCCGTTTGGTGCAGCGGTCATTTTGGCAATTCCGCCTTTGATGCTTGTTTATTCCGCAATCATATATGATCATTTGGACAGTTTAGCACTGGGATTCGACGAGGAGCTAAGAGCGCATGCCCTCACAAATTTGGGTTACCTCCACAGAAAGGGAGTGCCGATCATTGGTGGCGTGCAGGACATCGAGCAGCAGATAAAGTCTGCTTTGGATGCACATAAAGGTTCTTACAATGATTCTTTGGACGACTAGATGAAAGCTACACTATGAATTACCGCGATCAAGCGATTCCATTCCTAGGCGCGGTTGCTG
Organism: uncultured Rhizobiaceae group bacterium; assembly: GCA_938010435.1. GTDB lineage: Bacteria > Pseudomonadota > Alphaproteobacteria > Rhizobiales > Rhizobiaceae > Pseudahrensia. The sequence continues at coordinate 62,953 of CALLUS010000026.1, read as the reverse complement.
TTGCTGCGGTCGGATTGACTTACAATTACATTTACAAAACTATCGATATCACAACAACTGTGGCCATTATTTTGGTTGGAGTTGGGCTTTACGCAACATTGCTATTGATATACTCCAGCATTGTAGTCCGACCTCGCGAGCAATTTGAGCGTTTCGAAGATCTCCATACCAGAATAAATATGACAGTCGAAACGCTTATCAGGAAGCAGCAATTTATTGAGCAGAAAACTCTCGGATTGATAGAAGAGAATGCAGAAGACATTTGGGTAATTACAACGTCGCTGGCTAATGAGCTTTCAGATGCTGACTTAGCTAAAACCGTGTCAGACAATTTGGCGAAGGGTAAGAAGTATAAATATTTCTTACCTCATCCCAATCATCCATACTTCAAAAGGGTTGATCGGAATATAGAAAATTATAAGGCGCTGCCATTCTATAATGAATACAAGGGAAATATTGAATTTATTCGGATGCCAATTCATGCGCTTTTGTTGTTGGAGGAGGTCGTGATTTACAACCCCTACCAACCGGAGAAGATTGATGAAGACTTCTCCGGAATTAATGGATTTACTTACTACCGTTCAAATGACGACGAACACGATAAATCGCTTCACATGCGAATTGAGGGGGAGTTTCTAAAGTTTTTGGCAGAGCAGCTAGATAACTATTTGAGAGATACAGGACTCAAAAATACCGTTGAAGATATTCTTATTGAATACGATGAAGTTTTATCTGATGCGCAAAAAGCACATCTTGCTTCACTCCTTGGTAAGAGTAGTATTTATAATAACTCCAGCCATCAGGCCTTTACGAAATCGTTACAAACCGTATCTGAAGTAACGAAGTCTTCAATTATCGATAGATTGTCTCGCCACGAAATTGACTTTGAAGCGTGAGTTGTTTGGTCAAAATTTTAAGGGGTTGGTTCAAGCAACAGAATTTAAATGCTACACGATCGAGAATAGGTTGGTTATGAATTGGTATGACTGGGACCCTGGTGCTGTCGCTGAAGATCTATCCGTTGAGATGATCTTAAATACGTTGCCTCCAGCTCCAATTGAAGAAATTCCTAAAATTGTGCGTTTGTTAGAGAATCCTAACTCACCATATCATTTGGCTGGCCCATCGGGTTTGTATGAGCACGATATAATTCATGTTTTATTGGGCCGAGGATTGCTTCAACAAGATGAAGCGTTCGTCATTGGGTATACTATAGGTAATTCGAGAGACTGCACGGCACTCGATCGTCTTTTGTTTATGGATGCCGCCACAAGCCTATATAAGAAACCATTCCAGTTTCAACAGTCCGATGCTTTGGTATTCGACCTTGCTTTTGATCTGGGAATGCAAGCGCCAATACGAGATATTCACCTGCTTTCCAGTACTGAAGTTCGAACTATGAAGCTTTCGGAAGCCCGTACACTGTATGGCGTTGAAAAGTGCCGTATGCGTCAAGCGTTCGAACAAGAAACTGTCTTGAATCCGAATACAAAAGCTTCACAAAGACTTGTTACTAATTTGAGACGGCAGGACGACAATTAGGTGCCCGAATTCTTCTACTAAATTTGTTACTTCATCCAGCACTACCGATATTCTTAGATCGGTCATTTCTTGGTCTTCGGATTTTTCTGTTACAGTATGAACATATTCAACAATTTGTTGTTTAAGGTGATGCAGGTAAATAGGGTTTTCTCGCTCCTCTTTCGAAATTCTGCCCTTCATAGTCTCAAACTGCTCTTCGATATTAGATCTGATCGTTGGAGCTAGCTCTACAGTTGCCTTCAAACAGTTAATTTCATCCTTAATAGCAATAGTTGATTTGTGTTTTTTGCTGTCGGGTACAGATGTTTCACATGCGCTAAGAAAATTCTCTATCAACTCAATGGTGATGCGGTTCGCATCGCTTTCGTCCATGCTCGGTTCTCGAATAAGTAAATTTGCCTTTGAGACCAACGAACTTATTGTTTGATCATCACTTTTGGTACTAGTCTTTCCGATATCATTGAAGACTTCGAAAAACGCTACACCAATGAGGTAATTGGCCACATGCAAGCTTCTACCACCACGTAGAGCTTGAGAAGCATTATGCAAAACTGAAAGAGACTGTTTGAAATATCTTTCCGCGGCTTCATTCTGTCCGGTCAACATCGCATCGTTTATATCGTAGCGAAGAGAACCAGAAAATATAGAAAACAGTAATGATCCCACTACGAACGTGCCCAAGCAAGCAGCGATAGCAATTGAAATTGGATTGCCAAGATAAGGAGAAAGCACCGCCTCCCATAGGGGGCGTGTTAAAGACAACGCTGTAGCGGTGAATAGCATGGTTAATGAAAGGCAAAAGGCATTGAAGAGATCAACAGTCAGTTCAAGACCAAAACCCGAGAATTTTTCCTTGAGACTCGCGAGCGATACAGAGAACCATGCTGTACCAGCAACCATGGTTGTTGGGATTAGAACACTTACAACTATTGAGGTATCAAGTAGTAACAGACAGGGAATGAGTAGCAAACAGTTATAAAAGGATTTGCGAATTGCTATGCTATACTTTTCTTCAATAGCCTCCTCAGCGAGCTCGCGTTCTGAGGAAGTTAGTTGAATTGACAAAAAGTTCCTCAGAAGAGTTCTGCGGATTAGGTTGCCTAGGGCCGTATTCTCTTTGCTCTGTATTGCCATTCACATTTTTCCTCTTTGCATTTCCGTATTTTACCAAGATTAAGGTGGCATTGCTAGCCGTTGGACTTTGATTTGAATTGGTTAGCATTATCGGCGTTTGGCTAGGAGAAAGCGAAGCTCAAGGCAGGTGCAAAGTATCAACCGCGTTATGTTTTAACAATAAGCAGTCGTCGCTAGCAGGGCAACTTTTCTCCATGAAACCCATTATATGATTGAATTTAATCTTGTAACCTTTACCTCAGTCACTGGCGAACAGGCGAGCGGCCGTGCATGAATTTGGATGCTGATTTGATTCTGAAATCGTTTCTTCAAATTTGGCTATTTATAGTTTTTGAGAGATGTCAAAATTTGTGATTTTTCGACTGTAATTGTGCGTCGCACGATAAACCTTCTGCGACAAAACCGGTTGATAACGAATGTTTTGCAACAAAATTTGATATGTGAACCTCGCTTCTCGCAGCAGTGTTTTGCGACACTTAGGTGCTCATAGCGACCGGTTCGTGGCTTAAAAATATCAGCTAAATGGTTTGTCCAATTCTATTGAAAGGACAGATCATGCAAACGAGATTTTTAGAAAATGTCATCTTAGACCTCACACCAATTCAACCTGGGACGGATGTATCGGGATTTAGGCCTGATCAGGTCTTTGTGCCGCGTCGGTTGACCATTTTATTACCGAACAAAGATGTAGATGGTTCTGACATCAATGTCGCTTTCTGGATCAATGCGACAGCTCAACTGCTGGCCCATAAGTTTGGTGGTGTAAGTGTTAGTTCAGCTTATCAAGGTTTTTGGCTCAATCCTGATAGTAATGAACTGATTGAAGAAACAACGTTTCAGGTATCTGTGTTTGCCGATCCAGATGATTTGTTGCGCCACGGATCGAGCGTGAACAATCATATCCGGCGCTTTGGCCGCGAAACCAATCAGGGTGAAGTCTTGGTTCGACTGGATGATAAAATCCTTCGTTACACACGGTTTGACTGCGCTTCCCTGCCTCCAGCATCTGAAACCATTCAATAATATTGCGCGATTGCCAAGTATCTGATATAATTTATGAATCCGGATTGGTGCGACCATTCCGGACTTCCCTACAATCAAATATGGAGAATTCTTATGCCCAGCATAGGTAGAGTACAGCTGCGCGATGATGGCAGCTATGTCGGCTATTTGGCGACACTTTCAATCAGAAAGAATATTGAGCTGAAGCCCAATGAAAAGACGAAGGATCATCAGCCCGACTTTGTTGTGGTGGCTGGTGATGTTGAGGTTGGCGCGGCTTGGAACAAGAAGGGTGTGGCAAGTGGCAATGAATATGTTTCTGTTTCGCTTGCAGCCCCAGAGTTTGGCGACAGAACGATTTACGCCAATCTTGGCCGTGCGGCGGGATCTGAAGATGAGAACGAGTTCGCGATCATCTGGAACCCCAATGCGTGACGGTCTGATCTTTCACAAGTGAAGTTTACTTGGGCCGAAACCCGATAGAATGCGCCCACTTCCCTTCTTTTGGGCGGGCGCATTCTTTTTCGTTTCTGGAATTCCTAAGGGAACAACAATTCTCGACTTCGACTTGCTCGGTCGTCGTTCTAATGGCGCATCCGGTTAGATCATATTGATCCCCGCATGTGCCTCAGTACGAGGACTAAGATATGAGCAATCAAGAAGAGAGATCTAAAGCCATTCGTGATCTGAATGATCGGTTTCGGGGGGCAGTACCAAATGGCGGTGATGTTCCAGGGCGGGTGATGCTGACGTCTGGCATTCAAGCATTGACCAACACGGAAGAAGAACCCGGAAAACACTTGCTCAAACTGTTAGAGACCATCCGAACGTTTGATGAATTTTCGTCAGACAATGATCCATATGGGGAACATGACTTTGGTGCCTTTGATTTTGAAGAGGCGCGGGTGTTCTGGAAGATCGACTATTATGCGCCAGATTTGATGCATGGTGCAGATGATCCAACGGATGTTGAGAACACAGTTCGTGTTCTGACCATCATGTTGGCGGAGGAATACTGATGGCAGCCGAGCAGGGTGTGTCAGAACCTCAAGAACAAGCTTCAACTTCCCTTACCAGAGCAGATCTGGAATTGATCTTTCGCACAGCCACAAAATCGTTTGTTAATCACCATGAAAGTAAATTTGCAAACGGAATGAGTGATGGCCAGCTCTGGCGCGCTTTGCAGGCAAGCCTCGGCATCTTTGGAGGTTCAGGTGGGCCTGGGCGACCCTCAGTTGCCTACCAAGGTTCGATGCTGAAGATTTGGGGCGGATGGTCGGTGGTGAACCATGTGACCAGCCAACCGATATTTTCTGGGCAAGCTACGGTAGATATGGCGCGGGAGGTCTACGGGATTGCTGACCCTGAGAATGACCAATTGAGCCTGTTGTGAGCAATTCATTGCTCTGCACAATCAAAACCCTTCAAGCGCCGTCTTCTTTTATGAAGATGGCGCTTTTTCATTTGGCGGGTGTCTCGATCTGGGATTTCTCACGCGTGCAGATCAGTTTCAGCATGATACAATTGGGCCATGACTTATGCAGAACAATTTACAACTGAGCGAATGGCAAACGCCGCTTCTCCATCACAATTGGCGGTACAACAGCTTGAGCAACTTTGGCTCTTAAGCGCTTTGGGTGTTGGGTTTGATCAAATGGCGCATGGTGAAGTGGTTCTCGCAGACACAGACTTCTTCAATGCCTTACAGGGACGTCTGTTCCAACAAGAACCGGAACGTATAATCGAAGCCTAATCACGATCTATGGACGACACATATGCGCTTTCCTTTGCCCTTGATGCACAAAAGGATCTGGAGGCAGCGGTTCAATGGATCAAAGAAGACAGTGCTGAAGCAGCACAGGCTTTTTTTCTAAACCTTCGAACCAAGTGTGAGACCAATCTAACCTTTACACCCCATATGGGTGTGCGACTGCGTTTGTTGGATGGAACAGAGCTCTACGCACTGACCTGTAGCCAGTATCGCGTGTTTTATGTGGCAGATGATGTAAAGCGTGAAGTTACTGTGATCCGTATTCTTCACACGTCACGCAATATCAGTCGATTGTTAAACACTGGATCAGAGTAGTGCGCTGAACGCGGAAAGCTCTATTTTTTAGCTTTGCGGCCCAGACCAAGATTAACAGCAATCGATGTGCGCTTTTCTGAATAATTGGGTGCCGTCACGGGATAGTCAGATGGCAGACCGTAGCGGCGTTTGTATTCATCAACGGTCAGGCCGTGGGACGCTTTGATGTGTCTCTTGATGGTTTTGAACTTTTTGCCGCAATCCATGCAGACCAGATGATCCGGTTTTACTGATTTTTTGATTGATGTGAACGGTTCGTAGTTTTGATCATCCAATGCAGTCTCAGGGTTTGCCAGACTGCCGATTGCGGTGGCCACATTGGTCACAAGATTGGACAGGTCAGTTTGTGCAATTGGATTGTTGAGACATAGGCGGAGACGATTTCGCTTGTCAGTTCCAATTTGAGTGTGTTGCTCACGGGATGATCTCGTTGGGTTCAATATTTGAGTCTCTCTATCAGATTACCCTACGTTATGTATAGCCACGGCTCAGTTCTAGGCGATGATGAATTCCATGGGGATCGATCACTCACCGAATGAATCAACTAATAGAGCTCTGTGATGACAACGCTGTGTCCTGCAGCGTTTTTGTATTCAACGGAAAGTGGATCAAACTTCTCCAAACGTTCACGGCTGACAAAGAGGATGGCATTGGCTGGATAGCCTTGGGCGATGTAATGGGTCTTGGCATCTTTGATGATGTTGTCCATGTGGCGATCTGTTGTGGTGACGAACAGTGCGCGCAGATTTGGAAAGCCAAGTTTGTCTTGAACAATACCGCGCTTGTGGGCTTCGGCATAAGCAATCATGGTTTTGAGAACGGACTTTTGCTCCCAGAAATTGCGGTAGCGCACATTGCTTTCCGTATCTTGATCTATTTCTAGGGCAAAGAACTTTTCTGCGCGATCTGAAGGAAGGTTTGGCAGGGTGAGTGAGAAGATTCCATCGGGTTCAACTTTGAGTGGGCGATGTTCTTTCTTCCAAACGGCCATGGAAGGAAAGGAAATGGTTTCTGTATAGGGTTGGCCCAAAAGCTCATCTTGATGCCGCATGGAAAGTTTGGTCTCAATTCCCGCTTTCTTTGCCACTCGCTTTCGCAAGGATTGAATGGCTGCTTCCAATTCCACCAGAAAGTCAGAGCGATTGAGATCGTGCAGCATGGCGTTGTAACTCTTATGGCGACGATAACGTTCTCTGTGAGCAGTTGGATCAAGGCGATAGGCTTTGGATGCCAGGACATCTGCTCCGTTGTTTGAGAGGGCTGTGATCCAAGAGATGTCAGTACAGACTGCACGGAGCGGTATTTGGGCTTCTGGATGATAAATCAGGCCGGCCTTGCTGAGTTCTAATTCTCGGTGGGATTGACGGCCATAGGATCCAAGCAGCTTTTGCAGATGAAGCTCGTCCAACAAACCAAAGCGCCAGGACGCAAACAGGCGCTCCAATGTGCGTTGGGTAAAGTTGATCCGGTGGCCATCAACAGTGGGCGGTTTGAAGCGTGGATTGAGTTTCCCGAGATCTCGCTTCGTGCGTTTTGCCAGTCCAGTCATGAGGTTTGCGGCTTAGAGTGCCCAAATATGTGTTCTGCGAGATCCTGCAGTTTGGACGCTGCCCCACCGAAGGAGGTTTGGCGAAGTTGAGCTCGGTTTTCTTCTTTCACCCGTTTCTGATTTGTGTGGGTGAGGGATCGCTCTTTTCGTTCCGCTCGGAACTTCTTCTTCCACGCAAGATGTTCTTCTCTTCCAAACTCATCATGGGCAAAGGCAATTTGGAACTCTGCAGTCAAACGTGAGATGGCAAACCGTTCACGGGTAAAATTGATCACGCCTTGCAGGGCGCTCTTCCCTTGTTGAAGGTTCTGTTCATCTACATGGTGCTTGATCGATATGGGATAGGCACTTGGTGGTTGGGGTGTTCCATTTTCGGTAAGGCGCATAAAGCACTGTCCACGATCGAGTGTGTTGATCATTTCCAGACATCGATCACGGTGTTGATTGTCGAGATCATTGACAATCACTTCTGCATCGCGACTTCCCACTGCAAATATGGCCAGGGATCCGCATCCATTTCGAAGGGCTGCACTGATCTTGGGATCAAACTGCTCCAGGTTCTGATGGGCAATGCGAGCATACAGTGAACTGTGCCGTCCTTGATTGATGATCTTGGTGAGCTCCATTGTGGGAAAGGAATGGGCTTCATCGATGGTGAGCGTGAACGCATTGTCACTGTTCCCTGTTTCCGCAGCCACTTTGGCTGCGGCTTGTCGAATGCGGGATAGGATCAGCATTCCAATGAAGGCTGCGTTGTCGAGCCCGATTTTGTTTTGATTGAGATTGATGATCAGTTTTTGTTTGCGGCGAATGATCTCTTCAAAGTCGAGCGAACATCTAGGTTGCCCGATGATGTTTCGAATGACGGGATCGAGCGACAGAGTATCGATCTTGTTCAGAACCGGTTCCACCCATTCACGTCTGGTGCGTTCGTTGAGATCACCTCGGTCAAATCGAAAGTCCCACCAATCGAGAACTTGTTTGTTGTCGATGGCGGTTTTGATCTGCTTTCGAAAACCTTCGTCTAGGAGTAGTCGGAATACAGTGAGCAGACTTGGGCGCATACAGTGTGGGTTCTCCACAAGGGTGTGAAGAGCAGCACGAAAGATGCTTTCCATGCGCGGTCCCCAACCGGTGTCGTGCCAGATCCCAGAGAACATCTGCAGAATGTCAGAGACCGTCTTGGCTCGATCTTCAGGATCAATGTTGTAGAGCGGGTTTATGCCAATGGGATGATCCACATCTGCAGCGTCAAAATAGATGATGTCCTTGTCAGTGTAGGAAACGAGCTCGGACGCGTCACATATGGGATTGCCAGCTTTATCGCGCTTCGACGCGTCAGACGCATCAGACGCATCAGACGCAGCAGTCGCGGCTTGTCGCGACAAAGCGTCGGCCAATTCTGCAGCTGATGAGCCAATGGGATCGATAAAGCAAAGACCTGCACCACGAGCGGCGTCAGCCAGGGCCAATTGTTTGAGCAGATTGCTTTTGCCAGTTCCTGATCTTCCCAGAATGTAGAAATGCTCATTTAGATCATTGGGATTGATGGTTTTGGGTTTTTCTGTGCCAAGGGCGAGGGTGATGGAACCAAGCTTGAAGGAATTGGAAGAAGCCTCATCCAAATCTGAGAAGGCACCGTTTGGAGTTTGATTGTGCGGTGTGGAATTGATCATACGCTGTAAATGCGCATCCCATCCTGAAGCGGGGTTTGGTTATATGCCCACACGGTGGCGCAGTGCTGTTGATCTGGATGGGTTGATGAATGCGGCGCTGTGGAAGGCGATGCATTTGATCAACTGTATGAACCAGATCATATGGCAGGGCTCAGGTAGAGGATGCGTTATTAAAGAATATGATCCATTGTATCATGCCAATGACAAAAGTGATTGGCATGAAGGGGTGATCAATTCAGAACAGCTCCGACATATCTTGCTTGAATGTTGTGTATGAGACTGCGTTCAAAGGACAGTCTCATAAGTGAGATGTTCAAGCTGCCGGAGCATGCCTATAGGGTAGCGGATTTTTGACCATTTGTCAAAATAATGTATAATTTACAGTGGTTTAGCTTAACATTCAATTCGGTCACTTGACCCATTGATCTGCGCAACATGCGCTCTGTGTTCCGTCTTCGTTTAATCGAAGACCGTTCGCTCAAACTGACTGTTCTTTCACAACAACAAATCGATCTTAACAACAGGAGGTATGCTTCATGGCGACCGAATGGATCAGTCGCGACTGTGTGGTTGCGGCATTGGATATGTGTGCCGTGTTGGCACATTACGACATTGAGGCAGGACGTGGAACAAGCTTCCGCATTTGCTGTCCTTTCCACGAAGATGAGCGACCATCTTGCTCAATCAATCCAGAGGCAAAAGTGTTCAACTGTTTCGCCTGTGGTGAACAAGGCAACGTTTTAGATTTTATTGCTGGCATGGAGGATCTTGATCCGAAGGCCGAATTCCGTGCTGTTCTGGAGAAAGGGATTGAGATCATTGGTCACAATCCAACGCCCCAGAAAGGCAAGAGGCGGAAAAAGGCTGACGCAAAGACTGGCTCTAAGAAAGGAGGTAAGAAGTCAAAGCAGAAATCGACAAATCAGTCAGACAAAGAAGCTTCCAAACAAGCAGACAATATCGAACAAAGAGCGGCTCCAAAGAAGAGCAAGAAGAAGTCAAAGCCTGGTCGTTCTGATCAGCCTGATGGTTCGTTGGAGCTGGAAGCCAACTCAGTGTTGGAAGGTCCTGCCTTTCCTTTAAAGCTGGAAGCCAAACACCCTTGGTTGGATGCTCAACTGAAACGGATTGGTGTGAACCGATCTGTTGCAGCTGAGTTTGGAATTGGTTTTGAAACCCGTTCCAATGCATTGATGGCCAATCGGATCTGCTTTCCCATTCACAATGCAGAAGGTGACCTTGTGGCCTATTCAGGTCGTTGGGCATCGGATGATGGGGATAGCGAAGGGCGTTTCTTTGCGGAGAACGGTCGTGAACAACCGCGTTATCGATTGCCAAAGGGGTTCCAGAAGCAATTGGAATTGTACAATTGGCATCGTGTTCTTGAACAATTTGAGGATACGACAAGCATTGTTCTGGTTGAAGGGTTTTGGTCAGTTCTGCGGTTGCAGGCACATGCCATACCTTCCGTGGCTCTGATGGGCATATCAATCTCTGATGCACAGATCCGCCTTCTTTTGGAAGGCGGTATCCGTTCGGTGATTGTGATAATGGATGGTGATGAAGAGGGGCAGGCGGCTCAATCAGCTCTTGTTCCCAAACTGTCATCTTACTTTTTCACACGTTCCATTCGACTGTCAAACGGCATTAAGCCGGATGAAGTCGATCGCTGTATCCTTGATGAGGTGAAAGCGCTTTGTGCTGAACCGCAACTGCAACAAGAGCTGCACTCTAAGAGCAAACGATCCAAAGTTCGGTGTTCATCTGATCAGATCCAATCTGATGAGATGCAGAACGGGCAAAGGTCTTACGCCTTACCTTCTACAAAAGTGTCTGCCAGTTTGAGATGGACGGGTGCTGGATAAGCATTGACTATCCTCAACACACACAACACACTCAACGGCTCTCAGAACACAGAACAAGGTTGTTTGGTTCGCACTTGTTGATTGACCCCTTTCGTTTCGACGGAAGGGGTTTTCTTTTGGGTTATAGTCCCAAAGCGGTGAACGTTCGTTCACTGGAGCCGCGGGCAAAGGTTTGGCCTTGATCTCAAGTCTGGCCCGCATGCCGATTTGTTGCACAAATCGTCCACAGCATGCGGGCCAGACTTGAGCGGCCAAGCATCATTCCCCGTTTTCCCTGGAACCGTCGCTGACTGCCCCGACAAGCGGGTGAACGCCAGTGAACCTGTGAAGGCGATTATGGGCAGTTTGAAAGGCGACCCAAATGTCATCGTGGTGTTCCGCTTTGTCGGGACAGGCCTGCTTTGTCAGGTCAACGGGGAGATTTGGGTCGCGTTTCAACGCGTGACGGTTCCAGGGTACAATTGTCGCCTAAATGTCCCCTTTTAGGCGCACTCGCAGCACGCAAAAACCGTCATGGGATGGTGACGGTTTTTTGCAGGTTTGGTTGTTCCAAGTTCTTCGATCAGAATTGGAAAACCACCCATTGGGTGGCTCGGATTTTGCTTCGGCGGTTTTGGAGGGAAACTATCCAGATTGGCTGAAATTGTCGTTTCGTCTCTGATCTCTATCTATGGAATTGTGTCGTTCATCGGTTCGAGGTTTAGCCTCAGGCAATCCGACCATTCTTTGCAGGTTCTGGATCAAGATGTTGGTTTCGTGATCCCGTTCGATCATCGCAGCGAATTGTTCGTCTTTGACAGCTATTTGGTTGTTGGCGATGGCAAGCTGGGTTTGGAGCATAGTGATGTGTTGATCTTTCAGACCAACAACTTGTCGCATATGCGTATCATCGGTTCCGACGCTCTGAGTGATCTGATCGCTTCCTGGCGCTTGGCCCGCTGCTGCGTTTTCAATGCTGTCAGTTTCGTTTGTTGGAAAGCTGTTTCCGGGTAGAGTCTCTCGAAGTCGTTTCGCGAGGGCTTCTATGGAACGCTCGTTTATAATGTAGCGGCTTCCAGTTTCAGTTGGCACCAGTCGGCTTTCCAAATCACCTTTTTGGCAAAACCGTTGGATTGTGCGAGTAGTTCTTGAAACACCTTGGTTGCGCAAGAGAATTTCTGCCTGTTGAATGTCGACCCAATTCTCGGAGAGGCGATCTTCATCCTTACTGGAAGCAACGTCATGACGCGATGCGTCGCGCTCCGTCGTGTCTCGTCGCGCTTCGTCATGCATTGACGCGTCTTGTCGAGCGCTGACGTGCTGTAGCGTGTCATGTCGTGAACTGTCGTTTGTTGGTGTTGTGGGCTGCGAATTGTCTTGATTAGATCTTTGCTGGGGTTGGTGTTCTGTCGTACGGGTTTCAACGGGCTTTGATTCACTCAAAATGGAGTGGTCTCTACCGACGCCGTGACGCGCTCCGTCGCGTTCTGTCGAGATATGCCTCGTCGTGTCCTGTTCCGTCGTTTTGAAAGTCGGGGATTGTTTGTCTGTATTCATCTCTCAATTATAGCAGTCAAACTCACATTTGAGGGAACGTTGTCCACATTCGATTGGAAAATTTCTTTTTGTTTTGATTAGATCAACAACGTTTTTGCAGATGGTTCACGAAATTATCACGATGATCTCACGGCACCCATGAATTCTATCCCTGAACAGCGATGCTTTTGTTCGCTTAACTTTAGGAGAATTCAATGTTTGGACATGGAACCTTTATTTACGACCCACGAGAAGCAAAATCTAAACATGGAAGTTGGAAAGCCGTAGCAACTGAAATTGCTGAAATGGGTATGTCTCATGCTTGGCTTCGAGTTCACAACAAAAACGGATTGTGGCGTGTTTCTGAGAACAGACAACTGGCTGAAGCGTTGCGCGAAGAAGGATTGCGTGTTTTTGGTTGGGGATGGTGTCACGGAACAAATGTTGCGAAGGATCTAAGAAATGTAGAACGATCTTTACAGGAATTTGAACTTGACGGTTATGTCGCCGATATTGAGCATGGTGTGTCAGGAGCCAGCTGGTCAGTTTCACGGATAAAAGAGTTTTGTTCAGGTGCACGAGAATTGTTAGGCACCAAGCCTTTCCTCTTTTCCACCTTTGGTTTTTTACCATATCACGAGCCGCATTTCATTAAAGCAGCGGATCCATATGTAGATGCATTTGCACCCCAAGTTTATTGGTTCAAGTTTCCAAATCAAGGAATGTTGGACGAGCCAGGCGCTGTTGGATCTTATCCTCTCAACAATTCGGCTTCATATGCAAACCTTTGTATTGATGTGTGGAAACATGTTGTGTCCAAACCCATTTTAATCACTGGCCAACTGTATTGGGGCGAAAGCAATGGTTGGACGAGGCAGCTGGCAGAGCAGAAATTAAATGAGTTCATAGATGGCTTTGATCGCTACGACGATATAGCAGGATTGAATTGGTGGCATTTTGCTGGAAACAAAGCGATGTCCAGCAAAATGGCGTCTGCTATTGCTGCCGCCAAGTTTGGTGACCGACTCAAAGCACCGACATCCGCCAAAGTATCCACAATTGCATTGGTAAGTGATGAATTGCATGGCGTCGCTTATGTTCGCGCTGATGGTCTGAATTTAAGATCAGAACCAAGTGATGAGCCTTCTACTATTAAGCTGTCTTTGCCTATTGGCCAGAAAGTTGAAGTTCTGGAAGAAAGTACATCTTCAGGCTGGGTGCAGGTATCACTTGAACACGGCGATAGGCATTATGAAGGTGTTGTCTTTGATCGGTATTTAAGAGCGCCCGAAGCTGTTGAAATCGAGAAGCTACTCAAACTGACTTATCAAGAGTGGTTTCGGTTTCAACGCGGGCGGGGTGGTGAGCGGACAGATCCATTTACTGGCTATGTCGGCGACATGTGGGGTGCACTTGGGATTTCTGGGCGTGATGGAACCAGCAAGTATGCATGGTCTGCGGCTTTTATTTCGTGGGTTCTCAAAAATTCTGATTATACCAATTTCAAATTTTCAGCCTTGCATGCGAAGTATATCCACCAATCAATACGCAGAAAACTCATGTCCTTAGATGGTCCGTTTTGGGGGTATCGGCTGGATGAACAAAAACCTGAACTTGGTGATCTTGTTTGTCAGTATCGCAAAAATGTGGACACAAACGGAGACTCATTTCGAGTTGATTATGATTACGCCGAAGACCACGACAACTACTTCAGCCATTGTGACGTGGTCGTCCAAGTCAATGATCGTTCAATTAGAACAATCGGCGGCAACACGGGACAAGGCGAATTTGGTCACAGAGGCAGCGTCTCTATGAAGACCTATCGAACTGATGTTGATGGCTTTTTGCTTCCTGAAAACAAGCTGTTTGCTCTTATGAAAAATAGACTTAGCGCTTCGTAGATCGACTCGTTTCAATTTTCTTAGAGAGAACTATTACTATGAAAAAAATCGTTTCTGGTCAGCAGGTAAATCAAGCGATTCCAGCTTTGAAACAAGTTAGCAAAAAAATGGCAACTGGTTCAAAAGAGACATTTGGGCAAGGAAAGTCGGACGATTTACCAATCACGAAAACTGATGCAAGCAAAGCTGGTTTGTATGTATCGGTCCTGTGTGGATTTGGAATACTCGCAACGATAGCTTTGTTGGCTTTTCATCTCAGTTTGGTTGAGCAACCGACCCAACTGATTAAATTGTCTATTCCTCAGATAGCCTGCACAAGCCAAGAATGTGAATCTGCACGAACTCTCCTTACGATGGAAGAAAACGCACAAACGCACCGTGCAAGCCATATTAAATCAGCTTTGTCAGTCCGTCTAATGACCTATGTTCTGGCAGAGATCATTGCGCTGGTAATGATCGTTATGGGTGGGATGTTGGTCTTCAATCGCATTGAGGGTGGCGGTGAAGATATCGGATATATTCAATCTGAAGATGGAAAGCTTGCTCAAAAATCATTTTTTATGACCACTGCATTTCCTGGTGTAATGCTTTGTTTGTTTGGTTCGCTCACACTGGTTTCTGCAATGTTCTTACCAACAAGAGAGGCAGCCAAGATTGTTTGGAAAGATGCACCAGTGTTTCACGCTAATCCCAACTCAACTCTGATTTTAAATGGATTGCCTGATCAGTTGCATCAGGTTGACCCAAATAAAATACCAAAAGAATTTTTGAAAGGAAGTTAAGAATGACTATTCTCAACGATCTTCGACACCTCAGCTTGGTAATTTCAATAGCGTCTATTGCTATGGCATGCTTTGGAGTAAACCAAGCCAAGTCAGAAACCATTGACTACGATAGCATTTACGAAAAATGCGTCACAATGAAACACGAAAGTGAGTTCTGTTTGGGCTTTAAGTCTGGGTTGAACTGGAAAGCGAAGCAATTTTCACTGTTCGAAAATAAATTTACACCCAATGTGATCTTAAAAACATTGGACGTCGATCGGGGATTGAGGCGTTTGATGAAGCAATTGCCAAAAAAATAGCTAGTGTTGAGATTGCGACATGCTGAAAGCAATTGCTGTCAAGTGATACTGTACCAGTCTAGGCTTGAAAATTAGATACTAACTCATTTCAACTAAATGATTCTCCGTAATTTATTGACCTTATCCCCATGACCTTTGCAGCAATGAAGTTTTGATAATTGATTTGGTAATGGAGGCGCGAAGGCACAGGGACTTTGATTGTCTTTTTGCTTAGGGTTTGGGTTCTACCTCGCCAAACCAAGGAGCGTAGGGCAGCAATCCACAGCCTAATCTGTCAATATCAGCTGGGTTGGGTTCTTGAAAATATGTAGCCACTCGCCGCACGTCTTTACGGCTACCTGTGAACCCATGACCTCTAGGGTCTAATCCGGTTTCAAGAAGGTTAGCGATCATCCTACTGACTTGCGGAACTGCGATGCTTGTACCTGCTATGCGCACTGAAGACCCAGAAGTAACACCAACCGTTGCAATACCTGGTAATGCTGGATTTTCTGCTGCGGCCGCTGAAATATCAACTGTGTTTGCAAACTCTGGAAGTTCAAGTGAGGCCGACGAACTATAGTAGGCTGGACCATCTACAAACCCATCTGTCATCTTGTAAGCTCCCACTCGAATGGTGTGTTCGCCCGTAGCAATGGCATTCAATGTTCCTGCCGATTGAATGTATCCGGGTTGCTCATCTACACTCCCATGAGGTTCTCCATTTGCGTTGAAGAGATCGTATTCGATATCTTCAAAGTAACCTTGGCGCCCATCCTTTCGAAAACCTGAAGGAGTATCGTTTCGCTGAATCCAAAGATGCAAATCTGTTGAGCAATTGTTTGGGATGGCCGAAGAATGCTTGAGTCCAACAGTCCACTTTCCATGGCTTAACAAAACCTCTTCATTGGGTGGGTTTTTTGTTTGGCTAAGTATGTTGGGGCCGTCAGGATCCACCGCTTCTAAGCCATCATTGTCAGTGCGAGTAAGGACCAACGTATAGCGTTGTTTTGCCCACAATTTTCCACTGCCGCCTTTTTTTACGTCAAATTGTTCAGCATAAATACCCCCAACGATCTCACCACTATGATCTAAGAACGGGGTGAATTTCCCCAACTCAGGTCCATCAAGTTCAATGGGAGTTTTTTCAGACGGGGGGAGAATGGAAATGGAGATGTTTGACCGTGAAGGTTTTTCATGCATGCCATTGGTTTTTTTTCCGACTGGCCTCTCAAAAGGTGCAGTCCAAATTTCTAAAAAATTTGGAGACTTATTGTTAGGTTGCAATCGCCATTGGATAAATTGTGGCTTTGGGCCTTTGGTGAGCTTAACTCGAGCGTGAGTACTAGAGTGATGGCTGTTTCCAGCAGGAACAATGAAGCTAACTGGAGTTACTTTTTGAGTTGAATCTGCGGAAAAACGATTTCGCCTGTATTCGATAACGTTATCTAACCAACTCTCCAACAATCCACTTCCATCATGTGGGCCTGCATATATGCCATAACTAAAATTGATAACCACCGGGCGGGGAGCATTTGGAAATTTTTGAAGCCGGTCTGCACGCTCTAGGATATAAGCGACTGCGCGACTGACATAAACGCCTAAAAATGCTCCAGATGCATCTTCCGTTGCTATTCTTGGAAGTTGAACTGCAATAATTGGGCGTTTTTTTGCTTTCGAGTTTTCTTTGTGATCCGAAAAATTGTAACCTGCCGCAACATCCAAGACATGGGTTCCATGGCACTGGTTTGTTTTTAAAAGAGAATCCATCATGGTGTCCCGATACACTCCGGCTTCATCAAAGCCTCCGCTATCAGTCTGGTTCGTCTGGATCAAACAATTGATCTCTGATTCTGACCACTCTCGCCCAAACTCGACACTGCACCCATCAGTTGGATGCTTATCGGAGTCAATTTTTGCATCCTGATTCCAGAAATGTTTGACCCTTGTTTTCAGTAGGTGCCCGTCTCGCTTTAAAAATCGTTCATTTGCAAATGCGATACCGTCATCGATTATCGCAGTTATGACATCATCATCTCCTAGTTGCTCAGCACTCCCTTTTGGCGACACTGTTGGGGGGCCACAATAGGTACCTGGTTTAATAGGTGCAATCTCCACGGGGAACATCTCATCCAAGCCAAGTCTCGGATTTTCCTCAGTCCATTTGTGGTCGCCCAAATTTGAAGGTAGTTTTAGCGCTGCCATTTCCGAGGACGGGCTGGCAAGTAATTTTTCTATTGGTAAAAACTTGATGTTTTGCTCTGGATCAAAATCTCTCTCGTAGTAACGCTGATATCTAAGCCACCAATCCGTGTAAGGGGTGCTTGAGTTGATAAAGAGATCCAATGGGAAACCCCAACAATAAGCCATGTCTACGTTCCTTGCCGCTACAACTGTATGTGTGGAATGATCCATTCTGGTTTTACTTTTGTCTCCCACAGATAAGTTAATAGAGAACTGGACTTCGATCGAGCGGTATTGAATTTGCGCTTGCCAATCTCCTCACCCGTTTCAGACTTGATTGTAGCGTCCTGACGATGGATATTTTTGATAATACTATAATTGAATCCAGTTTTTCCGTAGTGGGTTGGGTCAAAACGCCATGCCTGAAATATAGAAGGCTTTGAACTTGAACGATTCATGAAATAATCGGCCAATGAAACGCCAAGCATCGCGCCTGCCATACTATCAATGGGAAAATGAACGCCAGCTACCGTTCTGTTCTCAGCAATTCTAGCGGCATGTCGAAAAAGTTGTTCGCGCCAGACTGGGTTTGGACTAGGATTGGTTGAAGTCGGTTTTGGTGCTTGCAATTCTGCAAGTGATGATAATATTGACGCCACCATGAAGCTCTGTGTTGCATGACCGCTGGGGAAACTTGAGTGGGCAGGCGTTTGAATCATAGGTTGTATCTGTCCATGATATTCAATGGGACGCCGGCTGGCCGTTGCATGTTTGAAACGCATGATCGGGATGGCACTGGCACCAAGGCAAGCATTTACAAATTCATAGGTCCACGGTTTGGTATCAGGATGCATCAACCCGACTGAACCAGCAAATGACATTATGTCGTCAAGCTGAGTTAGAATTTCGGGCATGCGATCTTGGCGTTGATCTGCGTAGTCTCGAAGATGGCTTATTTGTTCTGCAAAAGCTCGTTCATCGGGACGATAAATCTTCGCAATCGTTATGGCTGGGTCGTAACCCTTTATCTTTTTATCTTTGGCGTGAGTTCCGGTGAATCTAACTTTTAGTTTCGCTGAATTATCTTTGGGCTTGAGCGTAAATTTGAACAGTTCGGCTAGTTCTGCAACAAAAATTGTGGACCTTACTGCTGGTGACCACCTTTCCAAATTGTCAGAAGAGTCCATTTCGAGTTGTTCTGGAACATAATTGTCTGAGGGGGAATCTTGCCATTTCCATTGTCCTACTACCCCTGCATGGGCATTGATCAATGCCGGCGCCGCGCCGGGAGTACTACCATTCGACCCGTATGAGCCGTAATTACCATAGTTACCATAGTTACCATAGTTGCCGTAGTTTCCGTAATTTCCGTAATTGCCGTAGTTTGATAATCCTGTAGAAGCCATTATCTTCTCCCCAATGTTTTGACAATTGGGCAACCAACGCCCAGAATAGTCAATGTTTAGTTTTGCGATAATTTCTCTATTCGCGTAAAAATCACGATGTTTTGACGCTTTTGTTTAGTGGTAAATGAAATTTGATGATTACAAGAAGGTAGATTTGCAAAGACTTGGGTGGCTGGGGATATGGGCAAGAAAATAGAATTGTACTTGCTAGGTAACTTTCGCATGCGAGAGCAATCGGGAGTAACGCTACAGCTTAAATCTCAGAAAGCATGTGCACTTATCGCAATGCTCGCTATGGCACCGAACTCGACACGATCTCGAAGTTGGCTCGTAGACCACCTTTGGAGTGACCGTTCTTCTGAGCAGGCTTTCGGCAGTCTTAGACAAACCCTCTCAGAGATTAGGAGAAGCTTGGGTACGAACTCGGCAACTTTGGTTTCCGATAGGCGGCAAATATCGCTAGACAACAGCCAGCTTTGGATAGACATCAACGACATGGACTATCTGCGTGGGTTTCTGAAAAAGTTTCCTGAACCACCTGTATTCCTCGAAAACATCGATCCGCGTGATCCAGAATATGAACACTGGCTGACAGTACAAAGGTCATATTTCGAAACCAAATTTGAAAAATTGGACGAGGAACTCACAACTGATCAAGTGGGTGGTAAAACAAAGGATTTGAAATACTCAACAGCAGAACCAGCCATAATACGTAATCACATAAAAGGTGATTCGAATGAAAACCTGCTATTTTCCGACATCTTGACTGATGTTCTGTGTAGTAGCCTCACTGATGCTTCAAGCATAAAAGTGTTTGATGGAATACCTGAGGATGATCTGAATAGCAGAGTTAAACGGCGCACGGTATTGATCGACACCAAAGCTTTCGGCATTGAAGGGAGCGTTAATGTCGGGGTGCGTTTAACCGACAAACCATCAAAAGAGGTCTTGCTGAGCACAATTAGAACTGTTGGACGGAATGCTGATCTATCGCTTGAAACGCAGGAGGTGCTTCATTTGATCAACACGGCTGTTGATCGCACGATAAAGGAATTTACAAGCTGCATGAGCAGTCCAACCGAAGAAGATACTGCATCTGGACTGTGCTTTCAGGCGGTGGAACTGATGTTTTCATTTCAACCGGATCGATTGGATGAAGCGGAGAAACTTTTGGTTCGTGCGTATGAAATAAATAGAAAAGGCATTTACTTGTCTTGGTTGGCATATTTGCTGACATTTCGATTAGGCGAAAGCACTGATTTGGATAGACAGCCTTTGTTGGAACGAATGCGCGATCTTATGAAAAGAGCGATTGATGAAGACCCTAACAATGCTTTGGTGCTGGCACTTTGCGCATATATGCAAACGAGTTGGCTTCAAAATCACGAGGTCGCACATGAGTTGGCCGAAAAAAGTGTTGCCTTGAACCCCACAAGTGCTATCGGAATCGGGTACCTTGGATTGACCAATACCCACTTGGGCAATTTTGAAGACGGGCAAAGGCTAACACTTTTGGCGAGCCAAATTGTAGGAGTTGGCCCTCATAAATCTCAACTTGAACAAGTCGCTTTTATTTCTACAGCTTTGGCGGGGGATTACGTCAACGCCGCAAAATTGGGAGAAAGTGTACGCAGCGAAAGTTCACAATTTATGGCTAATAAGCGTTTTCTGGCGCTAATGTACGCTAAGCTAAATAACCAGAAAAAATTGGATCAAACTCTTGAAGAACTGAAATCGTTCGATCAATCAACATCGATTCAAGATATTCAGGAACGCTTCAGTCTGAGTAAAACTCTGAGAGAGTCAGCGCTACTGAACAAATGATGATTACTTGCTGCGCTAGTTTGAAAAAACATCAAGGTGTCGCAGTGATTTTGTAGTTTCCATCAATTTGTTTGGATTTCTTGATATTCCAATTCGGATATTCGCGTTTCAAGAGACGGGCCAAGAAAATTGCCCTTTCGTTGTTATCGACATTTGTGATTGTCACAGGTTCAGCCATGTTTGCTCCTTATGGGATGTTGAATTCATTGATCAGTTTTTCGTGCCACTCTGCGTATTTATCTGGTTGGGAATAGACCTCATAGAATGATACGCTGACGTTGTTTTTCTTCAAAAAAGCCTCCGCGTTTTCAATGCGAGATTGGTGTAACTTCTCATCATCGACATCAAACCAAACTTGCAGCCGATCTGAATATTTGCCCTTTGAAAAAGAGATGGTGCGGGCAAGGTTTTCTTTTTCAACGGCCTGTTTTTTGGCGCTTTCTGCTTGTTCTTGGATGGCCGCAATGGCTGAGTCTATTGAAACGTTGGAACCTAGTTCTGTTATGTCTAATCTAGCGGCCGACAACGGATAACTAGCGTTTGACTTTGACATTCTGCCAACAATCCAGTTTCGCTTTTTAGACTGGTCTGCCTTCATTTGATTGAGTAAGGCAGAAATTGTGCTCCCTAAGAGAACCTCTTGGTTGTAACCATCTCCGACACCAACAACTGCAGTAGTCAAAACATTTAGGATACTTGATGCTTTTTCCGATCCGGTAATTGAGGCCGCAGATGCGAGCCCAAGAGTGGCTAAGTGTTTTGCAAAGGAACCACCGCGCCCTTCAATTGACAGCTGACGTGCATAGTCTTGCAGTGCGAGTTCGTGAGCACTCATCATGGAGTTTAGATAGTTATTTCTGTATCGAGCCAGCGCGTCCTCACTGGAATTAATCTGAACAGATTGTTCAACGAGCAATCGTTTCTCGCGGGATAAACTTCCAGCGCCGTCCAACGGGCATGCTGAAGGATCAGCTAAACAATATGCAGCTTGCGCCGCATTTGCAGATCCAAGTTGAATCGATATTTCTTCTGCGTACACCGATCTGGAAGGTGATTTAGCTATGTAGGATGGTACATCTGCTCTTCCCTTGATCCCAGCTGTGCAGCCAGTTGCCAAGACGATTGTTACAACGCAAACAAATGTTGAACTTACGCTGCGACGGATACTGCTCAAATGGCCCTTCATCACTTCCATGCCCTTCCCCCAAAGCCGATATCATGAACTTTCAATATCGTTTGAAATGTCAGAGAATTGAAAGCGTTGACCAAGTTCTCGCGAGGTGCCGTGAAGTGACCGTGAATTTACCGAAAGAGTTCCGTAAAAAGTGAGATCAACTAAATTGACGGACAGATTTCGAACACTTCTATCCGAAGAATTAGGGACACTTTCGAACAGGCAACTTTAGGCAGGCCTGATCATTTTTGCCGATTTTTGTGCTCACCCCAATCAGACCTTTTCCTTGGCAATTTTGTAAGACAAATTCGAACAGAGTGTGGATTGTTCGTTTGGAACACGATCTGTCAGCCCATCATATTGAATGAATATTTTATATAAGGAGGAATGTCTTTGATCTGTCCGAACCGTAGGACAGGAAGGAGTCATTTGGTTTGAGATATCCACATGATGAGGGCTGAGTAATCCACAATTGCAGACAGCGGTATGCTCAGTTGGATGATATAATTTGAGGGACAAATTCGAACAGACTGCATTGCGAGAATTTTGCGCTTCATCATTTAGAAGGGACAAATTCAGACAGGCCGTTGTCCTCGTTCGACGTCGATAAACTCAATTCCTATGAACGAAGAACCAACAAAACAAATAAACGCCCCAGAACATGTGCGGTCTATGCTGCAGCGTTACCCAAGCCAACTGAAAGATGCCGATGACATTACATTGCGCGGCTTTGTTCAGTTGCCGAGAGTTGTCCTGTTTTCTCAATCGCTGTCGGATGGCGACAAGATCACCCATCTCTTGCTTCTGTCATTTGCCTGGCAACATCCAACTTGTTTTCCATCGCAGGGGAGTTTGGGGGCTATGCGAGGTAAGACCGATCGTCAGATGAGGCGCAATCTTAAAAGCTTGCAAGACAATGGTTTCATCAACATTAGTCAAAATGGATCAGCTCGAGCTAATACTTATGAAATCCTATGCCGGGTTGCCAAAGGTGGGCACGTTATTGTTCCTGATCGAGGTGAAGGTTTCGACATTGAATTTCAAGATGGAGATGACTTTTCGATAGGGGGATTTGTGCAAGTGCCAGTGGCGCTGCTTGAGGACACCAATCTTGGAGATGGCGCAATTCTGACCTATTCCGTTCTGGCCGACCAAGGAACGAGGGCACCAAGTCAACAGGTGATGGCGGACCAGCGAGGCATCAGGCGGCCTGCATTCAATGCTCAAGTGAATGAACTTGTGAAGAAAGGGTATCTGGAAGTGCGCAAGGAAAGTTGGGGTGGGACGCTGACTTACGTGCGGAGGTTCAAATTCAAAAAATGAGCCGTCTAGCTTTTTGATTGTTGCAGGCAATCAAGGCTGGAAATGCTCAAACCATTTCTTGGTGATTTCCATAAACGGTGAATAGGGATCTGGTTTATCAGAACTGGATTGCCTTAACTGTTCTGGCGGAGCAAACAGCAAAAACGATTGCTGGTCTTTGCTCCAGATCTCGTCAGCCATCCCCATGATTTTAAGAAGTTTCTCTGGTGTTTCCGCTGCAATGATCAAATGCAGGTGGGGAAGCGAAAGTTGTTTGCGCAATGTATTGGCTTTGAGGAGTGCCTTATAGGCGAGCAGCTTTTTGAGGGCACTTGGTTTTTCCAGGGTGCCTCTGCGCGTGGGGTTCTTGCGCTCCACTTCAAGGGCGTAAAAGCGATAAGTGGATGCTTTGCCATCGATGTGTTCGATCCCGAACAGAGCATCAGGAACAATCTGTGTTTTGAACGGTGCTTTTTGAAGCGGCATGAACTTTGATTTTGGAATAGCCACATCAAGTTTGGTGTGTTCAATTTTGCGTTTGAGTTTTGCGGAAGCTTTTTCCAGAATGTCGTGTTCAATGACTAAGCGTTTGGTTTGTGAGCCCATACTCAACTGCTCAATGTCAAAAAGAACCTCACTGATCTGTTGTGCATGATTGAACTGCAGTATCCGACGATTGATCGCTCCACCAAAACTGACAGCGGGAGAGGGAAGTGTAAGCTCAGCTTCCGCGTCGGCGTATGCTTCCAGTCCAATCTTAGTCAGTTCATATGTCGAAGGAAACTGTTCCGCCCTAGCTCTGCGCCATTGGGCAGGAGGTCGGTTGATGTGGTGGGTCTCATGAAAGAGATCGCCAAGGCGCTCTTTCAACCGGTTGGGACTTCCTGGGTTGAAGTGCGAGACGATACGATCGGACGACAGATAACGATAGCGCCAGAGCAAACGGAAGATTTCGATATCACGAATTGTGAGTACGGTTCGTTTGCCCGTCGGTTGGCGTTTAAAGCGCGACCGACGTCCCAAAATGTCCAATCGTTTTGGCAGTCCTGATTGCATAGGGTTTGATGGCAAACAGATACGCATCATTCAACGTGCGCTATGAGCTGCAGCGGGTGGCCCAGGACATCTATGTATCTTGATGCTCAATTATCACATTTTGCAATTTGATTGGTTTAACCCTCAACTAATCCCAAGCCTCAGGTTTGCTTGTTCCAGATGGCGGAGGAGAACTGTCATCATCATCAGATCCAGTTTCATCAGAACCAGAACTTGAATCGTCATGAGAGACATCCTCATGATCGGATGTGTTCCACGGATCACTAGCTTGTGCGACCTCATCAATATGAACAGCAAAGCGCTGACGCATGATCTCCCGCTGAACGAATTGCTCTTGTGGGGACAAATGCGGAAGGCGTTCCATCTGGCCATATTGGATCTTGATACCAATAGAGCCTTTGGTTGTGCCGCGTACGTATGCCGCCAACTCTAACTTATCCATATGAGTGATAAACGATGCTTCCGTACGCATTTCTGCAGCCATTGCTTTGGCATCGTTGTTTGTCACACCACCAACAAACTTGATCGACGTGTTGGCAAAGACGCTTTCTTTCAAACCACCTCCCAATTGGCCTAGGAATTGATGGGATAAAACCATGCCGACTTTGTATTTGCGCGCCTGCGAAAGAATGGTGCTGACGTTCTCATCAAAATATTCAGATGCTTCATCCACATAAACAAAGGTGGGCATGCGCAGATGTTCAGGAATAACACTACGTTCTTGTGCAGCCTGAGCAATCATCGCAATGAAGAAGCGCCCAAAGAACTCTGTGCCTTCCTCTTTCAGCAATTCCTTGGCTGTGTTGATGAGAATGACTTTGCCTGCATTTAACTCGGAATAGAGATCCAGTTTGGATTTTGGATGTAGGAACATACGCTCGAAAGTCTGGTTCTCTAAGATGCCCCACAAACGACGTTGAACTTGATCTTTGGTCTGGGAGAACTCACGACTGTCAAATTGGGTTTCGAAGAAGTCTCTTGCTGAACCGGTCAGTCTTTCAATGTTGGGTCGGAACTTTGCTGATCCGCCTTCGCTCAACAGTTCACGGAATGTGGCGATGGTTGCGCCAGGTATCTGAAGCATCAATCTTGTGGTGTAGCGAAACAGAACAGATTGTTTCTGTGTCATCTTGGCATCAAGCAAAGAGCCCAAGACAAAGTCATAGAGTTCCAACACACCGTTAATCGTGCGTTCTTGATCAAGTTGGGAATATTGCTTGATGCGATCCATGCCCACATCAAACAAATTGAGGGCTACTGGATATTCCACGTCCGTGGGATCAATCAGAACCAAACGATCTGCCAAAGGTTGTCCCGGCGCGAACAGAGACAGACTGGATATATTCCGAATGAGATCGCCTTGGCTGTCTAACACGACAATAGAGCGCTGACCGTTCATGACAGCGTTAAGATCATGCAGAATGAGATGCTGCAGAGTTTGTGTCTTGCCGTGACCGGAACCCGCAACAATGTGGTGATGTTCAAAACGCGTGGACAAGGGAATGGGAACAGGAACGCGAAAATTTAAAAGCTCATTCAGCGGTGTACCGTTTAGATAAGTCTCGATAAGATTGGTTGGAGCCATGGGCAAGGCTTTGGTGGGCATGCGCGGATTGCGTAGGCCTCTTGGATCACCTGGCATGCCGCCTGATGCAACAACCACATTATATTCCAAACGTTCCCTGTGATGCGCCGTGGATGAGAATGTCTCCAGTTCAGGTGCAAAGGGCAGCTGCACCATGATCTCGACAAGCTCAGGAAGTTTTGCGGTCGCTTCTACAAGAGGCACAGAAAAGGAGAGATCATCGCTTCTAACACATCCATTGGCGCTTTCTGGTGCAATGAGGCTTGGATGCTGATCAATGATTGGATCGACGAAGACACAGAACATGTCAGCAATATCGCCTGTGATCTGATCAAAGTTGGTCAACACCAAATGAAGTTGGCCCAGTCCTTCTTCCATCAACCACAGGTCTGAACGAGCCAACACACCATCAGCAGATATGTTGGAGGGGAGGGAGAACAAGTCCTCATATTGAAAGTAAGATGCAATGACACTTGTCAGATGAGAGTGAAACGGAAGGTCAGTCACCACATGTTCATCAGCACCCAATGCAATCAGAATATCTTTGGCAATCATGCCCGCCAGTCTGCGAACACCCTGTTCGGTATCTAGGGTCAAGCTCTTCAATTCGGCACGAAGCGCATCGAGGGATGGAGCAAGATGGGCAGACCGTCGTCGAATGTCTGCATTCAGCATTGACTGTTTGATAGCGCCCTTAACACGAGTTCGATTGCCCCAGCCTGAATAGATTGGATCGCTCATAACACTACAATCCGATCAAAAACTGGGTGATCCATCATCTGGTGGCTTGGGGGCAAATGGGTGGGAATCTCTCGATGATGCAGCCGTAGGTTTGCTGGTCGATGCTTGATGAGATTGAGGAGTTTGCGGTTGCTGTGCCCCTGTCGAAGATTCAGTTGTCGGCTTGCTAGCATTTGTTTGAGGGGTGTCAGAAGAAGGCTTCCCACTCACCGGTTTTTTGCCGACCCAATTGGACATCAACTTTTCGGTTGGGCTTTGATAGCCTGCTGGTTTTTTAGGTGGTGGTGCAGTTCCACTGGATTGAGGTGTTTGTCCACTAACTGTGAAGGGTGTCATCAGTTTCCGGGTCACCTGACCTGCTTGATGCATGGCCCGATCAATTGCCACCTGGCGCTCACTACCTTCTGGATCATCCAAATAGAAAGGCTGACCATCAGGCAAGGGATTGATTTCGCGCCCGCCCCAATTCTTTGCTTTCTCTAATGTCAGATAGAACCGTTTGCAGATATCGAGGATCTCTTCCTCCTGATCATCAAGCTCAACAACACTGTGGCAAGAGAACATGCGCCCACCGTTCATCAACTGATCGACGCTCACATGTGTGCGTAATGTGAAGAAGTATAAAACTGTTAACACTACGAAACTCAAAAACCCCGCTGCAGGTACCGATGCAACCGCAAAGAGGATCCCTTCGACCCCTCGTCCTAAGGGCGAGTTTGCAATCAAAACGGCAGCACCCAGTGAAATCAGTATGCTGATGAAGATTGATGGCTTGTAGGCCTTCGACAAATCTTCAGCCGTATTGCTCGCTATCAATGTTGCTTTTGTGAATGAGTATTTTCGAGCCAGCGCCAACTCTTCGTCAGACAATTCAAGTTCGGCTCGCAGTTTGAATGTTACGGTACCACCAATCCGCAATGGGATAAGAGAAAGAAAAGAAGCTCGCATTTGCGAACGAGAAAACAATAGGTTCATTTATATCCCCTCAGATAAATACCCCTATTGTTAATACAACACCGAACAGGTGTGTCTTACAAGAGTAAAGCTGGAAGAGAGGGGCCTATTATTATGGTGGGGAAGAGAAGGTGATGATTGTTTGAAGGGCGGGACTTCACTTAATAAAGTGAAGGAGCCACAAAAACTTACAGAAATCAGATGATTACATATGATGATCCATGTTCATCTATGACTTAGGGATAAGAACACACAAAAATTGGGGATACCGAAACCCCATGCGTATCCCCAAGTATGAAACGGACTACGACACAAAAAAAGAAGACCGATGTTGCCATCGGCCTTCTTCGCTCTCGCCTAAAAGGAGAGATCAGAGTTGTTATTCACGGGCGTCAATCCGATCTTGAAGCCAGTCCAATATTTCCTGTTCAATCCATCCAACTCGGTTGTTGCCTAGCTTTACCCGCTTGGGGAACTCACCGGCAGCTTCCAGCCTTGCAATGTGCTGAGGGGAATACAAAACCAACTCCTTCAGTTGGCGCTTAGATAACAGTTTCATCACGATTACTCCTCGTGTTTGAGGAGCATCATGATGCCCACAGGGTTGAAGCCCTAGGGTGATGAGAGGCTAGCAGCAAAATCTATAAATTGGGAAGGGGCAGTGTGTTGGGATTTTTTCAACAATCGCAGACACCTGTGCAATCGGTTTTTCGGTTTCGAATTTCACAATGGGACTTTGCAAATGAGTATGTTTGTTGGATTGGCAAGGAACTAATTTGCAGGCATGTTTCGCCAATGGCCTTTAGTGTTTTCCTTCATAGAACAGATTCAATTTATGATGACGTCCCGTCGGAGCGATATCAATTTCCGAAGCAATATTTGTCGCGAGCTAAGCTAAGTGAGGGCGATTGGATTGTTTATCTTGAACCGAGCAAAGTGAGAGATACGAAGGGGTATTTTGCGATCGCAAGAGTTCAAGAAATTATTCCTGACCCGCGAAATGCTGAAATGTTTTTGGCTGTAATTGAACCCGGTACCTATCTTGATTTCGGCGATCCAGTTTCTTTTCGAGACAGTGAGGGTTTGCTGGAACGTGGTTTGTTGAACGCTGAGGGCAATATTTCGGGCAGGGCACAGGCTGCTGTCCGTCCACTTTCTCCAGAAGATTTTGTTCGTATTGTCGAACGAGGTCTTGGTAGCGATACCGATGTCCTGCCGCGGATTGATGAGGCTGCCAATGATGATGGTTTTCGTGAAGAGCAAATGCCGTATAAAGTTACTTCGCCTAGAGAGCGTGTTACGCAGTTGACGAAGCGAGCTGTGCGAGATCGAAATTTTAGAAAGAATGTGTTGCGTGTTTACGGTTCGCGTTGTGCGATCACCGGTCTTAAGTTGATCAATGGAGGCGGTAGAGCTGAAGTCGAAGCCGCTCATATTAAGCCAGTTGAGTTTAACGGGCCAGACATTGTCAGCAATGGAATTGCCCTGACAGGAACGGCTCATTGGATGTTCGACAGAGGGCTGGTCGGGTTGTCAGATGATCTGGAAGTACTGGTCAGCAGACAGGCCAATGATGCGGATGCCATTAACTCAATGATCAATAAAACTGGGCAGCTTTTGGCTCCAGAACGACAAGCAGACCGCCCTAGATTCGAGTTTTTATCGTGGCACCGCGAAAACTGTTTTAAGCACTAACGGCCCTTTGCGGACGTTCTTTTTATCCAAGAGACAGCAGTTCAATTTACCCAAAGCCGACTTTGATGGGCTTTTCACTCGGCCTATGTACAGCCTGGTCGACAATCTCAAATGCATGTCTATATTCGTGGACAGTAAACCTAAAGAGTAGTATTCGGCATGCACATTGAAATCGCGTTCTTTTGCTTAGAAGTATTGATATGATCTCCCCTTCCATCAAATATGAAATCGACGGTTTTCGGTCTTTGCAAAAATTCCAAATAGGCCTGATGCCTGGGCTAAATGTCCTGGTAGGGCCAAACGGATCTGGGAAAACCAACTTTATAGATTTCCTTGATTTTTTGAATGACGCTCTCCGAGGGGGGGTGTCTCGCGGGATTTCCTTGCATGGGGGCATGCGAAGAATCTTCAGCCTTGAGAATCTTAAAGCGCGTAGAAATCCTGAGATTACCTGTCGAACTTGCGGAACATCGGTTTTACCTAAAGACCGATATCTTCGAGATAATTTTGAAGCGCCTGACCGCAAATTTCGTTTCGAACACATTATAAAAATTAGGTTCGATAATCCGACTTCCAGCGTATATATTTCAGAAGAGGAAGTCAGATTTCACAGACTTCAGCATCTTGAATCAAGATTTCCTAGACCCTTTATTGGGTCAATAAAAATCACAAGAAAAAGCGGTAAGCATGACTTTGAGACTAAAATCAAAATCGGACCACGCCTCAAAAAATTGAATAACAACAACCCGCTACAACCTTCCAGGTTGACCAGACGAAAGACTGCGGATGAGATTTTTGAAATGGCAGAATTCGAAGATCTTGAACCTGATAGAAGTCTTCTATCATCACGCCGACCGTTCTTGAGTTTAGAGGCAGTGAGAAACACAATAACTCAAGGGGGTACATTTAATGTACTACCAGATAATGCACGTTATCCAGACGAGATGACAACACCTCCCATGATTAAAAAAGATGGAAGTGGCCTAACGTCTACCCTTTATCATCTGCAATCATTCAATCGCGAAGCAACGCGACCTTCAGTGTACATGTCGCGCTTTGACGAGGAAGCATTTGAGATAATTCAACACTGGACGGCTGTAATCTATCCAGAGTTGAAGAATATTGAAATTGATCGTGATATCAATACTGGTCGATTTTCAGGGAACATGATTGTAGGAAAAGATAATCCGATTAAGATTCCGTTCCCTGGACTGAGCGACGGCACAATAAAATGGCTTGCCTTAGTTGCGTTGATAACGCTGAAAGAAGGTCCATCTTCTGTTGAAGAGCCAGAGAACTTTCTACATCCAACAGTTCAATCTTATTTAATTGATCTTATTAGAGAGTCTTTTGAAGAAAATACGTATGGAAAATATATGATTCTATCTACTCACAGTGAAACTGTTGTTAATTCCTGCGCTCCAAGCGAATTAATATTGTTTGAATACGATGATAAAAAAACTGTTTGTGAGAGACTCTCAGACCCTGACAAGGTTCGTGAACAAATAAATGCCACCGGGTTTGGACTAGGGTATTACTATGCATCAGGCGCATTATCCTGAAATCCTAGCCTTTGTCGAAGGGGCTATGGAGAAAATTTTTATAAATAGAAATTTTAATTACGTTAGAGTTGTCAGTATTGATAACGGATCCGGCTGGACTGTAGATATGATGGCCGATCAGATTGAAAATAAATATTTGATTTTGGATAGAAACCCCGATTTTGTGGTTGTTTGGTTTGACCGAGAAGATAGACCAGAGAGTTCGGAAGAAATTAGTATATTGATAAGGCACCGTTTGAAAAAAATTGGCATTGTTGATGCAAGAATTAAAATTTGTATCGCAGATCGGTGTACTGAAAACATAATACTTGCCGATGAGCCCCTAATCTCTAAGGAGATGGAAATTCCGGATTATTCATACCCTGGCGATGGTGTTAACGGTAAATCCATTATGAAAAAATTGTTTAAGAGCAAAAATGGCACGTACAAAGAGACGTTTCATGGAACAAACTTGTTGAAGCAAATGAGAGTTTCAAATAGCGCTACTAATAGTAAAAGCGCACAAAATTTTCACCAGAATTTTAATGTTTTGTGTTGGTGGTTTTAGTCAAGAGTTTGTCTGCTTTTTCAAACAAACATGGATACACAAGAATGTGCCCAATGACCGCTCTCCCCCAATTGTGACTGTCATCAAATGGAGGCATCATTTTTGCCTCAACTCGTCGCATAGATCCGCCCATATTTGCATTAGCTTGACGCGCTGTTCCCAATAGCCGGCGCGATTGTAGGTTCGGCGGATGGCGTTTGGATCTTGGTGGGCTAACACGGCTTCAATTACGTCTGGGTTGTGTTGTCGTTCATTTAGAATGGTACTGATCGTGGAGCGAAAGCCGTGGGCAGTTACTTCTTCGCCCGAATAGCCGATACGGCGTAGAACGGTGTTGAAAGCATTCTCTGACAAAAGTTTTCGAGTTGAGACTAGGGAAGGGAAGATGAGTGTTACTTCATCAAACTTCGACCAATTTTCCAGTACTATCTCGTACGCCTGTTTCGATAGTGGTATTTTATGCTCACGGCGCATTTTCATACGGGTGGCAGGAATTGTCCAACTGCGTTCATCTAAGTCTATTTCATGTTTTCGTGCGCCACGGGCCTCGCCGGGTCTGGTCCCGGTCAATATCTGAAACTTCATGGCAGCTGGTATTGTGGGCCAACCTTTGTAGGCGTCCAATCGCCGAAGTAGTTCACCGAACTCTTTTTCATCGATAATTGCGGCGCGCGGTTTAACTTTCGGCGGAAGTAGTGCGTCTTTCAGTGCAGCAGATGGATCTGCAGTAGCTCGCATGGTTACCATTGCCAGTCTAAACACCGCAGAAATGGTGGCTCTCAGCTTCTTTGTAGTCTCTCTGCGTCCACTTCGTTCGATCGGCTTTAACAGGTGCAGCAATTCTGCTGCGGTGATTTGATCAATAGGGCGGGAATGAAGCGGTTTGGCCAGTTCATCAATGTGCCAGCGTTTCTTTCGCAAGGTAGCTTTTGCCAAACCACGATCGACTAAATTGTCATAGTACTCGTCAGCGATTTGCTTGAAAGTCATCCGAGCTTTCGTTTCTGCGTCGATTTTGTCGATTTTCTTTTGAACTGCTGGGTCGATTCCTTCTGCTAAGTGCGTCTTAGCTTCATCTCGCTTTTCTCTAGCCTTTGCCAAAGATATCGCAGGGTATTTACCCATGGACAAAAGCTTCTCTTTTCCCATGAATTGATAGCGCAATTGCCAAAGTTTCGACCCGGTGGGTTGAACCTGCAAATAGAGGCCCAAACCGTCACTCAGTCGGTAGGGCTTATCTCTTTGTTTAAGCTTGCGAATTTTTAAATCGGTCAAACGCAATTGGGTAACGAAACTCCCGTTTTTGTTTCAGACTCGCCCGTTACCCAATTTGTTACCCAGAAATGCTGGGTATTGGGTGGGTAATGTTGGGTATCTATGAGTACCTTATCACATGAAAAACCTTATGAAACAAGGGTTTTGAGTAGCTATGATCGGGGTTGGTGGTGCCCAGAAGAGGACTCGAACCTCCACTTCCATAAGGAAACTAGCACCTGAAGCTAGCGCGTCTACCAGTTCCGCCATCTGGGCATCAGAAGGGGCTGCGAAGCGTGTCTAGGGGGCTGGTGGCGGTGTGTCAATCTCCTTTGAAGCGTGGATGTGCGGTTAAATCACATCGTTGAAAGTGTGTTCTGTTTTTCATTAGGAGTAATGAGAAATACGATTGTTTCGAATTCTTGGCTGGTTTGAGTGCGGCAGGGCTTTCGTTCAGTTTTCAATGCAGATAGAACCAAAATGCGCGACGAACCGCGCGCACAGAAAATCCATGCCGGAGTTGCTCTATGACCCAATCGAATTCATCCAACCAAGGACCAAAACTTGTTACCGTATTTGGCGGGTCCGGTTTTGTTGGCCGCCATGTGGTTCGTGCTTTGGTCAAACGTGGCTACCGGATTTGCGTTGCCTGTCGTAGACCCGATTTGGCCGGACATTTACAACCCCTTGGCAATGTTGGGCAAATCCACTGTGTCCAAGCCAATTTACGTTACCGCTGGTCTATTGATCGTGCGGTGGAAGGGGCTGATGTTGTGATCAATCTTGTTGGTATTTTGGCTGAAGGCGGCAAGCAAAAGTTCGATAGTTTGCAAGCCCGTGGAGCTGGTTGGGTTGCAGAAGCTGCAACGATTGCTGGTGCCAAAATGATTCAAATGTCTGCGATTGGTGCTGATCTTGATTCCGATGCCAGCTATTTGCGTACGAAAGCACTTGGCGAACAGCTGGTACGTGAAGCAGCTGCAGATGCTATTATTATGCGACCTTCCATCGTGTTTGGTCCAGAAGATGATTTCTTCAATCGTTTTGGCGCGATGGCACGTCTTGCACCGGTGCTGCCTTTGATTGGTGGCGGGCAAACCAAATTGCAACCTGTTTACGTGGGCGATGTGGCGGAAGCAATTGCGTTGGCAGTTGATGGCAAAGTCGCCCCCGGTACAGTTTTGGAGTTGGGTGGACCAGAGGTGCTAACGTTCAAAGCATGCCTTGAAAAAATGCTGGCGATTATTGAAAGATCGCGCGGATTTATCTCGTTACCATTTGGGATTGCGAAAGCGATTGGTGGAATGGCTCAATATGCGCCCGGTGCACCCATAACGCCTGATCAAGTGGAAATGTTGAAAACCGACAACGTGGTGTCTGCTTCTGCTGAAAATACGAGCAACACACTTGAAGGGCTAGGGATCACACCTCAATCTATTGGGTCTATATTGCCGAACTATATGGTACGATACCGAAAACACGGCCAGTTTGAGGCCAATCGAGGCCTATAAAGCTTAGCGCTTTTACGCGTGCAGGGTCGCTTTATTGTCACACCCGCGAAGTTGTTATCTTTGAGGTGTTGATTTACGTTACGTAAGTGTGCAAAATTATGAAAATAATGTCGACGTCTTAATACGATAGCAATCGATATCTGGGAGTGTCGATCCAATCGGTTACAAAAACTGTGACAAATCTTCCTAATCTAGATGGTTTCCGTTCATGCGTAAAATTTTAACACTCGCTCTTGCGTCCACTTTTCTGACTGTTGCTTCGCCGGCTTTTATGCCGGCGCAAGTGGAAGCAAGAAGCCTGTTTGAATCACTGTTTCCCAAAACTGCCAAACGCCGCCAAGAACGTCGCTTGCGCAAACAGGAGCGCCGTATTCGTTTGTGGGAAGAGCAAGAGCGCCGCAGACAGCAAGCTATTAATCGCACGAAGCGAAAAAGAAGTGATGCAATAAAGAAAAAGCGCAGAACGACTGCTGCAAAGCCTGCAAAAATTGAGAGAGTAGGTTTTAAAACTTACTTCCCGCGCTCCATTCAAACCGTGAAACTCACTGCACTTACAGGCGCATTCACTGCTTACAATGCAAAATTGCTTGCTGATGAAATGTCAAAATTGCAAGAAACCAAATTGCAAAATATTGAATCAGAACAAGCAACGGTCATTCTAACTTCATCACCAGTGAGACCATTAGAGCCGGATACAACAAGTGTTGGTTCTGTCGATGTAAAACCTGAGGTTGAGGTTGTAAAACCCGTCATGCATCTGTCTGCGGGGGCGCAACATTTGTCGAGAATTTCACTGAGAGCGCCTAAATCACTCTCTAAAGCGATCACCGCGCATTATAAAAAATCTCCAGAGTTTCTTTGGAT
Source organism: uncultured Rhizobiaceae group bacterium (assembly GCA_938010435.1). Classification (GTDB taxonomy): domain Bacteria; phylum Pseudomonadota; class Alphaproteobacteria; order Rhizobiales; family Rhizobiaceae; genus Pseudahrensia. Next base: position 27,961 of record CALLUS010000026.1, on the reverse strand, counting down.
TGATGGCACAGGTCAGCCGACCCAAAGTGCTAAAGAGCTGATCTCTGTTTTAGAAGATGCTGATGCGTTTGGACTGACTGCTGATCATTATCAAGTGCCTGATTATTTGTTCGATGCTGCTGTTGACGGCGATCTCATGTTGCAAGCTGCTATGGAGTTTGAATTTACCCTGACCGTCAATGCGTTGCGCTATGCAAATGATGCACGCCACGGGTTGGTGGACCCAAACCGTGTCAGTGGCTATCATGATTTCAAAGGTTTGCAGAACAACTATTTAAAGTCGTTAAGCAATCTTTCGAAGGCTGATGATCCGCAAAATGTTCTGCTGAACTCACATCCGAGAGACAAAGCGTTTGCTGCTTTGCGGATCGAGCTTAAAAAATTGCGTGAAACCTCCAAAGGTTTCAAAGCCGTTTCGATTAAATCGGGAACTTTCATTCGTCCGGGCCAAACAAACGATCAAGTTGCCAATATTGTCGAAAGCATTCGCCGCAAGGCAGACAATGACATGCTGGCGGACCACTTCGATGTCTTTGCTGTCGATCACTCTGAAGGTCTTTACGAAGACGATGTTGTGGCGCTGGTGAAGGACTTTCAACGGTCTAAAAAACTAAAGCCTGATGGAATTGTGGGTCGCAACACAATTGCACGCATGATTGGCGACAACCCTGCTGTGAAACTGAACAAGGTTTTGTATGCGATGGAGCGTTTGCGTTGGCATCCCGATCGTTTGGGGCCGAACCACGTATTTATCAATCAGCCGGCTTATCGCGCAACTTTGTATAAAGATGGCTTGAAGAAACTTTCTATGCGCACTGTTGTGGGCAAAGAATCCAATCAGACAAATTTCTTCCATGATACGATCGATTACGTAGAATATAATCCGTATTGGGGCATTCCGCGATCTATTCTGGTCAACGAAATGTTGCCTAAGCTTCGCCGTAATGCGAGCTATCTCGATAATAAAGGATATGAAGTTACGAACACCAGAGGTCGTCGTATTTCATCTTCCAGTGTGGATTGGTGGTCTGTTGGGGCCAATTTCCCTTACAACGTGCGCCAACCTCCGGGGCCAAAGAATGCGCTGGGCGAATTGAAAATTATGTTCCCGAACAAGCATTCGATTTACATGCACGATACACCTGCCAAAAGCTTGTTCAAACGCAGTCAGCGTGCCTACAGCCATGGCTGCGTTCGATTGGCCGAACCACGCAAGATGGCAGCTGCGGTGCTTGGAACATCTATCAGCGATGTTTCAGCTCAAATCAACCAAGGCAAGAACAAGACGCAACGTTTAAAATCTAAAGTCCATGTCTACGTTTCTTATTTTACGGCATGGCCAAATGATGCTGGAAAGGTTGAATTCTTCAGCGATGTTTACAAACGTGATAACGCGCTTGGCAAAGCTCTGGCACTGGAAAATAAAGTCAGAATGCCCAATGTATAGAAGTCGATAGTTTCGACTTAACCGTCATTTTGACCCACACGCCCTATCGTGCTTGACTTAATACCGTCAGGAGAGGATACCCTCTCTTGTCGCGCGGGTACGAAACCCAGCGCCATGCACTTGCTTTCATATTGGTAGCCGGGTGCACCTTATGAAAGCTATAAAATGTCTGAATTTGCCGAACTGGGGCTGAACAGCAAATTGCTGCGCCCGCTCAGTGATCAGGGTATTACGACCCCGACACCAATCCAAAAACAAGCCATCCCTTATGTCCTGTCAGGCCATGATGTGATGGGGCTTGCCCAAACAGGCACTGGTAAAACGGCTGCATTTGGCTTGCCGCTGGTCCATAAATTGCTGGAAGATGGTGCGCGACCGGAAGTGAAATCAGCGCGCTCTCTCATTTTGGCGCCAACGCGCGAGTTGGTGAACCAGATTGCGGATAATCTGCGCACCTATGTGAAGGGAACCCCGATTTGGGTGAGTTCTGTTGTGGGTGGTCAATCGATCAATTCGCAGATTAAACATTTGATGAAGGGGACTGATATTCTCGTTGCGACCCCAGGCCGTTTGTTGGACCTTACAGAACGTGGTGCACTCAAGCTCGATACAACATCATTCTTGGTGCTCGATGAAGCAGACCAAATGCTTGATATGGGGTTCATTCATCCCTTACGCAAAATTGCGAGATTGTTGCGACAGCCGCGTCAAACCATGTTGTTTTCAGCGACCATGCCGAAAACTGTTGAGGACTTATCAAAGGCGTTTTTGAACGACCCAATTCGTATTGAGGTTTCACCTCCTGGAACAGCAGTCAAGAAAGTGCAACAGTCCGTTCGTTTCATTCTATCTGGCGCTAAAACCGAATATCTCAAAGATGCGCTTTTGGAGAATCCGGATGCTGTGTCTTTGGTGTTTGCCCGCACCAAGCATGGTGCTGAGAAACTCATGAAACACCTTGTTGCAAGCGGCTTCAAAGCGGTTTCCATCCATGGCAATAAAAGCCAAGGGCAACGCGACCGTGCGTTGAAAGAGTTCAAAACCGGTAAGGCAAATATTCTTGTGGCGACTGATGTGGCTGCGCGCGGTATCGATATTTCTGGCGTAACCCACGTTTACAATTACAACTTGCCCGAAGTGCCCGAAAACTATGTTCACCGTATTGGACGTACCGCACGTGCAGGACGTGAGGGGCGTGCGATTGCGTTTTGTGCGCCTGATGAACGCAAGCTTTTGTGGCAAATTGAAAAGGTGATGGGGATTGAAATCCCGATTGAAGATGGCGACGGTAGTGAAGACCATGCGCCGGTTGATCCACCAAAGCGCGGGCAGCGTAACAAAGGCGGTAATCGCGGTGGCGATGGAACGCCCAAAAAGAAACAACGATCACAGGGGCGCTCGATAGGTAAACCATCGCCCAAAAAACATCCGCGCCGTGGTGGCGGTAAACGTGAAGCTGAGGCTCCTGCAGAAGGTCGCCCGGCAGAACACCGTCAAGCATCTAGTCGTGAACAACCAAAGCGCGAAGGGGCAAGACGAAATGGCCCGAAACGCCAAGGAGCTGAAGGTGGCGGAGCAAGCGGTACAGGTTCAGGTGCCCGACGCAATGCACGTCGCAACAAATCTGAAAGTACAGGTGGAAGTTCTGACCAGCCTAAAGGCAAACCACATCACGCAAAGGGCGCACGTTCCGGTAAACCAAGGTCAGGAAAGTTCGGTGGTCCTCGCAGTGGCGGTGGCGGGAATGCTGGTGGTCGCGGGAAACCCGGTGGCGCAAGAGGCCGAGGTTAAACAACTAAATTTTTGATTTATTATTGAGGCTCAATCGCGAGCTTCTACAAATTTATCGAGCCAGTTAGGGTCCATTTCCGGAACTGATGATAACAGTAATTGGGTGTAATCGGGATAGGGTGGTTGTAGGATTTGGCTTTTCAAACCTTGTTCAACCACTTCACCTTGGAACATCACGACGATCTCATCTGAAATCGCACTTACAACTGCAATGTCGTGGGTGATAAATAAATAGGTAATGCCCAATTCTTTCTGCAAACGCAGGAGTAGTTTGAGGATACCTTCTTGAACAATCTGGTCGAGAGCGGATGTTACTTCGTCGCAGATAATCACTTCGGGCTCTGCAGCTAACGCGCGCGCAATGCAAATACGTTGCTTTTGACCGCCGGACAATTCGCTTGGGAGACGGTCGATAAAACTGTCATCCAGTTCGATCAAGTCTAGCAATTCAGAAACGCGTTTGTCGCGATCTGCGCCACTGAGTTCGTGGTAGAAATCCAATGGTCGCCCGATGATTTCACCCACAGTTTGTTTGGGGTTCATGGCGGTATCGGCCATTTGATAAATCATTTGGATGCGGCGCAGCTGATCTTTGCTGCGGTTCTTCAATTCGGCTGGAAGAACTTCACCGTTGAACTTAATCGTTCCAGCTTCCGGGGGGAGTAAACCCGTTAAAACCCGCGCAGTTGTGGATTTTCCAGATCCGGATTCACCCACAATCGATACTGTTCGGCCACGTGGAACTTTGATTGAAACGTCTTTCAGGACTTTAACAGAACGCGCATAGGCTGCGTCGATGTTCTTAATATCAAGAACGATGTCGTCAGACGGGCTTTCCGATTTTTCCAATGCACGCACAGACCATAGTGATTTTGTATAATCCTCTTTAGGTGCTGATAACATGGATTCCGTGGTGGCATCTTCCACTTCCTCGCCATAACGCAGAACTTTTATGCGATCGGCCATCTGTGCCACAACAGCAAGGTCATGGGTGATATAGATTGCGGCTGTGTTGAACCGCTCTACAATCTCACGCATGGCAAGCAAAACTTCCACTTGTGTTGTCACATCAAGCGCAGTGGTGGGTTCGTCAAAAATAATGAGATCCGGTCGTGGGGACATAGCCATTGCCGTCATGACACGTTGCAACTGCCCGCCTGAAACTTGGTGCGGGTAACGCTCTCCGATTGAATTAGGATGGGGGAGGGAGAGAGAATCATAAAGTTCGACAGCGTCTTTTCGTGCATCTTCTTCCGAACTTACGTTATGTCCAACGGTGGCTTCGATTGTTTGGTCGAGCAAACGGTGGGCAGGGTTGAATGATGCGGCTGCTGATTGCGCCACATAAGCAATGCGCGATCCCCAAAGTTCGCGTTTCTCTGCTTCTGTGGCCGCCATTAAATCAATGCCATCAAACATGATGGAACCGGATTTGATTTTGCAACCCGGCTGCGCATAACCCATGGCGGCTTTACCAAGTGTGGATTTCCCCGCACCGGATTCACCAATCAGGCCAAGCACTTCGCCGCGTTTGAGAGTGAGATCAACACCTTTGATAATCTCATGCCAGCGTTCATCGCTGAAACCATCAATACGCACGTCGCGCATATCGAGCAGGATATCGCCTTTTTCGCCACGTTGTTCGGTATTAGTGCTCATCACGCAACCCACTTGTTTTGTGCAGGAACCAATCGACTACAAAATTCACCGCCACGGTCAACAATGCAACGGCACCTGCTGGCAGCAAGGATGGTAGTGCCAGCGTCCAATCATAGGCGACAAATTGGATAAACCTTGATCCATCTCGCACCATAGAACCCCAGTCAGCCGTAGGTGGTTGAATACCAAGACCAAGGAAAGAAAGAGCTGCGATGATTAAGAATACGAATGAAAAACGCAGGCCAAATTCTGCAACCAATGGAGGAAGAATGTTTGGTAGAATCTCTCGTCGCATCACCCAGCCCAAACCTTCGCCGCGTAAGCGCGCGGCTTCAACATAGTCCATAACGACGACATTGATTGCGACAGAACGCGTTAGACGAAAAACGCGTGTGGAATCTAACGCAGCAATAATGAATATCAATGTGGGAATGGATGATCCAAAAATGCTCAAAAGCATAAGAGCAAAAATCAAACTTGGAATGGACATGATAACGTCGACACCACGGCTCAAGAGTTGGTCCAGCCAAGATTGATTGATAGCTGCTATAAGACCAAGACTTCCGCCGATTAAAAATGACAATACAGTTGTTGTGAGAGCAATTCCGATTGTGTTTTGTGCGCCAAAAATCATTCGCGACAGTGTATCTCGCCCGATTTGATCAGTGCCGAAAAAGTGTTGTGTTTCCCCGCCCAACATGGCCCATGGCAAATCGGCTTTTGGAAAAATTTGTGCCTCACCAAACGGAGCCAAAAATTGTGCGAAAATGGCCACAAACGCGTAGATCGCAATGACGATCATTCCGAACCACGCCGAGACTGGAGCCTTCTTAAGTTCAATACGAATGCGTTCCCATCGAGAACGACGGACCCGAACTTGCCCCACTTCACCGGCAGCTGAATATGTTTTTTCTTCGTTCATCTGGGGTGCAACAATCTTGGGTTGGTCACAATGCCGATCACATCCGCCAACAGGTTGAGAATTATGTAGGTGGCCGCAAAAATAAGGGCACAAGCTTGTGCAACAGGAATGTCACGTGCACTAACCGAATCGACCATCAATTGCCCGATTCCCGGATAAACAAAAACAACTTCAACAACGACCACCCCCACAACGAGATAAGCCAGGTTAAATGCAATCACGGTCGCAATCGGTGCCCAAGCGTTTGGCAGCACATGTTTTAAGATTACTTTCGAGCGAGATACACCTTTCAACTGCGCCATTTCCACATAAGGGCTGGCGAGTAGATTGATGATTGAAGCTCGCGTCATCCGCATCATGTGCGCCACGATGACCAAGGTCATGGTCAAAGCGGGAAGAGCAATCTTGTAAACCCTTTCTCCAAACTCTGTGTTGTCGTTAACCGTGGAAAGTGTTGGGAAAAAACCAGCCAAGAAAACGATCAGCAAATAGGCCAAAAAGAATTCTGGAAATGAAATCGTGGTCAATGTTACAGCGTTTACTGAACGGTCGTAAAACGAATTACGTTTTAAAGCAGCTGTGATGCCAAGGAACAAAGATAAAGGTACCGCGATAATGGCGGTCATGCCAGCTAAGAACAATGTGTTCCAAAGACGCGGCCCAATAAGTTCGACGACAGTGCGGGCTTCGTTAGCGCCAGAAGAGGCGCGGCCGGAAAATGAAGTTCCAAAATCGCCTTGAAGAACTGCGGTGACCCATTGGATATAACGCCACCACGCAGGTTGATCCAAACCAAGTTCACGGCGGAAAGCGGCAACAGTTTCCGGCAATGCATTTTGACCAAGAACCTGTTCGCCAAAATCACCCGGCAAAAACGCGATTGATGAAAAAATGATTATGGAAACAAGAAAGAGCGTCAGTAGGCCAAGGCCAAGCCGTTGCAGAATGGTTATAAAAACAGGGTGCAAACGGTCGCCTCCCAACTCCCGAAACTCACAAAGCCGTTTTAGGCTTCTCGAAATCAGATGGTAAGCGAACACAAATGGCCCTGTAAACAGGGGGAGTGGATTTAAATTTTTTGTACAAAGACAATATGTTTGCAGGGAATTTATGAATTCCCGCATTTGCATAAAAAACTGTCATGTGTTTCCCTAACGTCGATCAAATTGATCGCTTCGATCACAAATTGAACGTTGAATAACTACAAAGGGAGAAACGCGAATGCGCGATATGAAAAAGATCTTTATCCAAGATCAGGCTGAAAAACTTGGTAACGGTGGTATAAACCGTCGACAATTCATCACATCAATGTTGGCTGCTGGTGTTGTGTTACCAACAGCGATGACTATGGCAACCGATGTTTTGGCTGCTACACCTAACAAAGGTGGGAAGTTACGTCATGCGAGTGGTTATGGCGGTACGACAGATACAATCGATCCCTCAACTTCGAACAACGGTTTTACCCAATACACAATCTATTCACGCGGCAACCACCTTACAGAGATTGGCCCCGATGGAAAATTGCGCGGCGAGTTGGCAGAAAGCTTCGAGCCAGCTGATGATGCCAAAAAGTGGATTTTCAATCTTCGCAAAGGAGTGACTTTCCACAACGGCAAAACACTGACTGCTGATGATGTTATCGCAAGCTTTAACATTCACCGTGGTAAAGATACGAAGTCCGGGGCGAAAGCGCTCGTAACTGCGGTGAAAGACATCAAGAAAGACGGCGATAATCGCGTCATCTTTGAAATGGAATCAGGCAATGCCGATTTCCCTTACATCGTGAGCGACTATCACCTCATGGTTATGGCATCGGATGGTGCTGGAAAAGTTGACGTTTCTGCAAAGGACAATGGTTCAGGCGGTTATCTGTTGAACGACTTTGAAGGTGGTGTGCGCGCATCATTCAAACGCAATCCAAACTACTGGAAAGCTGATTCAGCCCATTTCGACGAAGTTGAATTGCTGTCTGTTGTCGATCCAACAGCACGTCAAAGTGCCATGTTGAACGGTGATGTGGATATCGCAGATGCAATTGATCCGAAAACTGTTGCGCTTCTTGGCAAAGTTCCAACATTGGATATTCTCGAAACCACAGGCACACAGCATTACACATTTCCAATGCGTCTTGATGTAGAGCCATTTGGAAATGCTGATTTGCGCATGGCTTTGAAATTGGCGATTGACCGCCAAGAATTGGTGGATAAAGTTCTGCTTGGTCATGGTGTTGCTGGTAACGATATTCCAGTGAATGGTGTAATGCCGTTCTTCAATGACAAGATAGCACAGCGCACATTTGACCCTGAAAAAGCTGCTGAGCATTACAAGAAATCCGGTCATTCAGGACCAATCAAATTGTCTGTTGCTGATGCGGCATTCGCTGGTGCTGTTGATGCTGGCCAGCTCATTGCGGCTTCTGCGAAAAAAGCAGGCATTGAAATCGAGCTCGTGCGTGAGCCTAATGATGGTTACTGGTCCAACGTTTGGAATAAAAAAGGCTGGTGTGCTTGTTATTGGGGTGGTCGTCCGACACAGGATTGGATGTATTCATCTGCGTACACGAAAGACAACAACTGGAACGACACTGCATGGCGTGACACAGACTCAGCCACACGCTTCAATGAAGTTGTGGTTCAGGCACGTGCTGAAACTGACGAAACAAAACGTCAGAGCCAGTATTTTGAAGCGCAACAGCTGCTTCATGATGATGGTGGTGCAATTGTTGCTATGTGGGCGAACTTCATTTCCGCACACAGTAAGAAGCTGACCCACGGTGAACAGGTTGCAGCTAATTGGCAGAATGATGGCAACAAGCTTGCTGAACGCTGGTGGTTTGCGTAAGCGAAACGTCGCAATAAAAGTTGCAAAAAGGCGGTCAGGAAACTGGCCGCCTTTTTTGTTTTGAGTTTACAGTGATCACCTAAATTTAAATCAGGCAGAATGTATGATGGAACACATCGCCGAATTCCCAAGGAAAGTTGTCGAATATGCGGATATGGGAATCATCATGCCCGACGGGACAAAGCTATCTGCCCGTGTATGGATGCCGGAAGACGCAACTGAAAACCCGGTCCCTGTTATTTTGGAGCATCTGCCTTATCGAAAACGTGACGGAACAATCGTGCGTGATCAGTTTTCTCATCCATGGATGGCAGGGCAGGGATATTGCTGCATTAGAACAGATATGCGTGGAAGTGGTGAATCTGAAGGCCTGTTATTTGATGAATACACAGAGCAGGAACTGCAAGATGCATGTGATGTGATTGCATGGGCAGCGGCCCAGCCCTGGTGCAGTGGCAATGTGGGCATGCAAGGCATTTCATGGGGCGGTTTCAATAGTCTCGAAGTGGCGTACCTTCGCCCGCCTGCGTTGAAGGCGATCATTACTATTTGCTCCACTGTCGATCGCTATGCCGATGATATTCATTACAAAGGCGGGTGTTTGTTGGTTGAGAATTTTGGATGGTCGACAAACATGTTGTCTTATTCATCAAGACCACCGGACCCGATGTTAGTGGGGGATGATAACTGGGAGCGTATTTGGCTGGAACGATTGAAAGACCAACCATTGAATTGGGGCGATTGGCATCGCCACCAGCACCGTGACGATTACTGGAAGCATGGTTCTGTTTGCGAAGATTATTCGGCCATTGAAGCTGCAGTGCTAACGGTTGGCGGTTGGCACGATGGTTATCGCAATACGATTTCTCATTTGGTTGAGAATTTAACAGCCCCCGTCAAGGGAATTGTCGGGTCGTGGAACCACAAATATCCACACTATGCTGGCCCGAAACCCGCTATCGGGTTTTTGCAAGAATCCAAACGTTGGTGGGATCATTGGTTGAAGGGCGAGGACACCGGCGTTGAAAATGATCCGGATTATCGTGTCTATGTGATGGATTCGATTGCACCAAAACGGTGGTTTGATGAGCGTCCGGGCAGATGGATTGCCGAAGATGAATGGCCGTCTCCAAATATTGAAAGTGAGACGTTTCATTTCGGCGAAGGACGTTTGGTTGTAGCCACTTCAGAAATTTCTACTAAAGTATCTTCATCGCAGGATTGTGGTGTCATGGCTGGGGAATACTTTCCCTTCGCTTTTTCAGATGAACTTCCTGACGAGCAATCTGCCGATGATATGAAGTCTGTCTGTTTCATTGGCGATGCTAGTACAGAAGCTTCCGATATTGTGGGTGCGCCTGTTGTGAAATTCAGTTTCTCATCCGACAAACCCAATGCCCAACTGGCGATCAGGTTGTGCGATTTACGCCCGGATGGAACGAGCGCGTTTATCACCCATGGTGTGTTGAACTTAACCCATCTTGCGTCTCATGAATCGCCGGAAGCTCTGGTTCCCGGTCAAATTTATCAAGCGGAAATTGTTCTCGATCAAATAGCGTATCGCTTGCCAGCAGGGCATAAATTGCAGATTGCGATTTCCACGAGCTATTGGCCAACACTTTGGCCTTCGCCGGAAGCTGTTGAAGTGACTATTCATCAGGGTGAGATTTCTGTTCCACGACGCAAATCGCTTGCGGAAACAGACGAGTGGCAATTTGAGAAACCTGTTGGCGCACCTGCATGGCGCAAGGAATCACTTCGACCAGATTCTTACAAACGTACCACGACAACTGACTCTGTATCAGGTGTGGTGACTGTGTCTGTTGATGCCGACAGCGGTGAGAATAGGGATCTTGAACATGGCCTTATTTCAGGCTCTTGGTTCAAAGAGAAATTCCACATTCACCCCGACGATCCGTGTTCGGCAAAAGCGACTGCTGACTGGGAACAAACGGGCGGGCGCGAAGGACAAATGTGGCGCACCCATGCGACGGCAGAAATGAGCTGCGATCAAACACATTTTTTCACAAAGGCTACGCTCAAGGCTTATCGCAATGAAGAGTTGGTTTTTAATAAAATCTATGAAGATTCCGTGGAACGGAAGCTTGTTTGATTTGCTCGAAAGATTGGGGGTAGTTCGAAGTTTTTGACTTCCCCGTCGAATGATATTATCAGACCTGCAGGTTTGGAAAATACCTGCCGTCCGCAATTTGTGGTGAAATTTTCTGACTGAAACTATCAACCGAATTGATCCAATTTTGGATGCGGTTTGATGGCAACGCGGACCCCATTCATTCAATCGCAGCATCCCAATTGCGAGGTTCGATAGACTATGACCAACTCAAATACATCATCAGGCTATGTGCCAGATGGAACCATTTTAAAACAACAAGCGAAACGATTGCGTACCCATTTGACGGGCAGTGGACAAGATATCAGTCACGCAGCAGCGCTTGAAACAGTGGCACATCAATACGGATATAAAGACTGGAATACGTTGAGTGCTGCATCACTGAATCAAAGTGAAGCACGCGCTGGTACACCGGATATGTCCAACCATTTCCAAGTTGGAAATTGGGTAAAAGGTGCGTTCATGGGAAAGCCTTTTACGGGTGAAATTCTAGGTGTGCAACTTCATGTATCGGGTTCATACGGTCTCACAATCCGATTCGATGAACCCGTAGATGTTGTTGAATTTGAATCGTTTTCTTCCATGCGCAGTCGCGTTAATGTGCGGGTGAATGGCAACGGTGTTTCACCAAAAAAGCGATCAGATGGAACGCCGTATTTGGTGCTTCATTAAATTTTAGGGGCTGTCGTTCCGCGCGATGGCCCTTTAAATTGCTTGTTGCAATTCCTAGGTAGTGGAAATGAAAAGACGTCAATTTATCAAAACTCTGGCAGCTGTTGGTGCAGCGCCCGTTATATCATCAGTAAGCGGTGGTGCTTTGGCTTTAGGCAAAATGTCCACTGTTGTCCCAGCTGTTAACGCATATACTTATAAGTGGGCGGAAGTGATTGTAAGAGCGCATAAGACATCTTCGCTGGCGATGTTGCAAAGACATTTGAAAATTGATGCATCTGCTGCCAAAGTTTTGCAAAATCAATTGATCCGCAATGGGGTTATTGGCGCCAATGCAAATGGTTATGGATTGTATCAGGCAAAAAACCCATTGTTTGACGGCGCTTTTCCAAAGCCTGCAAATGTGGTTCAAAGAGCACCTGATCTAGTTCGAGAAAATCTGGACGTCAACGAACGCAGCAAAATCTTTGAAGATGAAACAGATGAATCGTCAAGCGAAGAGATGATGACAGAAATTCCGATCAGCGCTCTTTACAACGAAGCCGATTGGACGTCACAACTTGTTGCTTGACACCCGCATTCGTGGGGTGAAATAGAGGCGGTCTCCATGATCATTGTTCATCATCTCAACAATTCCCGTTCACAGCGTATTTTGTGGTTGTTGGAAGAACTCAAGATCGAATATCAGATCAAACACTATCAACGCGACGCAGTGACCAATCTCGCACCGCCAGAACTGCTGGAAGTGCATCCATTGGGCAAGTCTCCCATGATTGAGTTGGATGGCCGGCTGATTGTGGAATCTGCGGCGATAGTTGAAGCTATTTGCGCACGCTATGCCTCGAACATGGTGCCACCCGTAAACAGCGATGATTATTTAAGCCACATGGAGTTGATGCACTTTGCTGAAGGCTCAGCCATGACGCCAATTTTGTTGGCGCTTTACACCGGCCGATTGGGAGAAGCGGCGGCGCCGCTGCAGCCGCGCATCAAACAACAAATGGTCAATCATTTTGATTATATGGAAGAACAGCTGCGCCCGTCCGGTCATTATGTGCTGGATGAACTGTCGGCTGCAGACATTATGATGAGTTTTCCGGCTGAAGTTGCCATCGCTCAAGGCTATGGTGACACACGCCCAAAGCTTGCTGCTTTTGTCGAGTGGATACATGGCCGAAAGGCGTTTGTGCGTTCAGTTGAAGTGGGTGGCGCATATCGGTTTGCATGACGTGCAAAACCCGGTGATAAATAGCGTCAACGGTAAAGCCATCTTAAGAGATCCTCGTGAGTATTGAAAAAGGCACAGCGCTATCAAATGCGCCTGTATGTGATGTTGACCTCTACAGCGATGAAACTATTTCCAATCCTGTTCCAGCTTATCATCGCATGTTAGCGCTTGGGTCCGTGATTTGGTTGGAAAAACACGGATTTCACGGAATTTGTGGATTTTCTGCTCTGACGGAAAGCCTGCGCAATCATCAGGTGTTTCGTTCCGGTGAAGGCGTGTCCATCAATGATGATGTGAATAAATTGCTCGTGGGCAGTACGCTAAACTCCGATCCGCCTCGGCATGATCAAACGCGTGCTATCACCTTTGGCCCGCTCAGCCCCAGAGCACTGGAAACCGTGCGCGAACGTATTGAGCAGGAAGCACAATTCATTGCTGAAAAGCTTGTTGCGCGAGGCTCGTTTGATGCCGCAAGCGAACTTGCACCGTATCTGCCGCTCACAATCGTACGTGATCTGGTGGGACTTGGCGATGGTGGCAAAGACCAGATGTTAGGTTGGGGGGCGGCCACGTTTGAACTGATGGGTGACCCTAAAGAACGACGACCTGAAGCCGTGGCGAAGCTTCAAGCGATGCGGGGGTTTTTGGAAGATGCTGATACATTGTCTGGTTTAAGTGATGACGGATGGGCAAAACGTGCAACTGATATTGGAATTGAGCAAGGTATTGCGCCCAGCAAAGCCGCAGAACTGATGCGGGACTATATCGCGCCAAGTCTCGACACAACGATTTCCGCGATCGGTTATGGCATCAAGCTGTTCGCCCAATTTCCGGAGCAATGGGATAAATTTCGCGAAGACCGCGCGCTTATCCGAAATGGAATTGAAGAGATCGTTCGCATGAACACGCCCATTAGGGCATTCTCGCGTTACCTGTCCGAGGATATCGAAGTCGCTGGTGTGAACCTAACAAAAGGCTCTCGAATTCAAATGATCTTTGGCGCCGCCAATCGCGATGCAGCCCGCTTTCCAGAGCCTGATACTTTTGACCTTGAACGCAAAGTACGCGGACACGTTGGTTTCGGACATGGCGTTCATGCATGTTTGGGCATGCATTTGGCACGTTTGGAAATGGCATGCTTGTTCAATGCGTTAGCAGACCGCGTGAAGCGCTTTGAATTAACCGGGCCGACGGTGCCTGCCATCAATAGTACCATTCATTCGTTCGCGAGCGTGCCCGTGCGTGCGGTGATTTAATCAGGCTTGCCTATGCTTGAAATCGATATTGTTAGAATCGAACCGAAACAAACCTTGTCTATTCGACAGATCGTTCTCTGGCCGGGCCAGCCCAAAGAATATTCACAATTGGATGGAGATGATGGGGCTGAGCATTATGGCGCTATGCTGAATGAAGATTTGGTGAGTGTGGCATCCATTTTTCCTGATGGTGCAAACAGTGCTCGACTTCGAAAATTTGCGACACTCCCCCAATTGCAGGGGCAGGGGGTTGGATCGAAAATGTTAGAGCATATTTTTAAAAGTATGCGGGCCAACGGGTTTTCAATTCTGTGGTGCGATGGCCGCGAACAGGCCCGCGCATTCTACGAACGCCTTGGTTTCAAAGCGTCCGGAGAACGGTTTTTCAAAAAAGATATCGCCTATTTCAAAATGACGAAAAAGCTTTGATGTGATGCAGGGGAAACCTAACCCAGCAATTCTTTGATAACGGCGCTTGCTTTGCCTACATCGAGCTTGCCCGGGTATTTTTCTTTGAGCGCATTCATGCATTTGCCCATGTCGCGCAGACTTTCACCATTCACTTCGGCGACTATTTTGGCGCAGGCATCGCGCACTTCGGCATCGTCCATCTGCTTTGGCAAATATTCGCGAATGATTTCCATTTCTTCGCGTTCCTGCTCCGCTAAATCGAGTCGGTTTTGTTCTTCGTAAATTTTTGCAGATTCCTCGCGTTGTTTGATCATTTTGGCGAGAATTTGAAGAATTTCTTCGTCGCTGACCCTATCTTTACCTGTACCACGAGCATTGATATCCCGGTCTTTGATTGCAGCGTTAATGAGACGCAAAGTGGAGAGTTTCCTCTTTTCGCCACTCTTCATTGCGGCTTTCATGCCATCTGTGAGACGGGTGCGCATTGGTTTTGCTCCTGTTGTCAAGCAAGTTCGGCAATTACAGCGGCAGACCATACAGTGCTTAAAACAGCAAGGCAAGTCCGATAAAATTGATAAGCTGTTGATTTAATAGTATTTTATTTTGGACGCTAATTGTGATTGGTTTGACTGCCGGGAAAATTGAGATGTATCAACATACTTCTTCAACTGCCCCCTTGGTTCCGTGTAAATGGGTGCTATATAGCGCGCAGTCAACTGCCACGCGTCCCGAAACGCACATGGCTGACATGCGTCATACGGGACCGACCACGGCAGTGTCGTCATAACAGTTGGATCTATGCTCATGTCAAAAAATTCGAAACCAGAAGCTTGGACCCAAACCATTGCAACTGCCGTTCTGGTGTTGGCGGATGGTACTGTTATTGAAGGCATGGGCGCAGGTGCAACCGGTGCCAAAGAAGCTGAAGTTTGCTTCAATACGGCAATCACCGGATATCAAGAAATACTGACGGATCCATCTTACGCAGGTCAAGTAGTCACATTCACTTTCCCGCATATCGGTAATGTGGGTGCGAATAGCGAAGACATTGAAACGCTGGATATGGAACGTGCTGCAGGTGTTGTGGGTGCGATTTTCAAACAACCGATCACCGATCCGTCGAATTATCGCTCCGGCGGTCACTTTGACGCTTGGTTGAAAGAACGCAATATCATTGCGCTCTGCGACATTGATACACGAGCATTGACGGCACACATTCGTGAAACAGGATTGGCTAACGGTGTTATTGCCCATAACCCTGACGGAAAATTTGATCTGGACAAACTTAAAAAACGCGCGGCGGCGTGGTCAGGCCTTGAAGGCCAAGACCTTGTGCCGGGTGTCACTTCCGCTTCCTCAAATGAATGGAGTGAAAGTAATTGGGTTTGGGACGAAGGTTACGGCGAAACCAAAGACAAGACCTACCACGTGGTTGCGATGGATTTTGGCGTGAAGCGAAATATCCTGAGATTGTTCTCTGGTCTTGATTGCAAGGTGACGGTTGTTCCGGCAACAGCCAAGGCAACGGATATATTGGCCCTTAAACCAGACGGTGTGTTCTTATCCAACGGTCCCGGGGACCCTGCTGCCACGGGCATTTATTCTGTGCCAGAAATTCAAAACTTGGTGGAGAGCGGGGTGCCTATATTTGGCATTTGCCTTGGCCATCAAATGTTGGCTTTGGCGGTGGGCGGCAAGACTATGAAAATGCACCAAGGACACCATGGGGCTAATCATCCCGTAAAAGACCATACAACGGGAAAAGTCGAAATTGTGTCTATGAACCACGGCTTCGCAGTCGATGGCGAAACGCTGCCTTCTGGCGTTGAAGAAACCCATGTGAGCCTGTTTGATGGAACTAACTGCGGATTGCGCCTTTCAGGCAAGCCAGTGTTTTCTGTACAACATCATCCGGAAGCTTCACCCGGTCCACAGGACAGTCACTATCTCTTCCGCCGTTTTGTGAATCTGATCAAGGAAACCAAGGGCGAAGAATTACTGGCTGAACGCTAAGCGCATTTAGCTTTTGCACCTGTCCAGTTAGAAGATCGAACCCTAGCCGAATACGCGTGTGTTGCATTGGGAAAGCTTGCCGCTTTTATAGCCGCGGTAAAACCATTCTTGGCGCTGCTCTGATGCGCCGTGGTTGAAGCTTTCTGGACGCACATAACCTTGTGTGCGCTTTTGAATTGCATCATCACCGATTTGCATGGCGGCATTCAATGCCTCTTCTAGATCGCCTGTTTCCAACAAGCCCTTTTGGTTCGTATAATAAGCCCAAATACCTGCAAAACAATCTGCTTGAAGTTCCACGCGCACCGACATTTTGTTGGCGTCTGTTTGACTCATAGAGCGGCGCTTTTGGTTGAATTTGGGCAGAACACCAATAACATTTTGTACGTGATGGCCAACTTCATGGGCAATCACATAGGCTTTAGCAAAGTCGCCATGAACACCGAATTGACGTTCTAATGTTTGGAAAAAACTGGTGTCGAGATAAACTTTGCTGTCGCCGGGACAATAGAACGGACCAGTGGCAGAACTTGCTTGACCACAAGCGGAACGAATGGCGTTGGAAAACATCACCAATTTCGGTTCAGGATAGCGCTGGCCTTCTTGTTGGAAAATACCGTTCCAGACGTTTTCTGTTTCCGCTAAGACAACACCGACGAATTGTTTGATTTCATCATTACTGGAAATGCGTCCGTCATTTTGGGTGCGTGTGCGTGACCGAGTTGTTTGGCGGTTTGCCGGATCAAGGGGATTGAGGGAACGCTCTGTTGTTTGGGTTTGAGGAAGAACCCCGCCAGCATTGCCACCAGCCAACATTTCCAGCGGATTGATGCCACAAGCACGTAGCGCAAAGAATGCAATAACCAATATGATGATTGTGCCGAAACCACCACCTGATGACCTGCTGACACGTCGTCCGGTATTGCCTGTGCGTCTGCGACCTAAGCCGCCTGGAATACGGAAGCCGCCTCGACCGCTGCGTCCGCCACTTTGGTTGCGAACGTCTTCAATATTAGAACTCTCACGACGACCACGCCAACGCATAACATTCATCCTTGATCTGTCACTGAACAAATTGCTCGTGATCTGATTGTTTGGGAAACATTAAAGAGGGTTCCAATGAGACGCAACTTTTGTGATTTCAATCGAATGGTCACAAATTGGTTCGTTTTGAAAACGGGGTCTGTAAAAAATAGTTTGTGCCCCGACCTGTTAAACAGGCCGCTATCGTTCACAGACCCCAGACTGGTTGCCCAGCCCACCAGCAAATTTGAGGGAAAATTACTGGCATGCGCTGCCTTTACGGCAGCTTGACGAGTTGCTGCAGGTGATTGAAAATTGAAGCAAGGTGTTATTCGCAGGCGGAGGTAAAAGTTCGTGAACGGTACGATTTTCCAACTCACGCTTCGTCGTTGGGTAGAAGTTCTGACCAATGAAAAATTCTATTTGGTGTTCGCAATCGTTGTGATTTGCAGCGCTGCAATAGGGCCATTCGGGACCTATGATCGTATGAATTTGATCACCAGAATCGGATTCTGGATATTGGTACATGCAGGTTGTTGGACACTCGGCTTAGGGCTCATTGTCCCGCTGAGATTATTTTTTGAATCAATGGGTTTCACGCGTATTGTAAGCTTCATCGTGTCGAGTGGATTGGCTAATTTGATCATCGGGCCTATATTTGCATTTGTGCTCATTTGGGGAACGGATCGAGATATTAGCTTGAGCAGCGGTGTGCAAAACCTGCTGCTGGCAACTCCTTTGGTTGTCGTAATAACGTATATGGTTATTTCTCTGACGCGGATCGACAGTTTTGAAACAAAACCTGAAGCGGATGCGTTTAAATATATGCCTATTTGGGCAGATCCAGAAAATTGCAACGTTCAACAAAAACTGCATTCCCAGAACAGGGGGGTGATTTTAGCTTTAGTCGCACAAGACCATTATGTTGAAGTCGTCACGGATAAGGGCAGTGAGTTGCTTCTTATGCGCTTGAGCGATGCCGTTGATATGTGTGGAGATGATAACAGTTTAAGAATACACCGTTCGGCTTGGGTGTCTCGATCGGGCATTTCCAAGTTGGAAAGAAAAGGTAGAAATACGAAAGTGGTTCTACCCGATGGCCGTCGCCTACCAGTGGCACGCTCCATGGAAAGTGCATTGGCGAAGCTTGTGGATCAAAAGCCCTTTCAAAAATATGCAAGTATAAACTTGATTGCTTTGTAATGGGGCAATACTAGGCCTGTGAATCACGGGCATTGGTGAGATGCCGACTCGCATGCTGACCGGAACCACCCTATATAACGGGCTCATCGGAGCCTCTTTATAAAATGCGTTTCAGCCCTTCATTCCTACAGGATATTCGCGACAGAATTCCCATTGCGGATATTGTGGGAAGACGTGTGACGTTTGACCGAAAGAAGAGCAACCAATCCAAAGGCGATTTCTGGGCCTGTTGTCCTTTCCATGGCGAAAAGTCACCAAGCTTCCATTGTGAAAATCAAAAGGGGCGATATCACTGTTTTGGTTGTGGTGTTTCTGGTGATCACTTTCGGTTTTTGACTGAACTGGACGGGTTGAGTTTTCCGGAAGCGGTTGAACGTTTGGCCGATGAAGCTGGCGTGCAAATGCCGGCTTTCGATCCCAAAATGGCCGAACGGGAAAAGGTCAAAGCTTCGCTTTATGATGTGATGGATTTGGCGGCGCAATTCTTTCGTGACCAACTTCAAACTGCCGATGGTGCGAAGGCGAGGGCTTATTTGCGGGATCGCAGATTATCACCTGCAGTTCAAAACGAGTTCGGTTTGGGGTATGCTCCGTCAAGCCGCAGTGCGTTGAAAGAGTTTCTCGGTTCCAAGGGCGTCGAAAGAGAGCAAATTGAAGCCTGTGGAATGGTGGTGTTTGGACCGGATATTCCGGTGTCCTATGACCGTTTTCGCGACCGTGTTATGTTCCCGATTCTCGATGCACGTGAACGGGTGATTGCGTTTGGCGGTCGGGCGCTTTCCCCAGATGTTCCAGCCAAATATTTGAACTCACCCGAAACAGAACTCTTTTCGAAGTCGAACGTGCTTTACAATTATGCCAAAGCGCGAAAAGCGGTCGGTCGTGATGGCAATTTGATCGTGACCGAAGGCTATATGGATGTGATCGCGCTCGCGGCTGCAGGGTTTGGAAATGCGGTTGCTCCATTGGGAACGGCATTGACCGAAATGCAGATGGAATTGGCCTGGCGTGTAGGTGGTGAACCGACGCTGTGTTTTGATGGGGATGAAGCGGGAATACGCGCAGCCAATCGCAGTGTGGATACTGCATTGGCTGGGCTCAAACCCGGTCGCTCTCTGCGATTTGCATTATTGTCAGACGGGCAAGACCCTGATGATCTCGTCAACAATGCTGGGCCGGAAGCATTTAAAGAAGTGATCGAGAGTGCCCGACCTTTGGCGGATATGCTTTGGGCTCGTGAGACGGGCGGGCGCACATTTGACACGCCAGAGCGCCGCGCGGATGTAGAACGCGAAATATTCGGCGTGGTCAGTCGCATTGGCGATGACAATGTGAAACGTCATTACCAGCAAGATATGCGGGACCGCTTACAGGCCTTTTTTGGGACTGGTCAGAAGAAACAAGATAACAATTTTGGAAATGCGCGTGGACCTCAAGCGACTGGACGTGGACGTGGCGACGGTTCTCAAAAACGTTTGGCTGTTTCAGATAGTTTGATGAATTCAGCTCTGGTGAAAAAACGCACCAATCTTCCGCCGCTTCGCGAAACCACGCTTGTCGTGGGGGTGCTCAATCATCCAGCTATTGGCATTCAACATTTTGACGAATTTTCGTCTCTTAAAATTGAACACCCGAGCCTGTTGCAATTGTACCGGGCGCTTCTTGATGTCTTTGCTTCGGCAGGTGAGGCGGGGGATCAACCGACTCCCGAAAGTGTTCGACGTTCCATTGAGGCCCATGGCTTAGGCGAACAATTGAATGTGTTGGATGCGCAAGTGAGATACAATCGTATTTGGCAAGCCATGTCCGAAGCTGCCTTTGAAGACGCCCGTGACGGATGGTTGCAGGCGCATTCCTTGCATATGCGATCTCACGCCCTAAATATAGAATTGAAGGCGGCAAAGCGTGCGTGCGAAGAAATCGGTGATGAAAATAGTTTTCAGAGATTGAACGCTGTTTTGTTGGAAAAGCAAAAGGAAGAAGGCACGGAAGCGTTGATTGAAGGTTTTGGCGTCTCATCAGGAAGGCCCGTAAGCGGGTTCTAATTGTAATTAAATTCGGCAAAAATTGCCGATTTATCGAATAAAGACTTGAAAATTTGGTGCTTTATGCTCCATAAGCTGACCAAACCACTGTCATTTTGCGGACATTAGCTCCGAAGGTTGCACACCACGACAGGGTTAATCAGGAATTAACACCGTGCGGGTTATCGTCCGCGCGATATTTTTGTTGGCTGATTCGTCTCTTTTGAAAAATATTTTTCATAAATGAGTCGGTTAATCCAAACGCATGGGCCGCTTTATAAACGGCACCAATTGCTGGAGAATGATTTTAAATGGCTAAAGCCGCTGCAAAAAAAGCAAAACCCGCTGATCCCGCCGAACAGGCTGCTGACCGTCCATTGCTTGATCTGAACAATGATGCTGTCAAAAAGATGATCAAAGCCGCCAAGAAGCGCGGTTATGTGACCGTCGATGCACTCAACTCGGTGATGCCGTCTGATGAGGTTAGTCCTGATCAGATTGAAGACACGATGTCTATGCTCTCTGAAATGGGCATTAATGTTGTTGAAGAGGAAGAAGCGGAAGAGACTGCAGAGGAGGGCTCAACAGAGATCGTTGAAGCCGGAAAAAAAGCCGTTGCGACCGTTGCCAAAAAAGAACCAACCGATCGTACCGATGATCCTGTTCGCATGTATCTGCGTGAAATGGGTTCTGTGGAATTGCTGTCCCGCGAAGGTGAAATTGCAATTGCCAAGCGTATCGAAGCTGGCCGCGAAACCATGATCGCTGGGCTTTGTGAAAGCCCATTGACGTTTCAGGCGATTATTATTTGGCGCGATGAATTGTTGGAAGAAAATATTCTTCTGCGCGACATTATCGATCTGGAAGCCACTTATGCCGGCCCCGATGCAAAACAAAACGTTCCGGTCAACCCGAATGCACCAGCATCGGTTGCCGAAGCTGTGCGTCAAGGTTCGGGTGGAGAACATTCACCAGAAGCGCTTGCGCGTAAAAAGGCGATTGCTGAAGGCAGAGACCCTGAAGAAGCTGCTGAAGCTTTGAAAATACCGCTGCCGGGCGAAGAAACGCCTGCAGAAGATTCCAACGACGAAGATGATGATGATGAAGACGACGAAGCTGCATTGTCATTGGCTGCGATGGAAGCGGAACTGAAACCAAAGGTTTTGGAAGTTTTCGACGCAATTGCGGGTAACTATAAAAAGCTGCGTCGTTTGCAAGATCAATACGTTGAAAAGCGTATGACGAATGACAAATTGTCACCAAGCCAGGAACGTCGTGCACGTCAACTCAAAGATGAGATCATTGAGTCTGTAAAGTCACTTGAGTTGAACACAAACCGTATCGAAGCGTTGGTTGAACAACTTTATGACATCAACAAACGCCTTGTATCTTCGGAAGGCCGCCTGATGCGTCTTGCTGAAAAGTATGGTGTGACGCGCGAAAACTTCTTGGAAGAATATCGTGGTGCGGAACTTGATCCAAACTGGATCCGTCGCATTGCAAATCTGGCTGCAAAAGGCTGGAAGGAATATTGCAAGAACGAGAAAGACGATATCAAGGAACTGCGCGCTGATATTCAAATGCTGTCTCACGAAACAGGTCTTGAAACTGCTGAATTCCGTCGTATCGTCCACCAAGTTCAAAAGGGTGAACGCGAAAGCCGCGTGGCCAAGAAGGAAATGGTGGAAGCCAACCTTCGTCTTGTGATTTCAATTGCGAAAAAATATACAAACCGTGGTTTGCAATTCCTCGATCTCATTCAGGAAGGCAATATTGGCCTCATGAAAGCAGTCGATAAATTCGAATACCGGCGCGGTTATAAGTTCTCAACTTATGCCACATGGTGGATTCGTCAGGCCATCACACGTTCCATTGCCGACCAAGCGCGGACCATCCGTATTCCAGTGCACATGATTGAGACGATCAACAAAATCGTGCGTACAAGCCGTCAAATGCTTCATGAGATTGGCCGGGAACCAACGCCGGAAGAGCTTTCTGAAAAATTGGCTATGCCGCTTGAAAAAGTGCGTAAGGTTTTGAAAATCGCAAAAGAACCGATCTCTCTTGAAACACCAATTGGTGATGAGGAAGATTCCCATCTTGGCGACTTCATTGAAGATAAAAACGCGATCTTGCCAATTGATGCTGCGATCCAGTCCAACCTGCGCGAAACGACAACGCGTGTTTTGGCGTCGCTCACACCACGTGAAGAACGTGTGTTGCGTATGCGCTTCGGTATCGGCATGAACACCGACCATACTTTGGAAGAAGTTGGCCAACAGTTCTCCGTGACCCGCGAACGTATTCGTCAGATCGAAGCGAAAGCATTGCGCAAACTTAAACACCCAAGCCGAAGCCGCAAACTGCGTTCCTTCTTGGACAGTTGATTTAGTCGTTTGCTCAATAAGAAAAAGAGGGTGGGCAATTGACTAGCGAACAAAAAGCGAATCTTTTTACAGGAATTATGCTTGCGGTGTTCGTTGGCTTGCCACTCCTTTCTTGGAACTTGTGTTCCGTATCAACTGCTAATGGTTTGAATGGATGTGTGGTTAACTTTCCTGGCTTGGGATGGGTTGCTGAAGCTACTTTCTTTCTTGTATTTATCTCTGCATTTACTTTTCTCATTCCTATTCTCACATACAGTCTGGTTCTGTATCTGGTCATATGGATTGGTCGCAGAATTTTTTCGACAAAGTAGATTGGAACGTCATGTCTTTCTTCAAAAAACTATTCGGTCGCGGTGCGGGAGCATCTGCTTCGTTTGATGCACCAGTCGCGACCGAAGAACACGAGGGGTTCACGATTGAAGCCACCCCTATGAAGGATGGTGGCCAATATCGTTTGGCCGCGACGATTTCCAAAGAGGTTGATGGTGAAGTCAAAACGCATAAATTAATCCGTGCGGATATGTTTCCTTCAACAGACGACTGCGTGAAGTTCACGATGATCAAAGCCAAGCAAGTGATAAAAGAACAAGGCGACCGTCTCCTCGGCTGATTTTGTGTGACGTTACGTAAATGAATTTTCAATTCATTTAGAAGATAATGATGCCCAAACGAAGATATTCGACCCGGGGCTAACTGAATGACTATCTCTAAATTTGCTGCTGTAACATTGGTTGGATTATCTCTTCTCGTATCCGGCTGTGCGACAGCAATGGTCACAGGCGCGGTTGTGGGGACAGCAGCGACTGTTACAAAGGTTGCTGTTAAGACCACAGTTGGAGCCGGTAAGCTGGCTTATCGCGGCACAAAAGCCGCCGTGAAAGGCACTGGTCGCTTGTTGTCTTCCAGTGAGGAAGACCTGCCAGCCGAAGGCGCGCAATAAGTCTTTCTGCGACCAATCGAGTTGATGTGTCGCAAGACATCATTCCCGCTACATCGACTTCTGACAAAGTGTATGAGATTGATAGGTGTTGATATCTCGTGCGTTGGTGCTGTCATCTGCCCGAACCGTTGCAATTACGACAATCAAGGAAGTTTCTCGCTATGACATCTCTTAAGGGAAAAACAATTTTCATATCAGGTGGGTCGCGCGGAATTGGTTTAGCCATTGCCCTACGTGCCGCACAAGATGGTGCTAATGTGGCGATTGCTGCAAAGACGGCAGAACCCCATCCCAAATTGCCGGGAACGATCTACACCGCTGCCGATGAAATCACCGCCGCTGGCGGGCAAGGACTGCCTTTGCTTTGCGATATTCGCGATGAAGAGACAGTGGCTGCCGCAGTCGACGCAACAGTTGGAAAATTTGGTGGTATCGATATTTGTATAAACAATGCCTCCGCCATCCAACTGACCTCAACTGAAATGACAGATATGAAGCGCTTTGATTTGATGCACCAGATCAACACACGCGGCACATTTCTGGTCTCCAAAATGTGCCTACCCCATCTCAAGAAATCTCAGAATGGCCATATCCTGAATTTAGCGCCACCGCTGGATATGTCACCAAAGTGGTTCGCGCCTCACGTGGCTTACACGATGGCGAAATATGGCATGTCTATGTGCACGCTCGGTATGGCGACAGAATATATAAAAGCAGGTATTGGGGTTAACTCGCTATGGCCTTTGACCGCTATTGATACAGCGGCAGTGCGCAATTTATTGGGCGGCGATGCAGTTGCAAAAATGAGCCGTAAGCCCGAGATTATGGCGGATGCCGCTCACGCCATTCTGACCAAAAACGGAAGCGACTGTACGGGTAATTTTTTTATTGATGAAGAGGTTTTGCGTGAATCCGGTGTTTCAGACTTTGATCAATACGCACATGAACCAGGTGCGCAATTGGCAGGTGATTTTTTTGTTCCAGATGAAGTTTTTGACCGTGTTCCCACAAAAGTTCTGCGCTCATATAATTGATATTTAACAGAATTTTCTATCTGAACGAAATATGAACGCACCGTTCTAAATGCGTTCATGCGCAATAGGTCATCTTGTTCTCATCAGCCTCAGCGCCTCACAAAACGGCTGTCAGAGATCAAACAAGGAGATCATTATGTTTAAGAACATCATCAAAGTAGCCGCACTTGCAGGTACAATCGCACTTGGTGGAGTTGCTGCAACTACTGGAGCAGCCAGCGCACAAAGTGGCACCTTTCTAGGTTCAAGTAGTGGTATTTCAATTCACTTTGGTGGCGGTCACCGTTACGGTCATTCCCGTGGCCATCGTCATGGATATTATAATCGCTGTAGTCCACGCAAAGCATTGCGCAAGGCACGCCGCAAAGGCATTCGTCGCGCCTATGTTGCTCGCGTAAGTGATCGTGGTGTGGTCATTAAAGGCCGGAAGTGGGGTGATCGCGTAAAGATAGGTTTTGCAAACAACCGCCACTGTTCAGTTCGCTTCGTTCGTGCACGTTAAACACAAGCAATCACGAGTTCTATCAAACCCGGTGTCCAGGATGCCGGGTTTTATTGTTGAAGTTCCCAAGTGACATTGACTGTCACTGAATAGGAGTTCTCACCTGCAGCAACCGGAACTGCGTCACTTGCCACTTCCAAGCTTGCAGCTCGTGCAAACGTTTTTGCTCTTGGGCGACCGCGGTTTTGTTCTGAAATCAACACAATTTTCCCAAGCGCCACACCTGCTTCAGATGTCAGCGTTTTTGCCTTGGCAATGGCACGTTGCATGGCATTCTTACGGGCTTCCTCAACGGGTGCATCTGAATTGCTGTTTGTAAATTGCACGTTTCCGCCGTTGTTGACGCCCAATGATACTGATTTGTCCAAAATGGTGCCGAGTTCATCCAAGTTGCGAATGCGTACAGTCAGCGAGTTGTTCACATTGTAACCCACAATCTCCGGTGGTTGCCGTTCGCCGGACTTGGAAGGTTTAGAATATTTATATTGGGGTGCGATGTTGAAATTTGATGTTTGCAAGTCACGATCTTCAACGCCTGCATCTTTCATTGCTTTTAGCACCTGAGCCATCGCTTCTGTATTGGCATTTAACGCTTCACGCGCAGTCTTGGCTTGACGCAGCACTGACAGGTTCAAAATTGCCATATCAGGGGCGATTGATGACGTTCCGGTTGCTGATACTGAGATGCGAGGAGAGGGATCTTTGTTTTGTGCGTTTGAATGAACAGTTCCCAAGGCAAGAACAGATATGCCAATGGCTGCAGTTATAATATGAGTTTTGAATGTCATTAGAGTCTCTAAGAATGGATAAATCAAATTCTGAATGGGGTTTAGTTTTGCAGTTGGGAATAAATAAGGCAATTAAAGCTTGATGTTGTCACGAAGGCTCTTGTTGAAGTGCTTAAATTACGATAGCTGATGCGGAAAGGGCCTGTAGCTCAGTTGGTTAGAGCCGACCGCTCATAACGGTCTGGTCGGGGGTTCGAGTCCCTCCGGGCCCACCATTCCAATATATATCCTAGTCAACTCGTTTCTTGGCCCTGCTTACTTTTACTCTGCGAGATCGGTTGTGATGGCGCAGAGAATTTATCGGGTCCCAAATTGTAGTGTTGCACATTTGGCTCGTTTGGGTGTCGTTGCGTAAAAAAACGATTGCTTGAACACCCGTTCGATAAGTTTAGTTAACTCTACATTAACTATATCGCCCGTAAATTAAGGTTTGATTAAGCATAGCGAGACACTCAACAAGCGTGTAATTACGTTGCGTAAGGTGTTTCGTATCTTCTCCGGTGGGCTACCATGACGTTAATGTCTTCGGTAAGCCGAATCTTGTTTCTCGTATTGGCAACTGTAATTTTTCTGATTCTTGGACCTGCTTCGGTATGGGCCACGCCATTCACGACGACTATTCCTGATGGGTTGGGTTCGCAGATTCCAAATACCTACCCGGAAGCGGGTGGCACGGTTTTTGTGCTCGTGGGTGCGAACGGCAACTACTATTATCAGTTCGTAAATCCATCGACTCAGTTTCGTGGTTTTGAGCAAACCGGTACACCTGCTGCGTTTCGAGGCAGCCCTTTCCAGCTTGGCCCGACACAAAATTTGAACTGTGGTCCGACTGCTTGTTCAACTTACTTTGGCGGTTCTATCGCCAAAATGTATGTGCGATTGACCGCACGGGACGGCGATGCGTGCGCTGGCAATTTTGACCACAATGATATTACGTTTCGGGTCAATGGCTTTGATGTCTCCAGTTTTACTGGTGTAAACGGAGAAAATACCAATCTCACTGGCACAGTGTCACAAGGTGCTACAACATGTTTTGGAAATCAGGGTAGTACCCAAACCACGACTGCTTGGTTTGAAAGCACCGATCCTGCTTTATTGAACAATATTTTGACCGTTGGTAGTACAACTCCAACGATTAAAGATGCTGATGGTAGTGCGACGCGAGGTGACAATTTTTGGTTTTTCACTGATGGTAATGATGCAACCGGTTCTCCAGAAGTTGCTCCTGGTGTCACCATCGAGAAAACAGCTGATGTAACCTCGTATTCTGCGGTTGGTAATATCATAAATTATTCATTTGAAGTCACCAATATCGGCTCCGTTACATTGACGAATGTGGTTGTATCCGATCCATTCATCGTAGGTGCGGTATCCTGTCCAACGACGACATTGATCAGTGCGCAAGTTATGACATGCACAGCGCAGCATACTGTCACCCAAGCCAATATTGATGATGATGTTGTTTTTGTGAACCAAGCAACTGTTGCAGCAACACCAACTGAGGGAACTCTTGGCAACGTTTCAGGTACAATTTCAATTCCAGGCCCTGCCGCCACTCCTTTGATGACGATTACGAAATCCGCTTCTAAGACGGTTGATGCTGTTGTTGGTGATGTGATTACGTATGATTATGAGGTGATGAATGACGGGAACATTACGCTTGATAATGTTTCTGTATCTGATGTTCAC
>CALLUS010000025.1 GCA_938010435.1 uncultured Rhizobiaceae group bacterium | reverse complement strand
ATCAAGACAATCGGGCAGCAACGTAACCTGATCGCGACCAATACCCTCGATAAACCCCTTCATCACAAAGCCCTCAGATTCAATCGAGGAAACTATAGCACGATCACAAACCGGATGCTCTTTTCACACACCCTCTCCGCAGTGCTGCCGTTGGGTACAAAGACAGCCCATTCAACGTTGGTAAAAACTGTCCAAGGTCGGCATGGAGCCCTTTTGCCGGTGTGCTGAAAAGCAAAGTGTCTTGATTGCGAAGCAACACGATAGACTGCAGGCACGCCGACTTTCATCGTTCTGCATTTCTTCGACGCTTGCTAAATATGAAACTTTTAGGCTGATCAATTTATTAAGCGAATGGTATCATCTGCGAACGATAATAATGGTTACTGTTTGATTTTTGAATTCAAAAACCTGCGAATTGAATTTAAGTTGGCTCTATTGAAATATAAAAAAACATCGTGGTTGGCTTGCAGATTTTAGCCTTACTGGTTGCCGCATTTCTATATCTGAAAACCACTCTGCCGTTCATTAGTACATTGATAGTAATTGGAGTGTTGATCTCTCATATGGTTCGCGGAAAGGGACGACCGCGAAAACCTAAAGGCAATGAAATTGAGGTGGCGGCTGGGACTTATCCAGAAAAACCAAACTATTGGCGAAATCCGATCCAAATGTCGGACGAAGTAATCAAAAATATTATTGATAGAGAATCGCGTACAGCAATTCGATTGAAGCGCCATTGGCCACTAAACGAACCACCCAAGAGAAATTCTTGGTTGGGGGGGAACACCAGTCCTACCGAATGAGTTGGATTGGCCAAAGCATACAGAGACAGGTTTGCGTCTTCATCATTTAGCACAAATTGATCTATCAGAAATGCCGCAATTGAAATCCGGTCATCAATTGCCCGAAGAAGGGACACTTTGGTTTTTTGCAGACATTGATGAGGAACTAAATTGGGAAATAGGTCCAGAGACATCCCACTCGAAGGTGCTCTATTGGCCAAAAACACTGTCCGGAGTTGATGCAATCAGCGAGCCTGAAAACTTGCCTCCAATACACCATGAATTTGGCACGTTAGAAACTTCTGGTTGGGCATCGCATGGCCCCGTTTTCCATGTCTTTCCCAAATGGCCAATAACCGGACATCAAACGTTGGCATGGGAGTTCTCTGACAATGCCCCAGAAGACGTCACAAGTCCATTGACCTGAGACCCATTTCTTCATCCAATTTTGGGTAGAATTCGTCGCCATCAAGGAGACGAAAGAATGAAACAATCACGCACTCTCGTGCATGCAAGCATGCACTGCCGTGTAAGAGTATCAGCGACGAACAGATCATCGGCATGATCAAGGAGCAGGAAGCTGGCATGCCGACTGCGGAGGTTTGCCGGAAGAACGGCATCAGCACAGCGTCATTTTACAAGTACAAAGCGAAGTTTGGCGGTATGGAGGTTTCTGATGCCCGCAAGTTGAAGGCTCTTGAGGATGAGAACGCCAAGCTGAAGAAGCTGTTAGCAGAGCAGATGCTCGACAATGCCATGCTGAGGGATGTGAACTCAAAAAAGTGGTAACGCCCGCCGCGAGAAGGCAAGCCGTGGATCACTTGTGTAAGGAACATGGAGTGAGCCAGCCACTGCCCCGGCAGGTGATGCGCAGCATCGCCGAGAGGGGGACGGGCGTGTGATGTGCTTCAGATTGATCGATCCAGCGTGCGCTACACAAGCGTTCGCCCTGACGATACCCATTTGCGTGAAGCCATGAAGAAGGAGGCCGCCGAGCGCCGTCGCTTTCACTGCCCGGCAGACGTTTGCTTGCAAACGTCGAGAGGGGGCTACAGGCGCATTCACGTGATGCTGGAGCGTCAGGGGATCTGCATGAACCAGAAGAAGTTGCGGCGGCTTTATCGCGAGGAGAAGCTGCAAGTTCGCAAGCGCGGTGGTCGTAAACGGGCTTTGGGCACACGCAGGCCCATGGTTCTGCCCAGCAGAGCCAATGAACGATGGAGCCTGGACTTCGTATCAGACGCATTCACAGACGGTCGCCGGTTCCGGGTGCTGGCTGTCGTGGATGACTTCAGCCGTGAATGTCTGGCGCTCGTCGCTGGCACATCACTGTCAGGCATACGCATGACCCGTGAGCTGGATGCCATCATGCACCGGCGCGGAAAGCCGCGAACGATTGTCAGCGACAACGGAACGGAGATGACCAGCATGGCTGTGTTGAAGTGGTGTCAGGAAACAGGCGTCGAATGGCATTACATTGCTCCGGGCAAACCAATGCAGAACGGCTTCGTCGAAAGCTTTAATGGAAGCTTCAGGGACGAGTGCCTCAACGAGACGTTGTTCTCATCGTTGCCACAAGCACGACAACAGATCACCGAATGGAAGGAGGACTACAACAAGGAAAGACCACACTCATCACTGGGTAATATCACGCCAAATGAATTCGCCGTGAAAATGGCGTTGCAAAAACAGGCCGCATAAGGCCAAAAACAAACCGACGAATTCTCCAAATGACTGGAGGAGAGTTGGGTCTCAGGTCACCATCTGTATATTTTGAAGCCATGCGAGATCGAGAAGCGTTCGAGAAGAAGTTGATTTGTGGCGACACGATTAAAACCAACTACAAACAAGGAACAATAACGCGGACTGAACCTGAAGGTCGTGTGCGATCAGACGGAACACCGTTTGTCCATCAACGAAAGGTCTATGATCCAACACGGTGGGGTGGCATGTTCCCGTATTCTGTAAGGTTCGCTCTTTATGTGACGCAGGAGATGCATCACGGTTTGATCAGTTCGCACCGCAGTCTTAGGGACAAAGTATCTTTCTTACAGACTCGTGGCGAAACCCCTTCGACCGTTGATCTTGAAAAAGTTAATAAAATAGAGCTGCTTTCTGGATCGATGAAGCGTTTGATTCCGTCTCTGAATAAATCTGATTTTGATGCTCCATTGTCACCTATCCAGCAAGCACAGTTTGATGCCTTGATGAATGAAAGTTTTGCTTCAAATGCAATGTGGGAAACCGGTAACACATTTGCATATAATGCGTTGGTCGCATTGACAGTTGAAGCGATAAACTCCTCCCGAACACTCTCCAGCATTCCAAGAGAGTTGTTGGCATATATCGAACCCACGACATTGCCGTCACACCAGAATTCAGAGCACTTTTTAACAGGGCCAAAAGGCTGTGGAACAAATCCAACCGGTGGACGAGGCATTCGGGTTGCTCAATTTAGCAGCGATCATGCAGTTCGATTTATGTTTGGAGATGGCGGTATTATTGATTTTTGGATTGATGAGCATGATCTGACAAACAATCGTTGGGATCGCGCTTGGGCTGCTACCGCAGGTGGCTGAATCAGTCCCAAGTCCAAATGTGGGTTTAACATTCTTCTGTATAAGAAACTGGAACGTTTTTTCCGGAGCAATAAAGCCCCCAATGTTTTAGCTGTTAGAACTCAACCTCAAAATGGGGGCGAAGTAATCATCGCTAAAGCTGTCCTTATGGCGACAATCGGCTTGTG
The DNA here is from genome assembly GCA_938010435.1 of uncultured Rhizobiaceae group bacterium. Lineage (GTDB taxonomy): Bacteria > Pseudomonadota > Alphaproteobacteria > Rhizobiales > Rhizobiaceae > Pseudahrensia. The sequence goes on along the minus strand of CALLUS010000025.1, from coordinate 110,802 downwards.
GCTGGATTGTCCTGTGGGTTCAACTGATCGACGCAACACACTCGTTAAATTTCTCAGCTGGCGTTTGATATTGCAATGTCTTTCTTGGTCGCTCGTTGAGCTGTCGTGCAATCGCACTGAGCTTAGCTTGAGAATGAACGGCCAGATCGGTTCCACGAGGGAGATATTGCCGGAGCAACCGATTGGTATTTTCGTTTGAACCTCGTTGCCAAGGCGCATGAGGATCGCAGAAATACACTTCAACATCTGTTGCCATTGTCAGGCGCGGGTGATCAGCGAGTTCTTTGCCACGGTCCCATGTGAGGGATTTATAGAGCTCCTTTGGCAATCGTTTTGATTGTTTGATTAGTGCGGACACAACGCTTTTTGTGTCCTTGTTGGCAACCTTTGCCAGCATCACATAGCGCGATTTTCGCTCAACCAACGTGGCGATGAAGCTATTCTTTGATCCCGCAATAAGATCGCCTTCCCAGTGACCTGGTACGGCACGATACTCAACAGATGCTGGTCTTTCACTGATCGAAACAGCATCTTTGACTTGCCCTTTGCCGTGGCGTTTCAAACTCGCATGTTTGGATCGGCGGACCGTTCGTTTCGCACGCAGATGTTCCAATAGTTCTTTTTTTAGAACACCTCGGGCCTGAATATACAGGCTTCTATATATTGTCTCGTGTGACACCTGCTTATGGACTTCTCCGGGAAATGCTCGTTTAAGCCATCCCGCAATTTACTCGGGTGACCATTTACGCTGCAGTTTAGCTGATACTGCGTAGGCGAGTGAGGGATAGCAAGCTAACTTGCATACCTTCGGTCGCAAGGCACGCTCCCATGCCACTTTATCTGATGAAGTTGCGCGATAGCTTTCTCGACCACCGTTTCGATGAACTTCACGGCTAATGGTCGATGGCGCACGACCCAACTGGCGGGCAATGGCCCGCAAAGATTGTTTGGTGCTAAGACCTCTCGATATCTCCTCGTTCTGCAAGGCTCAGAGCAAACGCTCCACGTTTGCGATCTGGTGGGCGAATACCGCCGGTCGGGGAAATCACCGAAAACACAGATGATGACTCTCGTTCAAACACCCTGCCGATAGAACTCATCGACTCCCCACGTTGCCAACGATCCCAAATCTCAGCGCGTTGAATAGCAGAATAATAAATGCGGCGGCGGTACTTCATGACAATCACTCCAATCCTTCTCATAGAATTAAAGTGTTGCATCCACCTGTTGAGCCCACCGCCCATTTTGGTCATTGGTGTGGTGCTTAGAGAATGTTGTTCATTGCGATATGTTTTAGGAAAAGTACTGCTTTATATCTCGTACGCCTCTAATGCATTTTTTGCCGAACTCATAAATGCCAAAAACCCCCACTCAATGAAGAGCAGGGGCTTTAGAAATTGATCGGCTCAAGATAAACCTCATGAACTGGCAGGAAAGCCTACGCTCCTGTGTTCACACCCAAAGCTTGTAACGTGCTGATGGTCAAGCCACCGGTTGGTAGGCCTTTGTCTTGTTGGAATTTACGTACAACGGAAAGTGTGCCCGGTCCCAATTCGCCATCAGGCTCAAAGCCGAGATTGTATCCGGCGTTCACAAGTGCTCTTTGAATGCGTGTAATGATCTCAGCAGTTGTGTTTGTTTCACATAAAATCTGGCGCCAGCGTACCGCTTCTGTCGACACAACTTTACGTTTTTCGATGGTGGAGTATTTGGCAGGTGTTTCAACAACTTCGAATTTTTCCGGCTCAACCAGTTCTTTGATAATTACTGTCTTAAATTTTGCAGGGATTACCTTTTTGGTTGTGGTCGGTGGTGTTTTCATCACCTTGCGTTCTATCGTTTCATAACGCGCCGGAATGACTTCTTCTTTTGTTTGGGCTGGTTGGTCAACAACAGTGTTTGCGATTGTTTTGTAAACTGCCGGCACTTCAACAAGACACATGATATCGCCTGTCGCAGCATCAATTTTTTCATGAGCACCGCGACCGACTTTCCATTCTGTACGAGCAGGGGAGATCAATACTTGCTTCTCTTGCGTCTTATAAGTGGCAGGGATGACGGTTTTGATTGTCTGTTCCGGTTGAATGAGAACAGTTTCCGTTGCAATTTCATAAACTGGCGGGACGGGTGAAAGCTCGTAACTTTCTTCCTCAATTAGAATGCGCTTTTCAACTTCACGATAAACGGCAGGCGTTTTCTTGAATGCAGACGTTGCTGGTTGAACCAAAACTTGCTCAGGCGTCACATCATAAGTGGCAGGCACAAGCACCTTGGCATAGCATTCACCAGCTTTGGCATTTGCCGGTGGCAGTTGTTGGGCCAATGCTGGTGTTGCAAGCAATACAAATGCAGCTGCAGTTCCAAGTAAGTTCTTCATCAAATCCCCTCCGAAAGCGGAAAATTCTATACGCATCAAATTATAGCACATAGTGCCAACTCATTTGTCTTCGCTGTCCACGATTGTATCGTTAACAAGACATTAATAGGATAACAGAATTGGTTAATCTGGCGAGACCCAATCGTTACCTATGGTTAACTTGGTGTCGGTCGTCGCAAACTTTGCCATAAACAATTGATTTTCTGCTATATTTACACGCAAATAGAATGGGTGATTAGTCTCACGGAGGATGAATTTTTGCAAACAGATGTGTTCAGCTCTTCCGTTTTCACAGTTTGGGATGCGTTTTCGGCGACCGTGAATAAAGTTCCCCATAGTATTGCGATCCAAGATCATGAGCGTGGTTTCTCCTACGCGCAGTTGAAACTTCGGGTGGATATGACGGCATGTTTTTTGTCTGGGCAAGGCATTGGTCGTGGAGATCGGATTGCACTGTTGGCCCGGAATTGTATTGAATACCTGGAACTGCAACTCGCTGCCGCTAAATTGGGCATCATTTTAGCGGCTTTGAACTGGCGTCTTGCAGAGCGGGAATTGCAGCATTGTATCACTCTCGTCTCGCCGAAACTGGTGATCAGTCAACCAGAATTCGTAGGACAGTTGGATAGTTTGGATATCGATGGTGTCCTTGTTCACACTTTGGGGGATGTGCACGAGACGACGCTGTCTGATTTTGCCGGGTTGGAAGATGCTGCACCCGACCAAGACAGATCTGCTGAAGATGGTTTGGTGATCCTTTACACCAGTGGGACAACAGGTCTGCCAAAAGGGGCATTGATATCACATAGAGCTATGATTGCCCGTGCCATGTGCTTTACGTCTGAGCTGGCTTTGAAACATGATGCAGGCTTTGTGGCATGGGCACCATTTTATCACATGGCCTCTATGGATCATGGGTTGGCCACTTTAATGCGCGGTGGAACAGTCTTTGTCGTCGACGGGTATCAACCCGATCGTTTGATCAAACTATTGGAAACGGAACATATAGGTTGGTTTGTTTTGATGCCGGGCATGGTAGGTGAGTTTGCAGCAGTTTGTAAGCAACGCAAAGTGTCAGTGAAGAACACAACGGTGGTAGGCGCAATGGCCGATTTGGTTCCGAAAAAGGACATTGCAGCCGTGACCAAAACGCTGAATGTTCCTTACCTTAATACGTTTGGAGCAACTGAAACCGGATTGCCGCCCGCGACAGGCGCAGTTATTGATATTGGCGTCGCGCCCGTAAACCTGTCAAAACGTCAATCTGCTTTCTGTGAAGTCCGATTGGTGGACCCACAAGACAATGATGTGCCTCCAGGTGAGCCGGGGGAAGTGGCTGTGCGCGGACCAACGCTCTTCAATGGGTATTGGCAGGCGAATGAAACCAATGCTTATGATTTTCGTAACGGCTGGTTCCACATGGGGGATGTGATGCGCCGCAATGAAGACGGCACATTGGATTATGTGGATCGTGTGAAATACATGATTAAATCTGGTGGCGAAAACATCTATCCGGCCGAGATCGAGCAAGTTGTGATGAAAGAACCGCGTGTTACCGAAGCTATCGTTGTCCGGAAAATGGATGCAAAATGGGGTGAGATTCCCGTACTTTTTGTTGTAAGAGCCTCTGAATCGCTCACCACGTCAGAGATTGATGAAATCTGTAAAAGCCAGTTATCCAAGTATAAACAGCCCAAAGACATTCGTTTCATCGTTGAGGATGAACTTCCACGTTCCACCACGGGTAAAATTCAACGGCACATGTTGGAAGAGATGCTTTAGCCTTTTTGCAGCGAAAGTCAGCAAACAGAATTAAGATGCGTTCAATCGCTGTTGTAAAATGTGACTGGTTTTGAATCTGGGAACGGCTTTGGTTGGAACTTGAACCGTCTTGCCTGTTTTAGGGTTTCGGCCCACGCGTGCATTACGCAACTTTGCAAAGAACACACCAAATCCACGCAGTTCAACTCGATCTCCAGAGATTATGCCTTCTGAAATCTCGCTCAACACAGCTGAAACCACGTGTTCAATATCTCTGCGATAAAGATGTGGATTTTGTTCTGAAAGCAGATCCACTAACTCAGATTTTGTCATCTAAACTTATTCCCTCAAAATGGACGGCCCTCAATCCCCACTTTGAAAACCGCCCAGCCCCTTATGGGTGCATATTGAAGTTTAGGAAACTTAATGTCCTCAAATATGGATTTTGATGCCTAAAAGGTCTACAATGGTTTCGGGTGAGTTGGGCAGATCGAAGCACCATGAAAGTAGAAAATTAGTGGGACTCTCGACCTCGCACATACGCTCAATTGGTATGATTGGCTTCAAAGAATTAATGTCAGTGCATGGTGCTGATGCTTCTAAACTCGTTGAAGAGGTGGGGCTGGATGCTCGTATTCTGACCCAAACTAATTTGATTTATTCCTATCAGAAACACATAGATCTTTGGGAGCTGGTGTCTGAGCGTTTGGGCGAACCCGATATTGGGCTCAAATATGCTCTTTCGATGGGGCCAACGTTTGCATGTCTCGGCCCGATCCTCGTTCTCGCTCAGTTCGAGAAAACTGCAGGGGACTGGTTTCAATCAGGAATGAGGTATCTCAAATACCATTCGAACGGCACTCAATTCTTCCTTATCCCGATAGATGGTACGAATGATCTTATTATTAGACTTATCACTGACCCGTTCGTACGTCGCGGGCGGCAAGTGAGCGAAATTGATTCAGCGTTGACGCTTCTTCTGGCGAGACAGACTTTGAACTCTGATTTGTTCGAGCCGAAAATTGTTCGCTTTCCTCATGCTCAACCAGCGAATATCAAAATGCACACTCATGTTTTCAATTCGGAATTAGAGTTTAACGCTCCATTTTTAGAAACTGTTGTGAGTAGAGATTTTTTATCAATTCCATTGCGATCACCCATGAGCGTTGCCCGTCCCGTGGCACATTGGTTCGCAGACAAAATTGCCAATAGCAGTCCAACTGCGAAGACTACAATGTCTCACAAAGTGCGTATGGCCATCAGTCTTCATCTTGGTACGAAACGGTTAAACATCAACGATGTCTCGGCCACATTGGAAAAACATCCGAAACAATTGCAACGAGAATTGCTTGCTGAAAATGAAACATATTCAGCAATTCTTGAAAACGTGAGAGAAGAACTCGCTTGCTCGTTGTTGGAAACCTCGACCATTCCAGTTCAAACCATTGCCGGATATCTCGATTATTCAAATTCGTCCGCATTCTTGTTCGCTTTTAAACGGTGGCGGGGATTAACGCCGACGCAATATCGCAAACAATTTTAGGATGGCGTTTGACCGTTGTGGCAACTCTGATCTGCCACCTAACATTTAGATTGTCCTGAGCAATATTTTTCATTCTACCGCTTTGTATAACAGATCAAAAGATATGCGGCCTTCGGGCAAATTTTGATCCCACTGAACATGACACGCCAATCTTGGCACAATCTAAAACGAGAAGCCCTGTCCGAGAAAGCAGGGCTTCATCTATTCAAGTCTCTAAGCGATGGATTTTGATCGCCCGGCATTGCGGCCTGAGAATATACACCCGCCGAGGAATGTTCCTTCCAGCGAATTGTAGCCATGATAACCACCGCCGCCAAAACCCGCCACTTCGCCTGCAGCGAATAAGCCGGGAATGATGTTTCCGTCAGCGCTGAGTGCTTGAGAGTCAAGATTGGTTTGTAATCCCCCCAGCGTTTTGCGTGTCACTACATGCAGTTTGACTGCGATGAGTGGGCCGTTCGATGGGTCGAGAAATTTATGGGGTTTTGCGGTACGGATTAAGCGGTCACCGCGATAATTCCGCGCCGAATTAATTGCCATGAGCTGAGCGTCTTTGGTGAAAGGATTGTTGATCTGCAGATCACGTGCTGAAATTTGTGCTTTCAGTTTATCGTGGTCGATGAGGCCGCCGCCCGCGCGTTGGTTCATGCCGCGCACAAGGTCGGGTAGGTTTTGCGCGACAACAAAATCTTCGCCTTTTTCCTTAAAAGCCTCCACAGCAGGCGTTGCACCCTTGCCAAGGCGGGCCTTCAAGACTTCGATCCATTTTTTAGATGTGAGGTCTGGGTTTTGTTCTGAACCGGATAGAGCAAATTCTTTTTCGATGATCTTTTGGGTCAACACAAACCATGAGTAGTCATAACCCGTTTTTAGGATTTCCCGCAGGGTGGTCAATGTGTCAAACCCCGGCATACACGGAGGTTCAAGGCGATTACCTTCCGCATCAAACCACATGGAAGAGGGGCCCGGCAGAATGCGAATGCCGTGATTTGGCCAAATCGGGTCCCAGTTCTTTACGCCTTCAGTATAGTGCCACATGCGGTCTGAATTGATGAGATTAGCTCCCGCCTTTTGTGCAATGGGGATCATGCGTCCATCCACATGGGCGGGAACGCCTGCCACCATTTCATTGGGCGGTTCGCCTAATCGATCACGCGGCCAGTTCTTTTTCACCTGTTCGAAATTGCCACCGATACCGCCGGAAGTGACGATCACACTCGGTGCTAAAAGTTCAAAATCAGCCACTACATCGCGGCTGGTCTTTTGACCACGCTCTTTGGTGTCGTTTGCTAAAACTTCGCCGGAGATGCCTGCAGCAGTACCATTGGTCATGATAATGTTAGACGCCTGATGACGGAACTTTAATTCAATAAGCCCTGTCTTCACGTGCTCGCGCACACGCCGCTCGAACTGTTCCATCGTCCCGGGGCCGGTGCCCCACGTAATGTGAAACCGTGGAACCGAATTTCCGTGACCATTGGCATAAGAGCCACCCCGTTCAGCCCAACCCACCACCGGAAACCAGCGCATACCCATATTATGGAGCCATGAGCGCATTTCACCAGCAGCAAACTCGATATAGCTTTCTGCCCATTTGCGGGGCCAATGGTCCTCTTCCCGGTCGAACTGCGCAGAACCCATCCAGTCATTATAGGCCAGTTCAGCGCTATCTTTAATCTTCATGCGTCTCTGTTCAGGCGTATCGATCATCAGTAAACCGCCTAGAGACCAAAAAGCTTGGCCGCCCAAAAAATTCTCCGGCTCCTGATCCACGATTATGACTCTCTTGCCACGGTCGCCTAATTCAGCCGCGGCAACCAAACCAGCCAATCCCCCACCAACAACGATTACATCTGTATCACTCATGATTGGGGTACTCCTGATTGCATACTGCGAAAGCCGATAACGACAGGCAAGGTGATCACATACATAGTAATTCCGTAAACAGCGGCCGGAAGAGAGAATGCGCTGAAGCCAGTTGTTTCAAGGGTGATCAAGGTTCCAACCGCGATGCCGACAGTACTGTTTTGCACACCCGTTTCAATGGCGACCGTTTTGATCTCATGCAACGTGCGACCGGATAATTTTGCAATGGTTGATCCAAGGAAAATCAAAACCACATTGAGTGCAATCAAAGTCGGGCCAAGTACAAAAAGATTGTTGATAAAAAGATCCCAATTGGCTGCCAAGGCTGCCACCACAATGATAACAAACAATGCCGTAGCTAAGGCAGAGATCAAGTTCTCTGCACGGTTGGCAAAACCGCTGGCGAAATGACGAACGGCAATACCAACCAACACGGGCAGGGTGGTGATGAGGAACACAGAAATCGACAGAGTGACGATTGAAATATTAGGTGCGTTGGCGCCCATGAAACGAACCATCGACCATGCGACAAACACTGGAACTGTGAACATGCTCAACAGACTGACCACAGCTGTGAGCGAGACGGACAATGCCACATCGCCTTTGGCGAGTTTGCACATGATGTTGCTGGTCACACCGCCAGGGCAGAACGATAAGATCATCACGCCGACTGCGAGTTCCGCCGTCAACCCGAACAGCACGATCATGATATAAGCTGCCAAGGGAACCAATATGATTTGGCTAGCAGCGCCTGTTAGAAATGCTGCTGGTCGTTTGGCCACACGTTTGAAATCATCCACAGTGAGACCAATGCCTAAAGAGAACATGATGAAAGCCAGTCCCAACGGTAGAACCACTTTTATAAGAATATCCATTCCCACACTCCTCAAATACGTACGTTTACGTCAACGTCTTTCGTTTTCTGACATGATATCAACAGGTCTAAGCTTTTTACTGCTAGCAGTGTTTGAACTTTGAACCGTTTTCCTGCATGAACACAATACAAAACGGGCAATCGCGGAGGATCGCATGAAAAAAATCTGGCTTGAAAATTACCCACAAGATGTGCCGGCTGAAATTGATGTGAATCAGTACGGTTCTCTCGTTGATTTGCTTGAAGAGAGTTTCCAAAAATATTCGAGCAACGATGCTTATATCCTGATGGATAAAGCACTCACCTATGGGGAATTAGATCGTCAATCGATTGCCATGGCAGCTTATCTTCAAAGTCTCGGACTGAAGAAAGGTGACCGCGTCGCGATTATGATGCCGAATGTCTTGCAGTACCCGATTGCAGTCGCAGGTATTTTGCGGGCAGGGATGATAGCAGTGAACGTGAACCCGCTTTACACCCCCCGCGAGCTTGAGCATCAGCTGAAAGACTCTGGTTCTAAAGCTATCATCATCTTGGAAAACTTTGCATCGACCCTTCAAGAGGTGATCAGTAAATCTCCTGTTGAGCACACCATCGTTGCGAATATTGGTGAGATGTTGGGAACGGTCAAAGGTTTCATCGTGAATTTCGTCGTTCGTTATGTGAAAAAGGGCGTCCCGTCATTTTCACTGCCGGGCAGCGTGAAATTCAATGATGCTTTGGCAAAGGGCCACAACAAACAATTCAGCAAACCTGATATTAAATCTGATGATGTGGCTGTGTTGCAATATACGGGCGGAACCACGGGGCTTTCTAAAGGCGCAGTGTTGCTGCACAGCACAATTATTGCAAATTTGTTGTCTTCTGAAGCTTGGATGCAACCGGGTTTGAAAAAGAATCCACCTGACGGGCAAATGATCTCGATTTGCGCATTGCCGCTCTATCATGTATTTGCATTTGTCACGTGTAGCCTTTTGGCCAAACGCAATGGCGGTGTGAATGTTCTCATTCCAAACCCACGCGACTTGGATGCGACCGTGAAGGAAATGTCGAAATATCGTTTCAATGTTATGCCGGGCGTGAACACGTTGTTTAACGCTTTGGCAAATCATCCGGAATTTCAAAAACTTGATTTTTCTGATTTGGGAATTACCAACGGTGGTGGCACAGCGGTTCAGGAAGATGTGGCCAAGCAATGGTTGGAACTTACCGGTTGCGCGATTTGCGAAGGCTACGGTTTGTCTGAAACTTCGTCGGGCGTGACCTGTAATCCAACGGATTCAGAGCAATTCTCGGGAACCATTGGCCTGCCAATGCCAAGCGTCGATATCGCCATTCTGGACGAGACAGGTAAAGAGGTGAAGCTCGGAGAACGTGGTGAAATCGCTATTCGCGGCCCGCAGGTGATGGACAGCTATTGGGAAAACCCCGTGGCCACGGCCAATTGCATGACGAAAGACGGGTTCTTCAAATCCGGTGATGTGGGCATTATGGACAAGCGCGGCTATGTGAAAATTGTAGATCGCATCAAAGATATGATTCTGGTCAATGGCTTCAACGTTTATCCAACGGAAATCGAAGCCGTGGTGACCAATCACCCCGGTGTCATGGATGCCGCAGTGATTGGCGTTCCGGACGATCATTCCGGTGAAGCGGTAAAGCTGTTCGTTGTGAAAAAAGACCAGGCACTGACGGCCGAAACGCTGGCAGATTATTGTGCGGAAGAACTCACTGGCTACAAAAAGCCGAAAACTATCGAGTTTCGCGATGAACTTCCTAAAACCCCGGTTGGAAAGATCCTACGCCGTGAATTGCGTGATGAAGTACTGGCAACTTTGGGGAAGTAAATTCCCTCACATTGCAAGATCAAACAAAGGCCGGATGAAAAATGCCTGGTCTTTGATTGCAAGATTGGTCGGAGTATGAAGTGCTACCAAGTCTATTGTGGGTATGGGAGTTTGACAGAACCTATTATCAATCTATGGAAAAACGCTTTTCCATTATCTCCACATCACAACAAAAGAATGTCAGACTAAACTTTAATGATTTATGAAAGCAACAACAGGCTTTTAAACGGCGTCGAACTAAATATTCCATCCAAAAAACAGAACAGAAAGCAGCAAACTAGGAACCAACACAGCGTATGCTAGGTTCGCCTTTTCATATTCGTTCATTTACTCAAACCCTCAAAACTCAATGATCGTAATTTTTGTATGTTGCACGCCTTGTCAGCGTAACGTTAACGGACCTTCAACAACCCGCAAGTAAATGCTTAATATATGGTTAACGCTACGTCAAGTCATGGAGGCGGTGTCGCAATTTGGTCCACAAATCATCTGATCAGCTGTCCATTTAATCATTCTTGCAAAATTTACCTTTCGCCCTTAGTCTCATCCTCATGAAAACGAACCGTTCACTCCTAAGCCTAGACCTGCTGCTTATTAGCGGCCGTCGGGGTGTGTGCGCTTAAGGGGGCGTCCGGCGGTCGAGAGTTCTCCCGCTGCATTTTCCTGCTCCCTTAAAACTCACAAATTCTGGTAATTTACTGCGCAATTCGCTATTGCGATGACATGCATATCTGCGTGTGGCGCAGCAAAAAATAAAAGGATGACGGTCCCATGATGATGGAATCCGCCCGAAAGTATCAAGCCTATAAACAAGTCGATTTGACGGACCGCACTTGGCCTTCAAAAACAATCACCCAAGCGCCAACATGGTGTTCCGTGGATCTGCGCGACGGCAACCAAGCGTTGATTGATCCTATGGGACACGAACGTAAGGCACGCATGTTCGCGCTGTTACTCGATATGGGGTTCAAGGAAATTGAGATAGGTTTCCCATCCGCCTCGCAAACAGATTTTGATTTCGCGCGCTGGTGTGTGGAAGAGGGGAACGTGCCTGCCGATGTGTCCCTTCAGGTTTTGGTGCAATGTCGCCCTGAATTGATCGCCCGTACGTTTGAAGCTTTGGAAGGGGCGAACAACCCCATCGTACATTTCTACAATTCCACCAGTGAATTGCAACGTCGCGTTGTGTTTGGCCAAGACCGTGCTGGCATTCGCAATATTGCAACGGATGCTGCGAAGCTGATCATGGATATGGCCAGCGCGACGGCAGGCGGCAAAGACGGTTTCCGTTACGAATATTCGCCGGAAAGTTTCACTGGAACGGAACTCGATTTCGCGTTGGAAATTTGCAATGCGGTTGTTGAGGTGGTCGACCCAACGCCGGACAACAAATTGATTTTGAATCTGCCTGCGACCGTTGAGATGTCGACACCGAATATTCATGCAGACCAAATTGAATGGATGTGTCGCAACATTGATCGTCGCGACTGTGTAACGATCTCTCTGCATCCTCACAACGACCGTGGCACAGGCATCGCTGCCACAGAACTTGGCTTATTGGCTGGTGCCGACCGTGTGGAAGGCACATTGTTTGGCAATGGCGAACGCACGGGCAATGTGGACTTGGTGACTTTGGCACTGAATATGATGACCCAAGGTGTCGATCCGCAATTGGATATTTCTGATATTGAGCGCATCAAAGGCGTTTACGAATATTGCAACCAATTGCGCATTCCAGAGCGCCATCCTTACGTGGGTGAACTTGTTTACACCGCGTTTTCGGGCAGTCACCAGGACGCCATCAACAAGGGCATGAAGGCCATTGAAAAAGCCAACACCGACTCTTGGGAAGTGCCGTATTTGCCGATTGACCCGCAAGATGTGGGTCGCAGCTATGAAGCGATCATCCGCATCAACTCGCAATCCGGCAAAGGGGGCGTGGCTTATGTGATGGAAGCGGATTACGGGCTTAAATTGCCGCGCAATCTGCAAATTGAAATGCGTGATGATGTGCAACGGGTAACGGATGAAGAGGGTGTTGAACTTCCATCGTCTCGCATCCACGAACGTTTTCTTGAGCGTTACATCAGCCAACCCAACGGGCAGGTGAAGTATAAAGACCATTCCACGTTTACGGACCCCAAATCGGAAGGCAGCCGTTTGGTGGAAGTGCAAATCACTGACGGCGGTGTTGAAAAAATACTAAAGGCGCGGGGCAATGGACCGGTCGCCGGGTTTGTTTCTGCCCTGAACGCAGAGTTCGCCCTCAATCTGTCGGTGAAAGATTATTCCGAGCACTCATTGCAACAAGGCAGCGATGCTTCTGCTATTTGTTATATGGAAATCGAGGATACAGACTCTGGAAAACGTTGGTTTGGTGCGGGCATCCACGGAAATATCGTGACGGCCTCTCTCGAAGCGTTAGTGAGCGCCGCCAACCGCGCGTTAGCAGGAGATATCTGATGCGTCTGGGTGTTGTGGAAATAGATAACTCGCCTGACAGCAACGCAACACCCGTTGTCTTTCTTCATGGATTTGGAGGCCTCGCAAAACAATGGTGGGGCTTTCAAACATCTATCTCGTTCAAGGCTCCCACATTGGCGTTTGACATGCCGGGTCACGGCAATAGTCTCGACTATCCGGACTTTGGCCCACCTGCCAAAGCCGCGAAAGCTGTGATCACGGAACTGGTTGAACGTGGCATCGAATACGCTCATTTCGTGGGGCATTCCATGGGCGGCGCCATTTCCAGTCTCGTGGCGCTCATGGCACCTGAACGCATTGCCTCACTCACATTGTTGGCACCTGGTGGATATGGTACAGAGTTTAACCACCCGTTATTGATGCAATGGGCGGGCGCAAAGACACGAGAAGAACTGGCCGGTGTCTTGCCGAATTTCTTTGGTCCGGGTTTCAACATTCCTGATAAAATGATCGACTTCCAACTAGAAGCCCGCTCGAAGATTGGCTCTGTCGATGCGCTGGTCAGCATAGGCAGTGGAATGTCGAGCGATGGCAAACAGGGCATGTTGCCCGTGGATGATGTGCTGAACGGCCCATACCCGATCAGCGTCGTTTGGGGCGAGGATGACCAAGTTCTGCCTGTGTCCCAAGCCAAAGAAATCGAAGATAAAGTAGATTTGCATATTCTCAAAGGCGTGGGGCATTCACCTGTCGAAGAGGCGACCGATGCTGTGCGAAAAGTCGTTCTGGCGCAGTTGTCGTAACAAGCACTGACAAGCTTCTTTGCTAGCTCTCACATAGCATTAAAATTCAACTGATTAAAGGAAGTCTCTTTTTGAATAATTATTCATACCCTAGCTATCGAACTAGAAATGGATATCTAACGGAAAGCACACGAGACAAGTATATATCGTCGGCGATTACGAAGAAGATCCTTCCAGAGAATGCTCATCGCATGGCTGAAATTATTTCGTTGTCGGCCTCAAATGATGAAGGGAAACCCATCCAATTTTGGCAGCTGAATTCCGTGTTGGGCAAAGACCGTGTTGTAAACATAGTTGGCGACTTCTACACGCGTGTCTTCAAAGATGAGGAGTGGTTCACATCCGTTTTTGCCCGTGTGGGACCCGTAAACCATCACATCAACACTCAAGCCGCCATGTGGCTGGATGTAATGGGTGGCGGACCTTATTATCACGGTGGCGATTTCAGATTGAATTTTCATCACACCCACAACGCCATTCAGTTGATGAACGAAAACGGTGCCAAGCGATGGGTTAAGCTGATGGTGGAAACGCTGGACAGCAGCCAAGCTCAGATGACCGATGATCCCCGGGTGCGGATCAGCCTCAACACATTCCTTACTCATTTTTTTGGAAAATATGCCGAAGAATTCAATTTCGCTATCAATGAGACTTTCGGGGAAACCAACCCGCCGCTGAAACGCAAAATCAATTTTATGAATATGACCAATGATGCTGTTGAAGCCCTGTCTGTTGAAGAACTCAAAGAGGCATTATCGAGCAGGGGAATAGATGTCAGTTCGTATAGCAACAAACTTGACCTGGTGAACAAGGCGCTGAGTTTGTAGAGAAATTACATTTGCGGCGTCTCATGTCGCTGACCCAAGTAAAGCTTCAAAACTGAAAAGAAGGTTGAATTCATGCCGATCGACACATCAAAAGAAGAAGCACAAACCAACGCCGTATCGAGGCGCGCGAAAGGGGAGTTTGTTCGTGGTGTTAGTGGATTTCGCAGCGTCTTGGGTGAAGACCCACATTTTCCCGCTGAGCCAAATCGGTATCACCTTTTTGTTGCGTTCAACTGCCCTTGGTGCCATCGGGTGACACTGGCAAGAAATATTTTGGGTCTACAAAACAGTATCACGATGGATGTGGTGTTTCCCGGCAGAACGGGAGAGGACGATCCCGTTGAAGCCAACCGTTGGGAGTTTAATCCTGAACGTGTTGCAACGCTGACGAGAACGACACTTCCTGAATGCACACTGGAAACTGTCACAGGAAAACAGTTTCGATTGGTTAAGCAAATTTATGAAGCGGAAGGCTCGCAAGAGGCGAGTGTGCCCATTCTCTATGACAAGAAGACCAAACGAATTGTCACCAATGAAAGCGCTGAGATTGTACGAATGCTCGATACACAAGCGCCAAAACTTGGAAGTTTATTGACCGATAGTGAGCGACCAAACTTGTATCCCAATGGTGATGAAAATTCAGAACTGAGAAACGAGATCAATGCGCTCAACGACCAAATCTACAACGCCATAAACAATGGAGCCTACAAGGCTGGGTTTTCTTCAGATCAAGCCGTTTACGCAGAGGCCTTTGAAAAATATTTTAAAATGCTGGATCAATTGGAATACCGTCTTGCCAGTGACAAACGTGCGTTTCTAACCGGTGATCAATTCACGGAGGCAGATTTGCGTCTATTCCCAACGCTTTACCGGCATGACCCCGTCTATTACGTTCGGATGAAGTTAAACGGCGCTAGAATTCTGGACTATCCAAATTTATGGCGTTGGCTGTGCCGCGTTTACGCTTTGCCCGGCGTTGCGCAAAGCAATTCACTCACCCATTGCCGTCAGGGGTATTTCGGCCGTTCTTGGAACAACGTTATTCCGCTGGGGCCTATCCACCCGATGCCTTACCCGCAAGCTTACGAACACCCTGAACTGGCTAGTTGAAGGTTTCTGCATCATTGCAGAGAGACAATGCACTCAAACGGCCTTGATCAAACCACATTCACTGAAGGTCGGTGAATGCGATCTTATCAGAAAATAACAATCAGCTAAAACTTCCAGCGAGCGCCAGTAAGGACAACATTGATGTCTTGAAAATTGTCAGCGGTGTTGTCGAATTTGTAATTTCGGTAAGTTCCATACAATTCTAGGTTCCAACGATCGATTTTTTGCACAGCAGATATTCCCAAGGTTTTAGAATCTGCACCCGCAGATTGGAGATCATTGCTGAAATTATAATCCACGGATAAAGCTGTTTCCCCGATTTCAAAAAACTGACGTTTTAAACCAATTTTGGTCGCGTAAATTTCAGCGCCATTCTTGTCTCGTACTGCAGCCACCCGAAAATTCAATCCGGTCGGTTCGTGAATCACAGCAGCTGATAAACCGTAACGATTGCTTGTTTCAAAGTCATAAAAGAATGCGGCGGTCGAAAACGTGTAATTCTCGAAATTGTTTTTGTAGCGCAGTGCAATATCTGAGAAAATGCGATCATCATCTTCATTCAATATATTGTGGCCAACGGCACCGGATAACGTAAATCCGGCAAGGGAGGGGGTATCGTATCTCACACGGTTCTGACGGCCGGTATCAAAGTTATTGAATGAATTGCTTATGCTGATATTTGATAAAATACCGGCATCATTGCGGAACAATTGTCCGCCAGCAACAAACCTTGGGTCGAGGGAGACGACTTGGGTTCCTGAAAAATCAACTTCAGCCGCCCCATCTGATGCCAGTGACCCTTGCCCTAGACTTAGCTTTCCAAAGTTCTTGTGAGCAAAAGATATTTCAACCTTTCGAATGTTATTTTGGTCGACGCGGTAGTCAGAATCCGTTTGATCTAGAATGTTGATGTTAAAAGTTGAGGCTGGTTCGTACTGCACTTCGATATTGCTTGCGACCAACCATCCGCTGCCCAGCGTCGTTGATGTTCTAATGCCAAACCTTGTGCTGGAATTGTCGTTATCGACGGTTCCAAATAACTCTGTTGCTTGACCATCATCCACATACAATGCGCCCCGGTTAATCTGACCGTAAAGTGAAATCGTTGTGCTGTCGCTAATTTTAAAGTCTTTGGCATCAGCAAATTCTGCATTCAGGATGGAACTAAAGCTTATGAAAACAAAACTCGTGAATTTTGAAATTGATATTTTGAGCAATGAACGTCCCTCGATTAGCGAGAATCTTACATCAAGATTCAATTGATCCAAATACATTTTTTCGACGAAGCTCTGACATTGTTAGCTGAGTTGCTGTTTCTCACGATACTTATTTGTCTGGTTTATTTGCTGCGTGTGTTGATGAAAATGCTGTGACCAATTTTTTGAAGATGTGAATAATCGCTGTAAACCAAATTCAAAATAACTGTTTTGAAGCTGTTTGTGCCACAATCGTGATATAAAAACATCGCAAGTGCGAATGAAGCTTGCCGCACAACGCTTTTTGTGAGGGGCAGTCATGTCAAAAGAAATACTTCCATCTGTTGATGACAAAGAGCTTTCAGCTATACCGCGCTCGCTGCAAACAGCATTGCGCAAGGCAAAAACGAGGTTGGCTGATAATGATGATGTGGCTGATCAATCACACGATATGGAGTTGGCGCGCCTGCAATTGCTGGCTGATGAACTCTACCCCATGATGCAGGAAATTGATGAGAGCGACAGCCGATTTGATTTTGGTATCACCCATGGCGACAAGCCGCGCCTATGGATTGATATGACATCTTTCGTTGCTGTCGGGCTCGATAATACGACTTTTCGTTTTTTGAAAGACACACGCATGGGCCGAGTTGTTCTCGCTGAAACCAGCGATCAAAACCGGATTGCTGACATCGTGTCAGACTATGTGGCCGAACGCATCATTGAACGAGAACGCATGTTGGAAGGTGATTGGGAAGCTCTTAAATCATCTGGTCAGGTTAAAACCATGCTGCTTGATCAAGAGGCGCAAACCGCATCGGGAAATGTTGTTGCCACACCCGAAGACAGCAAATCTCGAGGATTTTGGGGCAGTTTCGGTTGGTTTGTATTTGGTATACTTTGTACAATTTTGGTTGTGGCAAGTGCACTGATTGCCATGTCACCATCTGCACTCTAAGCGTTGATCGAAGTCTCGTTTTCACCGATTAGGATACGATCCGCAATTTGGGTGACTATATCCGCACCGTTTTCATATCCAAACTCCTGCATCCTGCATGACCAATTTCCGGCCTTGCCTGAAATGTCGAAAAGGTTATACCGCGCCCCTTGTTTTTGATGGTCTATTCCAGCAGGCGGCGGTGCATGGCTGGCAGAGGGTACACCCACAACCGGGATTTTGCCCTCTGGCCCATCAATATATTCAAGGCTCTCAATATGAGTGTGGCCATGTAAAATCAGCTCCGCGCCACACTGCGCTATCATTTCCCGAAACAGCTCCGCCCCTATCAACCGTTTGTGCCAATGAGTGGCTTTTGGAAATGGCGGGTGATGGATGAAAACGATGCGAAATTTCCCGTCAGTTTTCGCGCTTTCCAACAATGCCTTGGTTTGTTTGGCTTGCTTGGCGTGAAAAGATCCGGTGGCCATAAAAGGTATACTGGCACGGCCTGAATTGACGCCAATCAAGGCAACATCACCCCGTTCACGCAGATAGGGGAACGGATGGTTTCCATCATCATGATCGCTCACTAAATAGGGACGCCAAGCGGCAATAATATCTTTCAAAGCGCCAGGCACATAAGTGTCGTGATTTCCCGGAACGACGGACACATGATCGGGTCGACCAATTGTTGCCAGCCAGTCGCGGATCAATTCGATCTCTTCTTTAAGGGCGAGATTGACCAAGTCGCCAGTGATCGTGATGTGATCCGGTTGATGCGATTTCAAAGAAGAGAGCAGTCCGTCAAGAATACCGTCATTCATGGATGAACTGCGTTTGCGTTGCCAATTTATATATCCGGTGATGCGTTTTGATGCGAGTTCACGTCGCGTGACCTTGGGCAGAGGGCCAAGATGAACATCGGATATATGTGCCAATCGAAACATGTTTCAGCCGTAACCATGAAACGCGGTTTCTGCAACAATGGTTCGCAAATATGATAATACTATTGGATGATCAGATTACTTCTCAATATTCATCGACGGTTGCCCAAACCACTTCGAAAAAGCCTGTTTCATACCTACTCACTTGCCACCCGTGCGATGACGATGGGCGTTCGTATTTATGGGGTGAATGTTGATGGGCAGGTATTGTTGGTCAGGCACACCTACACTGATGGTTGGCATCTTCCCGGTGGTGGCGTAGAACGCAGTGAAACATTACACCAAGCAGCCACAAAAGAATTGCGGGAAGAGACCGGTTTTGAAGCAACTTCAACAATGAAACTGTTTCATGTCTTCAAGAACACAACTCATAGCAAATTTGACCACGTGGCTCTGTTTACTTGTACCCTTGTGCCATTAGATACTGGTTTTGAACCCAATCTTGAAATTGCCGAGATTGGGTTTTTTGATCCAAAAGAACTGCCTGTAGACACAACTGAATCCACCAGAAACCGAATTGCTGAAGTTCTAAACGGGCTTGCGAGAACAGATGTTTGGTAAGCGGCGTTTTAGTCGCTCACTTTAGATTTAGAGGCGGTTCCGGTCGTGGGGTAGGTTGTAATCCACTTCAGGTCCGGTCGGCACAATCCGTGTCGGATTAATCGTTTCATGGCTGGCATAATAGTGTTTTTTGATGTGATCCATGTTGATCGTATCTGCAACGCCTGACCACTGATACAATTCACGAATGTAATTGTTCAGATTGGTGCAATCTGCCATCCGCATTTTGTTGCATTTGAAATGCCCCACATAAACGGGGTCAAACCGAATGAGAGTGGTGAACAAACGCCAATCCGCTTCAGTGATCGTGTCGCCCATCAAATAGCGGTTTGTGCTGAGGTGTGTTTCCAAAAACTCAACGGTGTCGAACAACGGCTCAAATGCATCTTCATAAGCTTCTTGGGTTGTGGCGAACCCGCATTTGTAAACACCGTTGTTCAACGTGTGATAAATGCGTTCATTGATCTCATCTATGCCGCTGCGCAGGTACTCAGGGTAGAAATCCAGTTCATTTCCCGTGATTTCGTTAAACGCTGTGTTGAACATGCGAATAAGCTCGCTGGATTCGTTTGAAACAATCGTTTTCGTTTGCTTGTCCCACAGAACAGGAACGGTAACACGGCCCGTATAATCGCTCTTTGCAGCGGTGTAGACCTGATGCATACGGCTGAAACCATTGGTCAGATCTTTGGTCGATCCATCTGCTTCGCCATTGAGCGTCCACCCTTCATCGCCCATGAAATGGTCGACTATGGATAAGCTGATATGATCTTCCAACCCTTTCAATTTGCGGAATATGGCGACGCGGTTGGCCCATGGACAAGCGTGGGAAATGTAAAGGTGATAGCGGCCGGATTCAGCTTTGTAGCCGCCTTCACCGGATGCGCCTGCAGAACCATCAGCAGTTACCCAATTGCGAAAACCTGCATCTGTTCGCACGAATTTGCCGCCAGAAGCTTTTGTATCATACCACTGGTCTTTCCATTCGCCTTCAACAAGCAATCCCATATTTTACATCCCGTGCGTTTTCTCACTGAAGTTAAATGGTCGCCCGTGCCAATCTTTGCAAGTCAAAACATTCTGGACGGCATCGCAAACCCGTGATAGTGAGCAAGTATGACAACAAGAACACTACGACGACGAACCTTCTGATCGCTGGCTTTTGAGCTGGCCAAATCGTGATGCGCATTTTGCGCTCGAACAGGTTCTTCTATGTCTGGCTTCTATGATGTCTATTTCTGTAAATTCTAATTCTTCAAACGTGATCGAAAACGTAAGTTCATTTGAAATACGTGTGCAAACTCCGTCCGATTCTCAAGCTGTTGATGATCTCACAATGGCTGTCTTCGGGGCAGGCATGTTTGCGCGTGCCGCCTACGCATTAAGAGAAGGCATCGCAGCTGAACCCGAATTGTCTTTTGTTGCCTGCAAAGCGGGAAAAATCATCGGATCTGTTCGCTTGACCAAAATTAAATGGGGCGACGACACAGTCTTGATGTTGGGCCCATTGGGGGTCCTGCGCGAATATAAATCATTGGGTGCTGGCAAAGCGCTAATGCGCAAAGCGGTTGAAACAGCTCGCGCACGTGTCGGCAAAGGGGAGCCAAATGCCATCATTTTGGTGGGCGACCACGCCTATTATAAGCCTTTTGGGTTTGAACGGATTGAAGCTGCCAAAATTAAACTACCAAGACCTGCTGATCCTCAACGGGTTCTCGTTTGTGATTTGGTGGCAAATGCATCTGCGAATTATTCAGGTGTTGCGGCAAAATTGGAATAAGATCAGCGTCCCTCGCGGGCCCACATACCGCCCAAAACCAAAAGTAGAATTCCAAGTCCCAAAAACCCAGCCAGCAAGGGCACTTGTGTAACGCCTTTCAAAACACTGGCATTGGATGTTTTGAGGCCAATCCAGCCAGAACCTGACGTTGGACCATTACCACGCACGGGGACAATGCGGGGTAAAGAACGCGCTGCATTTTCCTTCGTTACCCGTGAAATGGCACCGCCGGTTGTCGTCAGTAAAGAAGACAGTTTGTCCGGTGTGGAAACAATTTCAGCATATTCGCGCGGGTTGGCAGGGCCCACATGCACAAGTGCGGTCAGTTCGCCATTGGCAACCCGATAGAGGCCAAGGGTGTCCGCCTTCAACTCACCTTGAAATGTACCGTCGCTTTGTTCAACGAGTTCCACATTGATCGTTTTTCCAGTGGGGTCGATCAATTGAGCAGAACCTGGAGGATCACCCATGGTTTGGCGTTTGATGAAAAGTTTGTCACCTTCCGACTTTGCAGTGAGTGCTTCTTCATCTAATTCCGGTTCTTTCATCAACCAATGTGCTGTCCGGCGCAGCAATGATGAATGTGGTCCACCACCTTCAAAACCGCGGGCCCACAGCCAAACATGGTCTGACATCAGCATGGCGATACGGCCTTTTCCGGGGCGATTGAGCACGAGCAATGGCTCTCCATTGCCACCTTCCATAATCGTATCACCTTGTGGATTTGTGCTTTCAATCAACCGGAACCAACGGCTCCAGCTTGGGTCTTTGTCAGAGTCAATTGGTTGTAATCCCGGCAGACCGCGGGTCACAGGGTGTTTGCGACCTTGGGCTGAAACACTCGGCAAAAATGGACCTGTTTTCACTTGGCCTGTTGGCTCCACAGGTAAAACGGAAGCTAATGGAGTTTGGTGAATGCTGGTCACGTCTGCATGTTCCGGTCCGGCGGCAACAAGGATAGCACCTCCATCGGTGAGGTAACGGGCGATATTATCGAAATACAAAACTGGCAACACGCCGCGTCGTTTGTAGCGATCAAAAATAATGAGATCAAACTCATCAATCTTCTCAATGAACAATTCGCGGGTTGGGAAGGCGATTAAAGACAATTGATTGATGGGTGTGCCGTCTTGTTTTTCAGGCGGGCGCAAAATGGTGAAGTGCACCAGATCGACGGAACCATCGGACTTTAAAAGGTTGCGCCATGTGCGCTCACCCGCATGAGGTTCACCTGAAACCAACAACACGCGTAGGTTTTCGCGAATACCATCCAACACTGTGAATGCACGGTTGTTCACCGGGGTGATCTCACCCTCCACAGTGTCTACGGAAAATTCAATAACGTTCTTACCGCCATGAGGGACGTCAAAATAAAAGCTGGCATCTTGGTTTGGCAAAACCTGATCAACAGCAATCAATTCACCATCGATAGAAATGCGCACCTCAACAGGCGTATCTGAATTCGGGATATTGGTGTCTGTCACCGCATACACAATCTCCTGACTGGTGTTTACGATGCCAAAACGGGGCGCTTTCTTAATCGTAATCCTGCGATCGCTGTCATCGTCTTCGCCAGTGATGAGCGCATGAACGGGAGCGTTGAAGCCGAGCGCATCTGTAACTTTAGGAATGTCGTGTACCTGACCATCTGTGATGAATATGGCACCACCCACCTGATCTGGCGGAACGTTTTGAAAAGCGGATTGCAGACTTGAGAATAAGGCCGTTGAAGCATCACCTGATGCTGCGCCGCCATTGCGGGTAACAACCTCGCGCACATCAAATTGAGGGAATTTTGCAAGAAGAGATGTCAACGCTTCCTGCGCTTCGTTCGTTTGCTTATCCCGCCCATCCAGTTTTTGGCTGTCGGATTCATCAACAACGACAGCTACAACCGTTTTCAAAGGGTCCCGATCTTCGCTCAACACCGAAGGATTGGCGAGTGCAAGCGCGAGACATGCCCATGCAAGAAGGCGTAAAATACTTCCGCGCACGCCCTTTATCAAACCAAAGAGGACAAATATGCCAGCGATGGTCGCAAGAATGGCGATCACCAACCAAGGCATCAAAGGTGCAAAATCAACGGTCCAATTGTTCATTGACCCAACCTTTCCAGCAAGGCCGGAATGTGAACTTGGTCGGATTTGTAATTGCCCGTAAGTGTATACATGACAATGTTCACACCTGTCCGGTAAGCATAAACCCGTTGCCGTGGATTAGCGGGCACGATGGTAAAGGAAGATCTACCGTCAGGTTCCGTTGCCCAAGCAGACGCAAAGTCGTTCGATGTAATCAATATAGATGAGACACCATCTCCGGGACGCGCAGGACGGTCTGTTTCGTTCTCGGAACTCTGGCTGGCCTCCACCCAAAGCTTGCCTTCAAGATACCGACCCGGAAATACGTTCAACAGATAAAACGCGCGTGTGAGAACGTGATTGTTTGGAACAGGTTCCAAAGCGGGGATGTCCAAAGTGGAAAGGATCTGGCGCAATTTTTGTGTTTCTGCGGTGATGCGGCTTGAACCAAAACCGCCTGAAATTTGGTCGCGTGTGTCAAAAAGAACGCTACCGCCTTTTTTCATGAAGTTATTGATGCGCGCCATAGTCGCTTGGTTTGGAACCGGCGAACTTGCGCTGATCGGCCAATAGAGCAGGGGATAGAAGGACAACTCATCCTTTGAAATATCGAGCCCCACGGGTTCACCAGGTTCCAGTGATGTGCGCGATGATATGAATTGGGTCAGCCCGATCATGCCCTTTCGGCTCACTTCATCTAGGCTGGAAATACCTGTTTTCACATAGGCCAATCGGGTGCGCAGGGCATGTTCGAAATTGAAACTGTCTTTCTTCTCTTGGGCAATCACTGATTCCGGCTGCAACAAAAGCGCGGCCAAAGCCAAACCGCCCAAAGTTTTAGCCATGCGTGACGCACCCAACTTCAATGCGCCCGCCATCCATAGAACAGCAATACAATCTAAAGCCAAAAGCAGCAGAGCAGCGCCTAACAACCAAGGCTTGAATGGCATTGGATCTTCAGTTTTGTAGGTCAATTGAACAGCCTGTGCAGGAAGGTCTGCCGCAGTGATGCGGTCGAGAGCGGGAGAGGTGGAAAAAAGGTTCATCGCGACAAAAGCATCTTCTGCACCATAAAGTCCGGGCGGGTTTTCTTTGGTCACCAACGGTGTTTTTCCGTTGGTGACAGTGAGGCCACGGGCATCAGAGGGCGGTGAAGCCAATTTGCCAAAGCCGTTGAGGGATTGGAACGGCGCGAGTGTTTGCACTTCGTTGACCTGCTCATCCACTGCTTCACGAGCTTGATCGGAAGCCACCACATTGTTGGAGACTGCCACCAAGCGGCGCAACATATCTACAAATGCTCCCGACAGAGGTAAATTTGACCAACTGGCATCAGCAGTCACATGAAATAGAACAATCCATCCGGCCCCACGCTGGGATGCGGTTACCAAAGGAGTTCCATCTTTGAGGCTTGCCCAAGTTTTTCCCGCTAAGTCTATGTCAGGCTCCGCCAAGACCTGCCGCGATACGGTCACGTCACTAGGCACTTCGAGGCCTTTGAATGGAGAATTGTTTTCAAATGAAGAGAGCGGTTGCGCTTCGCCCCATGTGAGCGTTCCCCCAAGACTTCTTCCGCCTCGGCGCAGAGTAACCGGCACCAATTGGCCGTCATCACCACGCGCCAAACGCGGACCAGCAAAGCGGATCAACATACCACCATTGTTGACCCATTTTTCGAGCTCTTCAACAGCCTCTGTGGGCAGTTGGCCAATGTCTGCAAGAACGAGTGTCGCCATACGTTCATTGATCAATTGTTTTATCGCATCGATGTTGTTATCGGCTGACGCTTCTCGCAACTCGCTGAAGGGCTCGAGTGCGCGAGAAATATAGTAGAGTGGTGACAAAAGTGGTTGCTGTTGGTCGGCATTGCCGCCGGAGATTAATCCCACACGGCGGCGACGAAACCGTTCATCCAACAACTGAACACCAGCTGCAGTGCTGCCATTGTCCACTTCGAGCCGCACCACTTCATTGCGGAGTTCCACGGGCAGTTTGAACTCTGCGTTTGTGGTCAAAGTGGAAGTATCAAACTTGAAGGGCGCGCTGGAAATTGATCTTCCCTTGCTGTCATAGGCAGTCACGATACCGTCTGAAATGTTTGTAGAGGAGGCGCGTGAAATATCGACCGTCAATGCTTCAGGAGAATTGCGCGTATTGCTGAGTGCAACCGGATTTGATTGTGGTGAGTACACCTGTAATTCAGATGAGGTCATGGCCTCCAAAGTGGTTTTGAAAGCTTCATGATCGTTGGATTTCAACCCACCGGACAACCAAACAATAGTTTCAAATGAAACGGCGGATGTGCGCAGGTTTTCGGCCAATGGTGCGAGAACAACCGGAATGGGATTAGGTTGCGCCGCATTCAAACCAGCAGTCCACTCTTCAACACGTTTGGCGGAGAGGTCTGCTTTCGCGCCTTGGCTTGTAAACACCAGAGCCACAGGGCGCCCAGCACTGCCGGCTTCATTCAACACACGTCGTGCAGTGTCTTGCCGCACATTCCAATCTTCGCCACCTGTCCAACCATCATCAAGAACGATCAACATTGGCCCACTGCCTGTGACGGATTTCTCAGCCGCATTCCAAACAGGTTCAGACAAAGCAAAAATTACAAATGCTGCCATGAGAAGACGCAACAAAGTCAGCCACCAAGGGCTTTTTGCAGGTGTTTCTTCACGTTGGCCTAACTCTTCCAAAATGCGTGTAGGCGGAAATACCTCTTCCCGCGGTTTCGGTGGCGTCAGCCGCAACAACAACCAAATGATCGGAAGGGCCAACAGGCCGATCAGCAACAGGGGCGCGCCAAATGTGAGTGCTCCAAGTGTCATGTCAGTGCTATCCCCGCTTCACCTGTCAGTTTCATGTGAAGAGACACCAAAGCCGTGGAAGCAAGCGTATCTGTATGATGGGTCAAGTAATTCCAGCCCAGTTTGCGACATTGGGTGGCGAGTTCTTCCTTACGAGCAGCAAACAGGTTTCTATAATCCTGCGCCACTGTCTCAGCTCTCCCGAATGTAAATTTTCGGTTGGTCTCAGGGTCTTTGAATTCGGTGCGGCCTGCAAATGGAAAACTCTCCTCCGCGGGATCGATGATTTGAACAATCGATCCATGTACCCCGCGTTGAGACAGTGCGTTAATCCATTCCAATGTGTCTTCAATGGGTTGCAGAAAATCGGAAAACACGACCGCTTCGCTGCGAATGCGCATTTGATCTGCCAGCGGCAGGGATGCGTCATTTGTATCGGAGACCATCAACTGGGCGGCAATTCGTTCGCAAGCATTTCTGTGAGACAGCGCGTTGGTAACACCTGGCCAGCCAACCCTTTCGCCGCTTTTGGCCAATACTTCGGTCATGGCCAATGCGAGAACAAGCGCTCTTGATTGTTTTGAAACATCACTTGAGTCTGATTTATACAACATGGAGGGAGAAGAATCCGCCCAAACCCAAGCGGTATGGGCCGACTCCCACTCTTGGTCGCGCACATAGATTGAGTCGTCTCGCGCTGACTTGCGCCAATCAATGCGCGAAAGCCCCTCGCTTTGATCGTAAGGGCGAAATTGCCAGAATGTGTCACCGGAACCACGTCTTTTGCGGCCATGCCAACCGCTGGTGACAGTGTTTGCGATATGTTGCGCTTCCACCAACAAATCAGGAATAAGCGCCGCACGTGCACGTGCGCGTGCAATAACCTCATTCGAAGTCAGTTTGTCTTGTAAGGTGCCAATTGCGATTGCCAAAAGAGTGGTCTCACATCCACTTTTCTTTGAGCGTGCCAATGACCTGACGCACCCCAACGCCTTCAGCACGCGCCGCGAAGTTCAGCGCCATTCTGTGTTGCAGAACAGGTTCGGCAAGTGCCAACACATCGTCCACAGAAGGTGCAAGACGTCCATCAAGTAGTGCCCGGGCACGAACGGTCAACATTAAGGCTTGTGATGCGCGAGGTCCGGGGCCCCAAGCGATGTGCTCAGATGTGCTCTCGCCACCTTCGCTGGCAGGGCGCGCGCTGCGGACAAGTCCAAGGATGGCTTCGACGACAGAATCGCCGACTGGCATACGTCTAACCAAAGATTGAATATTGGTCAGGGTTTCAATATCCATCGCGGCTTTTGCCGGCGCTTCGCCTGACCCTGTGGTTTCCATCAAAATACGCCGCTCAGCATCAAGTTCGGGATAGCGCACATCAATTTGCATGAGGAAGCGGTCAAGTTGTGCTTCGGGAAGGGGGTATGTGCCTTCTTGTTCTAACGGATTTTGTGTCGCTAGCACATGAAATGGTGACGGCAAGTCATAGCGTTGGCCTGCAATCGTTACGTGATATTCCTGCATGGCCTGCAGCAATGCAGACTGGGTGCGTGGGCTGGCACGGTTGATTTCGTCCGCCATCAAGAGTTGCGCAAAGATAGGGCCTTTCACAAAGCGGAAAGATCTTTTTCCATCATCGTCCTGGTCGAGAATTTCAGATCCCAAAATATCAGACGGCATCAAATCGGGGGTGAACTGAACGCGGTTGGCGTCTAACCCAAGAACGGTGCCGAGTGTTTCAACGAGTTTTGTTTTGGCAAGACCCGGAACGCCCACGAGCAATGCATGGCCACCAGCCAGAATTGTTGTGAGAGCGTTCTCGATAACATCTTCCTGACCGAAAATGACTTCGCCGATTGCAGAACGGGCTTCTGCCACTTTCGCAATGGCAGCTTCCGCTTCTTTAATAATAGCTTTTTCGTCAGTTGCCGGTGTTTTGCTCATATCGCTCATTTCTTAACTACTCACTTCGCTTGCGTTGCACGCGGTGTTCATTTTTAGTCAACACACTATGTTCATTTCTATTTGACATGCAGCGTCCGTTGATTTTGCAATCAAATCATAGTTTGTCACGCTGACACATGGCACAGTAACCACTATTTTGTGACTATGCCCAAGTTTGGGCCGTTTTTAAGAATGCGGCATAATAACCCGCAAACATTTTTGGGAGCCAAAATGGCCAAAAACCCTGAATTGACAGAAAGCCCAACCGCTGCGCTAGAAGCATTGATGGCCCGCGCAAAACACGCTGGCGAAGGTTTGCCGCCTGTTGAAAAATGGAATCCTGACTTCTGTGGCGATCTCAATATCCAAATAAAACGTGATGGAACATGGTTTTACATGGGAACCCCCATTGGTCGCGCGCCATTAGTGCGCTTGTTCTCCACAGTGTTGCGCAAAGACGAAGACGGCAAAACATATCTTGTTACACCCGTCGAAAAAGTGGGTATCACCGTTGAAGATGCGCCCTTCGTTGCCGTTGAAATGAATGCAGTGGAAAAAGACGGGAAACAAGTTCTTACGTTCCGCACCAATGTAGGCGACGTTGTGGAAGCAGACGCCGATCACCCGATTCGATTTGAAATCATCGGTGAGACCGATCAATTGAAGCCCTATGTATTGGTGCGGGGGCGGTTGGAAGCTCTTTTAGCGCGCTCTGTCATGTATGAATTGATCAGCCATGGAGAGGAAATTGAAGTGGACGGGGTGACCATGTTTGCAGTGCGATCCCACGGGACGGTGTTTCCTATTATGCCTGCTGATCAACTGGCTGAGTTGAGCGCCTAGTGTCAGGTCACATGCAAATCTCTGATCATGCGTTCACCGCGCAAGAGTTTCGCGACCGTGTGGCGTATCGTTTTGAAATGCGGGCGCAACAGTTGGCAGAAACGGCGGGCGACTATGCGTTGAATCCGGATTATGCGGAAGAAGTGAAAACGCGCGACTTCAAGGACGCTGCCATTTTGTTCGCTCTGGTGGAAGGGGCAAACCAACCCACTGTCATTTTGACTCAACGTTCAGACAAGTTAAACAATCACAGTGGTCAAATTTCATTCCCCGGTGGACGCGTAGATGAAGGTGAAACGCCTGAGCAGGCTGCATTGCGGGAAGCAGATGAAGAAGTGGGTTTACCCGCCAATTCTGTGGATGTGTTGGGCACAATGGGCCCCTATTTTTCCGGCTCTGGCTATAAGATTTATCCTGTCGTGGGTGTTGTTCAAAACTTGCCGGACCTGACAATCAATGAAGACGAGGTGGCCGATGTTTTCCATGTGCCTCTGTCATTCCTGATGAACCAGAACTTTCATCAGGTGGAAAGCCGCATGTTTAAGGGCAATGAGCGTTTTTTCTATGCCATGCCCTATCAAGACAATGCCGTTGCGCCTGTTGTAGAAAGGCGTATTTGGGGCGTAACTGCAGGAATTATCCGCGTGATTCAGGAACGTCTATACGGTGAGTGAAAAAATCGATCAGCCTTGGCTACAAAAACAGTCGCTCCAGACGCTGCTTGCTTTGTTGCAAGAAGGTGGCGAAGAGGCGCGCGTGAATGGTGGCGCTGTGCGTAACGCGATCATGAACATGCCCGTCAATGATGTGGATGTGTCTTCAACGCTTGTGCCTCGCGATGTGATGCTGCGCATGAAAGCGGCAGGCCATAAAGTTGTGCCAACTGGCATAGAACACGGCACAGTGACTGTGGTGGTCAAAGGCGATCCCTATGAGGTTACAACCTTGCGCAGTGATGTGGAAACAGATGGACGCCACGCGAAAGTTTTGTACGGACGCGATTGGGAGGCGGACGCCCACCGCCGTGATCTCACAATGAACGCGCTCTATTGCGATGCAGGCGGCAAAGTTTTTGACCCGCTTGGCGGAATGCCGGATGTGTTGTCGAAAACTGTACGCTTCATCGATGATGCCGAAACCCGCATTCGCGAAGATTATCTGCGCATATTACGATTTTTCAGGTTCTTCGCTTGGTATGGCCAGTTTCGTCCCGATGCAGAAGGTTTAAAAGCATGTGCTCGTTTGAAAGAGGAATTGAGTTCACTTTCGGTGGAGCGCGTGTGGATGGAATTGTCGAAACTCTTTGCCGCTCCAGATCCATCACGCGCCATACTTTGGATGCGTCAAACAGGCGTGCTGACAGCTGTTTTGCCTGAGAGCGAAAAGTGGGGAATCGACAATATACAACCGCTTATAAAAGCGGAACAGGAAAACAATTGGCCGCCGGATTCATTGCTGCGCGTGATGTCTATTTTGCCACCCGATCCTGACAAGATGACATCTCTCGCGGTTCGTCTGAAACTGCCAAACAAAGTGCGCGACCGTCTCGTTGGGTTTGCGAAAACAACCGCACCAAATGCTGATTGGAAACAACCTGAATTTGAACAATGGTTGTACCACCAAGACCCGCAAGCCGCTGAAGACAGATTACGCCTGAGTGCAATCGTTACTAATGCTCCAATTAAAAAGCACCTGCGCCAACTAAAATGGCTCAAACGCTTTGAACGTCCAGTCTTTCCTGTAAAGGGGCAAGACTTATTGAATCAAGGTGTGCAAGTAGGCCCCCAAGTCTCTGAAATATTGAAGAAACTTGAGAATGATTGGGTGGAGAGTGGATTTGAATTAAGTCGCGATGAATTGTTGAATCCTGCGGGCTAAGGAAATTTCACCGTTGGTGGCATGGAACTCAGGATTGAGTTGACGTTACCGCCGGTTTTCAATCCGAAGATTGTACCGCGATCTTGCAGCAGGTTGAACTCTACGTAACGACCACGGCGAATCAACTGTTCATCACGTTGTTCTTCTGTCCACGGCGTTTCCATATTGCGCGCAACGAGTTTGGGATAAATGTCGGCAAACTCGCGACCGATATCTTGAATGAACGAAAAGTTATCTTCCCACTTATTCAGCTTTTCACCCGAGTGGAGGTAGTCGCAAAATATGCCTCCGACACCGCGTGGTTCGTCGCGGTGGGCGAGGTGGAAATAATCATCGCACCAAGATTTATATTCATCATAATCGGCAACATCATGTTTCGCGCAAGCGCGTTCCATCGCGGCATGGAAATCAATTGTGTCTGGGTCGGTTTGTGTGCGTCGTGCATTGAGAACGGGCGTGAGATCGCCGCCGCCGCCAAACCATTGACGGCTGGTCACCACCATACGGGTGTTCATGTGAACTGCTGGCACGTTGGGGTTTTGCGGATGCGCTATCAGTGAAACGCCCGAGGCCCAAAAGCTTGGGTCTTCAGCACCACCGGGCATTTGTTTGCGGAACTCTTCCGAAAACTCGCCAAAAACGGTGGAAACGTGAACGCCCACTTTTTCAAACACACGGCCATGCATCATAGACATGACCCCGCCACCGCCTTTGCCTTCTTGGCGCTGCCAAGGGGTGCGAACAAAACGTCCAGCCCCCTTTTCGGACAAAGGGCCTTCAACATCATCTTCCAGTTTTTCAAAACTGGCGCACAAAACATCACGAAGGTTTTCAAACCAATCACGCGCTATCTGCTTTTTTTCTTCAATATTGTCGGGTAGTCCGGCGGGAAGGGCGTTGCGGTCGCGCATATAGATTGACTTTCATGTCTGTTGTGTCGATTTCTTGCCACAAGGCCAATGCCTGTGACAACGCCAAATCACTCAAAAGAATTGACAAGAAAATGATCGAGATTAAACAGGCCGTAACTTTTGAAGAAAGACAACGATGTTACAAACTGCGTCACGCCGTATTCGTGAGAGAACAGGGCGTGCCTGTTGAACTGGAATTAGATGATCACGACGAGACCGATGCTTATCATGTGATGGGCGTTAAAACCGGTCAGGTGGTTGCCACCGCCCGTTTGGTTGTGACGGCGGGTGTAGGTAAAATCGGACGAGTGGCGGTTGCGAATACAGTCCGGGGCAAAGGCTATGGTAGACAAATCATTGAATCACTTATGAAGCGCGCACGAAACAGTCGAACTGTCTCATCATTTGCCTTAGACGCTCAGATCCAAGCAACGGGCTTGTATGAAAAACTGGGCTTTGAAAAAACAGGTGATGTGTTTGACGACGCAGGAATCGTCCATATTAAGATGATACGGGGCGTATAGTTTTCAACTCAACATTCATATAGGGCGCGAAATGAAATGTGTGTTGTTTCGACAACAGGTCTGATCCTGAAACAGTTTGTGAGATGACTTGCCCTATACTTTCTAAAATCTTGGCGCTAAAGGATGTTTGTGATCAACGCGCTTATGGAGACAGTTATGGTTAGATATATTCCTTCGCTTATGCGACCGCTCGTCTCCAGGCTTGCGGCCACCGCCGGAATAAACACCGGCTTTGGCAGCGTCTTCGGACTAGTCCGCTCTTAGCAGCAACCACGCGTTTCAGACATTTCCTTTTTTTGAAAATTGCAGTTCCGGTTGTTGCGTTTCACTCGCCTCAACGATCATTTTTGATTTTGGAACTTTCTCATGTTCGACCATAGTAAAAACAAGACAACGATTCTGCCTGAAGCTCAACGAGCCACAATTCAAAACGTGGCGTTGGGTGTTGGTTTCCTCGTGTTGCTTCAAACCATTTTGCTCGTTGTGTTGATTTTTCAACAGACGGGTAGATCAGTTGAAGCAAACAACGCGCCACCCGATTGCATCCGTCAGTTCGGTTTCAATCCTGAACGCCCTCAATTTGACAGCTCGGACTGCCGTCCTGCGCCGATCAGCATTGCCCGGAAGGTTTGAAGATTATGGAAAAATTATTGAGCTGGTTTGAAAACCGGATTGAGCCCTTTCCCATGGAAGAACCCACACAGCCGCCAAATACGTTGATGGCGTTCTTCTGGCACTATTCCAAAGGCATTTGGCCCGCACTTGCGGTGATGACAACCCTTGGGATGAGTGTTGCTGTATTCGAGATTATGATCTTCGGTTATCTCGGCAATGTGGTGGAATGGCTTTCCACGGCCGACCGCGCAACGTTTATGGAACAAGAGCGAAGCACTCTGATCTGGATGGGAGTGGTGGTTTTGCTCATTATTCCAGTGGTCAAATTCATCTGGTCTCTGGTGCTGCATCAAACGGTGATCGGCAATTATCCTATGATCATCCGCTGGCAGGCTCACCGCTATATGCTGGGTCAGTCCATGGGTTTCTATCAGGATGAATTTGCGGGTCGTGTTGCCACAAAGGTGATGCAAACAGCATTGGGTGTGCGGGAATCCGTGATGAAAGTGCTGGATGTTTTTGCTTATGTCACAGTCTATTTTTTAGGCGCGCTCGTTCTGATCGCAAGTTTTGATTTTTATCTCATGTTACCATTCGTCGTGTGGTTGGTGTTTTACGTCATCACGCTACGTTTCTTCCTGCCGCGCATGTCTCGAGTTGCTCGTAAACAGGCGGATGCACGGTCATTGATGACCGGGCGCGTGGTGGACAGTTACACCAATATTTCCACGGTAAAACTGTTTGCCCATGCTGGCCGCGAACTCACCTATGCAAAAGACAGTATGACCGGCTTTCTCAATACTGTGCATCCGCAGATGCGTCTTTCAACGGGTATGATGGTGACGCTTGGAACGCTCAACAATCTCTTGTTGTTTGCTGTCGGTGCAATCGCAATCACCCAGTGGTTGAATGGTGAGGCAACAGTGGCAGCGGTTGCTGTGGCGGCGGCGCTGGTCACACGTCTTTCTGGTATGGCCCATTGGATCATGTGGGAAATGTCCGGCCTGTTTGAAAACATCGGCATGGCGATGGACGGCATGAGCACGATTGCACGCCAACGTGAAGTTACGGATTCTGACGATGCGAAACCATTGTCGGTAACTACTGGAGCAATCGACTTTAACAGCGTCACGTTCAAATATGACAAACTTGGTAGCGTGATCAGCGACATGAATTTGAACATCGGGTCGGGTGAAAAAATCGGCCTGATCGGACGTTCAGGTGCAGGTAAAACCACGATGATGAACATTCTGCTGCGCCTCTATGACATCAACGAGGGTGAGCTGCTGATCGACGGTCAAAACGTAGCCAAGGTCACGCAGGAAAGCTTGCGCTCTCAAATCGCTGTGGTGACGCAGGACACATCGTTGTTGCATCGTTCCGTTCGCGACAACATCGCTTACGGCAGGCCGGATGCGACAGACGAGCAGATCATCTCTGCCGCCAAGAAAGCAAACGCCCACGAGTTCATATTGGGATTGGAAGATTCCGAAGGTAACAAAGCTTATGATGCTCAAGTGGGCGAACGCGGTGTGAAACTCTCTGGCGGTCAGCGTCAGCGTGTGGCGATTGCCCGCGTGTTCTTGAAAGATGCACCCATTCTCGTGCTGGATGAAGCGACCTCTGCCTTGGATTCTGAGGTGGAAGCCGTCATTCAAGAACAATTGTTCAACTTGATGGAAGGCAAAACGGTTCTGGCCATCGCCCATCGCTTGTCCACCATTGCGAATATGGATCGACTGATCGTGCTTGATCAGGGGCAAATTGTTGAACAAGGCACACATGATGAATTGGTAGAGCAGGGCGGCCTATACGGCTCGCTTTGGTCACGCCAATCAGGCGGGTTCATTCACACCCAAGATACTGAAGTCGCAGCGGAATAATCCGCAGCGGCTTCAATTGCTATTGTTTTGTTGAGTGTGAGTTTGTATCAGCAATATACGCTGCGCAAACTGGCTCGGCGATGGAGATTTTATGTTCACGATTGCGGGAAACCGCTAACTCCTATTTTGGAGTTGCCGAATATGTAAGAGGCCGCTGCTTTCGCAGTTTGGCCTACGGTTTTCTGCGATCTGAAATTGCTCAGCAAATATTTAGAAATTGAATGAACGACACAGGTCGAAGACCTCTGCGCACCAAAAACGTGTGTATGGGCAAATTGAAAGACGAAAGAACAATGAAAGTTAGATCAACAAAGTTTGAAGACATTCCAGCGCTTAAAATGGTGCTGGATGGTACAGAACTTTTTCCAAGTGAAATGTTACCTGAAATGGTGAGTGATTTCTTGTCTGAGGAAGTGAGCGAAGATATTTGGCTCACTTGTGAAGTGGAGGGTTCCGCAATTGGCTTTTGCTACGCTGTGCCGGAGCAACTCGCTGAAGGCACTTGGAATATGCTGGCGATCGCCGTTTTGCCATCAAAACAGGGCAGCGGAGCTGGTTGTGCTATTGTGAAGGAGTTGGAAGCCAAACTCGCTGCTGGTGGTCATCGCGTTTTAATTGCAGACACCTCTGGAACAGATGAGTTTGTGCGAACGCGAGAGTTTTACCGTAAAAATGGTTATACTGAAGAGGCTCGTATTCGAGATTTTTGGGTGAAGGGAGACGATAAAGTCGTCTTCTGGAAAAGCCTCTAAAACCAACTAACAGTGCGGCGTGATCACAATGATTGCGCCGCATCCACACTACGCCACTAAAACTTACCCAGTTTTTCTAAAACGGCTTTTGCAATTGCTACGCGTTTTTTAGCATCGACACGGTTCTCAATATCCATGTTCAACGCGAATGCTTGAATACCATTTTCACCATCCACCCAACCTACAAACCAACCCAATTCGGGAGTGGTGGCAGACGTCCATCCGGTTTTCCCGTAAAGGGTGCGGCCCGCTTTTGTTTCCTGTTTGAGAATATCAGCAACCCGCACTTGCGATCGCTTTGAAACGGGCAATTTCTGTTGCGCGAGCTTAGTCAGGAATTTCACTTGCTCTACAACGCTGATTTTCAGCGGACCGTCGAGCCAAAATGTTTTGACATTGGAACCAACCAGTCCGTTGCCATAGTGGAGACGTTTCAACCAATCTTCATAACGTACAATACTTATACGTGTTGCGAGTTCTTGAAACACAGGCACGTTTGATATTTTGATCCCATCACGGATCGACATATCGCGCTCCCAACTCTTAAACCGCTGAGGCTTGCCACCATAGGGAATGACCTCATTTTCATTGGCCACCACTCCGGTTTCCAGCGCGATAAGTGCGTTGGCAATTTTAAATGTTGAAGCCGGGATCATGCGTTGTTGCGCGCGTTTGGAGTTTACAAGAATGAGTTCGTCTTTTGCCGGGTCATAAATTGCAAAAGACCCAACAGCATTGCGTTCTTGAAAGGTCTTTTGAAGATCAGTTCGCTCGATGATTGTCTGGGAGTGACTTATTGCGGGGAACAAGAGTAGGGCGGTTAAAACGCCTATAAAACGGATCGTTGGTTTGGTTAAACACATCATGCGCCAATTTAGCATTGAGGTACCCATTGCGCTATCCATTGAGTGCGATCCGTTTTAGGTCTGGATTATGGATTTGTTCTATCGATTCTTTGAAAAGTTTGCCCGCCCGTTTGATCGCCCTGACCCCGGCAGACCACCCGCAGGTGGTATTGCATTTATAAAACACCATGCCAACCAGATGCGAGGCGCGTTTATTGCGATGTTGGCGCTCGGCAGTCTGACCGCATTTATCGAAGCCTCTATCTTTGTTTTTGTGGGTGTCATCGTGGATTTGATGAATTCGGGGTCGCCCGAAACCTTCATGTCTGACAATTGGAAAACGTTGGCGGCAATGGCTGTATTGGTTGCGGTAGTGCGTTCGATCATCGCTGTGGCCACGGCCGTCACTGAAGAGCAAGTTGTGGTTCCCGGTTTTTTTAGTTTGGTGCGTTGGCAATCTCACCTGGCTGTATCGCGGCAAGACGTCACGTTTTTTGATGATGAAATGGCAGGGCGCATTTCCAGCAAAGTGTGGCAGGCGGGGCAGGCGGCTGGTGATGTTATGGTCAGCCTGTTGCAGATTATCGTCTTCATTGCCGTGTTCGCACTGACCTCTGTTGTGGTGATTGCCTCACTCGATGTGCGGATGCTCATCCCCGTTTTGTTTTGGTTGGCAATGGTGGCGTTGATTGCGCGCGTATCCATTCCGCGTATTCGCGATCAGGGGCGACAATTGTCAGAAAAAAGTGCCGTCGTGACAGGGCGTATAGTTGACGGGTACAGCAACATTAGAACCGTCAAACTTCACGCTGCAGAGACGGCCAATGATGCTTATATTAGGTCGTCGTGGGACAATGTACTGGCTGTTCTGTTCAGGTTCACCCGTTTGATTTCTGGTATGCGGATCGCATTTCAATGTTTATCCAGCACCATGTTGGTGGTGATTGCGGCCTTGGCCATCTGGTTTTATTCCACACTTGTTTTCACGGCAGGTGAGGTTGCTGTTGTACTTGCACTCTGTTTGAGGCTCAATTTATTGATGGGTCGTTTGTTGGGTTTGTTGAACGGTCTGTTCCGTAATTTCGGTACTGTTCAAAACTCAGCTGAACTGATCTCCAAAGCGCCTCAAATTGTAGATCGTGAAGACGCTGGAGAGTTGGGCGTAGTGAAAGGTGCTGTTGCATTCAATGACATCAACTTTTCTTACCCGGGAACCGATGTGATTATCGATCAACTCGATTTGGATATTCCGGCAGGGCAGAAGCTCGGCATTGTTGGTCAGTCAGGTGCGGGAAAGTCTACGTTGATGAGTTTGATGTTGCGGTTCCATGATCTCGAACATGGCGACATTTCGATCGATGAAACGGCGATCGATACGGTTACGCAAAACTCGTTGCGTTCGCACATTGGTGTGGTGCAGCAAGATACAGCGTTGTTGCACCGTTCTATATCCGACAACATCGCCTATGGCCGTAAAGGCGCAACGGAATCCGAAGTGATCGCCGCTGCCAAACGGGCCAACGCCCATGAGTTTATTGTTGGTTTGAAGGACGCAAAAGGGCGAACAGGGTATGAGACTTATGTGGGCGAACGCGGTGTGAAACTGTCGGGCGGTCAGCGTCAGCGGATTGCGTTGGCTCGTGTGTTTTTAAAGGATGCACCAATTCTATTGCTGGACGAGGCAACATCCGCTCTCGATTCAGAAATTGAGGCGGCCATTCAAGAAAATCTTGAAAGCCTCATGGCCGGCAAAACCGTGATTGCCATTGCCCACCGCTTGTCCACAATCGCTCACTTGGACAGGTTGGTTGTGATGGAAACAGGTAAAATTATTGAAGATGGCACGCATGAAGAATTACTTGCGCAAAAAGGCCAATATGCTCGGTTATGGGAGCGTCAGTCAGGCGGATTTTTGTCGTCGAAAGAAAATGCTACTTGAGTAGTGATATCATAGTTTGCAATTCACCAACCATTCTCGATACACGGCCTTTGTCCAATGCTTGCTCGATTTCAGTGTAAATAACCTCACTTTGTGGCGCAATTTTTTCAAATAAAGCTTGTCCGGTAGGCGTGAGTTCAACTGTTTGGCGGCGGGCATCGCTGGCCGCGCGTTCGCGGGTGATCAATCCGTCATTTTCCATAGACCGCAAAATACGCGACAGGCTTGGCATTAAGAGGCAGCACCATTCTGACAGTTTGGTGGCATCCACATTCTGGTTTTCTTCAATAGCGCGCAGCACTCGCCACTGTTGCTCGGTTACGCCATTGGCAGCAAGCATAGGGCGAAAGCGCGCCATAACAGTTTCCCGTGCCCGCAGCAAAGCGATTGGCAGGGCATCCTCAAACCCGCGTAATTCGCTGGTTGTCGATGCATCACTTGTTTCACTATCTGACAAATCAACGCCCCCTAATCTGTTGTTGCAAGAAATTCTGCAATGGATTGCGGAAGGTTTTCTTTGTGTAATACAGGAGCATGCCCTTGTCCCGTGGCAATTGCCAGCTTCGCGTGTGTTTGATGTGTCAAAATCTTGTCGGCCAAGGCTTCGGTCATGAGTTCAGATTTTGATCCGCGAATAAATAAAGTTGGCGTTGTTTTAAACAATGCGAACTCTTGCCAAACCAACGGTTGCTTGTTGTCAAAGTCATCAACGTTGGAGAGACGGTAGAGCTTGTTGTCATAATTTTGAACGGGACGCCCGTTTTCATCTTTCCATATTGTTCGGGCCAAGTCTTGCCAGTCCTCAGCATTGAAAATGGTAAATGTTTCGCCTTTGATCTTTTTTAAAATATCGACCGCATCTGCCCAATCGGCGGGTTGTGGCGCACGTTTCATAGTGGTGCCAAGTTTGGCGATACCAACACTGTCAAATTCTGGTCCCGCATCATTCAAAATGAGACGTCCAATGGTCGAAGGGCGTTTGGGACCTGTGAGAAATACACTCAAAGCGGCACGGCCTGTCACCAACACATCGCAATGGTGTAAACCCATCGCATCGCAAATGCTGACGATATCGTCTGCATCCGTTTCAGTTGTTGAATTGTCTTTTCTGCTCAGTACAGAGCGGCCACGACCACGCAAATCGAAGTTGAATATACGTCGTGGTGCGCCAACTTGTTCAGCCAAAGCGCCAATCAATTGCTCATACTCGCTCGTATTTCCAAGCTCTGAAGGAATGCACAAAAGGGGCGTTTTGCTTGGTGGAATACGATTGCGTCTGCCGTCCGTCGGTGTTTGCAAGTCATACCGGAACCCGCGCAAAACAGTTCCATCCATTGTTGAGACGGACACTTCCGAACGCGTGTAAGTTTTTTTGGATGTTTGTGAATCTTCGGTCGCGGGCACTGTTTGCTGTCCTGTCAGTTTGCGAGCAGAAGGTTGTTTCTGCTCGGAAATGTCAGGTCACCTTAAACAGGGTTCTAACGTTGGTCTAGCTTCGTCCTGCACGTAAATCACGTGAGATTGTCAGCTTTCCGCCCTTCAAGCGTGTTTTGTAAACTTGATAGTTTTCCATTACCCGCTGGACATAATTACGTGTTTCCGCAAACGGAATTTGTTCGACCCAGTCGATCACCGTGTTGAGCGATTTTCCGCGTGGATCGCCGAACCGTTTGATCCAGTCGTTTGCACGGCTTGGCCCTGCATTATAGGCTGAAAACGTCAGAACGAAGGACCCGTTATATTTGTCCATCTGTTGCTTCAAATACGCTGTGCCGAGGCGCGCATTGTAGCTGGCGTCTGTGACAAGACGACGTTTTGAATATCGAAGTCCCAAATTGCGCGCGGTGCGTTTTGCTGTGGTTGGGAGCAATTGCAACAAGCCAAGCGCATTTGCCGGAGATCTTGCATCTACCTGAAACGTGCTTTCTTGACGGGCAATCGCGTAGGCAAGGGGCAGGCCAGCACCGCTGGTTTTGGTGTTTGTGGGAATAGCACCCAGTGGCCAAGCCAATGTGTCGGCACTCATGCCGCGAATAAATGCGCGCTTGCCAACTTGCAGAGACAATTGATAGTCGCCACGGCGCTCAGCGCGGGCAGCTAAAAGTGCGATTTCTCCCGGCTTTTCCATGTAACGCGCCAAATGACGATAAAATTGACGAGCCCGCCTCGGGTGACCTGCTGTTTCAAGCTTGGAAATCGCTTGTGCAAACTCGTAGCTGCTGAAGCGTTTTTGATCGGCCGATGTTGCCCCAACCCGATTAATTGAAATTTTCGTACGCCCCAATTTCAATGCAGCCAATTGGCCGTAGTAAGTGGTGTCATAGCGTGCAGCCGCTTTGTAGTGGTCGGTGGCTTTACTGATACCGCGTTTTTCAAGGGCGCGGCCCATCCAATAATGGCCTCGTGACTTGCTCAAAGGCGTGCCCGCAATGTTTAGCAAACGGTCAAAGTGAGTCGTTGCAGTCTTAGCAGCACCCAATTTGCGGAGCGCCAACCAACCGGCGTAAAATTCAGCGTCGAGCTTTTTACGATCTGAAAAAGCGGTGTTGTTGGCCACAAGACGATAGGCAGTCTTTGGCGCACCTGCTTCCAGCAAATCAGAGGCGAGAATGCGTTTTTCTGTCCAAAAAGCATCACGTGCGTTTTCCGGAATATCCTTAGCGTGCACAGGTGCGAGTAGCTTTGCGGCGGCAGACAATTGATTTTTACGGCGCAAATATTTCGCCATACTGTGCAAATAGTTCGGATCTGAACGTTGGGAGGCGGGAACACGTTTCAGCAATGATCCTGCGGAACGTTGTTTACGTTCTACGGCTGCGCGAGCCCGCACAATGCTTGTAACGCCAGCTTTTCCGGCAATACGTTCGGCTCCACGAATGCGATTTTTGGACAGCAGATATTCTACCCGCGCTCGATGGTCGCTTTTATATAAGACGCTTGAAAGCGATTTTAAGATTGTGCGTTCTTGTGTTGTTGAAAGCTTGGAGTTGCGCCAATGGGGTGCAATTGCGCTACGTGCACTCTTTTTGGCACCAGCAGCCAAATGCGCTTTCGCCACTGCGATTGCTGCATTTGTGTCTTCTGGGGCAGATTCACTGAAGGCCACACGCAAAGTTTGGCGTGATGCAGATTTGGCCAATGCGCGTTCCACATTGGCCCGCATGGTTTTACTGCCGGGCCAGTTAGAAAGGTCATTTGAAATAGAAATCAAAGTTTCAGCGGAGACGTCATTGCCGTTCATGGCAATCGCCCAAGCCATAACTTTGCGTTCCAAAGTTCCGGCCCGCAAGGCTGAGCGGGCGCGTAAAGCAGATTTCATATCGCGCTTATCGAGAGCACGAAGGCCATTTTTTAAAGTGCTGGAGGCCGGTTTGATATCCACATTGCCAGGCTTGCCGCCTGAACGTGCCAGAGTGGTGGAGCTTGCATAGCTGCCAACCGATCCGGTTTTACGCTTGTCCACACTGCCAGCATAGCTCGCAGAAGGAAGAACGAGCAAAGAGCTCGCCAGCACAAGTGATGATAGTTTCAATACGGTCGGAGCAATTTTCTCCGGTGCAGCAAACGAAATACGCATTACAAAACTCTTCGTTCTCTTAGTGTCGCGGTGGTCAATTTGATAAACCCTCAACCAAACAAATAAAGTACAACAAACAGGTTTAAGCCGCGTTAACGAAAGGTTTCATTCATCGTTCGATTTTGAGTGATACCACTTGCCCGAACCCAGTCTCACGCCTATTGTCGCCAGCAATTGATAGTCCGTAATGCGGACAATTTATGACCATCTGATTTATTGCGTGAAATGCCCGAAATAGGCTGAAGCAAGTTGATCACCTTATTTGGAGTAGAAATCGTGAGCAGCCCCAATTTTTATGGCTCAAATACAGCCCTCGTCACACCATTTTCACAAAATGGTTCTGTGGACGAAAAGGCGTTTGCTGATTTTATCAACTGGCAGATCGAGCAAGGCACAACAGGTCTTGTGCCCATGGGAACGACTGGTGAATCAGCGACTGTATCCCACGAAGAGCACATGCGTGTTGTGGAATTGTGCGTTGAAGTTGCAAACGGACGTGTGCCCGTTATGGCTGGTGCAGGTTCAAACAATACTACGGAAGCCGTGGCTTACGCGGAGCACGCTGCAAAAGTTGGTGCTGATGCGTTGTTGGTGGTGACCCCATATTACAACAAGCCGAACCAACGTGGCATGAAAGCTCATTTCGGTGCTGTGGCCCAAGCCACCCCATTGCCAAATTATATTTACAACATCCCCGGCCGTTCAATCGTCGATATGACGCCGGAAACAATGGGCGAACTGGTCCATGAATATTCCAACATCGTTGGTGTGAAGGATGCGACCGCTGATATGGTGCGTGTAACACAACAACGCGCGACCTGCGGTAAAGACTTCGTACAATTGTCTGCTGAAGATCCATCCGCTTTGGGTTTCAATGCCCATGGCGGCAAAGGGTGTATTTCTGTGACAGCCAACGTGGCGCCTGCTCTATGTGCAGAATTTCAGACAGCCATGGCGGAAAACCGCTGGGACGATGCACTCGTCCTGCAGGATCGCTTGATGCCGCTGCACAAAGCTATGTTCGCTGAACCAAGCCCCGGTGGCGCGAAATATGCTCTTGAACTGTTAGGGAAAATGCAAAACATCATTCGCAGCCCAATTGTGACGATTGAAGAATCGACGCAAAAAATCGTACGTGATGCGATGATCCATGCAGGGATTTTAAACTAGAGCATAGCTCAACAAGGTTCACACATTACTATGGCACCGAGAAAAAAGGCTGATCCTGAAAAGAAGATCGTCGCTGAAAACCGCAAAGCGCGATATAATTTCGCGATAGAGGATACATTCGAAGCGGGTCTGATGTTGACCGGTACTGAGGTGAAATCTCTTCGCAATGGCAAAGCCAATATCGCGGAAAGCTATGTCAGTTTTGAAGGTGATGAATTGTGGCTGATCAATTGCCATGTGCCCGAATACTTACAAGCAAACCGCTTTAATCACGAACCGCGCCGTCGCCGCAAACTGTTGATGTCCAAACGTGAAATTATCAGATTGTCGCAAGCCATCGCCCGCGATGGCATGACCGTGGTGCCATTGAAACTCTATTTCAATGATCGTGGCATGGCCAAACTGGAAATTGCGTTGGCAAAGGGCAAGAAAAATCACGACAAGCGTGAGACCGAGAAAAAACGTGATTGGAACCGTGAGAAGTCACGGCTATTGCGAGACCGTGGTTAGCCTTGATCTGAATATTGTCACGGGATCTGATAGCGACACTCCCGACTGGGATGAGTTGCTAAAATTTATTCATAAAGCTTTTGCCTATATGGAGAAGCTCATTGATCCACCGTCTTCACTTCATCGCATGACCGCAAAAAATCTGTGTGATAAGGCAAGCAAAGAAATTCTGGTCTTGGCTTATTTAAGGGATACTCTGGTGGGCTGCATGTTTTGCAGGACGGAATCAGATTGCTTGTGTGTGGGCAAGGTAGCGGTTTCCCCCCAACATCAAGGGCAGGGTATCGGGAAAAAGATGTTTGAGACCGCTTTTGAATTAGCAAAGCAGCATTGTCTTTCAGAACTTGAATTGGAAACCCGCGTAGAACTGACGGAAAATCACCTTACATTTGCAAATCTGGGTTTTGTGCAAACCGGTACGAGCGCTCATGAAGGTTATAACCAACCCACCAGCATCATAATGCGGGCCAGCGTTTAGGGCGTTTCCAACGCTTCGATGATTACAAACGCCTGCGCCAATGGAAAATCATCCGTGATCGTCAGATGAATAACCGGCTCCATTCCGTCCGGAATCATAGATAGCAATTGTTTGTGGGCACCGCCCGTTAACTCCATAGTGGGCTTGCCACCCGGCAGATTGACTACGCCCATGTCGCGCCAGAACACGCCGCGCGAAAGACCGGTACCCAATGCTTTGGAACAAGCTTCTTTAGCTGCAAAACGTTTGGCGTAGGATGCTGCGCGTTCTTTGCGGCGATCTGACTTCTGTTTTTCAATGTCCGTATAAATGCGATCGGTGAATCGTG
This sequence comes from uncultured Rhizobiaceae group bacterium, assembly GCA_938010435.1. Taxonomy (GTDB): domain Bacteria; phylum Pseudomonadota; class Alphaproteobacteria; order Rhizobiales; family Rhizobiaceae; genus Pseudahrensia. The sequence goes on along the minus strand of CALLUS010000025.1, from coordinate 66,867 downwards.
CGCCGAAACGTTCAATCGATTTTTCGATCCTGCGAATATCGATAAGGTCGCTACCCAACCCGATAATCAAGCGCTTTGTCCTTGGTGTTGGGATGTTGCTGCTGCTTGTGCTTTCGCTTTAATTTCAGCAGCCTTCGTCATCAACTTGTTGCGACGGCTTTCACGAAACATCAAAGCTGCGCGTTTGGTGAGAAGGTACAGGGGAATCGTTACCAATGGACCAACGACCATGCCGCCAACCAACATGGGATAAAGAATAGGGGTCCAGATATTGCCCAATGCGGTCATCGCGGCAGTACCGTCAAAATTCCAGCAGGCTTCCATTACCCGTTTCATGGCCCGGCCTAATGCGGGTGCTTTTCCTGCAGTATCGGCCTGTAAAATGAATTGTCCGGTTTTATATGTGGCCGCCCAGATAAACGGGAAGGTAATAGGATTACCGACAAAGGTGCCAAGTGCAGATGCAATGAAATTACCACGAACCAACCACGCTAAAATGGCAGCTAGTAAAAAATGAAGGCCCATAAATGGTGTAAACGACGTGAACGCACCTGCTGCAACACCAGCAGCAACGGCATGAGGGGATGCAGTCAGACGCAAAATACGTTTTGTGACATATTGGCCGGAACGCAACCAAGAGCGGCGGGGCCAAATCCACACCCGCAACCATTCTGTCCAAGATGGAGGCGTTCGCCTTTTCATCAACATAGGTTATTTTTCTCCGCCAGAACGAGATACGAGTGGGTCTGGCGACCCGGTTAATTCAACATACTGCCTTTTTCTTAACATCGGGTTTGTGACGCATCTGTGTCCGAAAGCACTTTTGTTAGGGCCAGAACGCCCTATATTCAGCCACGGCGTTCTGCCTTCGTCACCACATCCAAATTTCGAATGTCTCGCAACACACGATTGAGATGTTTCACGTCCCAAACTTCAATGCCAAACACTAACTGAGTAAGTCCTGTTTCTGGCGAAGACAAATATAAGTTGTCGATGTTGGAAGATGCATTGCCAATGACTTCAGAAATTTCAGCCAACGTTCCAGGTGCGTTAACGGCGGTCACATCAAGCTTTGCTTGAAAGAGGTTGGGGTTTTCTGTGTCTATATCCCAGCGTAGATCCAGCCATTGATCTGCTGTGTCTTCGAATTCGCGCAGGGCCTTGGCGTGGATAGGATAAACAGAAACTCCAACACCGGGCGTGAGAATGCCGACAATTCGATCTCCGGGGACTGCACCACTCTCCGGATCAAGTTTGACAGGCGTATCGTCAGATGCACCGCGAATAGGAATGGCATCGGTCAATTGTTTTGCGGCGTCTGCGTATTTGTCTTTGCGCCTGCCCGGAATACGGAACATAATGTTAGCAACGCCGGTCAAGTTGAACCAACCTTCGTTGGGGGTAGGTTGATTGAGTGAAGTTCGCTCAATTTGATAATCGGGATAAACGGCTTTCAAAACGTTTTCAGGCGGCAATTCACCGCGGCCAACGGCGGCAATAGCGTCTGATGTTGAACTGTGGGCGAGTTTGCCAAGAGATGATTGTAAGAGCGATTCACTGAAATCGTGTTTTGCGCGTTTGAAGGTCGATGATAAAATCTTGGTTCCCAGTTCGAAATACTGTTTGTTGCGCGCTTCGCGAGAGGCGCGACGAATGCCGGAGCGTGCTTTGCCGGTCACGGCCACATGTTCCCATGCCGCTGGTGGCGTGTGGTTTTCATCGCGGATGATTTGAACTTCGTCCCCATTGCGCAACTTGGTGACAACAGAAGATGCGGTGCCGTTGATGCGGCACCCACTGCAGGAATTGCCTACATCGGTGTGAACCGCATAGGCAAAATCAATGGCTGTAGCTTCTTGGGGAAGGGCGATTAGACGACCCTTGGGGGTGAAGCAAAACACCTGATCGAGAAATAACTCGAGTTTCGTGTGTTCAAGAACATCATCGGGATGATCACCTTCAGACAATGTGTCGATCGTGCGGCGCAGCCATGCATAGGCGCGGCTTTCTTTTGAAAGCGTGGCAACACTGTCTGCGCCCGCTATTTCACCCATCAAAACCGTGCTGGCTTTTGTGGCGGCATAGACCCCATCTTTGTAGAGTGTATGTGCAGCGATGCCCTGTTCGGCAATTTCGTGCATGGTGTGAGTGCGGATTTGTAATTCCACCCGTTGATGCGATGGTCCAATTACAGTGGTATGGATCGAGCGGTAATCGTTCTGCTTCGGGGTCGAGATATAATCTTTGAACCGCTCCGGCACTGCAGGCCATTTCGTGTGGATGGCACCAAGAGCTTCGTAACAATCAGGCACAGTTTCCACGATGACGCGAAACCCCAACATATCTGATAACTGCTCGAAGCTAATGCCGTTTTTTTCCATTTTGCGAAACACGGAATAGGGGCGTTTGCTGCGGCTGATGACTCGCGCAGTGATCAAATTCTTGGCGAGATTATCGACCACGCTTTTTTCGATTTCCGCAATCACCTCTGCATGGGTTTCTTGCATGGATGCCAGTTTTTCATGAACTAAGGTATGTCCTTCAGGGTAGAGATACATGAAGGCGAGCTCTTCCAACTCCTCACGCACATCTTGCATCCCCATCCGTCCAGCCAACGGGCCGTAAATGTCCATTGTTTCTTGGGCAATGCGTGCCCGTTTTTCAGGGGGCACATGATGAAGCGTGCGCATATTGTGCAAGCGGTCAGCCAGTTTCACCAACAACACGCGCACGTCGTCGGCAATCGCTAACAATAAGCGGCGCAGGTTTTCCCCTTGGCGGGTTTTCTTAGACACAAGATCAATGCGTTTTAGTTTGGTAAGCCCCTCCACCAAACGACCAATGCCGGGACCAAACATCGAATCGATTTCTTTGCGGGTCGCGTCCGTGTCTTCAATCGTGTCGTGCAGGAGGGCCGCGACCACACTGTCTTGATCCAACTTTAGATCTGTAACAATCGCTGCGACTTCCAGCGGGTGGCTGAAATAGGGATCGCCAGACGCACGCACCTGATGGCGATGTTTGTGCATGGCATAAACATAGGCGCGGTTCAGCATATCCTCGTCATAGTCGGGATTATAGGCCGCAACCCGTTCCACCAATTCATTCTGCCGCATCATCTGCGCAATAGTCCCCGTGGTCTTGAAATATGAAACATCCGCGACTCGTGCCGTTGATGTGCCATTCTATCGATTTTAAAAATGGGGGGATTGCTTGGCTTGTGCAAGCTCTGGTTGCGAACAAGGCAATAAAAAAGCCGACTTGCAAATGCAAACCGGCTTTCTCGTAAATTCTTGTTTTAGAATCTTAGTAGTCGTCGGATTTTTCAGGAGCGACCAAGTTTTGGATGCCGGACAGAAGCTCGTCTTCTGACAGTGTATCAAATGTGATCTGTGCCGGAGCTTCCATTGGCACATCGCCATCTTCAGCACCCATCACGATGTCTTCAGCAGCTTCTTCTGGAAGATCTTCAGGCTCATCCACTTCAACATGTTTCTGCAAGGAATGAATCAGATCTTCTTTCAAATCACCCGGAGACAATTGCTCGTCAGCGATTTCACGCAAAGCAACAACTGGGTTTTTATCATTATCACGCTCAACAGAAATCTGTGAACCAGACGAAATCTGGCGTGAGCGGTGGCTTGCAAGCAATACAAGCTCAAAACGGTTCGACACTTTGTCGATGCAATCTTCCACGGTTACGCGGGCCATGCGCGGCTCCTGTTATCAATTGTCGGAGAATATTTGTCGTTCGATACGCCAACTCTCTGACTTTTTCAAGGCAAATCGTGCGTTCAACGGCAGCAATGTGGACGTTGGTGACATTCGTTTACCAAGGCTTGGGCTATCTCAATCAAAAAGTATCTCGTTACATTACGGTCTCTTGATGGAAACCCGTGAAGCACATTCACCCAACATAAGATACTGTTTAGAAATCTTGTCCCTAGGATGTCGGCTCTTGTAGCTGCAATGTCCATTTGTGTTTTTCTGAAAAAGCATCAATCATAATGCGTCCACCTCCAGGTGTTGGACATAGATAAAAGCCTGAGGATCGAATGTAGCACTCAACTTTGCCAAAGGTTGGCTCGCCTATCACTTCAACAACCCAGTCTTTTTTGGTCTTTGAATGGGCTGCATTAACAACGTATTTTGCGAACCAATTACCCGAAGTCCCTGATGTGGGATTAATTCCTTCCATGCTCACAATAATTTCGCCGGTACTTGAGACCCCAAACTTGAAGTCAAATTTTTGCATGGGGCTGACTTCTTTAATTGGGTTTGCCTGCCAATAGACGACATCTTCCATGTCGTCCCCATCACTAACTTCCAAGACACCACCATCAATAATGAGATTTCCTTCGGCGATTAAGTAACCGTCAAAATTATCAGGAGTGGTTTGGACATCATCATTCTGTTTCTGAAGCAAATTTTTTATTGGCACCAGAGATATATCTGTCCTAGGGGTGGTAAGGAACGTTATTTCACCACCCTCATGGCCCTTCGACACATTGCCAAACGCATAATTTTTAAAAACTTCCTCCGAAGACATAAATGGTGCACCGCTAATGCCAGCTGTTAAACTGTTGGGGCCATAATAATAGCTGCCAATATCTGCGGTTTTCCACTCAGAGCTTTCCTCCCACATCGTTGTGCTATTAAACGGGTATTTACTTATTGGATCACTTGGATAACCAATGACAGTCGTGTTCTCTGAGGGTTTTTGCACATAACCTAAGCCACCGCCTTTTCGGACCGGACCTGCAGGGGCATTAAGAAGCGCGACATCATACATTGCATCCCGATGCTTCGAATCGACGCCGTCTTTCCATCCGCAGAAAATATACCCAATCGTGCAGGGATATGCTGCAGCATAGCGTTTACCGTCCCGCTGCAACCAATATACAACATTCTCAGACCAATAGCTCCCAGTGCCATCGGCGCCGTAGCTGTAGACACAATGGGCAGCTGTCATGACACAGTTGGCGTTGTTGCCAAGCGAAAATGCAGAAGCTGTGTAGTCTAACCCATCGCTTGTGAAGGAGATCATACCGATAGCGGAATACGGGAATATTCCAACATCATTCACAACCTTTGGGTCATCATCACTGCCGATTGCGCTCGAGAAACTGGCATCAGGGGGAAATATTGGTTCCAGAATAACCTCAGGTCCAGGCGCACCGGACATTGCCTTAAGCCGTTCATTGAGGCTTGCGATTAGATCTGCGTTTACTTTTGGCAACGGGATAGGCGTGGCATTGTTTAACCGCTCTTCCGTCCAGTATTCTTTTGGATCGGGAGAAGATTGAAGAACTTGTCGCTTTACGTCAGAAGGATTGGTCATACTGGCTCTTGAGTCTGCTAAATCTATCAGTACTATAACGACTGTTTGCTTGAATTGAAGATAACATTCACGTTCTGCATCAAACAAATGTGGACTGATGGAGAACAGGTAATTTCGTGAATAACATTAAGACCCGTTGCGCGGACGAAATGACATGGAACTGCAGTTGGTCTTAGGATCGCATCCGCGAAAAAATCCGACGTTTCTACTAGGTCGGCTAGGCGTTTAGTGAGCTAGATTAAATTTTGACCGTCCAACTCGGACTCGAAGCTACCATTGGTTCACACCTCGATGTGTCATTTCCTCTCACCACCCAATTGCGATCACAATTTTTTTGAATGAGTTGAAACCACAAATCATCTTCCCAAGTTAAGGTAGCAAATGTGTCGCGCTGATTTTTGCGACGGAAATTTTAATATCAGTTTATTTCACTCGTGGTCTATGGGCCGCCAACAGGTAATTTCAAATGTTTGATGAACGCGAAAAGATCGTTTTGTTGATTGATGGCGCAAATCTTTACGCAACCTCCAAAGCGTTGGGGTTTGATATTGATTACAAGCAATTGCTGAAGACGTTTCAAAAACGCGGCTATTTGCTGCGCGCCTATTATTACACTGCGTTGATCGAAGATCAGGAATATTCGTCCATCCGCCCCTTGATCGATTGGTTGGATTACAATGGCTACACCGTGGTGACCAAGCCAGCCAAAGAATTTACCGATGCTGCTGGCCGCCGAAAGGTGAAAGGCAATATGGACATTGAATTGGCTGTCGACGCCATGGAGCTTGCACCAAGTGTTGACCATTTCGTTTTGTTTTCAGGTGACGGCGACTTCCGCAAATTGGTTGAAGCTCTGCAACGCAAAGGCAAACGGGTTACGGTTGTATCAACAACAAAGAGCCAACCGCCAATGATTGCTGATGAGTTGCGCCGTCAAGCTGATTTCTATCTTGATATTCAATCTCTGCAAAATGAAGTGGGCAGAGATGATCCTGATGGGGATGAAGCTTAAACAGGTGCTCGTCCTTCTGTTCTTTACACCAGATTGCCGATAAAGAGCCCCTATGGCCGCACTTGATAATCCAAAAGCTGAACCCTCTCGCGATTGCCCGCTTTGTCCGCGTTTGGTGGAGTTTCGGCATAAACACCGTGGATTGAACCCGGGCTTTCACAATGCACCCGTGCCCACATGGTTGCCTGATGGCGCACAAGGCGGCGCTGAGTCTGTCAAACTGTTGGTTGTAGGGCTCGCGCCCGGGCTAAAGGGCGCAAACAAAACAGGCCGCCCGTTTACGGGAGACTGGGCAGGTGATCTGCTCTATGACACGCTGGTGAAATATGGATTTGCCCAAGGGCGTTATGAAGCAGACCCCAATGACAGTTTGAAACTGACGGATTGCGCCATCACAAATGCCGTTCGGTGTGTGCCACCTGAAAACAAACCAGTAGGCGCTGAGATCAATTCATGTCGTCCGTTTTTGGCAGAAACAATTGCAAGTTTTCCAAATTTACAAATGATGGTGACATTGGGAAAAATCTCCCATGACAGCACAGCACGCACATTGGGTGTGCGGGTGGCATCAGTGCCATTTGCCCACAATGTGCGACATGAAATGGGGCAATATGTCGTGCTTTCCAGCTATCATTGCTCTCGTTACAACACCAATACGGGGCGTTTGACAGAACGCATGTTCTACGACGTCTTTGAAAAAGCGCGATCAATCTTGGTTTAAACCCGCCTCATTTCCACTTCTGCCCGTTTTCATTGTCACGTTCCGTCTGTTTTTCAACTTGCTCATTGGCCGGTCACTCGGCATAAGCTCTAACACTGCAGTGGCAGAACAAATTAAGGAACAAAGCTTTGGCTTCAAAGACAGCGCACAAACAAGAAAATGCCTTGTGGGAAACCGTATCAGTTGTCGTTCAGGCGCTCATTCTAGCGTTGGTTCTGCGCACGTTTTTGTTTCAGCCATTCAACATACCTTCGGGCAGTATGAAACCAACGCTTTTGGTGGGTGACTATCTTTTTGTATCCAAGTTTTCTTACGGTTACAGCAAATATTCATTCCCGCTTTCACCAAACTTATTCAGCGGCAGAATCTGGTCCGGCGAACCAGAGCGTGGCGATGTTGTGGTGTTCCGCCCTCCGCATCAGTTGAATACAGATTTTATCAAGCGTGTTGTTGGACTGCCGGGTGACAAAATCCAGTTGAAAGACAGTGTGCTTTATCTCAACGGCAAACCTGTTGAACGCAAAGAAGACGGTGTGTTTGCAGAACAAACCCGTACCACAAGCTATTCTGTTCCAATTTACAAAGAAACCATGCCATCTGGTGTGACCTATGAAACAATCGATACTCAACCGGGTAATCGTTCAGACAACACTCCGGAAGTAACCGTGCCGGAAGGCCATTATTTCTTTATGGGGGACAACCGCGACAACTCTGATGATAGCCGGTATTCAGTTCGATTCGTGCCTTTTGAAAATCTCGTTGGTAAAGCACAAGTAATTTTCCTGTCGCTGGAAAATGAAACCCCGGCTTATCAAATCTGGCGCTGGCCGAGCGACATGCGCTGGGGCCGTATCTTCACAGGTTTGTAGTTTGAGCTCAGTTCGTCTCACCGCGCAAAAAATCGCGCAACTGGAAACAATTATTGAACACAAGTTCAAGTCGCACGAACGGCTTGTTCGCGCGCTGACCCATTCTAGCGCGTCGAAGAAAGCAGGCGAAATTTCGCACTACGAACGCCTGGAATTCCTCGGTGATCGCATATTGGGTATTTGCATCGCTGAAATGCTGTTCTTTGAGTTCCCCAATGCCCGTGAAGGTGAACTGTCTGTACGCCTCAACACGTTAGTCAGTGGTAATATGTGTGCGGAAATCTCTGACGAAATTGGCTTGCATGAATTCATTCACGCAGGCGCAGACGTTAAACAGATCACGGGTAAACGGATGAAGAGTGTCCGTGCTGATGTGGTGGAATCACTCATTGCTGCGATTTATCTCGATGCAGGGTTGGAAGCAGCGACAGCGTTCGTGACCAAATATTGGAAACATCGTATTCACAGCGCTGGTGCAGGCACACGCGACAGCAAAACAGCTTTGCAAGAATGGGCGCATACAAAAACATCTTCAACGCCATCTTATGCTATAGCAGAACGGTCTGGCCCTGATCATGATCCGGTCTTTACAGTTGCCGTTGTGATGGAAGGTATTGAGGGCGCAAAGGGGCAGGGACGTTCAAAACGCGCTGCTGAACAAGCTGCAGCCCAAGCGGTTTTGCTGAGAGAAAAAGTCTGGATCATGAGTGCTGATGGCACTATTGAGGAAAATATCAAATGAGTGAAGAAATGCAACCAACTTCCGAGCCAACCCGTGCAGGGTTTGTCGCTCTGATTGGTGCGCCCAATGCGGGAAAATCAACGCTTATAAATCGTCTGGTGGGAACCAAGGTTTCCATCGTCAGCCATAAGGTTCAGACCACACGAGCTGTTATTCGTGGCATCGCAATGCGTGGTAGAAGTCAGATTATTTTTGCGGACACGCCGGGGATTTTTCAGCCACGCCGCAGGCTTGATCGCGCCATGGTGGATGCTGCTTGGGGCGGCGCCAAAGATGCCGATATGGTGGCACTGCTTATTGATGCGGAGCGCGGCATTCGCGGAGACGCCGAACGTATTCTGGATAGTCTCGACAACGTAAAACTGCCGAAAATACTGTTGCTCAACAAGATTGACCGTGTGCCACGTGAGAAGCTTTTGGCGCTTGTAAAAGCTGCCACGGAACGTGCGCACTTTGATCAGACATTCCTGATTTCTGCTTTAAATGGTGATGGTTGCGATGATTTCATGAATCATCTTGCCAAAGAAATGCCGGAAAGCCCGTATCTTTACCCCGAAGACCAAGTGTCCGATTTGCCAGCACGGATTTTGGCTGCAGAAGTGACCCGTGAAAAACTGTTTTTGCGGCTACACCAAGAGCTTCCATATTCCGCTCACGTGGAAGTGGAGGGCTGGGAAGAACGCAAAGATGGCAGCGTGAAAATTGACCAGGTGATTTACATTCAACGCAGCGCACACAAGAAAATTGTGATCGGCAATAAAGGCGAAACCATCAAAGCAATTTCAACTGCAGCCCGTAAAGAATTGACCGAGATGTTGGGGCAAAACGTGCATCTGTTCTTGTTTGTGAAAGTGCGCGAAAACTGGATCGATGACCCTGAGCGTTACCGCGAAATGGGGTTGGAATTCCCCAAATAATTCGCGATGGAATGGTCCGACCAAGCCATTGTTCTAGGCGTTCGCAAACACGGTGAAACTGCCGTCATTGCCGAACTGATGACCCGTGAACGCGGACGGCATTTGGGTGTGGTTCACGGTGGTCGTTCCCGGACTATGAGACCACTGCTTCAACCCGGAAATACGGTTCGCGCCACTTGGCGGGCAAGGTTGGAAGATCATCTGGGCCAATTCAAACTGGAAAGCGTGTCCATGCGCGCCTCAAAACTCATGGAAACGGCTCATGGTGTTTATGCTCTGCAAGTACTCGCTTCGCATCTTAGGTTGCTACCGGAACGAGATGCCCACGCTAATCTGTATGACATTTTGGCGATTGTTCTCGATAATTTGGACAATCCGGCAATCGCAGGCGAGTTGGTGGTACGATTTGAATTGTCTATATTGGAAGAATTAGGCTTCGGTTTGGACCTTTCTGCATGCGCCGCAACAGGACAAACTGCCAACTTGATGTACGTTTCACCGAAATCGGGGCGGGCAGTGAGTGCGGAAGCGGGGAAACCGTGGGCCGATAAAATGTTGCAATTGCCTTCATTTTTGCTGGAAAGAGACTTGGAACGTATTAATGCCGCAGAATGGACAGATATAGAAAATGGGTTTGAATTGACGAGTTTCTTTTTTGGTCGTCATGTCTATATGGCGCGTGGAATTGATGTGCCCGTGGAACGCAACAGCCTCATTCGGGCTATTGCGAAATTATTGAAAGGAACTGACAGATATGTCTGAAATTGAATATCGCCATGCACAGCATCTTTCTCAAGGCTATGGCGTGGCGTCGATGGCAGAGATTGTGAAAATTTCCGGACGAGATTATTTGCAAGGTATTATTGACGGGCAATTTCCGGCCCCCACGATAGGCCGTGCCATGAATTTCCAACTGGCAGAAGTGGGCGAAGGGTATGTGATGTTTACGGGCATCCCATCAGAGGATTACATGAATCCTATTGGCACCGTACATGGCGGCTATGCGGCCACTTTGTTGGACTCCGCTTTGGCCTGCGCAGTTCACAGTATTTGTCCTATTGGCCATGCCAGCACGACAGTTGAATTGAAGATAAATTACGTACGCCCGATTATGCCGGATACCGGTCGACTGTTCGCGCGGGGCACTGTGGTGCACCCTGGTCGTCAATTGGCAACGGCTGAAGCCAAGTTGACGGACGAAAACGGCAAGCTTTTCGCCCACGGCACGCAGACATGCTCAATATTCAAAATCCCAGTTTAAGCCGCCATTGCCGAACGTTTTACAGGCGCTTCTTTGATGGGCCAATGGACGAGGGCGGCAAACAGGCCAAGCGCCACGCCAAGCCACCAAACCACATCGTAGCTGCCCGATGTGTCGCGCAAATAGCCACCGAAATAGACACCCAGAAACGAACCTATCTGGTGTGAAAAGAACACCACACCGCCGAGCATGCCCAAATGCCGTGTGCCAAACATAATGGCTACCAACGCGTTGGTGGGTGCCACGGTTGAAAGCCACAAAAGGCCCATAACGATGGCAAAAATGACCACACTTGTGGGCGTTTGGGGCAGTAAGAGAAACGCTGTGACCGCTATCGATCGGCCAATATAGATCAGCGATAGAAAATAAGGCTTCGAATATCGTTGCCCGATAATGCCCGAAGCCAACGAACCAAACACATTGAATAAGCCAATAAGTGCAATCGCCCATACGGCATAGATGGACGCGATGCCAATATCAGCAATATATTTCGGGAAATGAGCCGTGATGAAAGCTACCTGAAAGCCGCACACGAAGAACCCTGAAATAAGCAGTAGGTAGGATTTGTGTCCCATAGCTTCTTTCAAAGCTTCAGCGATCGTTTGATTGATATTTTCCTGCGGAACTTTCGCGTCCTTTGAATTGCCGAAAAGCGGAATGGCTAGAACAGGTATCAGCAACATCATGGCTGACAAGACGACAAGAGCATTTGACCAACCGAAATTTGCGATCAAACCCGCCGAGAGTGGTGAAAACAGGAACATGCCTGCGGACCCCGCTGCTGTTCCCATGCCAAAAACAAAAGACCTTTGTTCGGGCGCAACATTGCGCGCAAAGACCGACAAAATGATGCCGAACGAGCCGGCAGCGACCCCCAAACCAACCAAGACGCCGCCGCCTATGTGCAACCAGATAGGAGCATTAGCGGTGGCCATAATATACAGCCCGATTGCATAAATAATTCCGCCAATGGCCAATGACCGATAAGCTCCATACCGGTCTGCAAGCGCGCCAAAAACCGGTTGTCCCAAACCCCAAGCAAGATTCTGAATTGCTATCGCCAATCCGAATGTTGTGCTGCCCCAGCCCTTATCTTGCAGAATGGGTTCTTGGAAAAAGCCCATGGCAGAACGCGGCCCAAAGGCCAGTAAAGCGATGGCGCAACCACACGTGATAATGAGCCAGACAGGTGGTCTCCAGCGCGTTTCGGTTGGTGCTGCGATGTTTTCTGACATGTGACAGATTCCTGTAAGTCCAATGAATGCAAACTTATCTGAATTTGCGGGCTGTGCGAATGAAAGTTTTTCATTACAACCATTCAAATAATTTATGTGAAGGATCATTCCCAATGAATAAATCTGAAATGGCGACGCACATTATGGCTGCGCGCAAATCCGGCGAACAAACACACATGGCTTGGCCCGATCCTGCCCCCACACGCGACGACGCCATGGACATACAAGCGGAAGCTTTTGCTCAATTGGGTTCACAAAGCGTTGGCTGGAAAGTTGGTGCAACCAATGAAGCTGCGCAAAAAGGGTTTGGTATAGACAGTCCGTTCTATGGTCCAATGGCCGAAGTGGGTGTCATGGCATCTGGTGACGATTTGAAGAAAACACCATGTGTCGGCGCGGTTGAGCCTGAATATGCCTTCAAAATGGCAAAAGACTTTCCCGCAAATGGCGAAGCGATAAATGTGGAAACGGCAACCGCCGCTATTGATACCGTGCATTTGGCCATTGAAGTGATCGGTCGTTGCATCGGTAATCCCGATTTTGCCAATGGCGTAGGCGTAACGATGGATTTCGGCGGCAATGCTGCATTTGTCGTCGGTCCCGAAGTGAGTGATTGGGCAAATCAAGATTTCGCAAACGCAGTTGTGGAATCTATGGTGGATGGTGTGATTGTTCAAACCGGCAATGGCAAGCCTGTTATGGGCGATCCGATCAATTCCATCGTTTGGTTGGCGGAACAACTTGCAGCCAAAGGTGAGCGTATCCAAGCAGGGCAGTGGGTTTCAACAGGAACTTGTACAGCTGCAGTCCCCGGTGAAGCGGGAAAAATTGTCTCTGCAAAGTTCGGAGATTTCGGCGAAGTGAGCGTTAACTTCGTTTAATCCCAATTAACAATTCTTGTTGGAAATTCAAACCAATGCAGTTGCGAACGCCCGTTCACTCACGTATTGAAAAGCAGGTCCGATGTGTGTCGGACTTGTTTTATGTGAGAGTTATACTCATATTGAGTATATATAGAAATACCCGCTCATGGGTGTTGATGGAGAATTGACTATGGTTGCGATCAATCAGGCAACAAACGCAAGCGCCGATGCACGGGGCGATATCACTCTCTCAGGCGGCAAACGTTTCAAGCGTTTGGAACGCCCATCTTTAGAATATACTCAAGAAGTCGCTGAAGCGACGGCCCCGCTTTACGAAAAAGTGAAGCATCACATTCCCGAAATTGAATGGCCGGTTCATGCGCCTTATGTTTATGCGATCAATAAGCTGAAAAAAGAACGCAATGCGGCAATTCTAGCGCACAACTATCAAACACCGGAGATCTATCACTGTGTGGCGGATATCGCAGGCGATTCCCTTCAATTGGCGATGGAAGCCACGCGCGTAGAAGCTGATGTGATCATCCAATGCGGTGTGCATTTCATGGCGGAAACATCAAAACTTCTAAACCCTGCTAAAACCGTTCTCATCCCAGATATGCGGGCAGGGTGTTCGCTGGCGGATTCCATCACAGGTGAAGACGTGCGTTTGCTGCGTGAAGCCAATCCCGGTGTGCCGATTGTCACCTATGTTAATACGTCAGCAGATGTGAAAGCGGAAAGTGATGTGTGCTGCACATCCTCCAACGCCGTGCAGGTGGTGGAGAGCTTTGGCGTTGATAAAGTATTGCTTATTCCTGACGAATATCTGGCACAAAATGTAGCCCTTCAAACCAAGGTCAAAATCCTCACGTGGAAAGGCCATTGCGAAGTGCATGAGCGTTTCACTGCAGAAGAATTACTAGCTTACAAAGAAGCCGATCCTGACATTCAAATTATAGCACACCCGGAATGCCCGACTACGGTGACAGCCGTTGCAGACTTCACTGGATCAACCAAAGGTATGATTGATTATGCGCTGGGTCAAAAGCCGGGTGCGAAAGTGCTGTTGGTGACAGAATGCTCAATGGCTTCCAATATTCAAGAACAGGCGCCGGGCGTTGAATTCATCAAGCCGTGCAATCTCTGTCCTCACATGAAGCGCATCACATTGCCCAAGATTCTCGACAGCTTGTTGGAGATGAAAGAGGAAGTGAATGTTGATCCGTTGATGGCCGAAAAAGCTAAACTCGCTGTTGAGCGTATGGTCAACTTGAAAAACTGATATCAGGATGGATGTTTACCAAGCCTTCTTCGGTCTGAAGCCCGGAACTAAAGACCTTGAATTTGTGTCAGAGTTGACACGAATGATGGATAATTTGGTTGCGGGAAAGAAGATCGAAAGCTGGCGTCTGCTGCGCAGCAAACTTGGTTTAACGCCAAAAGAACTGGGCGAATTTCAACTGTTAATTGAAGTTAAAAATATGGCGCAGTTGGATGCAGCTTTTAACGTTGCGGCCAAACGCAGCGGTGAAATAGAAGTTATGCATTTCGGTGTGAATTCCAAAATCCACGAAATCAAATTTGCGCTTTATCGCGATTTTCCAGACCCGGTGCGTGAAACCGGCGAAGAACTTTTCTAGGACGAAGATACGATGTCAGAACAACTCTCATTCCTTCGCCCTGTGGCAGGAACCGGAAATGATGATGTGGTCATTATCGGTGGTGGTTTGGCTGGCCTATTCTGCGCCTTAAAACTTGCACCTCGGCCTGTTACAATATTGACGGCAGCATCACTTGGACGCGGTGCATCATCAGCCTGGGCGCAAGCGGGTATTGCAGCGGCTGTTTCTCCAGGCGACACAGTTGCAAAACATGTGGCTGATACGCTGGAAGCGGGTGCTGGAATTGTGGATGAACACATCGCTCATTTGATGGCATCCCAAGCTGCAGACCGGATCACTGATTTGCTGGAATACGGCGTGCCGTTTGACCGTGATCTTGAAGGTAAATTAGCCGTGTCGCGCGAAGCGGCACACTCTGAAAGCCGCATTGTGCGGGTAAAGGGAGATATGGCAGGGCGTGCGATCATGGAGGCGTTGGTCACATCGGTTCGTGAGACGCCATCCATTCGTGTGCTTGAAGGATATGTGGTTCAGGATGTTTTGAGCAATGGCAAATCCGTGAGCGGTATTGTTGCGCGCGATGAGGCTGGCACGGGACCAAACAAATTGCACCTCTCTGCCAAAGCCGTGGTCATGGCCGCTGGCGGCGTGGGGCATTTGTACAAAATTACAACCAACCCTTCCGAAGCGCGTGGCGGTGGCATTGGTATGGCGGCACGTGCAGGTGCTATCGTTGCCGATATGGAGTTCGTGCAGTTTCACCCTACAGCAATTGACGTGGGCAAAGACCCATCGCCTCTGGCAACAGAAGCCTTGCGCGGTCACGGCGCAACTTTGCACAATTCAGCGGGAGAGCGGTTTATGTTGCCGCTCCACGAAGATGCTGAACTGGCCCCTCGTGATGTTGTGGCACGGGGCATATTTGATGAAGTGAAATCCGGACGCGGTGCATTCCTTGATTGTCGGGAAGCGGTCGGCGAAAACTTCAAAGAAGAGTTCCCAACGGTTTTTGGATATTGCGAAGATGCGGGCATCGACCCTGCAAAAGAGATGATCCCGGTCATTCCCGCCGCTCACTATTTCATGGGTGGAATACTGACCGATGCCAATGGGCGCTCTTCTCTCGATGGTTTGTGGGCCTGTGGTGAAGTGACTTCAACAGGTGCCCATGGTGCAAATCGTTTAGCGTCCAATTCGTTATTGGAAGCGGTCGTGTTTGCCGCGCGCATTGCCGAAGATATTCAAGGACTGATGCCTGCACCACAAATGCACAATTGGGCTGAAGAATCCCTATCCCATGATGATTCCGATCCTGCGAAAGATACAAAAGATATGATGCGTTTGCGAACCATCATGAGTGCAGAGTTTGGCGTGGTCCGCACACCTGAAGGTATGCTGGAAGGTCTCAAAGGCATTTTAAAAATCGCGGAAAATAATACCTATCAAAGGTTTGAGAATGCTTTGATCACTGCGAAAATGATTGCTGTCTCTGCATTGATGCGCCTTGAAAGTCGTGGAGGGCATTACCGGTCAGACCTGCCAGACGAGAATCCGAAATTGGCAAAGCGCAGTTTTATGACGTTGAAACAGGCAGATGAGCTTGCTGTAAAACTCGTTGCTGGTGTGTCAGCAGCGGACTTACAAACCAGATAATTTGTGAAAGATCATCATGAGTAATTCCAAGATACAGCCACATGCGCCGACCTTATCTCCAGTCTTGATCAAACAAGCGGTCATTGCAGCGCTGGAGGAAGATTTAGGTTTAGCGGGAGATTTAACCAGCGATGCCACAATTCCAGCTGATACAACGGCAACAGCGGTGATGAACACCCGTGAAGATGGAACAATTTCTGGCATAAATATCGCTAAGGCAGCATTTGAAGAAATGGATACATCTATTTCTTTTGAAGCTTTAGTTGTAGACGGAGATCGCGTGAAAGCAGGGCAGGATATTGCGCGTATCACTGGTCTGGCACGCGCTGTACTGGGCGCAGAACGTGTTGCGTTGAACTACATCTGCCATCTTTCAGGCATTGCTACATATACCAGCCAATTTGCTGATCGTATCGCACACACGAATGCAAGAGTGTGCTGCACGCGCAAAACAATACCGGGCCTTCGAGCTTTTGAAAAATACGCGGTTAAATGCGGCGGCGGTTCTAACCATCGTTATGGTTTAGACGATGCAATTTTAATCAAAGACAATCACATCGCTGTGGCTGGTGGTGTGAAAGCCGCGATTGACGGCGCACGCGCCTTTGCCGGACATTTAGTCAAAATTGAAGTGGAAGTGGACACTCTGGAACAGTTAAAAATTGTTTTGGACGCAGGTGCAGATGTCGTGATGTTGGACAATATGAGTCTTAATCAATTGCGCGAGGGCGTTGCGATGGTAGATGGACGCATTCCCATCGAAGCTTCGGGCAATGTGAATATCAACACGATTAAAGAAATTGCTGAGACGGGCGTTGATATGATCTCCACCAGCAAAATTACTATGAGTGCACCCACTCTTGATCTCGGTCTCGATATCAAAATTAAATAAAACTAGCCACGAGAACCTATGCGCAATCCGGGGGCGGGACGTTCCCTTAGAATTTTTCTGCGGAACCGATAGAGCGCTGCCGGCCGTCCGCCAGTTTGTGAGGATTGTGCTCCGGTGGGTTCCACAAGTTCCGCATTTTCCACAAGGCGGCGGAAATTCTGTTTATGAACCTTACGCCCCGATAACATCTCAACCGTGCTTTGCAGTTGGGTTAATGTGAAATCATTGGGCATAAGTTCAAACACAACAGGTCGATATTTAAGCTTCGCTCGTAGACGGGCAATCGCAGTTGCTAAAATACGGCGGTGATCATGCAGCATCACGCGGCCACTGGCACTTTCGATCATCCGCGTTTTCACGTTGCCGTCGGACAGGGCTTCTTCCACCAATCCGGCTTCATACATGAGTTCGTAACGTTCTAAAACACGCTCTTCATCCCAACCGCTGATTGTGGGAGTTCCTGATTTTGGAAGGTCGCACCCAAATGCCAACCTGAACCGCGCCAACCTTTCCAAGCCATCTGTGCCAGAAGCTTGGTCTGGCGCTTGGCGCACCCAATCGGCAAGGGCAGGCAAGAGCACTTCACTTAAAAGCAATGGCGTTCCATTGCGCCAATCTTCCCAAGGAAAGAAACTATACCATCCCTGCCAGTTGAGCGTGTTCTTCGTGCTGTCTTTGTTAGGAATTCGCACCAGAGCAAGATAACCGATAGATACAAGGTTTATGTCACCTTGAATGCCGGCACGGATGCGGCCTTGATCGCCAAATGTATAAAGCTGTTCAACATAGCCCAATGAAAGACGCGTTTGGTCTTCCACCCAATTGCGCAAACCGATATCAAGCGTGCGATGTTTTTCAGGGTCGAACGGGCCAAAAGGGAGAGCGGATACTGTGCCGGATTTTGCTTGCGGTTCAGGAATAATCAAGACTTGCGGCTCGTCATCGGCGATAGCCACGACGACGGCATGAAGGCCAATTTCCAATCCCGCTTTCATTGCTTTGCTTCCAGCAATGAAATGGAAAAGGGTCGGCCTTCAAATGCGTCTGAGCCGCGGCCAATGTTTTCAATTGCTGAAACAAACATGCCGTCTAAATTTAAGAACTGGTCTGCATGACCAATCATCATCGGATTAGGTGTGGCCATGGGAGATTTTTTGCGGATCAACTGCGCGATTTTTTCCGGTTTTGTATGAGGTAATAGAAACAGCAGAATTGTTGCCAATGCGGCAGTGGAGCGACTGATTCCCATCCAGCAATGAATGACTAATGGTCGGGATTGATCCCAAGTGCTTGCAAAATTCAAAATGCTCTGTACGTGTTCAGGGGTAGGGGCGATCAAACCGTCTTGCGGTTCGTTGATGTCATTGAATTCAAGTTTCAAATGGCCTTCATTGATCTGAACCGGAGTTTCCAATGATTTCCCGGGGCCGCTCAACGAGATCAACTGAGTTGCACCGCTTTCCGCAAGAACGGTGTCCAAGGCAGATAATGGGCAAACGAAAATTGTGCTCATGGCATTTCTTCAACTTCTGCAACCCGCTTCAAAAAGGCACGCTGTGCCATGATTGTGGGCATTGGTGTGAGGTCCAGCGAGTCAGGATCAACACCTTTGGGAGTTGCGAAAAATTGACGTGCTTCAATCTCAGAGAATCCGGCCAGTTTTGTGGCTTCAAAATAGGCCACAATACCATCGGCTTTTTTGATCGTTTTTTTCAAAGTCATTGGAATATCGGCAGCTAATCCCATACGCACATGCACGGCCTGTTCCAGCCTTAGCTCCACATCTTTGTAAGCACCACCCATCACGGATTTGAAGGGCGAGATCATATCACCGATCACATATTCTGGCGCATCATGCAGTAGGGCATACAGCCGGTCCTTGCGCGTGGGTGTTTTCAAAAGCAGCGCCGTGATCTGCTCCACAAGCAAAGAATGTTGAGCTACGGAAAAGGCATTATCGCCAAACGTTTGGCCGTTCCAACGCGCCACACGTGCCAAACCATGGGCGATGTCTTCAAGCTCCACATCCAGCGGTGATGGATCGAGTAAATCGAGGCGGCGGCCCGAAAGCATGCGTTGCCAAGCGCGCGGTGCTTCAATTGCGGACTTATTCAACTGGGCCAGTCTCCGTTATAAAATGTCGGCAGTTGCAGTTCCAATTCAACCACCCCACTGGTGATTGAGGCGCCCAAATCGCGTGCGGTAGTCGCTCTGTCCAACCGCACCAAAGCCAATCCGTTTACACCTTGCGAACTACCCATCTTCCCAATGGTCTTTTCATTGGCAACAATCTCGGTTCCTAACTCCGGTAGGGTTGCATTGCCAATGACTTGTACAAAACGACTGCGCGTTGTTCCCCGGTGCTGCATCCGTGAAACAACTTCTTGGCCCACGTAACAGCCCTTAGTGAAATCGACACCAGCATTGGAATATTGATCCATCATCGCTTCATGTGGAAAGGCTGATGAAGAGAGAAAATCCACACCCAGTTCCGGAATGCCAACTGATATGCGATGGGCGTGCCAATCTTCGCACGACGCATTTGTATCAGCGTTGTCAGCGTAAATTCGGTTGCCAAGTTCTCCAGCCCGGGGGTCAACCTCTTCATCGTCATTCCAAACTACAAACACTTTGCGTTCATCTTTAGTAAGATCGACAGCCGCTCGAAGCTTGTAGAACATTAAACGCTTCAAAAGGTCGTCTCGCATGTCTGTGCGGCAATCTAGGAAAAAGCCTTTGTCAGGTTTGGTGATGATAAACTCGAAGAGTATTTTTCCTTGCGGTGTAAGAAGTGAACCGAAAGTCGATTGGTCAAAGCCAA
Source organism: uncultured Rhizobiaceae group bacterium (assembly GCA_938010435.1). GTDB lineage: Bacteria > Pseudomonadota > Alphaproteobacteria > Rhizobiales > Rhizobiaceae > Pseudahrensia. The sequence goes on along the minus strand of CALLUS010000025.1, from coordinate 46,918 downwards.
GGTTTTCCACATCGCAGGTCACAAGGTTTTGCAAAAATTCTGTTGCCTCTTCGCCGGAAACGGCGAGCAATGCACGGTCGTCTAAAAGGGCTGTTTTGCTCATGCTTTTATCTCAAACCAGTTGATCAATCGCCAGAGACAAAAAAGTTCCAGCTTCCATCTGGTTTTATGCCTGCACGATAGAAAATGTAACCGCCAAAATTGACAGAATCTTCCACATCCCCCGCCGTTAAGACAGTGTACATTTCTACTTTTTGTTCGGCAGACAAAGATTTGATCGGCCAAGAGAAAAAATACGGCCACACATACATTTCATCGTCGGTGCCTGCATCAAGGTGCACATATCCCATCTCTAGAATTTCAATGAGAATACCGAGGATTTCCAACCCGTCATTGTCCCCGGAAAGAGACTTGAGATGGTCAATAGGGTCACCCTCCAGCTCTCCCAAAGAGAGATTTGTAGCTGTTTCACCACTGCCAATAAGCGAACGCAGTTTTTCAATTTCACCTTTGCGTGCGGCTTCAAGAATGAGACTGCGCATACGTTTGACAGGCTCTGGCAGCTTGGAAAAATCCCGTTGAATTTCCGGCAAGGGTCCTTCAGTCGTCTTGTCATCAGGTTTTTCTGAGTAATCCGGTTGTGCCGTCAAACTGCCATCAGGCTGGGTTTCCGGAAGTTCGTCAGTGGGAACGCCCAACCCTTCATTTTCAGTTTCGGCTTCCGCTTCTGAAGACTGGGCCAACCGGTTTTCGCTTTGTTCGTCCTCTAATTGTTCCAAGGGAACTTCAATGCGTTTTATTTTTATAGTTTCAGCGGCATGGGATGAGGCAATAAAATGAGGCGTAACCGACATGCACAACGTAAAGGCTGCGGCCAACGATAATTTACAAACAGTGTGGGGCATATTCTTCAATTCACCTGTCCATTCGTAACACTGCCGTAAATGTAGCACAGCAACCGTTGAAAGCGAAAATGAAATGGTAGCTTATTGAAGGCTGCGATCTGCGATAAAATGGCCGCTTTCGTTGCGATCAGGCAAATCTGTGATCAACGCGGTGACGGGGCCGTCGCCTTCGGCACTCGATAAGTTGGTGAGAGCATTCACAATGGCAGATTCTGCAAGAATTGAAGGTTCGATTCCTTCTTGAATGGCGCTGTTCCAAGCATCTTGAAAAAACTCCAGTGCAACGCGGTGCTTTTCCTCGCGGATCAACGCATCAAGATTGTCTGAATTTTCCTGCAGCATGTATCGCCCGTCACTTGAAGGTCTTTGCCTCTTCACGTCTTGTTAAGAACTTAGACGGCTGACGTGCGATTGAAAACAGTCTTTTAAAATTGCGTGTTTGCAAGGTTAACGACCATAGCGTGAAGAAATTTGTTCGCTCAATCTAATCGCTTCAAGACGATAGCGTTCTGCGGCGGTGAGAGCTGAGGGGGTGCAGTTGGAATAGGATTGATTGAAAGCCGTATAACCGCGATTGAAGCGCGCAATCATGCGTGCTTTGCGCCGTGGGCCTGGCTCTTCTGAAACGATCAACTCGCTCATAACATCGCGCCATTTATTGCCTTCTTTAGCACCACAAAGATCGCGCAGCACGTGGATAGAGCCCAACACTTCTGCAATACGCAGCAGTTTGTCGTCATAGGGTGCAACAATATCTTCAACTTGCGGCACAATTTCTACGGTTGGCGCGGCAGGTGTTTCTTGTGCAATTGCCAACTGCAACATGGAAAACAAGATGATTATTATAAGATATAAGCGATGCATTGCAGTGTCATAGTTCAGTTCGCAATTGCTGAAAAGCGCGAATTTAGCACGTGGGAAAAATCCTGCCGTCTGTTGTGGTGGAAAGAAGTTGCCGGCTTTCAGATGCAAACTGCAATGTATTTCCGGTGAGAGGTACGGTTTGCAACTCGTTCATTGTAAACCAACGCACGTCCGCCGCATCATCACCGGCAACCGCATCACCAGAAACACCCTTGGCTGCAAACATGGCCAAGACATAGTGAATCTCTGCTTTTCCAATTGCATCGTGCATGATGATTTCGTGGTTTCTGATGAAAACCAAGTCTGAAACCGTAAGTGCGGTTTCTTCTTTCACCTCGCGAATGGCTGCTTGTTTTAAAGTTTCGCCCACTTCAACCATGCCACCCGGCATGGCCCACGTGCCCTCGTTGGGTTTGCGGTCCCGCAGGGCCAATAGAATGCGATTCTCATGCCAAATGGCTGTGCAAGCTGCGAGAAGCGGGGATGAAGGATATTTGCGTGACGACATGGCTTCGCATAGCGCGTGAAAGGCGTTATTGCCAAGAGGGGAATGTGAAACGCAGATGAAAGGGCTGAGCGATGTGCGGTAGAATTGGCCTTGATGTGCCTTGGGAAGAATTGTTCGGTTGTTTCCAATTGGTGAAGCCAGTTCACATGGTTCCCGAAATGCCACCACGTTTCAACATCGCACCAACGCAACCGCTTTTGATGGTCAACACAAGTATCAACAATCAGCGGGAAGCTTCCCTTGTTCGATGGGGCTTAGTGCCTGCTTGGGTGAAAGACCCCAAGGAATTTACGCTTCTCATCAACGCACGTGCTGAAACGGTGATGGAGAAGCCATCGTTCAAAACAGCCATTCGCCACCGCAGAACATTGGTGCCCGCCAGTGGGTTTTATGAATGGCAGCGCTTTGGAAAAGGTCAAAAAAGCCAGCCGTATTGGGTGCGTCCAAAGAATGGGGGTATTGTTGCGTTTGGCGGCTTGATGGAAACTTACAGTGATCCCAATGGCAGCGAGATTGACACGGGTTGCGTGATTTCCACGGACACGAATGAAAGCTTTGCGAAGATTCATCACCGCCTACCGTTGGTGATAAAGCCTGAAGATTTTGACCGTTGGTTGGATTGTCGAACACAAGAACCGCGCGATGTGGCGGATTTGATGGTTCCAGTGGACGACGATTATTTCGAGTGTATTCCCATCAGTGATGCAGTGAATAAAGTAACGAACACCGGTGCGGACATTCAAACACCCGTTGAATTGCCTACTGAGCCTCAGCCCATCAAAAAGAAGGACGATGGGCAACTGTCGATGTTTTGATCCATGAGTGAGTTTTTGCCCGCATTGGAAGGCTTCGCCTTGGGTGGAGGATTGATTGTGGCCATCGGCGCGCAAAATGCATTCATCTTGCGCCAAGGTTTGTTGCGCCAGAACGTTTTTGTTCTTTGCCTCATCGCTGCGATTTGTGATGCTGCGCTTATTGCGCTGGGCGTTGCAGGCATGGGCACGCTGGTGCAGTCCAACGAAACCCTGTTGTGGATTGTCACCATTGGCGGAGCGATCTTCCTGGCAATCTATGCGCTCACGGCTCTGCGCCGCGCGTTTTCAAGTTCACAGCTTGACCCTGCATCAGAAGGAAAAACGGATTTAAAGCGCGCGCTGGCCATCCTCTTCGCTTTCACATTCCTCAATCCTCACGTTTATCTCGATACAGTTGTTCTGGTGGGTGGCATATCCGGGCAATATGAAGGTGTAAGCAGATTGGTATTCGCTATTGGCGCTATGACTGCATCCTTCGTCTGGTTCTTTTCGCTGGGGTATGGCGCGCGTTGGTTGGTGCCACTGTTTCAAAAGCCTTTGGCGTGGCGCATACTCGATCTCATCATTGCTGCAATTATGGCACTTCTTTCCATCTCACTCTTTCTGCGTGCTCTGGGGTAGCGAATGCGACTTGACCAAAAGTTGAACTCGGTGGATAAGGGAAGCATGAACATTTGGACAAACATATCGATAAGCCGGATCGCTGCTAAAGCGATTTGCATTTGTTTGATTATTATTCGCTAGCACATTCGCTGGTCCGGTTGTTCACGTCTTTCCCAAAATTGTTTTGAACGCCTGACCAGCAGGAAAACTTGTGTGCATTTGCACGCCAAACAAAACGGAACACGACGTGGCTGACCCTTTGCCCCAACTGACACTGTACAACACGCTCACACGCACTAAAGAGCCGTTCGAACCCATCGATGCGGAAAATGTGCGCATGTATGTGTGCGGACCAACGGTTTATGATTACGCCCATATCGGCAATGCACGTCCTGTCATTGTGTTTGATGTCTTGTTCCGTCTGCTGCGTCATATCTATGGCGAAAACAAAGTCACTTACGTGCGCAACATCACCGATGTGGACGACAAGATAAATCAGCGCGCCTTGGAAACCCATGGTGACGCCATTTCGGCTGGCACGATGAGCCTCAACGAGGCCATTCGTGAAGTAACAGAAAAGACGGCAGCGCAATATCAGTCAGATATGAAGGCGCTGGGATGTTTAGAGCCATCGCACCAACCTCGTGCGACTGAATTTGTTTTGCCCCGCGAAGACGGAAAATCCGATATGAATGGCATGATCCAGACCCTGTTGGACAAAGGACATGCCTACATTGCTAAAGGATTACAGGGCAGGGAAGTTCTGTTCCGCGTCAACTCTATGGAAGATTACGGCAAACTGTCCAACCGCAAATTGGAAGACCAACAAGCAGGTGCGCGCATTGCTGTTGAAGGCCACAAGGAAAACGCTGGCGATTTCGTGCTTTGGAAAGAAAGCAACGCAAGCGAACCGGGTTGGGACGGTATTTTTAATGGTGAAACCATCCACGGTCGCCCAGGCTGGCACATCGAATGCTCTGCCATGAGCGAAGCCTATTTGGGTGAAACATTCGACATTCACGGCGGCGGACTGGATTTGATCTTCCCCCACCACGAAAACGAAATCGCCCAATCCCGCTGCTGCCACGGCACAGACAAAATGGCGAACATCTGGATGCACAACGGCTTTTTGCAAGTCGAAGGCAAAAAGATGAGCAAGTCTGACGGGAATTTCCATACGGTTCACGACGTGCTGGAAACAACCAAAGTCGGCGGCCGCAAATGGCCCGGCGAAGTCGTGCGTTTAGCCATGCTGATGACGCACTATAGAGAGCCGATTGATTTCACGGTGAAGCGGTTGGAAGAAGCGGAGAATATTCTCGATAAGTCTCACAGAATGGCAGATTTTGAAAACGTTTCTAGTTCAAAGGTTGCAACACTAGTGGAAGAAGCACTCTTGATGAACGATCTTGATACCCCCGCTGTCGTTCAATCTTTAAACCATCCAAATACTTCAGCCGGTCACAATGCTGCAATTTTGAGTTTTTTAGGTTTTGGTGCGAGGTCAAACGATATTGAGACTGAGCATCAACAACAAGTTGACCAACGCCTCGTATTCATCGCCGATAAAGACTGGGCCGAAGCAGATCGCATTCGTGATGAGCTTTTGAAACAGGGCATTCAACTCAAAGACGGCAAAGACCCGGAAACAGGCGAACGCATTACCACTTGGGAGGTGAAGCGGTGACGACACTCCGCGCACTTTTTCTCCCCCCTTGTGGGGGAGATGTCGGTGCAACCGACAGAGGGGGGGCTGCGGTCTTCGCCTCGAGCTCAAGTGCATGCGATCAAAACTCATTCCCCCCCTCTGTCATTTCGTCTGATGACGAACTGACATCTCCCCCACCAGTGGGGAGAATGGGAGCAAGTTTTGATCTCTCCGCTTTTGAGGTGGTCTTATGACTCGTGCGAAGGTGGAGCCAGTCATGCGCTCGCGAGCCAAAGCCATGCGTCATGAGCAAACGCCTGCTGAAGCGAAACTGTGGCAAATGTTGAGAGCTCATCGATTGATGGGATTGGGGTTTCGAAGACAATATCCTATCAAAAACTACATCGTCGATTTCGCATGTCCTGAACACAGGTTGATTGTCGAACTCGATGGCTCAAGCCACACGCATGATGCTCAAATTGCATATGATCAAAACCGTTCTGCATTTCTCCATAGCCAAGGGTGGCAGGTTTTGCGGATTCGTAATTCAGATGTTCACAACCAAATATACGCTGTGTGCGACCGCATAATAGCGACCTTGAATTAAAAAGGTGTCACGTTCCAATGACCAAATCCCGTATCACATTGTTCGACACGACACTCCGCGATGGCGCGCAGACGCCGGGGGTGGATTTTTCGGTTGAAGACAAAATTGTCATCTCGAAAATGTTGGATGAGTTCGGCATCGATTATATCGAAGGTGGTTATCCCGGTGCGAACCCGACGGATACTGAATTTTTTAGCGTACCACGCACAAAACACGCGACATTCACCGCATTTGGCATGACGAAACGGGCAGGGGTCTCTGTCTCAAACGACCCCGGTTTGGCTGGTTTACTGGCATCCTCGGCATCCGCTATCTGTTATGTGGCGAAAGCTTGGGATTTGCATGTGCGCGTGGCTTTGGGTTGCACCAACGAAGAAAACCTCGAAGGCATTGAAGTGTCTGTAAAAGCTGCCGTGGAAGCGGGCAAAGAAGCGCTCGTCGACTGTGAGCATTTCTTCGATGGTTACAAAGCAAATCCAGAATACGCATTGGCTTGCGCAAAAGCTGCTTATGAAAACGGCGCACGCTGGGTCGTTTTGTGCGACACCAATGGTGGTTCGCAACCTTCTGAAATCCGCGCAGTCGTTGAAGACGTTTGCAAACACATTCCCGGTGAACATGTGGGCATTCATGCTCACAACGACACAGACCAAGCGGTGGCTAATTCATTGGCTGCAATTGAGGGTGGCGCGCGCCAAATTCAGGGAACGATCAACGGCATCGGTGAGCGTTGTGGCAATGCAAATCTAATCAGCCTCATTCCCACATTGGCGCTGAAACCCTATTTCGCCAATAAATACGAGATTGGAATTGACGCTGAAAAGCTGAAAGGCATTACACGTCTGTCACGCACGTTCGATGAATTGTTGAACCGCGCGCCCCACAGTCAAGCGCCCTATGCAGGGTCTTCTGCGTTTGCCACAAAGGCTGGTATTCATGCGTCTGCGTTGATGAAAGATCCGTCGACCTATGAACATGTGGAGCCAGAAAGTGTTGGCAATAAACGCAATCTCATGGTGTCCGACCAAGGTGGCAAATCCAATTTCATGGATCAGTTGGCGCGGCGTGGTATTGATGTTGAAAAGTCAAATCCTAAGCTCGACACATTGATCTCAGTCGTGAAAGAACGCGAGGCGCAGGGGTATGCCTATGAGGCCGCCGAGGCGAGTTTCGAACTCTTGGCACGGCGCACGCTGGGCAGGGTGCCGCAGTTTTTCAAAGTGGAGAGCTTCCGCACAACGGTAGAGCGTCGTTTTAATGCAGTGGGTGATATAGTTTCGGTGTCCGAGGCGGTGGTGAAACTGCAAGTGGAGGGCGAACGTTTGATGTCCGTGGCCGAAGGTAATGGTCCCGTCAACGCGCTCGACAAAGCGTTGCGCACCGACCTTGGCAAATACCAATCTGAAATCGACGGTCTAGAGCTCGTAGATTTCAAAGTGCGTATTTTGAATGGCGGCACGGCGGCGATCACACGGGTGTTGATTGAAAGCACCGATAAAAGCGGCGAACGCTGGTGGACGGTTGGTGTGTCTGACAACATCATAGACGCGTCGTTCCAAGCTCTCGTGGACAGTTTGAATTACAAGTTGGTAAAGAGTGGTGCTGTGGGTGAGTAATCAACCATCGGTGCCGCCCGCACGGCCCATTCCACAAGCCAGAGCCAATACAAATTTAACCCCTGCAACGGGTGCCGTTATGGCTACGTGTGCCTTTGTGCTCTGGGGTTTTTTGCCTTTGTATTTTGCAGCGACGAAACACATTTGGCCCACTGAACTCTTGGCCCATCGTGTGATCTGGGCCGTTCCCTTTGCCATTGGAATAATGGCGCTTCAAAAACGGTTGGGTGAAATTCCACAACTTTTTGCCAACAAAAATGTGGTTGGCATGATGGCGCTTACCGCCACGTTGATTGCCTGCAATTGGGGTATCTACATTTATGCCGTCGGACAAAACCTCGCATCGCAAGCCGCGCTTGGGTATTATTTCACACCTTTGATAGTCGTGCTCATGGGCGCCGTGTTGTTGGGCGAAACCATGAGCCGTTTGCAGGTGATTGCTGTCGCTATCGCGGCGGTAGCCGTTGTTATCCGCACGGTTATTGGCGGAGAGTTCCCGCTCATCGGTCTCGTATTGGCGGTTAGCTTTGCGATCTATGGATATTTTCGAAAGACCCAACCCGTGGGCCCTACACAGGGATTTTTGCTTGAGGTCCTAATTCTGCTGCCAATTGCTTTGGCCTATGTGACTTATCTGGCGTGGCAGGGAACAGGGCATTTGTTCACAAACACGGAAGACACACTCTGGCTTATGGGCTGTGGACCTGTCACGGCCGTGCCGCTCATCCTTTACGCATTCGGCGCAAAAGCACTTCGGTTCTCGACGATTGGATTGATGGGTTACATCGGACCCACACTTATCTTCGTCGTCGCCTTCACTCTATTGGGCGAAGAACTCGATATCATCCAACTGGGAACATTTGCATTGGTTTGGTTCGCACTGGCGATCTATTCAATCAGCTTGTTTAAGAAGACTTAGGAACCCAACAGTGCAGGAACGATGTCTTCTGCTTGATCGATCATCATCGGTTTGATGCGTTCTGGGTTGTGAATGAATCCGGTTGTGCTCATTTCAGCGAGTAGGGATGAGAAGGAGTTCCAGAATCCGTTGGTGTTCATCAACGCGATTGGTTTGGTGTGACGGCCCAATTGTGCCCATGTCATGATTTCCACAAGCTCTTCCAACGTACCCACACCACCGGGCATGGCAACGAATGCGTCGGCTTCCTCAAACATGATGCGTTTGCGTGTGTGCATATCGGGCACAATTTGCAGGTCGCAGCCTTCAAGGTCGCCGGCGGCCACCACACGTTCATGCTGTTTCAAGAATTCAGGAATAATGCCGAGCACTGAGCCGCCGTGGGCAAGGGTGGTTTTGGCAATTGCGCCCATAAGGCCAATACCGCCGCCGCCATAGACCAATCGGATATTGGCTTCTGCCAATGCTTTTCCCAGCGCTTGTGCTTGTGCAACATAGGCAGGGTCTGAGCCTTCGGAAGAACCGCAGTAAACGCAGATGGATCGAATCGAGTTTGCAATATCTTGTGTCATTCACTTGATTACTTGAATGTGTCTGACTGCGTCAATGCAAGTTTGGCGAGGAGCAGAGCGAGGGTGCTTTTTCAAGTCAATTGTGGTAGAATAAGGCAGGAAGCGGACCTATATTCCAACAAACACTGACCAATTGGGTTTAGGGTCGGGACGGAACAGTATGACGATGAGTTCGATCAAGTCTGGGTTTTTGACGGTGGTCGCCACAGGAGTTGTGGCGGGGACTGTGGCTTATAGCGGTTTGATCAAGCCAGATCTTATTGAAAAAAGCCTGCTGCCTGGCAGTGCATCTGCCAAGGTGGAAAAGCCAAACACTCCGAAAAACTCTGCTGTTGTTTTGGACGAACCCGCACCAAGTTCGTATCCGGTCTCTGTCGAAGACAAGACGTCGTTCGCTGAAAAACCAATAGACATTCCTGAGTTGAGTGAAATTTTCAATTATCAAGCTATTCCTACGACAGTGAAAACATCACCTGTATTCGATGTTTTGCGAGTGGAAGAAGATGGTTCGATTTTGATCGCTGGCCGAGCGTCCGCCAATTCAGAAATCCAGGTTATGACTGAAGATGGTACGATTGTTGCCAGCAGTACGTCAGGGCCAACTGGTGATTTCGTCGCGACACCCGAAGAGCCGTTGAAACCAGGTGATTATGCACTGACCATTCTGGCGAAGCCTGCCAGCGGAGAAACGATAAGCTCCATGGAAACGGGCGTCGTGCGTGTTCCTGTGGCATGGGAAGATGCTTTGGTGATCGTGTCACCCAATGAAGCTCCGAGCCGTATTGTGGTAAAGCCTACGACGTTTAAAACAATTCCGTTTGATGTGAAGCAGCAGATCAAAAAAGGTGTTTTGAAATCGGTTCCACCCATCAATGATGACATTCCTGAACTCAAGTCAGGCAATGAAGGTGCAATTAAAGAAACACTGATTGATAAATCTGAAAAACAACAAGACGTGGCTAAAGCGGAAACAACGCTGCCGAAAATTGTGATTCCCAAGCTTCGAGCGAAACAATCCACCATAAAACCAAAGCCGGATGTTGTTGTTGAAGCTGTCGAGCTTGAAAATGGGAAAATCTACATCGCAGGTGCTGCACCAAAAGGTGCGGCAATTCGCATTTATATTGATAATAAACCTGTTGGTGTAGCTCGAGGTACGGCAGACAATCGGTTTTTATTGACGCGGAAATTCAGCTTAAAAGCGGGTAATCACCAAGTGAGAGCTGATGTGGTTGATAGTCAATCCGGGAAAGTGCTGAGCAGGGCAGAAGTGCCGCTGATCCACACCATAGAAGAGGTGACCAATGAAGTTGCTGTCGAACGGCCTAAACCGTCAAGGACTATTGAGCCCGAAAGCAGCAAGTTGGAAACCCCGAAAGGTGAGGTTGTTCAGGAACATATTGCCGGAAAACCTGCGGAACCAAGCGTTAAAGATAAGCAAGTGCCAGTGAAGACCGGCACAACGATCATCATCAAGCCAGGTGACAATTTGTGGCGTATTTCTCGACGCACTTATGGACGCGGTATTCGATACACCACCATCTATAACGCCAATAGAGATCAGATTAGAAATCCCAGCCGGATTTATGTCGGTCAGATATTTAAAATTCCAGCTGACGAACAATCAGCCTCAATCGAATAGTCTGTATCAATCTTGCGATTGTGCCCCATGCCTTGCAAGTGGCAGTGGGAACTCTTACATTCATCGTATAAATACGATGAATGTGGATTCGTACAATGGTTGATCAAATTGACGGCAATTCGCTTGCAACAAGTAATTCAGCAGAAATGGCCGCAATTTTTGCAGCACTTTCGAACCCGGCGCGTATAGATATTTTAAGGCATATCGCTTGTCACAATGATTGTGGTTGCAAAGACATCACCGAAGTTCTGCCTTTGGCACAATCAACGGTCTCTCAACATATCAAGGTCTTGGTTGAAGCGGGAATTCTTAGGTCGGAAACCATTCATCCGCGATCACGTTATGTGATCAATGAAGATGTTCTCAAAGATCTCGCAAACGTCACAAACATTTTTCTAGGCTCTTGTTGTAAAGAAACCTGGTGTTGAACTCAGTGCATTACTTAATGCTGTTTGCAATTGCTTATACTCGTATTCTGAAAGCCGTACTTTTTGTCTGATTCCAACAAAACCGATAAGTCATCCCTTGCTACGGTGGTGAACCTTTGGCCCTATATGTGGCCCTCAGATCGATCTGATCTTAAATTGCGAGTGCTTTGGGCGGCATTTTTCTTGGTCTTCGCAAAACTGGTGACAGCCATTGTACCATTCTTTTTCAAATATGCGACTGATGCTCTTGATGGTATTGATCAAGAAATCAGTTGGCTTCCCTTAGCGCTGAGCACGCCAATCATGCTGGTTGTCGGGTTCAACGTTGCGCGTATTTTGATGACGGGATTAAACCAGCTGCGCGACGCTTTATTTGCACGGGTTGGACAACATGCTGTTCGACAATTGGCCTATCGCACATTCGTTCACATGCACAAATTGTCTCTGCGGTTTCATTTGGCGCGCAGAACAGGGGGCCTCTCACGCATAATTGAGCGCGGAACCAAGGGTATCGAAACGATAGTGCGTTTCACAATTCTGAGCACATTGCCGACCATTCTTGAGTTCGGCCTATATGCTGGCATTTTCGCCTACTATTTCGGCTGGAGCTATGTGCTGGTTATTGCTCTGACGGTTTGGGCTTATTCTTGGTTCACGATCAAAGCCAGCGATTGGCGCATCCAAATTCGTCGCGACATGAACAGGTCTGACACGGATGCAAATTCCAAGGCGATCGACTCCCTGTTGAACTATGAGACGGTTAAATATTTCGGCAATGAAAAAATGGAGTCTGACCGGTTTGATGAATCCATGGCTGGATATGAAAAGGCCGCGACGAAAACATGGACATCACTTGGTTGGTTGAACTTCGGGCAAACCGTCATTTTTTCAATTGGTATGTTGGGTTGCATGGTGATGTCTGCATTGGCAGTGCAACGTGGTGAACAGACAATCGGCGACTTCGTGCTCATCAATATGTTCTTGATGCAGCTGTCAGTCCCGCTGAACTTCATTGGATTTGTATATCGTGAAATAAGGCAAGGTTTGACCGACATTGAAGCGATGTTTGACTTGCTGGAAGTTCCCGCCGAAGTGAAGGACAAACCCAACGCGCCGATGATCCAAGTGGAGAACGGTGCCATTTCTTTCAAGGGTGTGGATTTCCACTACGACGCAGATCGCCCGATTTTGAAAGGCGTTTCGTTCGATGTCCCTGCAGGAAAGACGGTTGCTATTGTGGGCCCCTCAGGCGCGGGTAAAAGCACAATTTCTCGATTGTTGTTCCGTTTTTATGATATCCAAAACGGGTCGATTGAGATCGATGGCCAAGACCTTCGTGAAGTCGATCAAAACAGCTTGCGATCTGAAATTGGCATGGTTCCGCAGGACACGGTGCTTTTCAATGATACGATTGCTTACAATGTCCGTTACGGCCGGACAGATGCAACGGAAGCTGAAGTTGCGCAGGCGGCTGAACGCGCTCAGATCGGTGACTTTATAGCTCGCTTGCCGGAAGGCTATGACACGCAGGTTGGCGAACGCGGTTTGAAACTCTCAGGCGGTGAAAAACAGCGCGTTGCGATTGCTCGAACTTTGCTCAAAGCGCCCCCAATTTTGATTCTGGATGAAGCGACGTCGGCTTTAGACACCCAGACAGAACAAGAGATCAAAGCCGCTCTTGATATCGTATCTGAAAACCGAACAACGGTTGTGATCGCCCACCGCTTGTCGACCATTATTGATGCCGATGAAATTATTGTTCTGGAGGCAGGTCAAATTGCCGAACGGGGAACTCATGGGAAGCTGCTCAAGAAAAAGGGCCTTTATGCATCCATGTGGAACCGTCAGTTGGAAGCTACGGAAGCCGAACAAAAATTGCGTGCTGCCCAAGAAGCTGATGAATTCGGAATTGTTGTCCGGCGTCCAAGCAATGAGCCGATCGCGTAACATGTATCGCTTGCTGCAAATCGTGTTGGTGTTGATTGGCAGTTGGACGGCTGTCGCGCAGGCACAGAAAGCCGTAGAATTGGAACTTGTTTTGGCGTTGGACAGTTCCACCAGTGTCAACGAAGATGAATATGCGTTGCAGCGTAAAGGCCTGTCGGAAGCTATGCGACACCCTTCCGTTCTAAAGGCTATTCGCGGATTGGGGGAAGAGGGGCTTGCCATTAGCGTTGTTCAATGGTCCGGCCCCGGAAAACAAGTGAATTCGATTGGGTGGCGACACATCAACAGCGAGTCTGCGGCGCTGCAATTGGCAATTGAATTGATAAATATGCCCCGCGCTTTGACGGGATTTACCGACATTTCTGGCGCGATTAATCACAGCGTAGCATCGATCGAGAACAACGGGTTTCAAGGTCGCCGTTATGCAATCGATGTGTCCGGCGATGGAACAAGCGACAACAACAACCCAAGCAGTGCACGCGATGCAGCGGTGGCGAAGGGCTTCACGATAAACGGCTTGATCATCCACTCGGTAGAATATGATTTAGGCGATCTGGCGCGCCATGCTTTGCACACACACTATACGAAAGATGTGATCGGCGGCCCCGGAGCGTTTCTGCTGAACGCTGAAAGCTTCAAGACATTTGGAGAATCAATGCGTCAAAAGTTGGTGAAGGAAATCACAGGGCCCCTTTTTGTAAACTTGCAGCAGGGAAATCCAGACACCAGCCCGTTATAACCTTCGATACCTCTTGGTATCCGACGCGTGCCTAGTGTATGAAGATATCAAATTTCTAGGGGTCGCACAAATGTCCATCGCCAATTCAATCCGCTCTGCAATGGTTCCAATTCACAAAGAAGGATATCGCTTCATCGCGATATTTGCAGTTGTTTCCATTGTCTTGGGCTTTCTATGGCAACCCTTGTTCTGGATTGGCCTTATCTTGACTATATGGTGCACGCTGTTCTTCCGTGATCCTGAACGTGTTGTGCCCGTAAGCGACGACCTTATCATCAGTCCGGCTGATGGTGTTATCTCTTCCATCGGTCCTTTCGTTCCACCGGCAGAGTTGGATATGGGCACCGAACCGCGTATGCGTATCACGGTGTTTATGAATGTGTTCAATTGCCACGTAAACCGTGCGCCAGTGCGTGGGCCTGTTTTAGTATCGCATCACAAGCCAGGTAAGTTCTTGTCGGCTGATCTCGATAAAGCATCCGATGAAAATGAACGCCACAGTGTGGTAATCGACGGGCCTCACGGCGAAGTAGGGGCAGTGCAAATCGCGGGCCTCGTGGCTCGACGTATTCTATGCTGGACCAATGAAGGGGATGATTTGGGGCAGGGCGAACGCTTTGGACTGATCCGCTTCGGGTCTCGCGTTGATGTGTTTATTCCAGAAGGTGCGACACCGCGCGTGGCTCTCGGCCAAACCATGATCGCCGGTGAGAGCATACTTGCAGCCCATGGTAAAGCTATGAAGTCCAGCCCGACACCGAGAACCATTTAATGAAACCGCCATTTCCAGAATTTGACCCTGATGGTGAAACTGACAAAGCGGCATCGCTGCTGAGGACAGACGAACCACCAGCACTTTTTGAAGATGAGGATGCTGAACCCATATCGCGATTGCGCGATGTTCCGTTTCGGATGTTGGTGCCGAACTTGATCACATTGGGCGCAATTTGTTCCGGTCTAACTGCCATTCGTTTGGCTTTCGAAGGCCGCTTTGGTCTTGCTGTTGTGGCAATTGTATTTGCGGCCCTTCTTGATGGTCTTGATGGACGGGTGGCGCGATTTCTTAAATCCACAAGTTCATTCGGCGAACAATTGGATTCTCTCGCTGACTTTGTGAACTTTGGTGTGACGCCGGCACTGGTTCTGTATTTGTGGACATTGAAAGACGCCAAGTCCATCGGTTGGATTGTCGCTCTTGTATTTGCGATTTGCGGATGTTTGCGGCTGGCCCGTTTTAACGTCACGTTAGACAAACCTGACAAACCAAAATGGCAGGTGGATTTCTTCACAGGCGTTCCAGCCCCCGCTGGGGCAATCCTTGTGATGCTTCCGATCTATTTGGGTTTGCTGGGCATGGAGCGTGACACTTGGGTGACAGGGTTTACAGTGCTCTATGTGCTTTTCATTGGCTTCTTGATGGTTTCAAACTTGCCTACTTGGTCGGGCAAAAGAGCAGGTCAGAGCATTTCGCAAAACCTTGTTTTGCCGGTGATGATTGGGTTAATTCTCTTTGTTGTCGTGTTGTTCAGCTATCCTTGGACAATATTGGCAGCAGGCAGTGCCACATATCTTGCGTCACTGCCATTCAGCTACAGAGATTATAAAAAACGTGAAACTCATTCCGCCGCATCAGGATAACTTTTATCCAACTTGACCGGATCATTTGCAGGTTTTGGAGCGAGGTCCATGTCGCTCTTCTTCGTTTTGCTGCGTGACTTCAATGCCGAATTCATCATGATATTGAGATCAAGCAACTCGTCTTCTGCCTGTGGTTCAGCAACCGCTCCAGCGAGAACCGGCGCAGCAACAGCTTGAGGTTTGCGTCCCGTGGTCCAGTTGAAGACTGCCACAATGTTGGCAGGCATGGCCAACATGCTCGGAATAACAATCAATGTCAGAATTGTTGAAAAGGCGAGGCCGGAAATAATGGCCGTTGACAATTGAACCCACCAAACAGATGTAATGCCACCATAGGCAATTGTTCGTTCAAAGAAATTCATATTCAACTGCAAGGCCATTGGAATGAGCCCCAGAATGGTTGTCACCGTGGTGAGCATGATTGGACGCAGACGTTGCGCCGATGTTTTTAAAACAGCTTCGCGCGTTTCAACGCCTTCTTCGCGCAGCCGATTGAAAGTGTCGATCAAAACAATGGCGTTGTTCACCACAATACCAGCCAGCGCGACGACGCCTGTACCTGTCATGATGATGGAGAATTTTTGGCCAGTGACCATCAAGCCGATCAACACGCCGACAATCGCCAGAATGACGGTCGAGAGTGTCAGGATGGTTTGATAGAACGAATTGAACTGTGTCACCAAAATGATGAACATCAAAAACAGAGCGATGCCTGCCGCATTGGCGAGGAACGCCCCGGACTCTTTTTGCTCTTCATCGCCACCTTTAAATTTGAATTGAATGCTGTTTGGCCATTCTTGTGTATCAATCCATTTCTGAATTTCCGCGACTTTTGCATCCGGTGTCAAAGCTTTCCCGTTTTCTTGGAAACCGGGGATCATGTTGGCTTTCACTTCCATGGAATACAGGCCATCTTTGCGGGTGATGGAACTGACTTTCGGCAAGGGGGATCGTTTAACAAAGTTTGCGAGTGGAACTTGGCCATCAGGTGTGGGCAGTTTCAGCTTGTCGAGAGCCGCAAATGTCCGTTGACTTTTTGGCAGGCGTACACGGATATCCAGTTCGTCTTCTGAATCATTCGGCCGGTATTTTCCAATCGGCACACCAGTTGTCACCATTTGCACCATGGAGCCAATGGCCACGATACCCGCATTGTAACGTCCTGCTTCCTGACGGTCGACTTTTAACTCCCATTCGATGCCGGGGAGGGGGCGTCCATCTTCAATATCTTGAATGCCGGAAAGCGTGTCGAAGTATTTGCGTCCTCGCGCAACGACTGCCGCCATATCATTGTAGTCGGTAGATTTCACTTGTAAGCGAATATCTTTACCAGTGGGCGGCCCACCTTCGATTTTACGAACTTCAACGCGAATGCCGGGAATAGCAGCAGTTTTCTGGCGAATTTCCTCGAAAATTTCGACGGCCAAACGACGGCAACAAAAGTCTGTTAATTCAATCTGCAATTCGCCAACAACATCTGCGGGTTTGTCTTGAACACCACCCAATGGGCTGCCGACACCGCCGCCACCAGGGGCGGTCGCAGTCATAACGGAATTTTCAATGCCGGGAATTGTGAGGATTTTTGTTTCCACTTCTCCTACAACGTCACGCACTTGTGTCGCGGAGAGATTGCCGCGTGCCGAGACAAGTACGATGGCCACATCGGGTTCTTCATCAACAAAGAATTCCACTCCGGCGCTCTTCTCACCGAACATGCCAAAGACAGTGGCGGTGGTAAAAATCACAGCTCCTATAACGAGTGCATTTCCAATCAAATTTCCAGATGCAAATTTAAGGAAGCCGAGATATCCACGCATCAAGCCTGGTACTTTTTTAATTTCTAACGGACGTTTGCTTGTGTACATCAACGAAGTTGCATTTTCCGCATCGACTGATGATCGTTTCTCGCTCCACAGCAAGTAACCGAGCAAGAACGGAAAACAAACAATCGCAACCAAAATGCCAGCCGCAATCGATGCCAAATTTGCAATTGAGCCGCCAACAGCGCCAGTCACTTCTCCAGTAACTTGTTCAAGTCCAAGGGAGATCCCGCCGTCGGTCAGGGCAAATGCTGCAAAGCCAATCATGCCGGATGACAAAACGGCAGAAATGATTACACCACCACGGCGGCTCACTTTGCTCGCCAACCATCCCGTCAAGGCGCCAGCTGTTGGCAAGAATATTAAGGCCGTCATCAGCGATGCCGACAAAACAATGATTACCATGATCGGCAAGAATGACATGAATTCACCTGGGACACCTGGCCATAAAAGCAAGGGCAAGAATGCAGCAAGCGTCGTCGCTGTAGAGGACACCACGGGCCAGAACATTAACTGCGCTGCGCGCGTGTAAGCTTCAGTGGCGGGCATACCCTCGGCAAGTTTCCTGTCTGCGTATTCGGTCACCACAATGGCACCATCCACCAACATGCCCACTGTTAACACCATGCCGAACAAGACCATCATATTCACGGTCATGCCGGCGAATCCGACGATCAAGAACCCAACGGCAAATGAAATGGGTACGGAGAGGCCAACAAGCAGTCCGGAACGCAATCCAAGCGAAGCCACCACAACCACCATCACAAGCATGATAGCTGTCATAATGGAGGCTTGCAGAGAGCCTTGAACTTCACCGATGAAGCTTGATTGGTCGAGCAGATAATTGATCTTGATGCTGGATGGCCAGTCTTTCGAGAAGTCAGCGACCACTTTGCGAACGGCGATGTTGTTTTCGATAATATTGGTGCCAATGCGTTTCACCACTTCAAGGGAGATCGCCGGTTCACCGTTCACACGAGTGTAGGCCGAATGGTCTTTAAACGTACGACGGATTTCTGAAACATCCCCAAGCGTGACAACGGCTTCACCGTTTTGCTTGATTGGAATTTCGTAAACGTCTTTTGCGCTTTCAACGAGGCCAGGAACCTTCAAATTAAAACGACCAGAGCCGCTGTCGAGGAAACCTGCTGCAATCAACTGGTTGTTTTGAGAAAGGGCGTTCAACAATTCCGATTGATTGATGTTGTAGGATTCCAGCTTTGCCAGATCGAGTACTACTTCCAACATTTCTTCGCGGTTGCCCTTAAGATTCGCATCGCGAACCGTACCGATTGCTTCGATCTCGTCTTTCAAACGGCGAGAATATTGGAACAGAGTACGTTCGGGCACTTGGCCTGAGAGAGTGACAATGATCGTTGGTTGCAACGCGAAGTTTGTCTCAGCAATCACAGGTTCATCTGCATCTGCCGGCATTTCGGATTTCGCCTGATCGACCTTATCGCGAATATCAGCCAACACTTCGGTTTTGTCTGAGCCAATGTTGAACTCAAGCACGGCGGTTGCATTGCTTTGAGCCGCAATGGTGGTGATTTCTTTCAATCCATCCAAGCCGCGAAGCTTGCTTTCCAGTGGACGTACCAGCAACCGTTCAGCATCACCCGGTGAAATGCCCTGTTGGCTGACGGAAACAAAATAGACCGGAACGTCAATATCTGGATTGGCTTCCTTGGGAACGCTGATATAGGAGATCACGCCTGCGATCACCATAACAGCCATCAAGAGCAATACAGTTTTAGGACGGCTTAGAATAACTGCGAGTGCTGCGGTCATGAGTTTGCCTCCGAAGCCTTAGGCTTCTTTGCTTTTTCCAGCGCTTTCATTTGCGCTTCTGTAACAGGCGCAACAATTTGGCCGGATGCCACGAAGTTTTGGCCAAGCGTTATAATTCTCATTCCTGCACTCAGGCCTTCAACCCAAACACTATCGTCTTCTTGCGCAATGATTTTCACGGGAACGAATTTAACCTTGTCTTCAGCCGCAACAATACGCACGCCAACGTCTCCATTATCTTCCAAGGTGAGCCAGCTCGGCTTCAATTGGTAAGCATCGGTGGGGGAAAGATCGATAGAGGCTTCAGCAGTCAAGCCATCGCGAATAGCTCCGTCTTTGTTGGGCATTTCGATTTCGACTGTGAACGTACGCGTGCTGGCGTCAGCAACGCGGGAAATATAGCGCACTTTGCCTGTAATTTTGGAACCGGAAATCAATTTGATTTTTGATGTCATTCCAACGTTAACAGATGAAATTTCACGTTCAGGGATTTGTCCCGAAAACAACATGGGATTAGTGTCGACCAATGTGACACATACGCCGCCTGGCGCCAGATTGTCTCCCACTTCCGCCAGTGGAGATTGAACTTGCCCTGAAACAGACGCCTTGACTTGTGTGCGTGCCATTTCCTGCATTGCCGTGGCGAGTGAAGATTTAGCACTGTCCATTGCCGCCTTCATGCTGCGTAACTTGGAGTTCGTGGCAAAACCGCGTTTCACCAATTTGCGGTTAGCTTCGTAATCGGATTCCGTTTGTTCAAGCAATGTTTCAGCTTGTGCCAATTGTATTTCGCGCACGCCTTTGTCTATTTCGCACAACAAATCACCCGCTTTTACAAAGTCACCTTTGTTGACCAAACGTGCTTCAACTGTTCCGCCTGTTTCTGCCCGCACGCTCACCATGGCATCAGCTTGAGTGCGGCCGCGGATCGTCAATGTCTCAACACGTTGCGAGGGTTGAATTTCCATCACCCGAACACGAAAGGCTTCCTGAGTTCTGTCAGCCTCCCGGTCAACAATTGTCATTGCATTTGGGTCTGCTTGGCCGCCCAAAATCAATTGACCGGTAAACATCCAACCGCCAACAGCAGCGAGAATGGCCAGTGCGACCAAATGTGATCCACGTAATTTCATGATTTGCAGTTCCTATTCCGCGGCAATCAAGGGTTCAGTTTTTGGTAAGCTGATCCCGGCAACGGCCTCAAGGGCAATTCTATTGTTCTGAATATATTCAAGACCTTGGCTCAAACAGGCGCGCCCATAATTAGCTACCCATTCGGCTCCAGCCAGATCAATTTCCCGAACTTCGCTGTCAATTTGCGCGAGTTCTTCAGTAAGGTAGACGATCTGAGCATCGATCGCCGCTGCCACATGTTCAGGTGACATTAGTTCGGCGCACATAGCCAGAAGCAGAAATTCGCTTTTGAAATTGTCTTTTTGAGCAGGCTTTCCAAGCGCATGCAGAAATTCAGCGCGGCCAAGGTCTGTGATCGTATAGACTTTTCGGTTCGGCTTGCCGTCTTGTTGAACTTCGCGAACCATAACCAACTGGTCGTCGCTCATGGCTTTCAATGCGGGATAGATCGATCCAAAACTGGCATCGACGAAATGGCTGAAATGCCCTTCGCTCACCAGTTTGCGTATTTCATATCCAGTCGCATCGCCGCTGTTCAAAACAGCCAAACACAAAGTGCGTACGTTCATATTCGTTCTCCCGATTTGCACCGGCGCAAATCAATATGCTGGATATGTATATATCCGAACGCCATATATCAAACGAGAATATGAAATTTTCATGATTATTGTGTCGCAGTTTGTCTGGAAAAACGTTTAATTTTCCATCCAAGACTTGGATACAAAGTTAAATACACCACCGGAATGGGTGTTGGAAGGAGACACAAGATCAATTAGCGTCGGTACGATCTCTTCAACTGGAGTAACAGTTTGCGGGTCTTCACCGGGAGCGTATTGCGCCCGCATCTTTGTGCGCAACGTGCCCGGGTCAATCAGATTTGCACAGATTTTGGTGTTGGAAACCTCTTTGGCATAAGTTTCAATCAAAACTTCCAGTGCAGCTTTTGAAGCTGCGTATGTTGCCACGTAACTGCGTTTGCTGCGCGAGGCCCCTGAACTTACAAAAAGTGCACGCCCGGCATCAGATACCTGTAACAGAGGGTCAAGTGAACGAAGCAAGCGATAATTAGCGGTAACATTGACCGCAAAAACATCTTCGAACACGCTGGGTTTTAATTGGGCGAGCGGTGTTGCGACGCCCAAAATACCCGCATTTCCCAACAATATATCTAACTTTCCCCATCGCTCATTAATCGTTGCACCAAGACGGTCAAGCGCATCGAAATCTTTAATATCGAGCGGAACGAGTGTGGTGGATGATCCACCGGCAGCTTGAATTTCATCATCAAGTTCTTCAAGGCCACCTACGGTACGGGCAAGGGCAATCACATGAGCTCCGGCTTTCGCAAATCCAAGTGCTGCTTGATAGCCAACACCACGTGAAGCACCTGTGACAACCGCAATGCGGCCTTCCAAAGGCTTAGATTGATTGCTCACAATTAACGTCCACCAGATAACATTGAGATCGGGCGTACATTGTCGGCACCGGTCAGGTCGATGCCTTCTTGATCCGTCAGGCTTGTGGGGTATTCGCCTGTGAAACAAGCATCGCAGAATTGCGGCATATCATTGTCGCGCGCCGCTTCACCAGCCGCGCGGTACAATCCATCAATGCTCAAGAAAGACAAGGAATCCACTTTGATAAAGTCAGCCATTTCTTGGGTGCTCATACGAGAGGCCAAGAGCTTCTGCTTCTGCGGGGTATCGACGCCATAATAACAACCGGAAACTGTCGGTGGGCTGGCAATACGCATGTGCACTTCTTTTGCGCCTGCGTCACGCACCATGGCGACGATCTTCTGGCTGGTGGTGCCGCGTACAATGGAATCATCCACCAAAATAACCCGCTTACCCTCGATCAATTTGCGGTTGGCATTGTGTTTCAACTTCACGCCCATGTGGCGGATATTGTCAGTCGGCGCGATAAATGTACGGCCCACGTAATGGTTACGGATTATGCCCAATTCAAAAGGTAAGCCCGCTTCTTGCGCATAACCGATGGCGGCAGGTGTACCAGAATCCGGTACTGGAACCACGAGGTCAGCATCAACGAGAGACTCTCGTGCCAGTTCTTCACCGATTTTCTTGCGCACAGCATAAACATTCTCGCCTTGGACCATAGAGTCCGGGCGCGCAAAGTAGACAAATTCAAACACACAAAAACGGGATGGTTTTTTCTCCAGCGGGAAATGACTCTCGATGCCGTTTTCCGTGACAACCACCATTTCGCCGGGCTCCACATCGCGCACAAACCGCGCGCCAATAATATCCAGCGCACAGGTTTCAGAAGCCAGCACATAGCTGCCATCCACATCGCCAAGCACAAGTGGGCGAACTCCCAAGGCATCGCGACAACCAATGAGTTTTTTACCAGAGAGAGCAACGAGCGAAAAGGCGCCTTCCAATTGTTGAACCGCATCAGTTAGTTTGGCCACCAAACGGCTTTCCTCGCTCATCGCAATGAGGTGTAGAATAACTTCGGTATCGGATGTGGACTGAAAAATTGCCCCTTTGCGTTGCAATTGTTCTCTTATGGTGCCCGCGTTGGTCAAATTGCCGTTGTGAGCAACTGCAAAACCACCGCCAGCAAAATCTGCAAAGAAAGGCTGAACATTGCGCATACCTTCGCCACCGGTGGTAGAATATCTGTTATGCCCGATGGCATACTGGCCCGGTAAACGTTCGATCACCGATTGTTTGGTAAAAGTGTCACCAATCAAACCGATGTGCCGCTCTGCGTGGAAGGTGGAACCGTCAAATGTAACAATCCCTGCAGCTTCTTGGCCACGATGTTGCAGTGAATGGAGACCCAGCGTTGTCATCGCTGCCGCATCCGAATGTCCGTAAATGCCAAATACGCCACATTCTTCTTTGAACTTATCGTCCGTGCTATCCATTGAGGACGGCCTCCTGTTGAGTGTTCCGATCAGGTTTTCTGTTCGGTGTCTTGTTCGCCTTCGGCAGGCTTTTCGGTTCCATCGTCAAAGAAACGTTTGATCACGTCGTCAAGGTTTTCGGGCAAGGCATCGCGAATTTCGGTGCCAATGGAAACGAGCATTGGTTTGGATTTCGCATTTTTCACCCAATCGGGTTCATTGTCATTGGCCAGCCACAAAAAACCCATCAACGTGATGATTACCAAAAGCGCGCCGCGTGCCGCGCCGAAAATGAAACCCAATGTGCGGTCAAGAACGCCAATACGGCTATCGATGATCATATCCGCCAAACGCATTGTGAGATAACTAACAACAATCAACACAACCAAGAAAATGGCTGCTGCTGAAACAGCGTCTGCAATTAGCGTGTTGTCGCGCAGTGTTTCCGCCAAACCTTGGACGGTTGGTGACAGGGTTTTGTAAAACAGAGCCGCTGCAACAGCAGCGCTCACCCACGAAACAATTGACAAAACTTCGCGCGAAAAACCGCGGATCATGGCAAGTATGGCTGAAATCAACATGATGACAATCAAAATGCCATCGAGAAGCGTAATGGACATGCGTTTTTGAGCTCCGTCTTTATTGCGCTCTATGTGCCAGTATCGGGATCGCCCTGCAAGCTCTCTGACGCACCGGCAGCCAATTCAACCACAAGATCTGCAAGTGTTGTAATTGTGTTGAGTTTCAAACCAAGTTGTTTCACCACTTCGCTGCCTTTTGCATAGGTCGCTTGCTCAAAACCGAGCTTTCCAGCCTCTTTCAAACGTCCTGCAGCCTGCGAAACTGGCCGCAAATGGCCGGAAAGGCTCACTTCGCCAAAATAAACAGAATTTTCCGCCAGTGGCTTGTTCACCAGTGATGAGACAAGTGCGGCAGCCACGGCCAGATCCGCTGCGGGTTCTGAAATGCGAAATCCGCCTGCAACATTCAGATATACATCGTGACCACCAAGACGCACGCCGCAATGAGCTTCAAGAACGGCGAGAATCATCGCAAGCCGTGAACTGTCCCAGCCCACGACTGCACGGCGCGGTGTGCCGAGGGAGGATTGAGCCACCAAGGCCTGAATTTCCACCAAAACAGGGCGTCGTCCTTCCATGCCAGCAAAGACGGCCGCTCCGGGTGCTGCTTTGTGACGTTCACCTAAAAATAGCTCTGAAGGATTCGCGACTTCGCGCAAACCTTTGTCAGACATTTCAAAAACGCCGATTTCATCGGTGGCCCCAAAACGGTTTTTAACAGAGCGTAGAATGCGGAAGTGATGACCGCCTTCGCCTTCAAAATAGAGAACAGCGTCAACCATATGTTCTACAACACGGGGGCCAGCAATTTGCCCATCCTTGGTTACATGGCCCACCAGCACGATTGCCGCACCGGACTGTTTGGCATAACGGATCATGGCTTGGGCGGAATTACGCACTTGGCTCACCGTTCCAGGGGCAGAGTCGGTTGTCTCCGTCCACAAGGTTTGGATGGAATCGACGACCACAAGAGCGGGTGGCTTCCCTGCTTCCAATGTAGTGACGATATTCTCCACATTGGTTTCTGCAACCAGTTTGACGGGCGCGTTGGCCGCACCCAACCGCTGGGCGCGCAAACGTACCTGTGCTACTGCTTCTTCACCAGAGACATAGACAACCCCATAACCATTGGCTGCCAACGAGGCCGAGACTTGCATCAAAAGTGTTGATTTTCCGATGCCGGGATCGCCACCCACCAAAAGGGCCGAGCCTTGCACCAAGCCACCGCCAGCCACACGGTCAAATTCTGAAATTGTAGAATTGATACGTGGGGCCTCGGTCGCGTCACCATCCAAGTCTTCCATGGCAATGACGCGGCCAGCTTTGGTCGCTTTGCCCGGGCCGGAAGCCACACCTGTGCTTGGAGTTTCTTCAGCGAGCGTATTCCACTCACCACAAGCATCACAACGGCCAGACCATTTGGAATGACTGCCCCCGCAATTTTGGCATACAAATTGAATTCTAATCTTCGCCATCAGGTTTCCGGTTCAATATATATTCGTGAATAACGGTCGCCCAGTCCCGTCAGCAATTCATAGCCAATCGTGCCAGTGGCCCGCGCAACATCGTCGATTGGTACGTTTGGGCCGAACAATTCGATCCAATCGCCTTCATTGATTTCGTTTTCAGGGACTTCGGTTACGTCAAATCCACACATATCCATAGAAATACGGCCAACGCCTTTCAGAGTGTGACCTTTAAAATGTGCTGTGGTTGATTGAGTAACGGCACGAAGTGGAACGCCCGTATGGCTGCCGGATCTTAAATATCCATCCGCATAACCAACCGAGATATAAGCAATGCGCGATTTGCGTGTCAGTGTTTCGGTCCCACCATAACCCACACTGTCACCAGACTCACCCGATGTGATCTGCATGATGCGACCTTCCAAGGTGACAACCGGTTCCATCGGATTTGGCACATCGTTCAACGCTTCACCACCATACAGCGCCACACCCGGCCTCGCGAGATCATAAGTCAATCCACTTGACTGTAGATCAGCTGCAGAGTTGGCTGCGGAACGCGGAACGTCGGGAAATAATGCGCTCGTTTGTTCAAAAATTTCTTGCTGCAAGTCAGTCTTCGGATGTCCAACATCATCGGCGCAAGCGAAGTGAGTCATAAACAATTGGATGTCCAGATGATCACGCAAATGGTTTTGACCGGCCACACGTTCAACATCAGCAGGTGACATTCCAACGCGTCGCATACCACTGTCCATTTGTAGAGCGCAGGGAAGGGGCGCGCCGTGAGCCTTTGCAAAAGCGGCCCAACGCTCTGTTTGATTCAAAGTATTGAGAATGGGCACTAAACCGTGCTCATGAATCACTTTTTCAGCACCGGCAAAGACACCATTTAACACGAAACAGCGTGTGTCGGGGGCAATTTTTCGAACGCGCATTCCTTCTTCCACCAAGGCGACGAAGAAAGTTTCGCACCCGGCTGCCAAAAGTGCAGGTACTACTTGTTCGATGCCACACCCGTAAGCATTGGCTTTCACCACCGCACCGCATTTTGCGGGCGAAGCGTGTTTTGCAAGAAGCTTATAGTTGGCTACCAACCCATTGAGATCGATGGTCAACCGCCCTCCGGCGAGATCAGGATGCGTGCTCACGGTGGTTTCGATAGCCTCTATTCAAACGCTTCTGGCAAGCGGTCTTCTTCGGCAAGATCTGTAAAGCGTGTGTACTCGGCTTGGAAGGCCAATTGTGCAGTTCCTGTAGGGCCGTGACGCTGCTTTGCAATGATCACATCTGCTTTGCCGCGCGCATATTCCAGTTTGGTGCGCCAAGCCTCATAATCGGCTGACCCGGCTTCGGGTTCTTTGTTCTGCAAATAATACTCATCGCGATACACAAACATCACCACGTCGGCATCCTGCTCGATGGACCCGGATTCACGAAGGTCGGACAGTTGCGGGCGCTTGTCGTCACGGTTTTCTACCTGACGGGAAAGCTGGGAAAGAGCAATGATTGGAACATTGAGTTCTTTTCCAAGTGCTTTCAGGCCCGTCGTAATTTCGGTGATTTCCTGAACACGATTGGTTGTGTTCTTATTACCCTGCATCAGCTGAATATAGTCGATGATCAGCAAATCTAATCCGCGTTGACGTTTGAGACGCCGCGCACGCGCTGCCAATTGAGCAACAGAAATACCACCCGTTTGGTCGATAAACAGCGGAATGCGGTGGATTGTCTGCGAACAGGCAACCAGTTTTTCGAATTCAGAATCATTGATTTCACCACGGCGTATTTTCGAAGACGAGATTTCCGTCTGTTCGGCAATAATACGCGTTGCCAACTGTTCTGCAGCCATCTCCAAAGAAAAAAATCCCACAACGCCACCATTTACAGCTTTGGAAGTTCCGTCCGGTTGAATTTCCGGTTCATAGTTCTCAGCCACATTATAGGCGATGTTGGTTGCAAGTGAGGTTTTCCCCATCGCAGGGCGACCCGCCAGAACAATCAAATCCGATGGTTGCAACCCACCCATTTTTGAGTCGAGTTCGCGCAATCCGGTGGCCACGCCTGACAAATGGCCTTCGCGTTGGAAGGCGGCGCTGGCCATATCAATGGCGCTGCCAACGGCGCTACCAAAATCTGAAAACCCGTTATTCGTGTTGCCGGTTTCGGCCAGTTCAAACAAACGACGTTCCGCATCTTCAATTTGAACGCC
This sequence comes from uncultured Rhizobiaceae group bacterium, assembly GCA_938010435.1. Taxonomy (GTDB): domain Bacteria; phylum Pseudomonadota; class Alphaproteobacteria; order Rhizobiales; family Rhizobiaceae; genus Pseudahrensia. The sequence continues at coordinate 19,591 of CALLUS010000025.1, read as the reverse complement.
TGGAACCATATCAACGGGGGCATCGAACGCGATGTTGACCATGTCTTCACCAATAGTGATGAGATGGCGACGTGTTGCAAGATCGTAAATAGAACGACCATAATCTTCGGCATTGATAATTGTTGTGGCTTCAGAGGCAAGGCGGGCAAGATAGGTTGCAACAGTCATGTCGCCGATACGTTCGTCTTCCGGCAAAAATGTTTTGATCGTCACTGGCGTTGCACGCTTTGCCGAGCGGATCATTTCAGTTGCAACTTGATAAATTTGTTTGTGGATCGGTTCGTAGAAATGCTCCGATTCCAACCAATCGGACACGCGATAAAACGCATCATTGTTGACGAGAATTGCACCTAACAGCGCCTGTTCAGCCTCAATGTTGTGAGGAGAAGCACGATAAGGCGTAGGGCCGGGGATTATGTTTTCAGCAGCTTCAGCCATGTGGTCACTCCCCAATCAATTATTGTCGTGTAAAGCTCAGCTATACAGCGTTTCATGGTCTTGGAAAGAACCTACCCGCACTGGCCGTAAGCTTTGTGAAGTTATCATTGCTGTCCACAGCGAGGGTTCGATTTTCATTCACACGCGCGTTTTCCATCTTGACTCATTATACCCGATTCGAAGCAACAAAAAGCCGAACTTTGCGCAAAAACACGAAGCCCGGCTCTTTAAATGCAACAATTCAGGTTGATTAGCCTTGAATTTCTTCCTCAGAAGCGTCTTCTGCCGCAGGCTCTTCGCTTGCAACTTCTTCTGTTGCTTCTTCAGCGTCGTCACCGAGTTCAACATCGTCCGGGTTCTCGAACACATCGTCGATGCTTAGCTCGTCTTCTTCAGCAACGTCAACATTATCAATTGCATCGCGGCTTGTGAGGTCTTCACCAGCTGCCTGACGGACGGCTTCATCTTCAGAACGGGCAACGTTCATGCTGATTTCTGCTTCAACTTCAGGGTGCAACAGGATTGTGACTGTGTGCAGGCCGATGATTTTGATCGGTGCACGAAGTTCAATCTGGCTACGACCGACTGTGAACCCATTATCAGCAAGCGTTGCAACGATATCGCGTGCAGCAACTGATCCGTAAAGTTGGCCTGTTTCACCTGCAGAACGAACAGCCACATAAGTGTTGCCGTTAAGCTGGGAAGCGACGCCTTCAGCTTCAGTTTTGCGTTCTGCGTTACGCTCTTCAAGGTGCGCGCGTTGAGATTCAAAATGCGCCATATTGGCTTTGTTAGCGCGAAGGGCTTTGCCCTGTGGCAATAAGAAGTTACGAGCGTAACCGTCTTTAACGGTAACTGTGTCGCCCATTGCGCCAAGCTTGGCGACGCGTTCTAGTAGAATAACATCCATTTTATTGTTCCTTTTGAGTGTCTTTTAATTTGATTGTGAAGGTGATTTCGGATCACCGCGACGAGCGCGGATCTGAAAGAGAGTTTCCCCAACACCGATCAGCGCGACAACGCCGGCCAGAGTGCGGGACATTAAGAGAGCGAAATAAGTGATGCCCAAGAACACACCGCGTATGGGCGTTCCAATTGTCAAAAAGTGCAATGTGGCAAGGCCTACAAGCAAAAACGCACCAACCATTGCACCGGTGATCACTTGAGCGATTAATGCGATGGGACCGGAGAGAAAGCTGAGTGCGATTGCAATTGCAAAAACACCAACTGCAACTTGTGGCATAGCTGTTTCCAGCGGCAGGTTGACCTGCGGTCGCAATATCCAACCCCGTTTGCGTGCAAAACGCGCAGCCAGAATCAGATTCAAGACCATCAGCAATAAAAGTGAAATCGGCATGGCCAATGGAATAAGATTAGCGATGGCAGCCGATTGTTCTTTGATGACTTCCGCAGAAAGCACCTCAGCGCCTGAAGCTTGTGATTGAGCCGCTGCGATTTGCTGCATGATAGCTTGCGCTTGTTCCAAGGCAAGTTCAGGCGTGTAGCCGATTAATGCGCCAAAGCCGAAGACAATCGCTGCGCACATGAGTGCCATACGAAACAAAATCGTTGAAACAGGGAACCATTCAGCCTCACCATTTTCATCGCGGGACAGGCCAATCATGTGGCCAATCCAAATCGCGGGAAACAATGTGGCACCACCAACGGCAAGAGCGCCGTAGAAACCTGTAAACACACTCACAGCAACAGCAGCAACAACGCCAGCAACGATGCCATTGAACGTTCCAAATCCAAGAGCGACCACAAATAAAGGCATGGCGGTAAAGGTGGACATAACAAAACCCAAACCGCCAAGCGTCAGCGGGGCCAGAAACAGCATGGCTGTTATCAGGCCGCAAGCGACTGCAATAAGTGTAGGTTTGTTGTTCATGTCTTCCGCTGTCCTGTTCAACCGGGTGGTTGATAACAGTTAGAGAAGGGCACCATTGCCGCTTCCCAACTCAGTATTTTATAGGGCTGCCCCTGATAAAATGCCATTCCCGAACAGGTCGGGAACGGCGAAAATCAAAACTTACTTGATCGTGTTTTATTTGATCACATAAGGGATCAAAGCGAGGAAACGAGCGCGTTTGATGGCACGAGCAAGTTCACGTTGTTTTTTCAAGCTCACAGCTGTGATGCGTGAAGGAACGATTTTTCCGCGTTCTGAAATGTAACGCTGAAGGAGTTTCACGTCCTTATAATCGATCTTTTGTGCATTTTCGCCTGTGAATGGGCAAGTTTTACGACGACGCTGAAAAGGGCGACGTGATGGCATTTGTTCAATAGGGATCATAATACTATTTCCTTATTCAGCAGTTGGAGCAGGAGCATCTGTGCGTGGTGCACGTGCAGGGCGGTCGCCACGATCGCCACCGCGTGGTTTGCGGTCGTCGCGGTCAGATTTGCGAAGCATGGCGGATGGGCCTTCTTCGTGCTCTTCAACTTTGATTGTGATGTAACGTAGAACATCTTCGTGGATACGCATTTGTCGTTCCATTTCAGCAACGGCTGCTGAAGGTGCGTCAATGTTCATCAAAGCGTAATGCGCTTTGCGGTTTTTGTTAACGCGGTAGGGAAGCGTTTTCAAACCCCAGTTTTCGATCTTGCTAACGGAACCATCATTTGCTTCCAAAACGCCTTTAAATTGCTCAACAAGCGTATCGACCTGCTGGGATGAAACATCCTGGCGCGCCATAAATATGTGTTCGTAAAGGGCCATTAAGCCACCTTTCCTATGTTACGTTGAGCTTCCAGCGCAAAGCCTCACCGACGCTTTTCGAAGAAATCCTAAAGGGCAGGGCCCATGGACAGAAAAGGCGCGATTTGGAAGAGTCGAGAGCGGAGACACGGGAGGGCGGTTTGCTTGTCAAACCTACCTTTCAAGATGAAAGGTCCACCGTTCAGCCACCAGCCGGAAGCCCGACCTTCGTGTGCGAGACGGTGTTTAGACGTTTTAACAGGGAATGCAAGGGGAAGGGGAGTATTCTTTGGGCAGTCTCAGGATAGCCGGTCCTTCGACAATCTTTCCGTTCATTTTCTCCCACGCAATCACGCAAAGCATGATTGCCATGCACCACCGCATTGTCGGAAAAATCGCCATTGTCATGTAAACGCCCACCCAATTAAAACGCACAGCATTGCCGTCATGCCAAGCAGTCTCATCAATCCACCAATTCTGTAAAACGTCGCAGTTTCCACCCGGCAGCCCCTCAGCCGTTGATGTTTGTATCTCAATCTTAGCCGCGTTTTCAAAACGAAACGTACATGTGGGGGGGCAGCGCTTTTCTTGGTGCTTTGGAACCCTATATGATGACTGATGATAATCGAAAACGAGTAATGCGGTCGTGTTGAAAAAAATCGGGTTTGGCGGCGGGTGTCATTGGTGCACGGAAGCCGTATTCCAATCACTGCGATCGGTAAGTACCGTAGATCAAGGATTCATTGCGTCCACCGCTCCCAATGACAGTTTTTCGGAAGCTGTGGTCGTTGGTTTCGATCCGGAAATATTGCCCTTGGACGTTTTGATAGAAGTGCATTTATTGACCCACGCCAGCACATCAGCTCACAAGATGCGTGGTAAATATAGAAGCGCAATCTATACGTATGATAGCGAACAAGTAAAAATGGCCGCGAAAGCGTTGATAAAGTTTCAAACAGGTTTTGAAAAGAAACTGGTCACCAATGTGCTGCCATTTGTTGAGTTCAAAGCTTCAGATGAAAGGTTCCAAAACTACTATGCAAAAGGGCCGGAAAAACCGTTCTGTCAGGCTTATATTGATCCCAAGTTGAAATTATTGCTGCAGAAGTTTCCTTCAGAACTAAGCACTTGGGGTTGAGCCTTACCCAAACCGCAATAACAATACACCGCTCAATGTTAAAATGGTGGCCAGCACCTTTCCGGCGGTCAGCCGTTCTTTGAGGAAAAACACACCGATAAACAGCGCAAAAATTGTACTAGTTTCGCGCAAGGCTGTTACTAAGGCAATTGGGGCTTGGGTCATGGCCCAAACGACAAAGGCATAAGCCGCAACTGATGCAGTGCCGCCAATTGCCAGTGTGCGTTTGCCTTCGATGAAAACCCTCTTAAACGCAGGTCGGTTGAACGTGCCGATTAGAACCGCAAACACGCCAGCATTAATCGCAGTCATCCAAGCCACATAGCCAGTCGCCGTGCCTGCCGCCCGTGCGCCCAATCCGTCCAGCAATGAATAGCCTGCGATAAAACACCCTGTGAGAAGTGCAGCGCCCACCGCTTGCGGATTTCTCAATCCATCGCTTTGCTTTAACAAAGCCAGACAAAATATTCCGGCCACGATCAAGCAGATCGCCGCGAGTTGCCAAGACACAAAAGTAATGCCGAGCACGAAGATGGAATACAACGTGACAAGAGCGGGGCCGGACCCGCGCGCAATCGGGTAAACCTGCGTAAAATCCCCCAGTCGATAGGCCGACATCAGGCTCAATTGATAGCACGTGTGAACCAACACTGAGGCAGCCAAAAACCCCCAACTTTCTTGCGCCGGAAATGGTACAAATGGAATGACCATGAGGGCTAGTGGCGCATGGCCAATCGTCACCGCTGTCATGGATACAACTTTATCGTTGGTTGATTTCACCAGAGCATTCCAAGACGCATGCAAAACCGCCGCGCAAATTACGATAAGAAAAACGTGGAGTTCCAATTAGGTAGCCTCGTCCAAAATCAACTCCATCAACGGCAACACGCGGTTGGGGATAGAGCCTGAGGGAACTTCTCCGATGGTTTTGAAACCGAGTTTCTCGTAAAAACTTGCTGAAAGCGGCTCTGAATCCAAATGCAATTTTGTGATGTTCAATGCAGCGCAGCGTTGCAAAATCTTCTCCCAAAGTTTCAAGCCAATTCCGCTGCCGCGCCGCGTAGCATCAATGAAGAATGATTTGATTTCGGCATCAGATGATGGTGCGTTGTGAGCAAGGCAGACGAAGCCCCACATCGTCTCACCTTCATCATAAGCCCAAAATTCATTGGCTAAAAGCTTGTCCGGCGTGACAGACAGTTCATCCACACACATCGCCATAAACGCATCGTCATATCCCAGCGACTGTTTCGAAGCGAGGCAAAGCCTGGTCATGTGCCCGCACTCGTCAGGTCGTGGCCGTCTTATTGTAAAATCAGACAAATAAATCCACTTTCTCAAAAGTCCGCACATCAACCAACCCAATGTCCGAAATGCGAAGTTCTGGAATGACCACCAATGCCAGCAATGAATGTTGCATATAGGCGTTGTTGAGAGTGCAACCGCATTTTGCCATTGCGGCAACCAATTTGTCGGCCTTTTGCGCTACAATTTTGCTATTCTCATCTGACATCAAACCCGCGATGGGCATTTCAATCAGCGCTTTCTCTTCGCTTTCAGCAAAAAAACAAACACCACCACCCACTTCGCGCAGGCGGTTCGCTGCCAATGCCATATCCTTTTTGGATGTACCAACAACAATCATGTGGTGGCTGTCATGGGCCACTGTCGAAGCCATTGCACAGGGCTTATTGTAGCCAAAGCCTTCTACAAATGCATTGACCACGTTGCCCGTAGCTCGATGCCGCTCGACCAAAGCGATGTGGCAAACATCGTGTAGCAATTCTACTTTTCCATCCCGAACAGGAAGCTCTCTTTCTTGGGCAATTGTTGGAGCCTGGTTTTCGACAACTCCAATGACTCTCGCACGAACTGGAGACTCTTTGCCCTTTGGTGCTGCGACCGCAAAATCAGAAGGGTGCAAGTCGCGCTTCATATTCACGGTATTCTTGGTAGTTTCGGGATAGTCGTAAATTGGCAAATCAATCGCCATACCAGACGTATCCGAGAGCTTCACGCCGCGCCCATAGACTTCATCAATGGTCAGTTTTTCGAGATCATCAACAATCAGAAAATCTGCCAATCGGCCGGGCGCAATTGAGCCAAGTTCGCGCTCCAGCCCGAAATGCTGCGCAGTGTTGAGCGTGGCCATTTGAATGGCAGTGACGGGTGCCACACCGCAGTCTATGGCGTGGCGAACAACGCGGTTCATATGGCCGTCATTCACCAATGTGCCTGAGTGGCTGTCATCGGTGCAAAGAATGAAGTTGCGCGGGTCCAGTCCGTCTTCGGTGATCGCTTTCACCTGTGCTTCCACGTCATACCATGCAGAACCAAGGCGCAACATGGCGCGCATACCCTGGCGCACACGGGCCATGGCATCTTCTTTGCGTGTGCCTTCGTGGTCATCGGCTGGCCCACCCGCCACGTAGCCGTGGAAGTTTTTGTCGAGAACGGGCGAGGCGTAGTGACCGCCAACAGTTTTGTTGGCATTCATTGTGGCCGCAACTTCACCTGTCATGCGAGGCGTGTTGGCCGCAACTCCGGGGAAGTCCATCACTTCACCAAGGCCAATAATGTTCGGCCACGTCATAGCTTCTTTAATATCATCCGGCCCAAGCGATGCGGCAGCATTTTCCAATCCGGGAGCGGAAGGCACACAACTTGGCATTTGCACATGAACATTGATCGGCATGGCCATTGCTTCATCATGCATCAACCGCACGCCGTCCATTCCAAGGACATTGGCAATTTCGTGGGGGTCTATGAACATCGATGTTGTGCCATGGGGAATGACGGCGCGGCAAAATTCGGTGACGGTGACCATGCCCGATTCCACATGCATGTGAGCATCGCACAATCCTGGCACGAGATATTTCCCGTTGGCAGAAATCACTGTCGTATCAGGCCCAATGCAGTGGCTGGCATCTGGCCCGCAATAGGCGAAACGACCTCCTGAAATCGCAATGTCAGTGTCAGGGATAATCTCGCCTGAGTAGACATTGACCCATTTGCCGGCCCGAACAACCAAATCAGCAGGCTTTCGGCCCGTGGCAACGTCCACGAGTTGCGGGGCCATATCAGCCCAAGGGGCAGGTTTTAGAAATGGGAGCTTGGTCATGGTGCGACTCTTGTTTTTGGATGAGCGCAAGGGTGAACGAACCTCAGTTTAAGTTCAAGAGAGTCCACCAGCTTCGTGTAGTTTCCTGCTGATTTCCCGGCATTTGTCGATATAGGAACGAGACGTTCTGTAGTCGTTATTTCGAACTTGGCTGGTGCCGGTATCAACGGCGCAGTGCAATGAGCCCGGGCGATTGGTCATGATGGCCACCCGATCACAAAGATAAGCACTTTCAAAAACACTGTGGGTCACAAAAATTAATGCAAATTTCTCTAGTTGTTGCTGTTCCAACAACAAGTCATTCAGTTTGAAGCGGGTCATTTCATCGAGCGCCGCAAACGGCTCGTCCATCAACAGCAGTTTGGGTTTCATCACCAAAGAGCGCGCAATGGATACGCGCATTTCCATGCCGCCAGAAAGCTCGCGCGGGTAAGCGTCTTTAAATGCGAAAAGACCAATCCTGTGCAGCAAATCTTCAATTTCGGCTTTGGCTTCTGATTTAGTAATTCCTTGCAGTTGAAGCGGTGACCAAACGTTTTCAAACACTGTCTTCCAAGGCAACAAAGTTGGGGTCTGAAACACAAAGCCAATATTGGCATTCTTTTCTAAACCGATCTCAATCTGCCCTGCGCTCGGCACTTCCAAACTTGCCAACATGCGCAACACAGTTGTCTTGCCGCAGCCCGATGGGCCAAGCAAGCTGACCTTTTCGCCAGAAGAGATATTCATTGAAAACGAACGCACAGCTTCGACGCCATTCTCAAATGTCTTGGAAACGTTGTTAAATGAGACAAGTGAAGACATGAAATTCGCACATAATTGGGTTTTCAACAGGCTGTAAAACGTGTGTCCTTGCTGTTGAAGTCTTGGTTGGCATGGTTTACGTCACGCGACAATCGTTTTGATAAGTTTCTCGTGAATAAAAGCAGCGTTTTTGCATGATTAGAGTAGAAGGCGTTTCCAAACAGTTCGGTGGTGTTCGTGCCGTCAACAGTGCTTGGATAAATGTAAGAAAAGGCTCAATCACAGGTTTGATTGGCCCCAATGGTGCTGGAAAAACAACACTGTTCAACATCATCGCTGGGTTGTTCCCGCCGTCTGATGGCCGCATCTTTTTGGATGATGAAGATATTACGGGCCTGCAACCCCATGAATTGTTCGGTAAAGGTCTGTTGCGCACATTCCAGATCGCCCATGAGTTCTCCACATTGAGTGTTGTTGAAAACCTGATGATGGTGCCTGCCGATCAAAAGGGTGAGCGCCTGATGAACGCTTGGTTCCGCCGGGGGCAGGTGCGCCGCGAAGAAGAAGAAATTCGCGCTAAGGCTCATGACGTGATTGATTTTCTCAATCTCGGTCATTTGGTCAACGAAAAGGCGGGCAACCTTTCCGGTGGTCAGAAGAAGCTGTTGGAACTCGGCCGCACCATGATGGTGGATGCGAAAGTGGTTTTGCTTGATGAAGTTGGCGCTGGTGTAAACCGAACCCTGTTGGCCGAAATTGGCGATGCTATTTTGAAGCTCAACGAAGAGCGCGGATATACGTTCTGCATGATCGAACATGATATGGAATTTATCAGCCGTCTCTGTGATCCCGTCGTTGTTATGGCCGAAGGCACAGTCTTGGCTGAAGGCACCGCGCAAGAAGTGCGCAACAACGAACAAGTGATTGAAGCTTATCTTGGCCGTGGTTTGAAAAACAAAACACCTAAGCAGGGAGCTGTTTGATGTTCCTGATTGGCGAAAACCTCACAGGAGGTTATGGCGGCGCTGATATTCTCAAAGGCTGCACGATCGGCGTCGAGAAAGGCGAGATAGCTGTGATTGTTGGCCCAAATGGCGCTGGCAAATCCACCGCGATGAAAGCCATGTTAGGGATGTTGAACATTCGGGAAGGCAAGGTTCTTCTTGATGGCAAAGACATTACCAAATTATCCCCGCAAGATCGTATTGCAGAGGGCGTGGCTTTTGTTCCGCAAACATCAAATGTTTTTCCGGGCATGAGTGTTGAAGAAAATCTCGAAATGGGAGCCTTCCTGCGTCACGATGATTTTCACGGCACCATGGAAGAGATTTATTCCCTGTTTCCCGTGTTGAAGGAAAAGCGGAATCAAATGGCGGGTGAATTGTCGGGCGGTCAACGTCAACAAGTTGCTGTGGGCCGAGCGCTCATGACGAAGCCATCTGTGTTGATGCTGGATGAACCCACCGCTGGTGTTTCGCCCATCGTGATGGATGAATTGTTCGACCGCATCTTAGAAATTCGCGAAACGGGTATGGCTATTTTGATGGTGGAACAAAATGCCAGACAAGCCTTGAATATCGCTGACAGAGGTTATGTGCTGGTGACCGGTGAAAACCGTTTCACTGACACAGGTGAAGCTTTGCTCAACAATCCCGAAGTTCGCAAAAGTTTTCTGGGGGGCTGATGAAAACGTTATTCAAATTAATCTGTCTCGGTACGCTCATTTTCTCTTTTTCTGCTTCGGCAGCTGAGCAGGTATTTCAATGTTCTTTTGACAAAGAATGCATTGGCACAGAGGCATGTGCGGACACGACCTTTAGTTTGTCCTTGGAAAAGATGGGCGGCGCACCATCAATCTTGGGTGATGCCCTCGTATCCACAGTTCCGACCCATCAAATCGTGACGGATGCTGAAACGTTGCCGGCTCATTCGTTCACGTCACAAGACAAGAAAGTGCTGGGTTTCTGGTTGTCTCGTTCCAATGGTGATTTTCAATCTTTGACCATCGCTCAAGATGGAATGGCCAGATATTCCATTCACATGCCAACATCTGAATTGGCCATTTTTTACCGCGGAACCTGCAGAACGCCATCATGATCGATTTTCTTAACGCGCTCACATTGTTTGCTAATTTCGTTTTGATTCCGGGCTTAGCCTACGGATCGCAATTGGCGCTCGGCGCATTGGGCATTACATTGCTCTACGGTATTTTGCGGTTTGGTAATTTCGCCCACGGTGACACAATGGCGTTCGGCACTATGACCGTTGTGCTCATCACATGGTATTTCCAGTCCATCGGCATCAGTTTCGGGCCACTGCCCACCGCATTGCTGGCCCTACCTTTTGGCATTGCGCTGACCGCCTTGTTCCTCATCCTATCGGATAAGCTGGTTTACAAGCACTACCGGGAAGTCAAAGCACCACCCATTCGCATGGTGATGGCATCGGTCGGCGTGATGTTCGTGATGAACGGCGTGGTGCGTTTTATCATTGGGCCAAATGATCAGAACTTTATGGATGGTGAACGTTTCATTATGAAAGCCCGTGCCTTTAAAAACGCCACGGGCCTGAACGAGGGTTTGGCGATTAAGTCTTCTCAATTGCTTACAGTTGTCATTGCAATTGTTTTGGTTTCGGCACTTTTCTGGTTCTTGAACAAAACCCGCACGGGCAAGTCTATGCGCGCGTTTTCAGACAATGAAGACCTAGCGCTCCTGTCAGGCATTTCGCCTCAACGCGTTGTGTTGGTAACTTGGATATTGGTTGGAGCCTTGGCCACGGTTGCTGGCGTTTTGTACGGTCTCGACAAAAGCTTCAAACCCTTCACATATTTCCAACTGCTACTGCCCATGTTCGCGGCAGCGATTGTTGGTGGAGTAGGGCATCCAGTCGGTGCCATTTTAGGCGGTTTCGTTGTGGCGTTCTCTGAAGTGACTGTCACCTATGCTTATAAGAAGTTTCTCACCTATTTGCTGCCCACCGAATACGCGCCAGATGGCCTGATGCAATTGTTGTCGACTGATTATAAATTCGCAGTATCATTCATCATTTTGGTTGTCGTGCTGCTGGTTAAACCCACCGGACTGTTGAAAGGGAAAGTGATATGAGCAATTCCTTACGCGCGCTGTTGGGCTTTGGCACATTTGCTATTCTCTTATATCTGGTTGGGGAATACCAATCTTGGAACGTAGCGCTTGCGATCCTCAATCTCTGCATCATTTCAGGTGTCATGGCACTGGGCGTGAACATTCAGTGGGGCTATGCAGGCCTATTCAATGTGGGAATCATGGGTTTTGCAGCGCTCGGTGGCGTGGCGGCCGTCCTGGTTTCACAACCAGTCATTGAAGCGGCTTGGGCGGCTGGCGGCAGTGGCGTGCTGATTTCAGGCGTGATGTTGCTGATCGTGATCGGTTTAGGCTTTTTTACTGCCAAACGATTGCAAGCTGGTTGGTTCAGAACGCTATCCATGGTTGTCATTATACTAGGCGGTTATTTCGCCATTCGTCAGGTGTACGACCCCGCCGTGCTTGCCATTGAAGCGGACAATCCTGCGAAATCCGGTTACCTCGGTGGTCTAGGAATGCCGATTATCTTATCTTGGATTGTGGGTGGTCTTTTCGCAGCAGGTGTCGCATGGATTATCGGGAAAATTTCACTTGGTTTGCGGTCTGATTATTTGGCGATTGCGACACTCGGCATTTCCGAAATTCTCATTGCGATGATGAAAAACGAAGACTGGCTCACCCGTGGTGTGAAAAACGTAACGGGCTTGTCGCGTCCTGTGCCTTATGAATTGGCCATTCAAGACAATCCGCGTTTCATTGAATGGGTGGAATGGTTCAACTCTTCACAATTGGCTGGCTTTACGGGCGAAGCCAAAGTAGCTGCTTTGCGCAGTCTGGTGGTCGAAGGGTCGAGCATATTCGTCAAGCTTTGCTACGCAGGCCTGTTCTTGTCCGTATTGGTTATCGTGTTGATACTTTGTGTCACCGCGCTGGCATCTCCTTGGGGACGTATGGTGCGGGCGATCCGCGACAATGAAGTGTCAGCTGCGGCTATGGGAAAGAATATCACACGCCGCCATTTGCAAATTTTTGTTCTGGGCTCCGCTGTCGTGGGTATTGCGGGTGCGATGCTCACCACTTTGGATGGTCAGTTCACACCATCGACCTATCAACCACTGCGCTACACATTTCTGATTTGGGTGATGGTGATCGTTGGCGGGTCGGGCAACAACCTTGGCTCTGTCTTGGGGGCATTTTTGATCTGGTTCATCTGGATCGAGGCTGAACCTGCAGGCAATTGGTTGATGCAATACGCAACCCAATGGATGGAAGAGGGCAGCGGTTTGAAACGTCATTTGCTGGATTCTGCTCAACACATGCGTTTGTTCATTATGGGTGTGGTGATGTTGACCGTCATGCGCTTTAGCCCCGGTGGTATATTGCCCGAACGTACCAATACGACCACAATTAAAGCTTAGGCGATATGATCGATTTCGGGCGGCCACCGTCGTTTACCAATCTTGCCGTTTCGGCAAGTAGTTGTTGATTTGCAACGCAAAACAGGCGAGATTATCGCCATAATAGCAAAAGACCGTCCATACGGACAAAAACTCAGCTCTTGAGAGCTACAGGGAGAATAAAATGAAAAAACTACTTCTCGCTTCAACCATCCTTGCGGGCCTAACCGGCGCTGCATTTGCTGATGGCCACGAAGTTAAAATGGGCGTGATCCTTGGGTTCACTGGTCCAATTGAATCACTCACACCAGACATGGCTGCTGCAGCTGAACTGGCAATGAAAGAAACTGCGGGCAAAGTGCTAGACGGCAAAACTGTTGTATCAGTTCGCGCTGACTCAACCTGCACAGACGCTGCTGCTGCAACCGCTGCTGCGGAACGTTTGATCACTGCTGAAGGTGTTGTTGGCATCATGGGTGCTGATTGCTCCGGCGTAACAACCGCGATTGCAAACAATGTTGGCGTGCCAAATGGCGTGACTATGGTTTCTCCATCAGCCACATCACCTGCTTTGACAACAATCGAAGACAAAGGCTTTTTCTTCCGCACAGCTCCGTCTGATGCGCGTCAGGGGCAGGTTTTGGCTGATGTGTTGAAAGACAAAGGCATCACCAAAGTTGCTGTCACATACACAAACAACGACTATGGCAAAGGCCTTGCTGAAGCATTCGGTGCAGCGTTTAAAGCGACTGGCGGCGAAATTGCAATCAGTGCAGCACACGAAGATGGCAAAGCAGATTACTCAGCTGAAGTTGGGGCATTGTCCGCTGCTGGTGCAGAGCACCTTGCAGTGTTCGGTTATGTTGACCAAGGTGGTAAAGGCATCATCCAAACATCACTCGACACAGGCGCATTCGACAAGTTCATCTTGGCAGACGGCATGATCGGTGAATCATTGATCAAAAATATCGGTAAAGACCTTGAAGGTACTATCGGTACACTTCCAGGTTCAGAGTCTGATGGCGCTGCTAAATTCAAAGAAGTTGCAACAGCTGGCGGCCTTGCTAAAAACGACGGCCCGTTCATGCCTGAATCTTATGATGCAGCAGCATTGATGATCCTTGCTATGGAAGCTGCTAAGTCCACTGACCGTGCTGCAATCCAGTCCAAAATGATGGACGTTGCAAACGCGCCGGGCGAAAAAATCTTGCCAGGCGAACTAGCTAAGGCATTGGAAATTCTAAAATCCGGCGGTCAGGTTGACTATGAAGGCGCGTCTAACGTCACAATGACTGAAGTTGGTGAAGCTGCAGGCTCTTACAAAGAACTCGTTGTTAAAGACGGCAAATTTGAAACTGTAAAAGTTCGCTAATTAGAATGTCGGGTGTCCGACGAAACACATTATGTCTCAATCAATACGCAATCTTGGCGCAATAATTGAGGCAAGTTGGACACATCGCGTTTAACTACCAATTTAGTTTGAATATGGTGCCCGGCGATCTAATATCGTCGGGCACTTTTTATTTGGAAACACCTCCATGACGAAATGTACTGGCATGACAAAACGCACCGGCGCACAACTGCTTGTCGAATGTTTGTTGGAACAAGATGTTGATATGGGGTTTGGCGTTCCCGGTGAAAGCTATCTCGCTGTGCTCGATGCTTTGCATGACGTGGGCAATTCATTTCGTTTTATCAATTGTCGTAATGAGGGCGGCGGCGCTTTCATGGCGGAAGCTTATGGCAAGTTGACGGGCAAGCCCGGTATATTATTTGTGACGCGAGGCCCCGGTGCGACCAATGCATCCATTGGCATTCATACAGCCATGCAAGATTCGTCTCCAATGGTGGTTTTCGTCGGCCAAATTGAAACCTCTATGCGCCATCGTGAAGCTTTCCAAGAGATGGACTATCGTGCCGTATTTGGCCCCATGGCCAAATGGGTCGTCGAGATAGATGATGCGGATCGCGTGCCCGAACTGGTATCGCGTGCTTTTCAAACGGCTATATCGGGTCGTCCCGGTCCAGTGATTGTTGCTTTGCCGGAAGATATGCTTGTGGCCATGACTAAGGTGGAACCACGTGAGAAAATCACTGCTGTAAAGCCGCACATCACAGAATCAGACACGCAGCAAGTGATGGAGCAACTCAAAGCGGCTCAAAAACCAGTTCTCATTGCTGGCGGCGGCGGTTGGAATGACAATGGTCGCGCTGCCTTGGAGAAATTTGCAGAAGCCAACAATCTACCTGTGATCGTAACCTTCCGCAGTCAAGATCTTATCGACAATCATTCTCCCAGTTATATCGGCGATGCAGGTTTTGGCATTGCGCCGGAAATTCGTGCGTTTCTCGATGAAAGCGACTTGCTGTTGGCGGTGAACGTGCGTTTCGGTGAAACACTGACCGATGGTTATTCGCTGTTTGATCCACGCTATTTCGATAAGAATCTCGTCCACATTCACGCCAGTGAAGCAGAAATTGGAAAGATCTTCACACCTTCATTTGCTGTTATGTCTTGCCCCAATGCGGCTATGACGGCTTTGTCACAACAAGAAGCGATTAAAAACACACCTTGGACAGGCCGCACAGCGATTGCCCGCCAAGCTTGGGAAACGGGCTTGAAGGCTCCGGTTCAGCCGGGAAATGTCGATATGGGTGAGATTATGGAATATCTGCGGGATCGTCTGCCCAAAGACGTAATTATCACCAATGGCGCTGGTAATTTTGCAATCTGGGCAGGACGTTATTTACACTATGGAAAGGGCGCTACTCTGTTGGGCCCCCAAGCGGGTTCTATGGGCGCAGGAGTTCCATCTGCGGTGATGGCGAAGCTCGTTGATCCAACGCGCTTTGTGTTGTGTTTTGCGGGCGATGGCGATTTTCAAATGAATGGTATGGAGCTTGGTGTTGCTCAACAATACGGCGTAGCGCCAATCGTTTTGGTGTTGAACAATGGCACTTATGGCACCATCCGTATGCACCAAGAACGAGACTATCCTGGCCGCGTGAGCGGTACGTCTCTGGTGAATCCGGATTTTACCAAAATAGCTGAAGCCTTTGGAATGTATGGTGAAAGAGTGGAAATGACAGAAAACTTTGCTGATGCATTTGAACGAGTGGTGGCTTCCCCAACCGGCGGAGTGCTTGAATTAATGATTGATCAGGAAGGCTTATCGCCAAAGGCTACGGTAAGTGAATTGCGAGCTGCAAAATGACCAGAATAAGTTGGCACGACGAAGAACACAGGTCGCAAAACACAGGCTGGTTGCGCGCCGCAGTTATGGGCGCCAACGATGGTATCGTCTCGGTCGCATGTCTTGTTTTGGGCATGGCATCAGCGGCTGCATCGAGCGGAACAATCTTGACCGCTGGCGTTGCGGGGTTGGTTGCGGGTGCAATGTCTATGGCTGCGGGAGAATACGTTTCCGTCAGCTCACAAGCTGATGCGGAAAAAGCGGATCTGGATCGTGAGAAACAAGAACTCTTGGATCAACCGGAACTTGAATTGCAGGAATTGGCTGACAGCTTTATCGCGCGTGGTGCAAAGCCGGAAACGGCCATGCTTATGGCGCAGCAGTTGACGGCAAAAGACGCTTTGGCTGCCCACGCAAGGGAAGAGCTTGGCATCACAGAGTTTACGACTGCACAGCCGATGCAAGCTGCTGTCGTATCAGCCATAACGTTTTCCATCGGAGCATTTCCGCCAATCCTGATTGCCGCGTTAATAAGTTCTCGATTTTTAATTCCAGCGGTCTTGGTTTCAACGGCCGTTGTCTTGGCCATTCTTGGTGGTTTGGGCGCACGGGCAGGTCGAGCACCTATCGGTGTTGCGGTGGCAAGAGTGACCTTTTGGGGGCTTGCGGCCATGGCTGTGACCATGGGAGTTGGTTATTTTTTCGGTGCATTCGTTTAAAATAAGAATGCTAAATATCACCTGATGGTGGAACTGATGACGACCTTGGAAGGGATTGATCGCCATCAGCTTCAAGCGGACTGATTACCAGGTCGCGTGAGACTTCTTAGCGGGCTTCTTTCCAAGAATTTTATCTTCAAGCGTCGTATATTCCGGGCAAGTGCCTTTGCAGCGCAATTTGATTTCTGCCAATTGAACCTTGGCAGCCTTTACATCACCCAATTGAAGATAGGCTTCACCCATATAAGAACGGGCCAGCGTGTAATCAGGATTGGCTTTAATGGCGGCTTGATAATAAGTCAGACCTTTTTGAACATTGCCGGATTTACGGGTGGAATAGCCGAGATAATTCAAAATACGTGGGTCGGCTTGGTTTTTGGCGAGTTTGAGAATGGAGATCGCCTCTTCATATCGGGTTTCATACGCAAGGTTGCGTGCCACTTGGTAGATGTTCTCATCACTTAGGTTAGACGACTTCTTGGCTTTGACGCATTTCTTCTTGCGTTTGTCCCAAGCATGCCCACGTTTGCAACTTGGTGTGGTTGAAGTTGAACCTTCACCTGCGGCAAAAGCGGGCACAACTGTACCGCCTAGACCGATGCCGGCTGCGACCATGATTTTCAAAATTGGGTTTAGGCTGCAGTATGGATATGCGTTGCTCATTTTGTGTCTCCGTTGCGCTTCGACGAAATGACGAAGTTATTGGAGAAACGTCTCTCAGCCACAATTATTCATTTGGCAAAGAACACATGAGATCACGAACGCGTTAGGTTGATAATTATTTGCCTGACTTGACCAAACACAATTAAATTCGCAACTAGGCATTGATACACGATAAAAAGGGATTCCCACATGCTTGCACTCACTTTCCCCGGACAGGGTTCTCAGGCTGTTGGCATGGGCAAAGAATTGACGGATAATTTCGCCGAAGCGAAAGCCGTCTTTGACGAAGTTGATGAAGCACTGGGTGAAAACTTGTCAAAGATCATTTGGGAAGGGCCGGATGAAGCTTTGACTCTAACCACAAATGCGCAACCCGCTTTAATGGCAGTCAGCATTGCTGCGTTGCGAGCCATGGAGTCTCAAGGTTTTCAAGTCACACAGGCCTCTTATGTTGCCGGTCATAGTCTTGGGGAATATTCGGCCCTTGCTGCGGCACACGCCATCAGCGTGGCCGACACTGCAAAACTGTTGCGCATTCGTGGTGAAGCCATGCAAGCGGCTGTTCCTGTGGGCAAAGGCGCTATGGCGGCAATTATCGGATTGGAACAAATTGCGGTCGAGACTTTGTGCGTTGAAGCCACAAAAGGCGAGAATGCCTGCCAAATCGCAAACGACAATGGTGGTGGGCAATTGGTAATTTCAGGCCATTTGGAAGCGGTGGAGCGGGCCATGGAAGCTGCAAAGGCTGCTGGTGCCAAACGCGCGCTTGCGTTGCCTGTTTCTGCGCCGTTCCATTCAACACTGATGCAACCTGCTGCCGAACGCATGGCGGAAGCTTTGGCAGAAGTGGATATCAAACCCACAATCGTACCGCTTGTTTCAAATGTTTTGGCAGAACCAATCTCTCATCCTGAAGACATTACAAAACGTTTGGTGGAGCAGGTGACAGGGCGTGTGCGTTGGGCAGAGAGTGTTCAATACATGTCAGACCAAGGCGTAAGCAAAATTCTGGAAATCGGTTCAGGCAAAGTATTGACCGGATTGGCGCGTCGCATCGACCGTGATATGGTGGGGACAGCTATTGGCAAACCTGACGACATTGGCCCGGCACTTGAATCCCTCGCGTAAGCAGCGCATCCCTTACACAAATAACGAGAATCGGGTTGTGAGAACTTGTGTCCAACCCGTTCAATTGACTCAAACTTTTAACGGAGAAGTCCATGTTTGACCTCACTGGAAAGAAAGCCCTTGTGACCGGCGCATCAGGCGGCATCGGTATGTCCATCGCCAAAGCGTTGCATGCGCAAGGTGCTATTGTGGGCCTTCACGGAACACGCGAAACCAAGCTGCAAGAGATCGCTGAAATGCTTGGCGATCGGGTGCATATTTTCCCTGCGAACCTTGGCGAAGCTGAGTCTGTCAAAGCACTTGCCGCCAAAGCGGAAGCGGACATGGAAGGTGTGAATATTCTCGTCAACAATGCTGGCATCACCAAAGATGGTTTGTTCGTTCGAATGAGCGATGAGGATTGGGATGCGGTGATGGACATCAACCTGAAATCCGCATTCCAGCTCACGCGCGATATGGTTTATCCCATGATGCGCCGCAAAGCCGGGCGTATCATCAACATTACGTCTGTTGTCGGTGTGACCGGCAATCCCGGTCAGGGCAATTATTGCGCGTCGAAGGCGGGTATGATCGGCATGTCAAAATCTTTGGCGATGGAGATTGCCAGCAGAAATGTCACGGTCAATTGCGTGGCACCCGGTTTTATTGAAACGCCGATGACTGATGCTCTCAACGACAAGCAAAGAGAGGCTATTTTGAACAGTGTTCCTGCCAAACGCCTTGGCACTGGAGACGAAGTTGCAAGCGCGGTTTTATATCTGGCAAGCGATGAAGCGAGCTATATTACGGGGCAAACGATTCACGTAAATGGCGGTATGGCGATGATTTAAACAGTGCTGTCTCATTTTGGATCACGTAAATTGGCTAAAATGGGGCACAAAACTGTTGAAATCCATATCTTTTGCTCTGTTGTAACGATTGGGCTTGATCTGGTCGGACTGCTTAACTAATTACATGCCAGATGAATTTGGTCGATTTTGGAGAACCAATTATGAGCGACACAGAACCACGCGTAAAAAAGATCGTTATCGAACACCTCGGTGTTGAAGAAGACAAGGTTGTGTCCAACGCTTCCTTCATCGACGATCTCGGCGCAGATAGCCTCGACACTGTTGAGCTTGTAATGGCGTTTGAAGAAGAATTTGGCGTAGAAATTCCAGACGATGCTGCTGAGACAATTCAGACAGTTGCAGATGCAGTCAAATATCTGGACGCAAACAAAGCCTAATCAGGTTTTGGAAGTGTAATTGCAGAAGGGCGTTGGCAGCTTTGTTGCCACGCCT
>CALLUS010000024.1 GCA_938010435.1 uncultured Rhizobiaceae group bacterium | reverse complement strand
GTGCGTTGAATGACACAGCCACGCTGACGATTGCGATTGTTCCGGTCAATGATGCCCCTGTGGGTGCTGATGACACGGTGACAGCAGTAGAAGACACCGCCACCCCTCTCAACCCGACTCTGCCCACAGACGTGGACGATGTGGCCGGTGACTTGAACATTTTGGTAACGCAAATACCTGCGACTGCTGAAGGCAGCATAAGCTACACCTTAGACGGTGGCGGTACAGCTTTGGTTTCAACAATAACAGTGTTGTCAATGAGTGAATTCAACACAATAGAATTTGTCTCAGCACCAAATTACAATGGAACAGTCACTCCACTCACATATATTGTTGCTGATGATGAAGGAGCAACAGGAACAGGCTCTGTTGCGATTTTACTTACAGCGGTTGCAGATGCACCAGATGCGGTGGATGATGGTCCAGTCGTGACTGTTGAAGATACAGTCGCCACTGGAAATGTGATCGCAAACGATTCCGATCCAGACGGCGACACTATCGTAGTGACACAGTTTTCGGTTGCCGGGGTTCCGGGAACAACACCAGCTGGAGGCACAGCTTTCATTCCAGGTGTTGGATCTTTGGTTATTGAAGATGACGGCGAATTCATATTCACACCCGTATCGGACTATGTGGGCTCAATTCCAACAGCGACCTATACGATAGAAGATGCAACAGGTTTGACAGCGACTGCAGATCTGACGTTTGCCGATGTCATTCCTTCAAATGACGCGCCTGATGCGCTGGACAATGTATATACAACGCCTGAGGAAGTGTTGGTTGCTGGTAATGCCATCACAGACAACACGGGCACAGGTATCGATGTCGATGTGGACGGAGATCCGTTGTCGATTTCCACTTTCTCTATCGCAGGTGAAATTGGCTCATTTAATGTGGCTGTACCGTACACAATTGTGGGTGTTGGCGAGTTTACGCTTCAACCCAATGGTGACTTCGCATTCGATCCGGCTGTTGATTTCAACGGTGCTGTGCCAACGGTTACTTACAGCA
Organism: uncultured Rhizobiaceae group bacterium; assembly: GCA_938010435.1. Lineage (GTDB taxonomy): Bacteria > Pseudomonadota > Alphaproteobacteria > Rhizobiales > Rhizobiaceae > Pseudahrensia. The sequence continues at coordinate 67,195 of CALLUS010000024.1, read as the reverse complement.
TCACCGACGGTGTTGGTGGAACAGACAGTGCGGACCTGAACATCACGGTGACGCCTGTAAATGATGCGCCTACGGCAACATCGACACCTGCAACGACCATGGAAGACGCTACTGTGGACGGGGCTATTGCGATTGCTGATATTGATGGCGACATGCCAATAGCTTCACTGCAGAGTAATCCGACTAATGGAACAGCTGTTGTCAATCCTGATGGCACTTGGAGTTATACACCAGTGGCTGATTTCAATGGTGTGGATAGCTTTGATGTTTTGGTGGATGATGGGAATGGTGGTACTGTTTCTGTGTCAATATCGATTACCGTGACGCCAGTTGATGATATTGCCGATGACAATTTGCAAACCATTGAAGACACGTCAATAACAGCCAACGTCATTACAGGTTTAAACACCGTAGGTGGAACAAGTGGCGCGGGAGTCGATAGTTTTGAAGGAACGTCTCTGGTTACGTCTGTCACCCAAGGAACAAATGGGTCGGTAACATTTACAATCAATGGAGATGTGACCTACACGCCCGATCCGGACTTCAATGGCACAGATAGTTTTACCTATTCTGTTGTCTCGGGTGGAATTACAGAGACGGCGACAGTCAATGTGAATGTTAGTCCAGGAAACGATGCCCCGACCGGCTTTGCACCACCACAAATTACAGCAGAAGAAACATCTGTTGGCGGCACTGTTACGATGAGTGATATTGATGGTGATTCGACCACGGCTTCGCTGAATACACCACCTGCTAACGGTACGGTAACCGTCAACCCAGATGGAACTTATACATATACGCCAGCAATTGATTTTGAAGGTATGGATACGTTCACTGTTACTGTCGATGATGGAAATGGTGGAATAGCAAACGTGCTTGTGGAGATCACGGTCATTGGTACGAATGATGCACCTAATGTCACTTCGGAATCTGTCTTAATCGTTCGCGATAATCCGACATCATTGAACATTACTTTGCCAACAGACATTGATGACAATGATGGCATATTGCGCAGTTTAATTATGCAGGTGCCATCTTCGATCCAAGGAATATTGACTTACATTCCAGATACAACTCCGGCGGGTCCGGCAGTCACACTCTTTGCCGGGTCGGTGCTTTCAAATGCTGAACTCGCGACGATCGAGTTCACAGCGCAAACAGGATATCTTGGTACAACTTCTCCATTGATGTTCATCGCAGTAGATGATGAAGGTGCGTCGGATGCTGGCAGCCAAGCAGTAATTGATATTGAAGTTGTCGATGCGCCATTGGTGACTGAGGCAACAGAAACACCACAAGTTACACCAGAAGATATGCCGTTTGATGGTTCAATTGATATTCAAGGCATTCATCCGCCAACCACAGTTCTGACATCAGACGCTGTGCACGGCACAGTTGTGATTACTGATCCTGCAACAGGTGATTACACCTACACGCCTGATCCGGATTTCAATGGACCAGATACATTTACGGTCACGGTTTCAGATGGAGTCAATCCGGATGTGATTGTTGTCGTCGATATTACTGTCACGCCTGTGGACGATGCACCTGTTCAAACCATGACCTTGATGGATATTGATTTGGAAGATGGTGATTTGGTGGAGATTGATCTCTCTACATCATTTGAAGATGTGGATTCGCCTTTGACTTATGATGTTGTTGGGCTGCCAACGGGTATGACTTTTGATCCGGCAACCGGATTGATATCCGGTACCTTGCCACCTGACAGTTCGCAATCCGGGCCATATCCTATCACCATTACGGTGAGCGATGGTGTGAACCCACCAATCGTATCAACGTTCGATATCAATGTAGCGAATCCGGACCCGGTTGGTGTGAATGTTTCGCAGACAGTTCTTGAAGAAACTGTCGTGACCGTTAATGTTTCAGATCTCATCACAGATCCTGATGGTGATATATTGACTTATGCATCACCAGATATTCCAGCATGGCTCACGTTGGACCCAATGACTGGAGTTTTGACAGGAACAACTCCTGAAGGATCGTCCGAAGCAGGCCCGGTTGTGGTCACTGTTCTTGCCGACGACGGCGAGGGCGGTACAGTAACAATCAGGATCACACTGACACCGTTCATCGCTGACAATACGATTCAGGATACGAACTTGTTCCCGGAAGAAAGAGACGAACCGAAGATTGAGACAGTTGAACGTGTGGATCCAATCGTGCCGTTTATCGTGGATGCGGTGAATGAGATTGATAATCTGAACGGAACAGATTCCGTCGATGAAGAGCACGGTATCATTGTTGATGCGGTCAATAATATCGATGAGCTGAATGCGACCGAGAGTACTGAGGGTGAAGATCCTGCGGTTCTGGATGCTGTACGAGCAATTGATGCTTTGAGGCAAGTTCACAGAGAAAATGGAGCGTATACGTCCTCAATTTATGAAGATTGGAATGTAGAAGGGTTGACCGGCTTCTCATTGAAGTTCGGTTATGCTGAAGGCTTTGGTGATGGTCTGACAGATGACAGTTCTGTCGGTGAACTCATCATCGAGACTTATGTCAGACAACGCATTTTGTTCATTGATGTAAACAACACATTTGATCCATCAACCCATGGAACTGTGTTGCGATACGACGTCACGATGATGGACGGCTCTCAAGTTCCTGATTGGGTGCGTATTGTGAGAGATGGTTTCATCGTAGCAGAACGCCCGGCAACGGAATTTGCACTAGACTTGAAAATCTCGGCCGTTATGTCCGACGGTGAAGTCGTGTCACGTGGAGTTCGAATAGACGGTCCAACCGGTGAAATTAATGCACTTGAGTTGAAAGACGTGAGCAAAGATGAAGCGTCCGGATTTGCGGATCAACTGCGCAACATCGCCAATAACCGTCCTGATGTCATTATGTATGATCACGAGGGCAAGCCCGTGATTTGGAGAGGGAAGTGATGGCGTTAAAGGCAAATTGAGTTCCAATCCAAGTTCCACAAAACATTCAGCAGTTCAAAAAAACCCTTGTAGATAATCGTATTTGGAAAGGTGCTTGAAACGATTTTGTGACCCACTGGAAACGGCCAAGTGTCTTGACTTCCCGCGTCTCCAAAAATTTATGGGAATTGGGTGTCGGGTATAAAAACGTCTATACCCGCTTTAGGACTTGTAATGAGCGCTTTGCGGTGAAGTTTTGACTTGATCTTTTGCAGAGGCTGATCACAAGATTAGGAGCTATTGCAAGAGTGTTTGCATTCATAATGATGTTATATCGATAATTTATTGACAAATTATCATCGTGTGTTTGAATGCTGTCGTGATCATCTTCTTGGGAGGGAAGTTGCTGGACATGGAGATAACGACGTCAAGCGACAAAAAACGTGTGGTTATTGTCGGGGCTGGCATTGTTGGCGTTTCCGCGGCGATCTGGTTGCAACGCGCGGGTCATGATGTTGTTATTGTTGACCCTAAAGGGCCTGCAGGTGGCACATCGTATGGTAATGCTGGAATTTTAGCTTCGATTGCTGTCGTGCCAGTCACAGTTCCCGGATTGTTAGGGAAAGCTCCGAGCATGTTGTTTGATCGCAAAAGTCCTTTGTTCTTGCGTTGGTCTTATCTCCCAAAACTCATTCCGTTTCTTGCAAAATATTTGGCTCACGCCAACGATTCTGATGTGAACAGGATTGCAGATGCGTTGACACTATTGCTGCATGATTCCGCAGACCAACATGTGGCGTTGGCGAAGGGCACAGAGGCCGAAAAATTTGTTGCACAGGGGAACTATCTTTTCGGATACGCGGACAAGGCGGCCTTTGAAAAAGATGCTTATGGTTGGAACATCAGACGTAAGCGCGGATATAAATTTGAAGAAATGACACCGAGTAATCTAGCCGATTACGATGCGGCCTTTGAAGGTTTGTTCGGCTATGGTGTGAAGTGTCCCGATCATGGTCAAATCACCGATCCGGGTGAATATGTCAAAGCATTGGCAACTCATGTGCAAGAACAAGGTGGCACGTTCATCGCTGATGAAGTCAAAGACGTTCTTGTTGAAAGTGGACTGGCCAAAGGCGTTGTGACTTCCGCTCAGAATATCGAAGCTGATGAAGTTGTTCTTGCAACGGGAATGTGGTCAGGGGCATTGGCTGAAAAACTTGGTGTCAAAGTGCCCATGGAAGCGGAGCGTGGGTATCACATTGAATTTGTGAACCCATCGATAAAATTGAAATCTCCGATCATGGTGGCCTCTGGGAAGTTTGTTATGACGCCGATGGAAGGCCGTCTGCGGTGTGCGGGAATTGTAGAATTCGGTGGGATGTCAGACACAAGAAGTAAAGCGCCGCTCGAATTGCTAAAAGAACAAACGCTGCAACTGATGCCTGAATTGCAATATGATCGAATTGATGAGTGGATGGGGTTTCGACCTTCAACATCTGATTCATTGCCGTTGATTGGCGCCACCCAGAAACACAAAAACGTTTGGCTTGGATTTGGTCATCAACATATTGGCCTGACAGCCGGGCCTAAGACAGGCCGTTGGATTGCTCAAATGATCAACGGTGACAAACCGAACGTTAATCTTGAACCATTTTCCACATTACGATTTTCAAACAGAACCAACAATGGTCCATAAAACGGGAGAAGAAAAATGAAGTCACTCAAAATCCTAACGGCTGCAACAGCTCTGACGGCTGTTTTGCTTTCGTCAGCATATGCTGAAAAATGGGATATGCCGATGGCGTATTCTGCAACAAACTTCCACTCTGAAAAGGGGGTAGAGTTTGCTGATAAAGTTCGTAAATACACCAACGGTAAGATTGATATAACAGTTCATCCGGGCGGATCTCTTTTCAAGGGTGGCGAAATAAAACGCGCCGTTCAGACAGCACAAGCTCCAATTGGGGAGCGCTTTATGTCTGCGCATGCGAACGAAGCTCCAATTCTGGGCTGGGACAATCTTCCGTTTATCGCAACAACTTACGAAGACAATAACAAGCTTTGGGCTGCCGCAAAACCAAAAGTGAATGAGGCTCTTTCAAAATTGAACCTTATTGCACTCTACACATGTCCATGGCCGGGTCAGGGATTCTACTTCAAAAAGCCAGTTGGCTCATCTGCTGACACAAAAGGCGTGAAGTTTCGATCTTATAATACTGCTACAGCGACCTTCGCTGAAGAACTCGGCATGATCCCTGTACAAGTTGAAGCCGCTGAATTGTCACAAGCTTTGGCAACAGGTGTTGCGGAAGCGTTCATTTCCTCTGGTTCAACGGGTTATGACCGTAAAGTTTGGGAACATCTCACCCATTATTACAAAGTGAATGCTTGGCTGCCACGCAACTATGTGATGGTCAACAAAGGTGTATGGGATGGCCTTGATGCGGAGACCCAAGCCGGTGTTCAAAAGGCTGCTGATGAAACAGGCGCTGCATGTTCAGCAAAATCTGCTGAACTCGCTGGATGGTACTTCGAGCAACTTGAAAAGAACGGTATGAAAGTGGAAGATGCAGGTCCGGAATTCCTAAAAGAGTTGCAAGCGATTGGTAGCAAAATGACCACTGATTGGCTGAAATCTGCCGGCGCAGATGGTCAAGCTATTTTGGATGCTTACAAAGCAAACTAAAACGCAATTAACCCCGCAACCTAAAAGTTGCGGGGTTTCTTTTACCCCATAGGAGAGTGGACAGTGAGAGATTGGCAACCGGTTTTAGGTGTGCCGTTGTGGTTTTGGTTGTTCGTGCTTCCAATATTCATTGCGGCTATGTGTTTGTTCAAACCTGCACAAGCTCGTCGCCTTTTGGCGCCGGTTTGGCGTGTTCTTGACCGAGTGTATCTCGGCTCTGGCATATTGGCGGCTTGCTTCATGCTGCTTATTCTTTTGCTCATTGTCGGACAGATGATCGCCCGTTGGTCAAGCATCACTTTTCCAGGCTCTACGGAATATGCAGGCTATGCTATGGCCGCGACCTCATTTTTTGCTCTGGCACACACGTTGACGCGCGGCGCTCATATCCGCGTTTCAGTTTTGCTGAATATCAACAACTTTTTACGATACTGGCTGGATGCATTTGCAATGCTTATTGCTGCGATTACAGCAACATATTTTGCACGCTATGCTATTAAAACCAATATTCTTTCAGATTTGCTCAATGACCGCACACAGGGTCAAGATTTCGTACCTGAATGGTTGCTGACGTTCTTCGGTATGTTTGCCAATGCGCCTAATAAGTGGAGCGAGATGTGGGCTGCGACAGGGCCGGAATGGGTCTACACACCCGTGTGGTTGCCACAAATTCCCATGTCCATTGGCAGCACTCTTTTGGCAATAGCACTGTGGGACATGCTCACGCGCCTATTGGTAAATGGCAAAACATCGATTGTTGGGGAGTCAGTGGAATGACCGAATTTTACGCAACGGCGATATTCCTTTTCGTTCTGTTCTTACTACTCGGCTCTTCAGTTTGGATTGGCCTCGCACTCATGGGTGTTGCATGGGTGGGTATGGAATTGTTCACATCGCGTCCAGCAGGTGATGCCATGATCACCACCATTTGGACCGGCGCTTCGAGTTGGACATTAACTGCATTGCCATTGTTCATTTGGATGGGTGAGATCCTCTACCGAACGCGGTTGTCACAGGATATGTTTCGCGGCCTTGCTCCATGGCTGCGCTGGCTGCCGGGCGGACTGCTCCATACAAACATTGCGGGCTGTACAATTTTTGCAGCGGTGTCCGGTTCTTCGGCTGCAACACTGACAACGGTTGGCAAAATGTCGATCCCTGAACTTCGAAAGCGCGGCTATCCAGAATACATGATCATCGGCACATTGGCTGGTGCGGCGACTTTGGGTTTGATGATCCCACCCTCGTTGACGTTGATTGTGTATGGTGTGACGATTAATGAATCCATCACGAAATTGTTCATGGCCGGTATCTTTCCGGGTTTGGTGCTTGCGGGCTTGTTCATGGCCTATATCGTGGCATGGCATTTCGTGAAACGTGATCAACGACCTGAACCAGAACCCAAAATGAGTTTTGGAAAAATGGTGTCTGAAAGTCGATTCTTGATCCCTGTTTTGGTTCTGGTCTTTGTCGTTATCGGGTCCATGTATCTTGGTTATGCGACAGCCACAGAAGCTGCAGCCGTGGGCGTTGTTGGTTCTCTTGCACTCGCTGGCATGCAACGGTCGCTGAACTGGGAAACGTTCTCACAGTCGCTGATGGGCGCAACCAGAACATCGGCTATGGTCGCTTTCATTTTGATGGGGGCGGCGTTCTTGTCATTGGCCATGGGCTTTACGGGTTTGCCGCGCGCGTTGGCAGCATGGATTGACGAATTGGGGTTGTCACCTATTGTTCTGATCGCGGCGCTCACGGTGTTCTACGTTATCCTTGGCATGTTCCTCGACGGGATTTCATCTGTCGTTTTGACCATGGCAATTGTGGAGCCGATGATCCGTCAAGCTGGAATTGATGTCATTTGGTTTGGTATCTTCATCGTCGTGGTTGTAGAAATGGCGCAGGTTACACCGCCCATCGGGTTTAATCTGTTTGTGCTGCAAGGCATGACCAAACATGAGATTTCCTACATTTCTAAGACGGCAATTCCCATGGTGGGATTGATGCTGTTGATGGTGGTTATTCTTGTCGTGTGGCCAGAGCTCGCCACATGGTTGCCGGACAATATCAATGCGCGCGGTCAATGAATCTAGATCTGTACCGAACATATAGATCGCCCAATGATTGGAATTGAACCTCTCGTATTCGACTCGATTTGGATTGCGTTAGCCGTCCTCGTAATTGTGACGGTTGGTGCTATCATACAGGCTGGGATGGGAATGGGGTTCGGCCTCACAGTTGCTCCTATTCTGGCGTTAATTGATCCGGCTTTGGTTCCGGCCCCCGCACTCTTTTTGGGAATGTCTACATCTCTGGCAGGTGCGGTTGTTGAGCGGCAAAATATTGTTTGGTCTGAAGTGGGAGTTGGAACAATCGGACGTACCACTGGCATCGTGCTTGGTGCAATTCTGCTGACTTACATTTCTGACCGATCCACATTCCAATTGGTCTTTGGGATTTTAATCGCGTTGGCGGTTACCCTTTCTGTCATTGGTTGGCGGGTGAGAATGTCGGCACGCAATCTCTTGAGTATGGGTTGGGTATCCGGCTTTATGGGCGTGATCACGTCGGTTGGTGCGCCGCCTCTCGCGTTGATTTACCAAAATCGCGACGCTGTTAAATCACGACCAACATTAGCAGCATTTTTTGCAATTGGATGCGCGATGTCTTTGGCCGCTCTCTATGTATCAGGTTGGACTGGAATGGAGCAACTTTGGTTGGCATGTTTCATGGCACCGGCGGCAGTCGTTGGAACCTTGTTGGGCGGTCGGTTGAAGGGCAGAGTGAACAACAATTATCGTCCGGTTTTGTTGTCAATTGCCGGTGTGGCTTCAATGTTGTTGATCATCCAAGGTCTATCCTGATGTTTTTGCTCTCACCACTGCAATGGTTGGCCAGATATGGCCGGTTGGTATTGATAGCAGGGTTGTTGGTGGGAATTTTGTTTCCACAATTGGCGATAGCCACTAAGTCATATTTGGCAGAAATTATGATTGGTCTGTTGTTCTTTGCTGCATTACGCATTGGACCGAAAGAGGCGTTGGGAAATCTGTCTGGCATTAAGAAAACTATCGCTGTGATTGTTTTGTACCAGCTCATAGTACCGTGTATTGCCATCGTCGTATTCAATATGTTTGGTTGGACAGGAATGGTGCCTATGGCAATCGTTTTGATGCTCGCGGCCTCTCCTATTTCAGGATCGCCAAATTTGACGATAATGGTTGGCGGTAATCCTGCACCGTCATTGAGACTGTTGGTTTTGGCAACAGCTGCGTTGCCGATCACGGTGGTTCCTGTTTTTGCGTTTTCTCAACTATTTGGTTCGTCTGACGCTGTTTTCTTTGCTGCTCTAAAACTGTTGGCAATCATCGTTCTTTCGTCTTCAGCTGCATTTCTTGTTCGCGCAACGCTTTTGAAGAATCCGGGTCCTGAAGCACTTTCAGCGATGGACGGTGTTTCAGCTTTCCTCATGGCTGTATTGGTTGTTGGCTTGATGTCAGCCTTCGGCCCGGCTTTGTTTCAGGAACCCATGCGTCTGCTCCAGATTCTAGCAATTGTGATTTGTGTGAATATTGGCCTTCAATTTACGTCGCTATTTTGCATGAAACATTTTTTAGAGAGTGATCAAAGGACTGCGTTTGCAATTGGAGCCGGCAATCGAAATATGGCTTTGTTTTTGGCTGCCCTACCGTTGGAAATCACCAACCCTCTTTTATTGTATGTCGCGTGCTATCAAATTCCAATGTATCTGACACCTTATATAATGGGTCGAATTTATCAGCGCGTTCCTTAAATCCAATCCCTTTGTCGGGGATAACTCCTTCGTTCGCAATATGATTATAAAGTGCGTCATACAGAAAACCATTTGATTACAAATGTTTATCGGCTGGTAGCAAGCTTTTTATACCGGCAGTATTTCATTTATCCCCGTCCAGTTCGTCCGAACCATGATGCTCAAAATTCAAGCTGGAGCCTTGCCTCATGGAAAATACAGATCGATTGAACCTCCCATATTTGATGGCAGCGCAGGCTCAGAAACACGTCACGCACAATGAAGCTTTGAGAATGTTGGATGCAATTGTTCACCTGTCTGTTTCATCTCGTGTTTTGTCAACTCCACCAACAGAACCTAAGTTAAGCGAAGCTTTCCTCGTGGGGGCAGGTGGGTCGGGTGCTTGGCAAGGTCATGATGGAGAGGTTGCAACTTTCGTTGATGGATTCTGGATGTTCCATACCGTTCAAGAAGGGTGGCTTCTTTGGATCAGCGATGAATCCGTTTTTCTTATCTACAATGGAACAGACTGGTTAGCCCCTCCGATCCCTGCTGAACTGAGCGGTTTGCAATCAGTTGGCATTGGTCTAACTGGTGATTCAGTGAACAAACTAGCTGTGTCTTCTGATGCCGTTTTACTCACTCATGATGGTACAGATCATCGGTTGAAGATTAACAAAAGTGGCGCAGTTGATACGGCATCAATTTTGTTTCAAACGGACTATGAAGGGCGCGCGGAGTTCGGCACCACAGGTGACAATGATTGGCACGTAAAGACGTCAGCAGATGCAAGCACATGGCATGAAGCCATTATTGCCAAAGCAGAAACAGGTGCAGTTTCATTTCCCAGTGGAACAAATCCAGATTTACTTATTCCAACGACTGATAACGAGGGTGGAAACAACTTCGTTTTAGGTCCACCAAGTTTGCATACAGTCTCCTACAGTCGTTCCAATTTGGGATTAATCAAAAACCGCATCATATTTTCCGCATTTCATGTGGATCGACCAACCGAACTATTAGGTGGCGCCGTTGCTCAATTTGTTGCCAGCTCAGATTCTGGAAGCGTTATGCGTGCAGGTGTGTATGCACTTGGTGCGCCTAATGGTAACTCTTGGAATGTAGGTAACTTGATCGCAGACTTTGGTACTTTGCCTGCAGATATAGTTGGGCAAAAATACTTCGATTTGAATGTACCCGTTACACTAGCTCCCGGATGGTATCTAAATGCGATCGGAACCAATGGAACAGGAGCCCAAGTCCGGTTTTACAGATGGATGACCCCTGGTTTGCTTCAGTACACAGCGTTTAGTTCAGCAGGTGGCTCAGACTTCAGAACAACTGGACCTAGCATTTATATGTACGAAAACTCTATGGCTGCTACGATATCAAATGGATTGCCGAGCACATGGGCCAGCAATCCTGTCACGATTTATCGCAGCAGTAACAGTTTTATCTATCAGACGATGCTGCCAAAGTGGACGCGTTGGGAATAAGAAATTTCAGTTTTATACGCTTGTTTTGGAGAAAGGCTTTGTTCAGGAAGTGTTGTTAGATTGGCTCATGAGATAAGTGGGGCAGTTATGGCAATAGAACAAAACGCAGTTCAACCATCAAACCAAACAAGTATTGAACAAGCGTATCAAATCACATCCTTGATGAATGAATCTGAGGTGGGGATAGCCGTATTTGACCCACAATACCGACTGCTTTCCTCCAATCCAGCTTATCGCGACATTCGGAGACTGTCTTCAGAAAGGGCCCGGCCGGGAATGCCTTTTGAGACAGTCATTGGCACCACCCTTTTGATAGATGGTTGTCGTTCCGATGAAATTGCTGCTGTTATCGAAACAGATATCAAGCGCTTGGAAATGTTAAAATCTGATCGTTTTGAAAGTGAAAGCGCGGCTGGTGATTACGTTTATATAGAACGTTTTTTTAAACCATCTGGTTTGCTGGTAGAAACAGTCACCCAACGCTCGCCGGGCATGACTGTATCAAAAGAAGGTATGCAGGCTCGCAAGAAAACGCTCCAAGTTGGTAGACACCGTCTCAAGCTGGCTTTGGAGAATCTACCTGATGGGTTTGCAATTTTTGATCCGGACGGAACGCTTGTTGCAGTCAATCAAAGATACAGAGACTTGGCACCACACGTAGCAGAACATCTCTACGTTGGTGAAAAGCATGAAGACATCATCCGCGCCGTTTATCGCAGTGGCGAAGTTGAACTTGGAACTCAAACTGAAGATGAGTTTGTGGAGTTTGCAAGCAGGGAATTGAAAAACCCGAAAGACCCTACACTTGATCAATTGACAGATGGACGGTGGATTAGGTTTGCAGCAGAATCGCTTGAAGATGGCAGCACCGTATTCATATTGTCAGACGTAACTGATTTTAAAACTCAAGAGATGCGTGTCGTCGAGGCCAATAAATTGGTGATGGACGGTGCGGAGCAATTGAACATTGCAATTGAAAATATGTTTGCCGGTTTGATTATGTTCGATTCTCAAAATCGGATGGTCAGATGCAACAAACTTTATCGAAAGATCTTTGGATTTCCAGATGAAGTGTTGCAACCCGGAGTGACGCGCAATGAGTTGAAGGAAAAAGCAATCGAATTGGGTATATTTGCGGCAGATTACGATGAAGTTTCCGCTGCAGGATATAACAATAGTATTGGCTCTAAGACCCCAAGCCTCAATCACTATAAACTTGGTGATGGTCGTATCATTCAAGTCCGCCATGCGCCTATAGGTGACCAAGGTTCCTTAGTTTTGTTTATGGACATAACAGCAGAACGAGAAATGCAAGCGCAACTCAAGCTGAACAATATGAAGCTTGAGAATTCAAACTCTGAGCTCCAAAATTTTGCTTATGTAGCATCTCATGATCTGCAAGAGCCGCTCAGAAAGATTGAAGCCTTTAGTGATCGACTGACAACAAAGTTCAACGATGATCTTACTGACGATGGAAAGCTGTATTTAGATAGAATTCAAAACGCGGCGAGTCGCATGCGCCAATTGATCAACGATCTCTTGAGTTTTTCCCGTGTCACATCCAATGCCAAATCTTTTCAAAAGGTAGACCTCAATCAAGTTGTTGCGTCTGTTGTAGATGATATCCAAATGCGTTTGGAAGAAACCAAAGCAATTGTGAATTTTGAAAACCTGCCAACTGTTGATGCTGATGAGATACAAATGCGTCAACTGTTCCAAAATCTGATCAGTAATTCCTTGAAATTCAGGAAAGTTGATGTTGCGCCTGTTGTGACAATCACAACACAAACGACCAATCGAATTGGTCATGATGGTCGTGATGCAGAGTTCTTGAAGTTGCAACTTAGCGACAATGGCATTGGATTTGACAATCGCTTCAAAGATCAGATCTTTGCTATCTTCCAGAGATTGCATGGTCGTATGGAATATGAAGGCACTGGCATCGGGCTTGCCACCTGTCGCAAGATTGTGGACCGTCACAACGGTACTATTGATGCCGATGGCGTCGAGAATATTGGAGCAACGTTCTCCATTGAATTGCCGGTCGTAAACGCTGCGAGCGAAGTCTAAACGGGTATAAATCACAAGTTTGGGTTGTAAGAGTGGGCAATTTATAGAGACCACCATTATGTCGTGATTTGCATCTTTCAAAATTGTTTTTTCGGGCATCGCCGTTGCAATGTAGTTGCAGCAGGAAGCGATAGCCTAATGCAAGCCTTCCTTCAAACGACGACCAATTTGGGCTGACAATGTCGCATACCGATGTGTGTGTGAATATCCTGCACAGTGTAGCTTCAACATAAATTACTGTGTTGCATATTGTGGGAGCCCTGAATTGACAGAAACTGCCAGAGAAAAAGGTCGCTCAGGTGGTCGCGTTGCGCGTCAGAAAAAACGCTCTGCACCAAACCATATAATGCTTCCTGGATTGAAGCGGAATTTCCCATTCTGCGAAGTGATGGATGAGGAAAAAACCCATCGGATCGACAACGCTTCGATGTCTATCCTTGAGAATATAGGTGTGGTTTTTCGTGATGAAATAGCTCTGGAAGACTGGCGTAAAGCAGGGGCAGATGTGCGTGGAGAACGGGTTTATCTCGATCGGAATCTGGTGCGCGAACTGATCAAAACCATTCCCACTGACTTCACCTATCATGCGCGTGACCCAAATAAAAATGTTCGTTTAGGTGGGAACCACTCAATCTTTGTTCCTATGACCGGGGCGCCTTTTTTGCGCGATCTTGATGACGTGCGCAGAAATCCAACACTTGACGATTTGGCGATGTTTCACAAATTGGCGCACATGCTGCCAGCAATGCATTCGTCAGCGCATCATATTGTAGAGCCCTATGATCACCCGATTAGCCAACGCCACTTGCGCATTACCTATTCGTCAATGAAGCACTCCAACAAAACCTTCATGGGTATGACCACAAGTCCCAAAAACGCAGAAGATGTGATGGACATGTGCGCCATTCTATTTGGAGCAGACTATATGGAAACCCATCCAGTGGTGACGGGAAATTGCAATGGCAATTCACCGTTGGTTTGGGATGAAACTATGCTGGGTGCATTGCGGGCTTTCAGCAAACGCAATCAGCCAATTTTGTGTTCTCCATTTGTGTTAGGCGGTGCAAACACGCCGGCATCTGTGGCGCCCGCCATTGCGCAACTCAATGCCGAAGCTCTGAGCGCATTGGCTTATACGCAGGTGGTTCGAAAAGGCTCTCCCGCGATCTACGGACATTATCTTGCTACAGTGTCCATGAAGTCCGGTGCACCAATGGCTGGAACACCAGAAATCAGTTTGATGAATTTCATGATTGGCCAAATGGCGCGTTACTATGGTGTCCCTTGGCGCACGTCCAACACTCTGGGTGGTGCAAAGACATTTGACGCTCAAGCCGGATATGAAAGCGCGACGACGCTGTCGGCAACAATCCATGCGGGTGCCAATTACATCTGGCATTCGGCTGGTTGGAACGAAGCCGGTATGCACTGTTCCACGGCTAAGTTTATTGTTGATGCTGAACAATGCGCTATGGCGCACCGTATGGGAGAGGGACCGCGCTGGGATGACTTTGATGAGGGAATGTCTGCGGTTTCTGACATCGGCCCCGGTGGTCATTATCTTGGGCACCCACACACTTTGGAAAACTTTGAACGCGGCTTTTTCATGCCTGAAATGTTTGACAACAACTCAATCGAGCAATGGCAGGCTGAGGGCGGCATTGAAATTACCGAGCGCGCCTTGAGTCACGCTCGAAAGCTCTTGAGTGAATATCAGGAACCCAAATTGGATGAAGCGAAAGACGAAGAGCTGTTGGCCTATATTGCACAGCGTGAGCGTGAAATTCCTGCGGCGGACGAGCTGAATCAATCATACTGATCCATTAGGATTTCCACTTCCAACATTCGGTTGGAAGTGTGTTCAATTTTGTCTTGCGATTGCAATGTGATCTGCCACAAACTGCAACAACAATGCAGTGAACCGTTTGAGGACTCGTTTATGAAAAAAGATCACTTCGATATTCCAAAAGGCATGATCTATTTGGACGGGAACTCACTTGGGCCATTGCCCTCAAAAACGTCCGAACGTGTTCAAAAAACATTGCATGACGAATGGGGCAAGATGCTCATAAAAGGCTGGAACCAAGCCGGATGGATGCAACAACCAAGCAGTGTTGGTGATCGTGTTGGAGCGCTTATTGCCGCACCGAAGGGCACTGTTGTTCTGGGAGATACTCTGACTATTAAAGTCTATCAGGCTTTGGCATCGGCTTTAGAACTGAACCCGGATCGGCGTGTTATTCTGTCAGATTCTGGCAACTTCCCAACAGATTTATACATCGCTGAAGGTTTGCTAAAAACGATCGATAAGGGGCATGAACTTCGTATCGTTGAACCGCATGAAATTTCCAATGCTTTAAACGAAGAAGTGGCTGTCCTCATGTTGACCCATGTGGATTACCGGTCAGGCAAGATGCACGATATGGAGGCTTTGACACGTAAAGCTCAGGCTTTGGGTATCGTCGTGATTTGGGACCTTGCGCATTCTGCAGGCGCCGTGCCCGTGGAGATTGAAAAGTCCAATGCTGAATTTGCTGTGGGCTGCACTTATAAGTATCTCAATGGCGGTCCGGGGGCGCCCGCGTTTATTTATGTGAGAGCAGATATTTTAGAACAGGTTCAACCCGCATTGTCCGGTTGGTTGGGTCACAATTCGCCATTTGCATTTGAACAAAAATATCGACCAGGTGCGGGTATTGAACGCATGCGTGTGGGGACGCCGCCCATCATTCAGTTGGCCGCATTGGATGCAGCGCTGGATATCTGGGACAGCGTGAATATGCGAGACATTCGTGAGAAATCAATTGTGTTGTCAGAACTTTTCATTCGTGAGGTCGAAAAGTGTTGCTCGCAATTAACATTGGCAAGTCCACGAAATCCAGAACAACGGGGATCGCAAGTGTCTTTTGAATTCGAAGAAGGATATGCTGTGATTCAAGCTTTGATTGCACGAGATGTGATTGGTGATTTTCGCGCGCCCAACATCATGAGATTTGGATTTACTCCGCTTTATCTCGATGAAGTAGACGTGTTAGCCGCAGTTCATGTTCTGGAAGACATTATGACAAATCGAACATGGGATGCTTCAGAATTCAAAACACGCGCAGTCGTGACATAACACATTCCGGTTAGGCAGCAATTTCGGAATTTTTCAGATGCAATTTTTCAAATATTTCATCAAAACGACGACGTGCTTCGTCATCTGAATTTGCAGTTGCGGCCACATAAAAGTCTGGTCGCAGGATGAAATATTTCGCATCGATTTCTGCCATCCATTTAGCATAAGTGCCATCCACATCAATCACGTCACAATCTGTTTTGAAGGAACCAATGTTGATTGTTTGGCCACCGATTTGCTTGATGTTTTGAAGCTGTTTGTCAGTCAAAACGTCTGATGGATCGGCATTGAAACCAATCACCATCCATCCATGACCGACGGTTTGATCAAACAAGCCTCGCTTTCCATTGTATTCAACAACGCCCTGCGTAGAGAGTTCACCTGCAGCTGCCGTATCTTCACACCAAATGCCTGAACCTAAATGAACGAGATCTCCGGAAATCGGCTCATGATTGCGTTCGGCAAGGGCCGCTTTCATAGCTCTGTCACGTTCAGCAGCTTCTTCAGGATCTGAGATGCAAATAATGTTGCCGAGCTCTTGGCTGAAGTCGATATAGTGTTTGGCGTGATGGATACGTTCACTTACATAAGAGTCCAGAACGGCTTCTTCCGTTTTGTTTTCCAATATTGCATTTAAACGCCACCCTAGTGCCACGGCATCGCGAAACCCTGCGCACATGCCTTCACCTGCAAATGGAGGCATGAGGTGAGCTGCGTCACCTGCGATCACGCATTTGCCAACACGCCATTGCTCAGCCCAACGGGCTTGAAACTGATAAACGGCACTGCGTTCTAGCTTTGCATTTTCCGGGGTCAATCCCCATGGCTCTAACAAACGCCATGCGTTTTCTGGTTTGGCGATGTCTTCAGAAGATTCGTCAGGTAGTACCATAAATTCCCAACGCCTACGGCCAGGGCCACCCGGCACAATTGTGGTCGGACGTTTTGGGTCACACAATTGCCATTGCGCTGGAGAGATTGAATACGACTTGTCGGGGATCATATCCAAAATCAGCCAGTCGAAAAAATAACCTTTATCGACGACTGAGATCCCCAATTGTTCGCGCACAAAACTGTTAGCTCCGTCACAGCCCACTGCATATTTCGCGCGCAGAGTTTTTCTTTCGCCGTCTTTCCCGTTGATTTCTTCTGTTTCTTGCAGAGACAGCGCAACGCCCATTTCGTCTTGTGACAGTTCGACCGCTTCCCAACCGCGAATTAAATTAATCGTCGGGATGGTCGCTGCAATACCAAGAAGTCTGGTTTCCAATTCGGGTTGATTGAACCAATAAGTGACACGCCAACCAGACGGCGAAACGCTTTTCCAATCGACAACTTGAAGATCCTCACGATTGGCAGCTTTCCAATAATATAATTCATCATGATATTCGATCGCGGGGTCATTGTTACAATCAATCCCCAATGTCGCCAGAATACGTGCAACCTCATGGTCCATGGTGACAGCACGCGGGCGATCATAAAGAGTTGGCCAACGTTCAATCAGCGTGACACGTTTGCCTTCTTTGCCAAGCAAAATTGCTAAAAGTGTTCCAACGGGTCCTGCACCCACAATGGCTACATCTGCATAGTATGGCATTGCTGTCCCCCATTCACGCCTTCAAGACCAAAACTAAAGTTGGTTGCTATTTCATCGCGCTCATCATTTCACGACCAATCAACATGCGGCGAATTTCGGATGTGCCCGCACCGATTTCCATCAGTTTGGCATCGCGGAACAATCGGCTTACGGGCGTTTCGTTCATGAATCCTGCACCACCCATGGCTTGAACCGCTTGATGGGCAACGACCATCGCTTCTTCAGATGAATATAACACACATGCAGCCGCATCTTGCCGTGTGACTTCTCCTCGATCGCACGCCTTTGCTACTTCATAAACATAGGCGCGCGCGGAATTCATTTTGGTGTACATGTCGGCGATCTTGCCTTGCATCAACTGGAAGTTGCCAATGCTCTCGCCAAACTGTTTGCGCTCAACCATGTATGGCATGATCTCATCAAGGCATGCTGCCATAATGCCACAACCAATGCCGGACAAAACCACGCGTTCATAGTCGAGGCCGGACATCAGAACTTTGACGCCTTTGCCAACTTCGCCCAAGACGTTTTCAAATGGTACTTCCACATTGTCAAAAACGAGTTCAACCGTGTTTGAACCGCGCATTCCCAATTTGTCGAAGTGATTGGATTGGGTGAAACCGGGCATGTCTTTTTTGATAAGGAATGCAGTCATGCCTTTGGACCCTGCGTCCACATCAGTTTTGGCATAAACAACCAGTGTGTTGGCTTCGCCCCCATTGGTGATCCAGTATTTGGTGCCGTTTAGCGTGTAATAGCCATTCATCCGCTCTGCAGACAATTTCATACCCACCACATCAGATCCGGCACCGGACTCGGACATGGCAAGTGCTCCAACGCTTTTGCCACTGATCAAGTCAGGGAGGTATTTAGCCTTTTGATCTTTATTGCCATTCAAATTGATCTGGTTGACGCAGAGGTTTGAGTGGGCACCATAACTTAGGGAAACAGATGCGCTGGCGCGGGCGATTTCTTCGACTGCGACAGTGTGGGCCAGATATCCCATGCCGGCCCCACCGTTTTCTTCAGGAACCGTAATACCCAACAGACCGAGTTCACCCATCTCTTCCCAGAGATGTGGCGGGAACTCATTTTTGGCGTCAATCTCTGCGGCGAGAGGTTTGACCCTGTCTTGTGCCCAGCGATGAACCATTTCACGCAGTGCGTTTACGTCATCACCAAGGTCAAACTTCATTGTATGATTGAACATCATTGTCTCCGCAAGAAAAATTGCACTTCCGAAGACATCACGAATTCAGAACCAATTTATTGATGTTGCAATGATGCGACTTCAGACGAAACCCCACAAACAAAAAATCCAAGTGAAATAATCATGCGTTTGCGTGTGTTTCAAACAACAAGGCACCAGTTCTAATGTTAGGAATTTTTCTCAGATAAATGGCAAACGGCTTCGATGTTGTTTCCGTCCATATCCAAAACAAAGGCACCGTAATAATCTTCGTGGTATATAGGGCGAAGGCCCGGTGCGCCATTGTCGGTTCCACCGGCTGCTAATGCGGCTGCGTAAAAAGTATCCACCTGCGCGCGATTTTCAGCGCTGAAAGCAATGTGCAATGGCGGAACTTGTGCTGCACCATCATTCAGCCAGAACGAGGGCGATGCTTTATCTCGGGCATAACCTACGACTTTCTCGCCACCCGTTTCTTCAAGTGGAATCGTATAGAGCTGCAACACTCCCAATGTTGCCAAGGCTTGGTCGTAAAATGACTTCGCCTTCTCAAAATCTGAAACACTTATTCCAGTATGATCAATCAAATTAATTTCTCCACGACATCCGAAATGACAAAATGCATTCTAACACAAATTGAAACATTTCATGTAAAATCCGCGGAACAGCTCCCATTCCTCAGGTTGTCGAAAATGATTGAAGATCGATTTTATCGGGCGTGTGAACTGAAATTTCTGTTTCGCTGATACCGATATAAATATGAGGCCAGAAACGACCTCAATTTGTGACCAGTTATTGACTAACGCTTTGGTTTAGAGAATGTTGTTTTGTGAATTCAGGCTCGCAATCTGTTGTGAGACTGAAGCAACAAAACACTGGAAAGCCAAATCATGACGCTGATAGATAAAAACGTCGAAATTAGGTGATTTATTGATTTGTTGTGGAGGACAGAATTGTCTCAATTCACAATTGAACACCCTAGGGAGAACTATCAAATGAACAAAACATTCAAAAACCTGTTGCTTGCAACAGCCATGGTTGGCGCTGCGGTTACATCTGCACAAGCTGACAGTCACTTGAAAGAAATCACTGTTGCTTACTTCTTGGAATGGCCAACACCAAACCAGTTCGCGCAAACAAACAAAATTTATGAAAAAGAACTCGGCGTTAAAGTGAATTGGGTGTCTTTCGACGCTGGTACAGCAATGTCTGCTGCTATGGCTTCAGGCGACGTGCATATTTCTTTCTCGCAAGGCGTGACACCTTTCCTCGTTGCAACAGCTGCTGGTCAAGATCTTCAAGTTGTTGATGTTGCTGTTTCATATTCTGACAACGACAACTGCGTTGTTCGTTCAGAGCTTGAAGTTAACAAAGAAAACGCTGCTGAAAAACTGAAGGGCAAAAAAGTTGCTGTGCCTTTGGGAACTGCTGCGCATTCTGGTTTCTTGAAGCAAATCAAATATCTCAATATTGCTGAATCAGATCTGACAATCGTTGATATGTCACCTTCCGACTCCGCTGCTGCGATTGCACAACCAAATACAGACCTTGCCATGGCTTGTGGCTGGGGTGGTTCGCTTCGCAAGATGAAAGAGCACGGCAACCCGATTATTGAAGGTGCTGAAAAAGAATCTGTTGTTGGCCAAGTGTACGACGTGACATCTGTTCCAACTGCATTCGGCGAAGAAAATCCAAAGCTTCTTGCCAAATTCCTCAAAATCACAGCTGATATGAATGCTAAATATGCAGCTGACTCAGCTGGTATGATCAACGACATTCAGAAGTCTGCCGGTATGGATCTTGATGGCACAAAAGCTGTTATCGGAACATTTGTATTCCCAACAGTTGCTGAGCAACTTTCAGAAAAGTGGATGGGTGGTTTTGTTGCCAAAAACATGGCTGAAAGCGCTGCTGGTCTTGAAAAAGATGGCAAAATCAAAGCTTTGTCTGACTATGGCTCATTGGTGAACTCTTCCTACCTGGAAGCTGCTTCAAAAATGTAATCAGTTTGATGGGCGTTGCATAAGCTGCTTTTAAGTCAGTTTTTGCTTCAAACATCATTCGTGTTCATTGAGGCGCGGTGGAATCATCTTCCGCCGCGCCTTTTTTATATCTCTTAAGAAAGAAAAGCGATGTCGGGTCTCATAGTAGATGACATTTCAATGACCTTTGAACTGCCGGCTGGTGGTAGTGTCGAGGCACTGAAAAACGTTAGTATTGATATTAAGGAAGGCGAATTGATTTCCGTGTTGGGGCCTTCTGGTTGCGGCAAAACAACTTTGCTGAACATCCTTGCAGGTTTCCTTGCACCAACGGGTGGCAAGATTAATCTGAACGAACATGAGGTCACTGGACCAAGCTCTGAGCGGGGAATGGTTTTCCAGCAAGGCGCATTGTTTGAATGGATGAATGTTTCAAAAAACATTGGCTTTGGTCCGAAAATGAAGGGCACCCCGCAGGTGGAAATAGATGCCCGTGTGAACGAACTTCTGGGCATTGTTGGCCTTCAGGATTTCGGCCAGAAAATGATTTATGAATTGTCAGGTGGTATGCAGCAACGTGTGGCTTTGGCTCGTTGCCTTGCAAACGATCCTGATGTTGTTTTAATGGATGAGCCTCTTGGCGCATTGGATGCATTGACCCGCGAAAAAATGCAAAGCCTTGTGCTCGATATTTGGAAAAAGACTGGCAAGACAATCATCCTTATCACACACTCTGTGGAAGAAGCATTGTTGCTTGGTGAACGCTTGATCGTGATGGCACCACGTCCCGGTCGTATTCACAAAGAATATCGCCTTCCATTTGCGGAAATTGGTGTTGGTGCCGATTTGCGCGAAGTGAAACAACACGAAGATTTTGGCAAGACCCGCGATGAAATCCTCAACATGATCTGGGACATGGAAGAGGAAATCATGGGTCGGACTGAAACAGCTTAAGGGGCGGTAAAATGGCTCAAGAATTATTTGATGCACTCATAACAACATTTTGGATGATCCTCGGTATCTCTGTGATCTTCGCAATTTTCCTTGCAATCAGTGGACTTGTCTATTTCATCTGGAATTTTATAAATTCCAAACAAAATCAATTGCGCGGCTATGCCAGTTTGAAAACTGTCACCTTTGGTGATGAGAGCTCGGTTTCCGCAAACCGTGTGGCTTCAGTTGCCGGCGTGATTACGGTGTTCTTGATTTGGGGCATCGCCACAGGCTCAACGCTTCTTCCTTTCAGCCTGCCAAAACCATTTACCGGCGTGGCACAATTTGAGTATTCTGCGGTGAACGCAGATGGTGAAACCGGTAAAGGTCAAGTCGCTGTAAAGGTGTTTGAATTTGGTTCAGACGACAGTAGGGCGCCAAATGCACCTGCAGATGGTGCCGTTGGAATTGTCGCCAATGATACAGTTGCATTGCCTGAACGTCGTCGCAAAATTGTTCGAGTTCAAAGTAACGATGAAGGCGGTAAAGAAAAAGGCTACAAGGTAACAGAGATCAACGGTCAAGCCATTGCTCCGGGCGGCATAGTTCCATTTGACGGTGGTGAAGTTGCCATGTTGTCATCAGGTAGCTTGCAAGTTCGTCCGGAAGAAGGATTGACAATGGAGGCACTTTATTTGCCTCCGCCAGAACAAGTCTGGAAACGCTTTCTGCAATTGAATGCTGAAGGATATCAAGGGGTTGGTCTTTGGGAAAACGTAATGTGGTCACTAATTCGCGTGGTCCTCGGTTTCTTCCTTGGTTGTTTGTTTGGTATTCCTCTTGGTTTTGCTATGGGGTTGAACTCGTGGCTTCGCGGTTGGTTCGATCCGATTGTTGAATTCATGCGCCCTGTACCGCCATTGGCATTGATTCCTCTGGTTATCATTTGGTTCGGTATTGGTGAGCAAGGCAAAATCAGCCTTCTGTTCTTAGCTGCATTGTGGATCATGATTATTGGCGCACGTGCGGGTGTATCCGGCGTGAGCATTTCAAAAGTTCATGCGGCCTATTCGCTGGGGGCTACCAAGAGACAGTTGTTGAGCAAGGTTATTTTGCCGAACTCATTGCCGGAAATCTTCACAGCGGCCCGTGTTGCCATGGGTGTTTGTTGGGGAACAGTTGTTGCGGCCGAATTGGTGGCAGCTGAAAAAGGTGCCGGCAAAATGATTATCGCTGCGTCGAAGTTCCAACTCACTGATATTGTTTTGATTGGTATCATCATTATTGGTGTAATCGGGTTTGGCATCGATGTGCTGATGCGTATGGCCGAAAATAAGCTGGTTCCTTGGAAAGGTCGCGGCTAGTTTTCTAACCTTATCTTTATTGATATTGAGAGGCGCATCCACGATGCGCCTCTTTGCATTTTGAGATAGTGATCATGTACGCATTACAAATCTTAGTGCCAAAAGAACGAACTGCTTTCGGTGCTTGGCCCATCCGGTTATGGCAAAACAACCTCCTCAATGTTGCTGTAGGCTTTTTAAACGCAACTGGCGGTGTAGCAAAACTCGGCGGAAAAATGATTGAGGCTTCAGTATGAGGCGAGTAGCCACAGAAGACAATTCGTTGCCGATGTTCTGCTGATGCCAACTCGGAGGTTTGTCGTATACAATGATTATGATCTGGGAGGTATATTGGAACAAATAGCAAGATCATGACAAATTCCATGTAAATTGAAATCCTAAAGTCAGCTTGATCCCCATGCTCAATCAACCCTAATTTGACAAAAGGAATTGTGATATGAGTAAAGATCTTGGAAAAAACTATATCGACCATAGTGACAAAATAAGCGCTCTTGGAGACAAGCCTCGCAAATTTGTCGACGGTCTGGTTCCGATAGCAGCTTCCACAGCTATCGCTATATTTGTTGGGGTCGGAACTTTAGCGTTTTCTCTACCTCAAGTTGCACAGGCTCAAAACGCAAACTATGGAGTAGAAATTACACCAAAATGGAATGACAAGGGAGAGCTGTTGCAACCGACAGAGTTCAGGGCCCTTTGGGTTTACCTTGGTTCACCATTTACGCCAAACGCTCTCAACAATGGCAAAGCTGGTTTCCCAGAATACCATAATGTTTATGTGCAACCGTCTGCGTTTAAAGAATTCCGCAAATCCGGTAAGTGGCCTGAGGGGACTATGATGCTGAAAGAATTGCAGCTCGTTGATCAACCAAAAGGTGACGAAGCAGATGGCTCACGTTACGAAGTGTCCGGTCGAGGATATTTCCCGGGTGCTGTTAACGGGATGGATGTTGCCGTCAAAGACTCTTCCAGGTTTTCCGAGACCAAGAATTGGGGGTACTTCAATTTTGGCCACCATGCACCGCCTTATGCAAAAAGTGCCGCAGCCGCTCCTGCAGCAGCTTGCGCCCAATGTCACATCGACAACGCGGGTGAGGACATGGTCTTTGATAAATTCTACAAACCAATCCTGACGCCACTCCCACTACCTGAATGATTTTTGCTTTAGTTCTCAGCTGGTTTTTCCAGCTGAGAATTTGACCGCAGTAAAAACGCCTGAGCTTTTGATATCTTCTTTTTGACTGTTGTTATTTTCGCAGTTGCCTGTCGTTCATCAAGTGTATGCAGCACCAATAATGATTTTGGTTCAGCGCAGTAACTCTCACAATCGGTGCATGTGCATTGTAGGTATTTAGGGCTGAATACTCAGCCATTATGCGTCAATTTCACGTCCCTCAAATTTAGGAATACATAGAAATGAAACGATTGGTTTTAACTTCTATTGCGACAATCGGATTGATGTTCTCTCACGTTCAGGTTGAGGCAAAGGAAGGTGGAATAAAGTTAGGAAAACTCACTTGTGAAGTGGCTGGCGGTACCGGATTCATATTTGGTTCGTCAAAAGATTTAAGTTGTCTCTTTACACCGGTGAATCCCAAATATTCTCCAGAGAAATATAGCGGCACCATAAACAAATTTGGCATTGATATTGGTTATACAGGCAGGTCTCGGATTATCTGGGCTGTTGTATCTGGTAGTACAAAAGATTTTGATTCAGGTGAGTTGGTTGGCAGATATTCCGGCGCTTCAGCCGAAGCTGCGTTGGTTGTTGGATTAGGCGCGAACGTTCTTGTTGGTGGAGCTGGTAACAATTTTGCCTTGCAGCCACTCAGTGTCTCTACTTCAGAAGGCGTAAATATCGCTGCTGGTATCGCTCAAATTAGATTGAAAAAATGATGGTCGTTTCCTTCCTGCCGCAGCAATAAGGTATTTCTAGTTTTATTGGAAATAGTGGCGGTTTTTCGAATGTTACTGACCGCCGTATTTGATCAATCAACAAGTTAAAATAAATGAACATGATTGTTGATAGAAACCCAGACTTAAAAAGAGAGAAGGTTTGATATTTTCAAACCCTTGCGAACTTTATTTTCTTTTTAAGGGTGTGATCGCTACCGGAATTCGATTGATTGGGAAAATTGATGTTGATCTGGGTTTCTGAATTGGTCGCAATATCGTCTCCAGACCTCGACGAAACAATTGAATAACACGATGGTATTTTTGATCCGGGATTGAATCTTTGCTTCTTTTCACAACCACAAAGCAATTGGGAATTAGGTCCAATGGGGAATAAGATATGAGCAAGAAATTTGACGCCATAATTATTGGTGCGGGTCAGGCCGGCCCATCACTTGCTGAACGGATGACACAAGAAGGCTTGAAGGTCGCGATCATCGAAAGAAAATTGCTTGGTGGTACTTGTGTCAATGTAGGATGTATTCCCACCAAAACACTCGTAGCGAGCGCGCGTGCTGCCTATGTGGCGAGGCGTGCAGATGATTTTGGTGTGTCAATTGCCGGTGAGATCAAAGTCGACATGGGCAAGGTAAAATCACGCAAGGACAAAATCGTTAAACAATCCAATGATGGGGTCACAAACTGGCTCAATAGAATGGAAAATTTGACGATTATCGAAGGCCACGCCCGACTGGAAGGCGCTCATAATGTTCGGGTGAATGGTGAATTGCTCGAGACGGATAAGATCGTGCTTAATGTAGGCGGGCGTGCAACCGTTCCAGATTTTCCCGGCGTTGATGATATCGATTATTTGACCAACTCCAGCATGATGGATGTCGATTTTCTGCCGGAACATCTGATTATTGTAGGCGGCAGTTACATCGGTTTGGAATTTGCACAAATGTACCGCCGCTTCGGCAGCCGGGTGACAGTTGTGGAAAGATCCCGAAGATTAATCGCCCGTGAAGATGAAGAAGTCTCAATTGCTGTTCAGGAAATTTTGGAAGCTGAAGGTGTTGAATTTCAACTGGGAGCAGATTGTATTGAACTGGTGAAGCACGACGTGGGTGTTCGTGTAACCACCAATTGCAAGCCGCTTAATGATGGGCCGGATAATGATGAGATTATTGGCAGTCATCTCTTATTTGCAGTTGGACGAAGACCAAACACTGATGATCTTGGGCTGGAAACAGCAAACATCGAAACTGATGAACGTGGCTTCATCAAAGTTGACGATCAGTTGCGTACCAATATTCCTCATATTTGGGCTATGGGTGATGTTAACGGACGTGGCGCGTTCACCCATACTGCATTTAATGATTTTGAAATTTTGGCTGCCAATATGTTTGATGGCGACACCAGAAAAATCTCTGACCGTATTCCGGTTTATGGATTGTTTGTTGACCCACCCCTTGGTCGTGTTGGAATGAGCGAGGCGCAAGTGCGTGAGAGCGGATGCAAGGCGCTGGTTGGTAAAATGATGATGGCTCGGGTTGGACGGGCGCGTGAGCGCAGTGAAACGCAAGGGTTCATGAAGGTTTTGGTTGATGCGGAAACCGACAAGATATTGGGTGCCACCATTCTTGGTATTGAAGGGGATGAAGCTATCCACGGCATTATTGATGTCATGTACGCAGATGCGCCTTATCAAGTCATACAACGTGCTGTGCATATCCACCCAACAGTCAGTGAATTAATTCCAACAATGCTGGGTGATCTAAAACCCTTGGACTGATAATATCGTGCAACACAATGTTGTTCTGCGGCCAGAAAATTGGTTGCAAATAGTGTTAAATAACAAAGGAGACTGCCATGGAACTCCATGCTGATTTTAGTAAACGTGTTGTTGTTCATTCTGACGAAGTTGAATGGTTGGCCTCTCCCATGCCGGGTGTTGATCGGCGTATGCTTGATCGTATTGGTGGGGAAGTGGCGCGTGCAACGACGATAGTTCGTTATGCCCCTAAAAGTAAGTTCTCAGCACATGAACATACTGGCGGTGAAGAGTTCATTGTATTGGACGGCGTGTTCCAAGATGAGCATGGCGATTTTCCGGTAGGGTCGTATATTCGCAATCCACCAACATCCTCGCATACACCGAGCTCTGAAAAGGGGTGTGTGATCTTTGTGAAACTTTGGCAGTTTGATATGACTGACCGAACTCAGATCATGATCAACATGAATAAGACAGAGGCTGTTGCGGCGGCTGACAGGGTCGGTGTTTCTGTCATTCCTCTATATCAAGATGGTCGTGAAACTGTTCGCACAGAAAACTGGGCTAAGGGCGCAAAAATTGAAATGGATTTACCGGAAGGTGGAGAATTTCTTGTCTTGAATGGCAGCTTCACTGAGGGCGATGACACATTGCGCAAACATTCATGGTTACGTGTGCCTGTTGGCGGGAAGCTTAATGCGGTTTCAAATTCGGATGACACCAAAGTTTGGGTGAAACTGCGCCACATCCCTCACGCTAAGCCACCGGCAGTTTGACCATGGCTGCGAAAAAACCTTTGGCTTTGGTTGCCGGAGCAGGTAGTGGACTTGGTACTGCATTGCTGTCCCGATTTGAAGCGGATGAATATACAGTTGTAGGTCTTGGACGATCAAAGCCCAAACACAGCGTTGGAACTTTTGTTCAAATTGACTTGTCTGATGATAAAACGGCGCCGGTAGAACTCCAACGTATCTTATCAGAATTCGGCCCTCCAAAAGTTGTCGTGCATAATACAGCTGAACTGGTAATTGCGCCTTTCGGACAAACCACTGTTGCCAACTTCCAAAGTACATGGAATTCGATGGTTAAAAGTGCAGCCATTTTAGCTCAGTCTACGATGGATCCAATGGTGCAGTCAGGGGGCGGGGCCTTCTTAGTTTCCGGGGCGACAGCAAGTCTGCGTGGTGGCGCAAATTTCTCAGCATTTGCGTCCGCGAAATTTGCCTTGCGGGGACTGACCCAGTCCTTGGCGCGTGAATATCAAGCCTATGGAATACATGTCGTTCACATGATCCTGGATGGCATAATCGATACACCGAGAAGCCGTGAACTGCACAGCCTTGATCCGTCTAGAATGATGCAACCTAAAGATATTGCGGAGGCCTATTGGCAGGCGGCTCACCAACCGAATTCGGTGTGGAGTCATGAAATGGATCTTCGTCCGCAATCAGAAAGCTTTTAGATTATGTCCAAATCAACTGACGTTCTCATCGTTGGGGCAGGACTCTCAGGCCTTAGGCTTGCACATAAACTTGAGCAGAGTGGTACTCCCTATCATCTGATTGAGATACGAGATCGTTTTGGAGGGCGCATTAAAACCTGCTTTGAGGATGATGGGTATTTTGATATGGGGCCAGCTTGGTTTTGGCACGGACAGCCACGCATTCAACGTCTTGTAGAGGATCTTGGACTTCAGGTTTTCGAGCAATATGGTCAAGGTTCTCAATCCTACGAAGATGATAGTGGTGCTATTCGACGTGGTGCTGGTGCATCGATGATGATGGGATCGTTACGCCTGGTCGGCGGATTGGTAAGTTTGATTGATGCATTAGTTAGGGAGTTGCCTAAAGAAAAGCTTTCGCTGAACACGTCTCTCGACCGCCTTGATTTTGGCCGGTACGGGATTGAAGCTTCGGTATCGCAAAAAGGCAAACAACGGGTGATCGCTGCAGATCGTGTTGTCTTATGTGTGCCACCAAGAGTGATTGCGCAAAAGGTTGAGTTTCACCCCGCATTGCCCCAGCCGACTATTTCCGCAATGAACGACATCGCCACTTGGATGGCAGGTCAGGCAAAAGCAGTTGCTGTCTATGACCAACCATTTTGGAGGATGTCTGGATTATCTGGAGATGCAATTAGTCGCGCCGGACCAATGGTGGAAATTCACGATGCATCGCCTTACGAGGGAGGTCCGTTTGCATTGTTTGGTTTTATTGGCGTTCCTGTAACGTTGCGCCATGACAAACAGAAATTGCAGCATGCTGTCCTTCAGCAATTGGCACGCCTATTTGGGTCTAAGGCACTTAAGCCCAAATCACTGTTTGTGAAAGATTGGGCCTATGATTCAAATACTTCGGTACCTTTGGATCATGAGCCTGCATACACTCATCCAACTTACAATTTACCGCGCGCTATGCAGAGGCTTTATGAGGGACGTTTGTTGTTTGGTTCTACAGAAGTCGCGCCACAATTCGGTGGGTTTTTGGAAGGCGCACTTGAAGCTGCTGACAATGCAGCCAAAGAAATTGAACAAAAAACAGATGACAGTTTAATGAATGAACTCGCAATGGCCAGATGAAGATTGTGTGCTTCAATATTAATCATTTGAAGCAAGAACACATCGCTAACAAACAGCAAAGATCTGACAAACAAGCATTATCCGAATAGATACTTTGTAAATTTTCGATCAATTTTGAACATGAAAATGGAGTCGTACCTCTTACTATACCTTGAAGGAAACCGTCATGAACGATCATGTAAGTGAAGTAGCCAGCCTCAGCCATGATATCCGCAATATGATGGCAACCATCTTACTTGCATCTGAGGTTTTAGAAGACTCAACTGATAATCGTACGGTCGACTTGGCAAAACGCATTTCAAAAGTGGCAGACGCTTGTACCGCATTTTGTCGAGCAGCCATTGACGCTGAAACCTCTCCCCGATCTAAGGATGAAACAAAATCTGTATTCTTGGCTGATTTAATTAACGAAATTGTGGGTCAACTCGAAATTCAACATGGGCAAAAACTTTCCTTTCGCGTTCATTGCTCCGAAAAATTGACCGCACCACTTTGTCAGGCACGTTTGTATCGTGTGTTGTTTAATCTAATCGAAAATGCGGCGAAAGCGGTTTGTGAGTCAGATGGTAGCGCGGTTGATATAAGAGTTGAAAAACGCGATGGCGCACTCGCCATAGAAGTTATTGATGATGGCCCCGGGTTCAATGCGTCAGGTTTGCAGATGGTGCTTTTGAAGACGAAGCCGGACAATGTGGTTGACAAGCGCCAACATGGAATTGGTTTACCAACAGTTGTTTCGTTGAGCCGTCAAATGGGTGGGCGCTTGACGAAAATGGACACGGCTGAACGCGGAACATCATTCAGATTATTATTTCCAAATTGTTTTCAGCCTACAAAGCAATTCACACCAATGATCGCATAAATCAAAAGTTGCAATCATAGGGATGTTTGATGTCATTTCTCCAACTTCACAAAATGAACGGCTATATCGTTTGTCTGTGACTGCCTGAAAATTAAACTTGACGAGTTTATCCAGGCGATGTGGATTCAATTCGCGATTTTGAGGGCCTTATCTTGTCTTTATGGTCACTGGTGAAATCGCGAAATTAGATACTGATAGAGAATAACGGATAACAACGACCGACGCCAACCTCATGCTTGGTTATGCATATTATTGAGACTCTTGGTACTTCCGGAAATAAGTGGGCGTGTCGTCAAAGAATTTACAGAAGGGTTCTTTCAAGTGCAGCGCGAAATTAGAAAACTGGTTGCAGTCGTTGCCACTGATATCGTTGGCTATTCCAAGCTCATGGCCGAAGATGAAGAAGGTACTTTAGGTCACTATCGCTCACATCGAACAGAGGTTTTTGATCCACTTATTAATGAGCATAGAGGGCGTATCGCCAACAGTGCTGGTGATAGTTTGATCATGGAATTTTCCAGTGCTGTTGACGCGGTGCGATGCGCGATCTCGATACAAGAAGCCGTAATTTCCCGCAACAAAGCGATAGCATTGGACAAGCGCGTTTGTTTCCGTGTTGGAATTCATGTCGGTGACATTATTGCTGATGGAAATGATATTTTAGGTGATGGTGTAAATATTGCCGCCCGTCTGGAAGGACTGTGTGAACCTGATGGTGTTTTCATATCAGATGAAACCTATCGCTATGTTCGCAATCGGGTGGATTGCACTCTGGATCTATGCGGTCCACGCGATCTCAAGAATATCTTGGAACCCGTCACGGTTTGGAAATGGTCATCCAATGCACCGATGAGTAAAGAACTCGCACCTCAGGCAGATACAACTGATGTCATGCCATCAATAGCGGTACTTCCTTTTCAAAATATGAGTCATGATCCTGAGCAAGAGGTGTTTGCCGATGGTGTGGCCGAAGAAATAATTACAACGCTATCCAAGGTGCCCAATTTACTGGTGGTCGCTCGAAATTCAACATTCACATATAAAGGGCAATCTGTAGATGTAAAACGGGTCGGGGCAGAACAAGGTGTGCGTTACGTCCTTGAAGGAAGTGTACGTAAGTCGGGGAATATGGTGCGGATAACGGCCCAACTTATTGATGCGACAAGTGCTCATCACCTGTGGGGAAATAGATACGATCGCTCGTTGGAAGATATTTTTGCGCTTCAGGATGAAATTGCTCTTAGTGTCGCTATAGAACTCCAAGCGGAACTCACTGAAGGAGAGATGGCGCGGTTTAGAGGGTCGGGTACAAAATCTGTAGATGCATGGGCGCAACAAATGCGTGCGGTAGCTTTGTCTCGCGTAATCACCAAAGAAAACTTTAGCGAGGCACGACGCTTTGCATTGCGAGCCAATAAGATAGACCCACACTATTCGGCACCGCTATGTACACTTGGGTTCATAAATGCGGTTGAGGGCCGGCATGAATTTGGTATTTCGAAAATTAAGTCAATTGCGGAAGCCCGCAAATATGCCAGGCAAGCATTAGAATTGGACCTGCAAAACCCGGAAGCTTATGCTGTGTTGGGCTTTGTCGACACAATTGAAGGCAATCATGATGCAGCCATCGAAAGGTATTCTACGGCATTAGCGATCAACCCCAATCATGCAGACGTAACGGGGCAATTGGCCCTGACTATGGCATTCAATGATCAACCTCATGATGCTCTTCAAATCATTCGTAAGGCGATGAGGCTCAATCCGAAATATCCCGGTTGGTATGCTGGAATTCATGGATTCGCGCTGAGACTGACGGGGCAATTCGAAGAAGCAATTGAAGCGTTTGAAGAATATGGTCGGCTTGCCAATGGTTTTGGTCTTATCGATTTGGCGATTGTTTACGCGGCACAAGGTGAGATCGAAATGGCTCATTCGACTGCTGATGCAATATTGCGTCACCAACCTAAATTTACAATTTCAAAATGGATAGATTCTCAGTTGTACTCACAGAAGGCTTTACTGTGTGAAGACAAACGAGCGTTGCAATCAGCAGGTTTGCCAAATTGAATCACGCCACTGTGATCTGGAATCTTAACCTTGGCCGAACTTAACGCAGTAAACTGATAAATGCGCTCAATTGTGAAATCGGTATCTGGCTTTCAAATTTACGGTAACTCATCGGCATCCAATGTCGTGAATTAACCCCCAGATATCATTGGAGCATATCATGAATTATTTACTAAAGCTTTCCGTACTTGCAACAGTTGGACAACTGGCATTTTCTTCGTTCGCATTTGCGGCAGATAACTACAATGTTTCAAACGGCCTCACAAACAATGGCAACCCATTAGCCATGCATGGAACTGACCCTGTTGCTTTGAGCCAAACGGGTGCTGAAGTCAGAGGTATCGACACACATTCTGTTGTTCATGAAGGTGTCGAATTTTATTTCGCAACAGCAGATGCCAAAGCCAAGTTTGTTGCAGACCCGGCAGCCTTTATGCCTGAATACGGTGGATTTTGTATTCTTGGCGTTGCGAAAGGAAAGAAGCTTGATGGAGACACCCGCTATGTCGATATCGTAGATGGAAAAGTCTACCTCTTTGTGAACGCTGCAGTGATCGAAATATATAAGAAAGACAAGCTGGGAACGATCGCAAAAGCGGATCAAATCTGGAAAGATATTCAACACACAGCTGTTGAAGACCTTTAATTCGGCTTGAAGTCAGCAGACATAAGATCAGCCATCGTATGTGACGATCACGGTGGCTGATTGATGTCTTTATCTTATAACTTAATACCGTCTTCATTTTTTGCTCAACAGGTGGTAATGTTTGTGAGGTTCCAGTTGGCTTCATGGCACCACTTTATACGAGTTAAAAAGTAGTTTTTGACTATGTGCTCATTTTCGCAAAACGATAAACTCAGACTACAAGTTATGCTGGGTAGGACTCTGATTCTTATCGCAGGGGTTATCTTGGCTTCCTGTGTAGGCCGCCCAGCGGAGAGTCCGGATTTTAGAAGCATAACTCCTTCCGAGGCCATAACGATTGCTGAAGAGGATACGGCCGCCAAGCGAGCTCTTTTAAGAGCTCCGCGAAAAACACTTAATGTGTTGGCATTATCTGGTGGCGGTTCTGATGGAGCCTACGGTGTAGGTGTTCTGAATGGCTGGACCGAAACAGGCAACCGTCCAAAATTTGACGTTGTAACGGGAGTGTCGACCGGAGCTCTGATGGCAGTTTTAGCTTTCTTGGGACCGGAATATGACGCCAAACTACGCGAACTTTATACCGGCCAAACCGATTCTGATATCTTTAGACGGAAAGGCATTGCAGGCTTTTTCTCAGATAGTTTGTATGACAACACACCCTTAAAAAAGCAGATTGAGAAAGTAATCACTGACAAAATTATAGATAAAATTGCGCAAGAACACACCAGAGGAAGACGGTTATATCTCGCCACAACGAATATCGATTCAAATGAGCTTGTTGCCTGGGATATGGGTTTGCTTGCCAGTGGAGGCGCTGACGGAAGAACTCATCGTGTTCAGCTTTTCCAAAAAGTTAT
This sequence comes from uncultured Rhizobiaceae group bacterium, assembly GCA_938010435.1. Taxonomy (GTDB): domain Bacteria; phylum Pseudomonadota; class Alphaproteobacteria; order Rhizobiales; family Rhizobiaceae; genus Pseudahrensia. The sequence goes on along the minus strand of CALLUS010000024.1, from coordinate 33,420 downwards.
GAGAGCGTCGGCTGCCATACCGGTGTTGTTTCCACCAGTATATATCAAGCCTAAAAGAGGTGTTCAACTCAGACAGGCACATGTTGATGGAGGTATAAAAGCACCGGTTTTGTTGGGAGATTTTTTGTACCGCGTGCCGGCTCGCAAGCGAAATATTTATGTAATCATAAACGGTTCACTTGCATTGCGAGATGCGTACAGCGCGGTTCAACCCAACATCAATAGTATAGCAGTCAAATCCGTGGGAAGCCTGACCCGGGAACTGACCCAACAGACCATATATCGTGGTTATGCAAGAGCGAAAAATACCGGGTCAAATTTTTACCTTACTTCAATTCCTGATCACGTTCCGCAACAACAGGACCCTCTGAAGTTTAATAAAAAATATACCAAGCGGCTCTATCTCGAAGGTAAGGCGAAAGCACAAAAAACAGGTTTCTGGTCCGTGTCTCCGCCGCATCTCAAAGCGAGTGATTTTATTGTTCACAGATAGTATAAATAGCATTGAGCCAACGCTGAGTTAATGACGTAGGCAAATTCAGATAGCTGTGAAATTGGAGGTTTAGTCCATATATTGACACGCTAAAATATGTTGTAATTTTGGCAGCTTCTCCCAAAATGAAAGCGTTTGGTTTTGCCGATGGACAATGCAAATGCTCTTTGCCCGATCTACAGAAACCTACAATATTTTGATGTATCGAATATTATAACTCCATAGTTGTCCGTCGTTCAGCGTTCTTACTAGCTTACTCCTATAGATCGTAATGAAATATGGGAGGATGAATCATGCATCGGCATGCATCGCAATTGAATGAAGAGAGCGATGGTATTTTGACACCGGCTACTTGTTCAAATGCTGACGCGTCGATGGCACCAAAAATTATTGTCTGCACTGATGAAGATGGCCCTCGGTCTTTCGCGTCAAAACAACAATCAGACTTTCTCATCATCGCGTTTGGAGAGTTGGAAGTATCCGTGATGACAAAAGGTCCCCTGATTGGAGAATGCCTCCTCATTCAAGCAAATTTTGAATCCGATGAAGTCGTGGTGAGCGGCAACTATATGATGATAGATGTTTCCGGACCATCTCATTCTGAGTATCTTGGTCTTCATGCGGACTGCGGATCAAACGAGACAGTCCTATGTCAGAAATCTCCTTGTCTTTATCTGCTGGGGTTGGCTGCTAAACGACATTTGTACCTGGAGGATTTTGATGTTGGTGAGTATGCACAAGCGATTGCTGTGGTGGGACGGGCTGAGTTTTCTGAACAGAACTTGACTAAAGACTCCGGACTGGTGTCTGAATTACCACATTGGAAATTGCGTGTGGTGGATTCTTACATCAAAGAGAATATCGATTGCACAATTTTATTGGAAGATTTGGCCGAGAAATGCCAGATGTCTCTAGGATATTTCAGTCGTTTGTTTAAATCCAGGACGGGGTCGACTCCTCACCAATACATCTTAGAAAAGCGTGTCGAGGTTGCATGCGAGATGTTGACAAAGTCATCATTGTCAATTTGCGAAATTGCTTATTGCTCGGGGTTTTCATCACAATCGCACATGACTGCAATTTTCAAAAAGTTAATCGGAATAACGCCGAAATGTTATCGGGCTGAGCAGATTTCGTTCTCGACAATTTCAAGTGCGACTAACCCTCGTTCGTTTGAGGCCTCTCTCTAATAGATATCGCTTTCTCTGGATGGTTAGCGAGAATCTATCAGCTTATGTTTTTGGTGGGGAGGAACTCTAACTGTAAGTTGTTGATCTTATTCAATCGAAGTTTTGGATCAATTCCCAGTTTGTCAGATATGCTGTTCAAAGCCTCGTTTGCGATGGAATCCACGATTATTGATTCACTATTGTGACTGACCTTTTGGTGGAAGTTTTTGGACCATTCGACGACTCCATTATCTGCGCGAACAAGTTGTATTGTTGCATTAAAACCTTCTTCGTCCCGCCAAATGCTGTTGGTGACAAGATAGTCCGCGCGCAGAGTATTTAATGTGTCTTTGGGATTCGTTGATTGATCTGCCATTGGAAATGACAACAATGAAGAAATCACATTGAGGTCGGATACTCGCGAAAGAGCGTCAATCATGACCCCGGCAAGTTGTGTGCCATATCGTTTAGAATGAATATCCTCTCGATCTTCAATGAGCGGTAAAACAACAACAACAGGCTTCGGGTTTGCCCATACACTTATAACTTCGTTGGAGGCGGAAGGTGGGGTGGATATTTTTGTAATGATGATTGAAAGCACCATCAAGATTCCGATAGAACTGATAAATTCTGGCCGAATTCTATACCCATTGAGTATTTTGCCTACGGGATAAAACCATCCATTTGTCGTATCGGACTGTGGTTCCTTCTCCAGAATCGGGTTTTCAATCTCTGCTACAAAACGAAACCCGCGATTGGGGTAAGTCTTAATATATTTTTGTCGCTTGCCATTGTCACCTAATGCTATGCGTGCCGCCCTAATTCGGTTATCGACGACTTGTGATGATACTGAACGTCCGATCCAAATTTCTTCAAGTATCTCGTCACGACTAACAAATTCTCCATGCCGTGAAATCAACATCGTTAACAGTTGGCAAACCTGCGGCTCGAGCCGCACGAGTTGACCTTTATGCCTCAACTCTCCTCTCAAGCCATCAAATTCAAATTCACTGAATGTATATTTCATTTCATATTGTCTGTCTCACCTAGATTGCTCTGATTGCTGCAGAACCGTTAGTGTTCAATTGCAAAACAAAAAAACTAGTGTTCGGTTTTTTAAAAACGAACTGGTCGACAAGTTCCTCTGATTTTATTTGAGACCATATTTCTATTGCCTCACCGCTCGAATTCGCCAAAGTTAGCACGAGAAGGTGCGATGATCTTTCAGATTTTTGAAGTGTCAAAAAGTTGCTGCCCCAAAATCTCGGTATCGCGCTTATGCTTTCAATAACAATTAGCAAGATCATGACAAAGCAATCGGCATTTTGAAATCTACTGATCACCGCGTTCCCCATACTCCAGTCAGTTCAACTCACAAAGGGAACTGAAAAATGACCGATGATTGTAAAGAATGCGGTGGCTGTCAGGTTAACGAAGAAAAAGTTGACCAAGCTAAACGACGACTCCTTACCAGTAGTACGGTTTCAGTGGCCGCAGCCGCTGCAGCAATCGGCGTCGGAGCTGGGTTTGTTGATACCGCGTCTGCCGCTACACCAGAAGCAGAAACGAAATATGCTGACCCATCCAAACCTGGTCTGCCCACTGCTGATATGGAAATTGACAAGAGTCGAACCGCACTTGTTGTTGTTGACCCGCAAATTGATTTTCTTTCTGAAAAAGGTGTGACATGGGGCGTTGTCGGCGAAAGCGTAACGGAACAACAAACTGTCGATAACATTGAAAAGCTGTTTGCTGCTGCCAAAGAAATTGACATGCCAACTTTCATTTCGCCTCACTATTATTATCCGCATGATCACAAATGGGATTTTGAAGGTACTCTAGAAAAAACGATGCACTCCATACGCATGTTTGATCGGAAAAGTGCGCTCAACGTGGAAAATTTTGAAGGGTCTGGTGCTGATTGGATGCCTCAATACAAGAAGTATATCAATGATGGGAAAACAGTAGTTTGTTCCCCGCACAAAATATACGGACCGGCTCAAAATGACTTGAATTTACAGATGCGCAAGCGTGGAATCGATAAAGTAATTTTGGCCGGTATGTCTGCTAATCTGTGTGTACAAGCTCATCTGTATGAGATGCTTGAACTAGGGTATGAAGTGGCTGTCGTGCGTGATGCAACTGCAGGTGCAAAAGTCCCTGAGGGTGATGGTTATCTTGCTGCTCTGATCAATTATCGAATGGTTGCCAATGGCGTTTGGTGGACAGCAGATGCTGTGAACCGAATGAGAGCATCAAGCTAAGCTTTTCGTTTCTCTGCGCGCTCCCCCCGCAAACCATAGGGTTTTGGTATTGTGATTTCTTCAATTCGTTCCTCCCGCCGAATGAAGATGATACCGAATTGGGACTTGAGTCGAAAAACCAGCAGCCCCGTGCTGGTTTGGATGAAAGTGTCTCCAACTGACCCAAAAGTTTAGCATGCGCAGAGCAACTGCGGGCTCCCAGATGGAGCCCACCGCCCGACTCATTCTAACCGATATCGGTTAGTCTTCTTACTGCAAGCGCAGTGTAGGTGCCCCCACACCAAAACTGCTTACCGTATAGGTTAGATATGAGTCGGGCGTTTTTTTTACACAACATGAAGCAATGTGCACATAAGCCTGATCGCGATAATAAGTCTCAACTCATAAGGGTTGTTAAAGCGTCAATAAACAATGCCATACCGCATTTTGGAATTCATTGAGACCGTGAACCTTCCTTACGTGACGCACGTATTGGTCAAACGTTTGAGTAACACCGCAATTGAAATAGAGGAAAATGAATATGAGATCTTATTCCACTTTATCAACATTTGTTAAGATCGCTCTCTTGGGCGGTTTTAGCCTGATGTTAGCTTCAAAGGCGCCTGCCAATGCTCAAAACGTGATAGATAAAGCGTTGCCAGTTGAGCAAAAGAAGTTTGTCCCTGCTTTCCCCGGCAATGATACAATCAATTTTGCGGCGGCCTACGGTGACCGTAGCTCCGGTCAGCATGGAACTTTTGGAAAATTTCCAGGGAATTTCGAAACGCCACCTCATGTTCACTCACATGATTACAGAGCGGTTGTTTTGTCTGGTGAAATGACAAACCCTTTCAAAGGTGAGACCAATCCACCGTTGTTAAAGCCCGGCTCTTTTTGGTCGGTAAAAGCTGGAAGTGTCCACACCACAGCGTGTGTTTCAGATACACCTTGTGAGTTTTTTATGTTCTCGCAAAAGTCGTTCGACTTTAAGCCGACAGAATAAACGCAAATTTGTCGAATTCTAATTTGGTCATCAGGCGGTGTATTTCTGGCAGGTTAGGCTCAATCCGGTACGCGACATTACACAATCAAGAATGGGTGACTTGCCCATTAATCAGAAGGGATATGAACGTGAATAAATTGTTCAAACTGCCATTGTTTTGGCTCATCATGGGACTGAGTTTTTTCAGCCAATCTGCTTATGCCGGTGCAACAGAAGTCCGGTTCGGATATGAGACGGTGGATGGCGTTAAGCTATTTTACCGTGAGTCAGGTAAGCCTTCAGATTCTGCAGTTGTCTTACTGCATGGATTCCCAAGTTCTTCACACCAATACCGAAACCTGATCAGAGAATTGGGCGATGACCATTATGTTATCGCGATGGATTATCCTGGTTTTGGTGCGAGTGATTTTCCTACTGCAGCAAACTATGAGTATTCGTTCGATAATATTGCAAATACGGTCGATCGTTTTTTGCAGCAGCGGAAGATTTCAAAATATTCGCTTTATTTACAAGACTACGGCGCACCGGTTGGAATGCGAATTGCAACAAAACATCCAGAGCGTGTTTCAGCTTTGATTTTCCAAAATGGTAATATCTATGAAGAAGGTCTGAACAAGGAAGCATGGGCACCAATCATGCAACTTTGGAAAGGTCGTGATGCAGAACTTGAAAAGAAGATTGCGACTAATGTCTTTGGTCTCGGTGGCCTACGTTGGCAATACACTCACGGAACCCGAAACCCAGATGCCATTTTACCAGATAATTGGTTGCTAGATCATCAGTCATTGTCACGTCCGGGTCAGCACAAGGTTCAGCTAGGTCTGTTTTATGACTATCGCAACAACGTGGCGCGCTACCCTGAATGGCAGGAATATCTGAAGAAAAATCAACCTCCTGTACTTGTGGTTTGGGCAAAGAATGATGCTTTCTTTCCTGTTCCCGGTGCCGAAGGTTTAAAGCGTGATGCCAAGGATGTTGACTATAATATTCTTGATACCGGTCACTTCGCGCTTGAAGAAGATGGTCCATTGATTGCGTCTAAGATTCGTGCATTTCTGAAGGCCCGCAATATCCGCTAAATCAATCAACCAGATTGCGGGCACAACGAAGTCCCGCAATCTGAACCGTTGAAAAGGTAATGAAAATGACTCGAGTTTTTATCACGTCAGGTAAGAGAACGCCCTTTGTCAAAGCTGGAACTCATTTTGCTAGTATGGATTCGATCTCGATTTCCAAACCCGTCGTGGAAGCAATGGCTGCCGAAGCCCGTCCCGACCTAATGGTTTGGGGGCAGGTGATCCCAAGTCCAGCAATCTCAAATCTATCTCGGGAATTGTTGCTTGAAGCGGGTTTGGATGCCGAGATTCCCGCCTATTCGACAATTCTCGCATGTTCTACCAGCATGATGGGAACGATTCAGGCTGCCGGCATGATGGGCCGTGGCGGAATGCACCTGGCGCTGGTTGGCGGTGTTGAAGTGATGAGCCGCGTGCCGATTGCGTTGAAACCGGATATCGCACAAATGATTGCCGGATTGGCGATGACGAACCCGGCGGAAGCCTTAAAAGCCATTGAGCAAGTTAAGGCTGATAGTTTTGATCTTCCCATCAAAGGGTGGGCCAACCGGATATCCGGCCGCTCGATGGGTGAACATACCGAAGATACCGCCAAGCGCTTTGAAATTCCCAGGTCAGAACAAGATGAACTGGCCTATCAAAGCCATAAGAGAGCGACTGCTGCCCAGAAAGATGGCTTTTTTGATGATTTGTTGGTGAGTGTTTCAGACATCAATGCCGATAGTATTCCTAGAGCAGATTCAAATCTGGAAAAGTTGACCTCCCTCAAACCGGTGTTTGATCGTAGTGATGCTGGAACGTTAACCGCTGGCAATTCTTCCCCCCTCACAGATGGTGCGAGTGCGATTTGGGTGAGCGATGAAAAAGGTCTTGAGCAGATTGATAACAACCATGCGGCCGAATTGGTCGACTGGCAGGTGGAGGCGATGGATTATTCAGTTGAGGGTATCCTCATGGCGCCAGCACGCGCTATACCCAAACTGCTTGCACGTAATAAGCTTAAATTTGATGATATTGCACTTTGGGAGATTCATGAGGCTTTTGCTGCTCAAGTATTAGCCAATATCAAAATGATTTCTGACAGTGATTACCGTCGCGAAAAAGCCGGTGTGGATGAGGAGTTCGGCAGCTTCCCGATAGACAGACTCAATCCAAATGGTGGCTCATTGGCAATCGGTCATCCGTTTGGAGCAACCGGTTCACGTATATTAAGCCAAGCATGCAAAGAATTATCAGACCACCCGTCCGGCAGTTTGGCAATTGTTTCAATATGTGCAGATGGTGGCCAAGGCACAGTTTGCTTATTGAGACGGCCGTAAAATACGACCTGCCTCTGACAGTATTATTTTTATTTTTGTATTATTTTACGGTATCTGCCAGGGCTTGTTCCGACATAACGTTTGAAGCTTGATATCATGTGGCTTTGGGATGAGAAACCAACGTCATAGGCAATTTCGGCCACAGCTTTGTCGCCCATTTCAAGCATTTCACGAGCTTTTTTGACACGATGATGCAACACAAATTTGTGCGGTGTCATACCAGTATCGATTTTAAACATTCTGGCAAAGTGGAATACGCTGACGCCAGCAATCTGTGCCAACGTAGCTAAACTTAGTTGCTCTTCCGTGTGTTCATCCACGTATTCTGTAATACGTGCAATTTTACTCTTTCCGAGACCAATACGCACGTTTTCATGCGCTGCTCCTCTGAAGTTTAAGATTTCACAGATCAACAACGAGGCCAGTGCTTCAGATCGCATACGTCCACCTAAGCCGTCAGACCCAAGAAAGTCGTTCATCAAAGCTGTGTACTGAGGACCGCGTTCCAAACTTGTAGCATCGATTGGATTATAAAGTGGGTCAACAATGCCTAATTCCTGTTCGCAACGCTCTCTTAGAGTATCGTCAAAAACGAGATAAAGGTATCCGCCAGATTTTTTTGCTCTGGTTTTTTGCCAAACGCCTTTGGGAATGTATCCAAAGTCTCCGGCATTCACTTTGATGCGTTGTTGCTTTCTTGATCCTAATTCAGTCTCTGCGATAAATGAATTTTGCTGCAAAGCAATTATGCTGAACGGCAACACACATTCTGTTTCCAAGTTTTCTACCGGAGCCGCGTAGCCGACTGTTAAATCACCATGTGACAACGATTTGCCTTCTCGTGGCCATGGAATCTGTCTCTGGGCGTTCATATTGCAAGTTTCCTGCCTTGGGCAGAAATGACCTATATTATAACAGCATCACCTCTCGCCTATGGACAGCGTACCAAAATTGTCCGCAAAAGTCTTCAATTTTGAGTGGTATTGGCCCAATAAACGCAAGAATCTGAAATTTTTAGATTCCAAAGAAAATTATTTTCATACATGACTTAGGAATCGATCCATAAAAACAATGTGTTGAAGATGTATTTCTTTGCAATTTATTGACGATGTGAAATTGGTGTGTGTGTAAGATATTACTGAGAAGTCATCTTTTATTTCGTCGTTTTTTGGTTTCTGCTGGACGGTCAAGTTTGAAAAAGACTCTAAAGATCTTTTGAAATTTTATGAATGCAGACGAAATTGCGCAAGAATTTGGGATAAAATTAGTGCCCAAAAAGCTCATAAAGAACAAACAAATAACAACGAAACCGAACAACTATATATCGATTTAACAGGCGCAATTTACCGTTGATAAACGGTGATTGAAGCCTCCTATTGAGATTAAATGTTGATCAAAATTGAGAATCTAATCGAACTGAATCGAGAATAAACATGCCAAAAAGATATTCCCCCCCGAACGGTGATGTATGTGTGATTTTACATGACCGACTTCACGATATTTTAGCTCTCGCGAGCCATGCAAAACAGGCTCATTGGACAGTGACGGGACGAAACTTCTTGTCACTTCATGAGTTTTTTGATTCAGTTTTTGAAAGTCTTACTGGTTTTGCTGATGAGTTGGCCGAACGTATTGCCGCAATTGGCGGCCAGGTTAAAGCCACAGTCAAACATGTTGCAAAAGGCTCGCAATTGCCGGATTACCCGGTGGATATTACGAAGTCAGACCAGCACATTGAAGCCTTCTCTAAAGCGCTATTTCAATTGAAGATGTTGGTGCGCGGAAATGTAAGAACTGTTGCTGAATTGGAAGATGACGGATCTGCAGATCTTTTGACATCGATGTCCAGAAAAATTGATGAGTTGTGCTGGATGGTCGGTGCGCAGATAGAACCTAAATAGAGTTCGTTTCTCTCCACATAGCTATGCGAAATTCGGCCGTTAAATCTTGATGTTTGGCCAAATCGAAAATCGTTTTCTTAGCTCAAATGACGAGAACATTTAAAATCCAAATTGCCCTGCAAGCCCAACCTCTGGATGGCATGCAGGCAATTTTTTATTCAATGAATATTGAGCTTCTCATCAATATTTAAGATGTGACAATTTTAGTTGCCATCAATTTAAAGTTCTTGGATTTGTCTTTGATAGACAAAGTTTGGCATCAGAAACATAGTAAGCAAAACAAACGAATGCACATTCAGGGGTATTGTTGATTTTTAGGAGAGCATCCACATGCGACGCTACCAGCATAACTTCAAAAGGTGTTCCATCTTGACGATAATTAACAACAGTAATACTTGAATGACCGATCGAATCGAGTTCGCTTCGGAATTGGCGAAGCCCTTCAATGTCAGTTTCTTTGCCTTGAAAAATTTTTGCCGACTTTCCGATTAAATCGTTGCGATTGTATCCAAACATTTTGGCAAAGGCATCATTGACTTTGACTATCTTGGAGGCTTTAGGTCCTCTCAAGTCGTTCGTAATAATACAAGCCAAAGATAATTTGGAAATTGCATTTACCGCTAAATCTACATCAACAGGGGTAATTACCTTCAATTTTCGATCCATATACTGTTTCAGAGCTGCCTTTGGCATGACGCAAGGCAATATAAAGGCATAATATATATATGAATGTTTCGTTCTTTTTGATTTCAGAAAATTGCTCAATTTTAACCGGGAAAATGATCTTCCGGGTCTGATTCACGCGTCCAGAATCCGTATTTTACTTGTATTCAATTGGCTATCAAATTGGAATTTAATAGAATTCCGACATGGTTTTTATCGAATAAATTGAAAAATATATGACTATCTTCGCGATTTACGCTGCAACGCGGGCAAGTGCACATTGAGACCAGATATCGCTAAGCGCCGAGACAAGGTGGCGTATGTCTTCATCGCTATGAAGAGGAGACGGTGTAATGCGAAGCCGCTCAGTTCCGACTGGAACGGTTGGATAGTTGATCGGTTGGACGTAGATGCCATAGGAATCAAGTAAGAGGTCTGAAATCCATTTGCATTTCTTGGCATCTCCCACAATTACCGGAATGATATGACTTGGATTTTCCAGATGTGGAATGCCCACGCGGTCCAGCTGGCGTCGTACTTCGTTGACACGGTTCTTGTGTCGCAATCGCTCAGTGCCGCTGTCCATCAAATGTCTGATTGATTCTGCAGCGCCTGCTGCAACGGCCGGCGGCAATGCGGTTGTAAAAATGAAACCCGAAGAAAATGAGCGAACGAAGTCACATACTCTTTCAGAGCCTGTAATGTATCCGCCCAGTACACCAAAGGCTTTACCAAGCGTTCCTTCGATGATTGAAATGCGGTCCATTAAGCCTTCGCGTTCTGCAATGCCCCCACCATGTGGTCCGTACATACCAACGGCGTGCACTTCATCAAGATAGGTCATTGCACCATATTTGTCTGCAACATCACAAATCGCTGCAATAGGCGCTATGTCTCCATCCATGGAATAGACACTCTCAAAGGCAACAAGTTTTGGAGCATTGGGGTCGTCTTCGCGCATTAGACGCTCCAGATCTTCCGGCGAATTGTGCTTCCATATTCTTTTTTCACATCTTGAATGGCGAAGCCCTTCAATCATTGATGCGTGATTGAGTTCATCGGAATACACGATGAGGTCAGGAATTTTAGATGCGAGTGTTCCAAGGCTTGCCCAGTTCGATACATAGCCCGAAGTGAACAAAAGCGCGGATTCCTTACCATGTAATTTTGCCAGAAGTTTTTCCAAAATGACATGGTAATGATTGGTTCCTGAAATATTTCGGGTGCCACCGGACCCTGCGCCGCAGCGCTCTAACACATATTGCATCTCTTTGATAACGGATGGGTTTTGGCCCATGCCCAGATAATCATTGGAGCACCACACTGTAATGTCGCGACATTCACCATCGACACAATAACGGCTGGCTCTTGGCATGTTCCCACAATGACGTTCGATATCATTAAAGCTGCGGTAGTTGCCGGTGTCTTGCAGACCGGTCAAAGCGCTATCAAAGAAATTCTCAAAATCCATAGTGGCTCCCCTTTGTATTCTAACGAGCGTGTGGCGGAAAAATATCCATCACATACCTCGATTATGGGTAGCCCTTAGATGTTGTTCTTTCAGATTACTGTACTAAATTACAGATTCCTGCTTGTCGGTGTTTTGTTAAATTGACACGAAATAATGTGAAATTGGAGATGATATTAGCTTGAGGTGTAAACCAATCTAAACCCCAAGTTTGCCGGGGGCAGACCGGCACCGCAACTTGCATTGCCCGGGTCGCGAATGAGATCACTCAGTATTGCCTCATGTTCGCCCATCGCATAGCGCCCTGAACGGCAGTTTTGTTGGTTTCCTACTTGATCACCGCATTGGGAGTCCGTCCATTCCCAAACGTTGCCTTTGAAGTCTGACAATCCCGATTCATTGACACCAAATGAACCGGTGGGCTTTACGACTCTGTCACGCGGTCCGGCGGTGATATCGTAATTGGCCGCCCATGACAGACGAGGATCAGTAAACAAGACCTGCTTTTTAACGGGTGCATGATCTCCAGAAAGTTCAACCCATTCTTGACGGCTGGGTAGTCTGACAGAGGTGCCGGTTTGGCTGCGATACCAAGAAAGATAGTTTTGAACATCAAACCAATTCACCCCGGTTACCGGATGGTCTTGATCTAATTGGTCATGCTTGGTGAGCGCTTCACACGCACCGACGGAAACACAAGCGTTCCATTGTTTCACCGTGACTTCATAGCGGCTAACGAACATTTCCTGGCCGTTATAAAGCTCAACTTTGATGAAATCAGGTTGGTATTCAGCGGCAAGTGCATTCGGTTTTGATTGTAACCAGATTACACCAATGCTGGCAGTTGATGCCAGCACCAGTAAACTTAAGGGGAGTGTAATTCCTCGTAATAAGGTCAAATCAAAACCTATTTAAGTGGGCCGATATAGACCTGTTTCATCAGGTCATCGTTCCATTCACCCTCGACCACCACATGGGCTGCTGCACCCAGTTCTACAGCCTCAATAAGATTGTGATTTAGATAGGCGTACACACCGGGTTGGCGGAATGTGTAAAGCGCAGCCCCAGCTGATCCGCCACGAACAAACCAGGTTTCAAGGTCTTTCATGGGTGGTGAAGCGAATGATCCGGTTTCCCAGACGAAGTCACCATGACCGCCAATCAAATGCAGTCTTGTATCGCGGTTGCCCTGAACGTGAAGAAACAAAACCGTTTCGCCAACATTTGCTTTCATAGCGCCTTTGCCAGTGAGCGCACCAACCCGGCCATTGAAAACGATATGGCTTGGAGTAAGCGTTTTCATAGAGGCAATCCAGTCTGTCAGATCTTCTCCGGCAGTCTCATACTTTTTGAAATTTCCGTTCTCATCACGGGGAACGTAAAAGTCGTTTTCACCGATAAAGTAAGCACGGTCATATTTAAGTTGGTTGCCTTTATCGTCTTTCAGTCCATCGCGCGGCAGAACCATAATGGCACCGGTCATGCCATGGGTGACATGGTAAGGTGTCATGGAGCCTTCAGGGGCACAGTGATATAAAAATACGCCTGTTTTGGTTGCTTTGAAACGAAAGACAGCCTGTTCGCCAGGGCTAATGGTTGTGATTCCCGCACCGCCAAGTGCGCCGGTTGCGGCATGCAGATCGATATTGTGTTCCATCAGGTTGGTAGCCGGGTTTTTAAGCGTCAGCTCGACATAGTCGCCTTCGTGGGCAACGATCAACGGTGCCGGAATAGATCCGTTAAAGGTCAGTGCTACAATTTCTGTCCCATCGCCGTCCAAGACCCATTTTTTCTCTTCAACAACCAATTCAACTTCTATGACTTTTGGGCCTGATTTTGCCACCTGATCATGTTCTGGGACGAAAGGGGGAGTAACGAGTGTTTGGCGTACCCGCCCAAGATTTGTTGTTGCGTCAGGCTGATCACCTGATTTCATTTGATCGGCTTTAAAAGGCGTCATCCCGTGGCTCATGCCGGATGCTTCTGCTTTTTCTTTTGGCGCATCACTCAGTGATGCAAGATAAGCAATCACATCGCGGCGTTTTTTCTCATCAGTGACCTTGAGTGGCATTTTGCTTTTGGCTGCAGGGTCATCGAGATATGATTTTAGAAAGTTTTTTGGATTTTCAAGCCAGTTGAAGAGCTGTTCTTTATCCCAGATCAGCCCTTTTGCATTGGCTTCTTTAAGGCTTCCGCCATATTTATATCCTTCAAACGAACCAGCGGCGCGTCCAACAACACCTCGTAATACAGGTCCGAAACCACTTTTTGCACCTTCTGTCACTGTGTGACATGCAGAACATGATTTGAATACAATTTTGCCGGCTTCAGGATCACCTTCTTGCGCAAACACGTTGCCAACACATGCTGTGATCATGAATGCGGCGACCAGCAATGGTTTGCAAATCGACATGCTTTTCATTTTGAAATTTTTCATCGAACAGTCCTTTATACGTGTGTGTTGGCACGCAAGCGGGAGGAATGCTCAAATGGCAACGTGGTTTAAGAATATTCAGATCACCGCGATCATTATTTCAATGTCATGTCGTTGAGATTGTGGCGTTCTTATTGGTGTGATCATTTTGGGTCTTTGCGTTTCTTGCAGGCAGCACCCAATCAGGTCGTACGAAATGGCATGTATAACCATTGGGATATTTTTCGAGGTAATTTTGGTGTTCTGGCTCAGCTTTCCAAAAGTCTGTGGCCGGTTTGATTTCGGTCACAACTTTGCCGGGCCAAATGCCGGATGCTTCAACATCTGCAATTGTGTCCACCGCGATATGTTTTTGGTTTTCGTCAATCGGGTAGATACCAGAGCGGTATGACATGCCGCGATCATTGCCTTGTTGAAGTGGCGTTGTGGGGTCGTGAATCTGGAAGAAAAATTCCAGCAGGCTGCGATAAGAAGTTTCAGCATTGTCAAACCAGATCTCAATGCCCTCAGCATGAGTTCCATGGTTTCGATAGGTTGCATTGGGAATATCTCCACCTGTATAGCCGACGTTTGTTTCCAGAACTCCCGGCATCTTCCTGATCAGATCCTGCATGCCCCAAAAACAGCCGCCTGCAAAAATTGCGCGTTCTTTCGCCATATCAACCGACCTCAATCTGATCTAAATATTCTGCATAACCCTCAGCTTCCATATCGTTTTCGGGTACAAACCGAAGCGATGCTGAATTGATGCAATATCGCAGGCCACCGGCTTCTGGTGGTCCGTCGGTAAAGACATGCCCAAGATGACTGTCGCCTTCATCACTGCGGACTTCCACACGGGTCATCCCGTGTGATTTATCCAGAATTTCTTTGATGTGCTTTTTTGCCACCGGTTTGGTGAAACTTGGCCATCCGCAACCCGATTCGTACTTATCTGAAGATACAAAAAGCGGCTCGCCTGAAACAATATCGACATACAGGCCGGGCTCTTTGTTCTCCAGATATTCTCCGGTGCCGGGCGCTTCTGTTCCGTTTTGCTGGGTCACACGGAACTGTTCTGGCGTAAGGTCGCTCATTGATTTTTTTGAACGTTGATATTCGGTCACACCAATTTCCTTCTGAAAACTTAAGTAGCTTTGAATTGCAGTGATGGGGTAATCACATCTTAGTTTACTGATCGTTTGGTAAGAGACGATCAGTAAACTTTAGAATCGTTCCTCAATCTTAACTCGTTTCAACCATTCAAATTGAACCAGCGGAAAATACGTAAGCGCTACTATTTGGTTCACGCTTATATCGGGAAGGGGGGCTAATTTTTTAGTACAGGATATGCCTCGGTATAAATCCAATCATTATCCTTGGCGGGAATGTGACACGCCAAACATTCAGCTTCATAGTCTACTGTTGTGGTTTTAACGCGGTCATTTGCGCCGAAATAGGCCCAACCCCAGCCTTTACCCCAAAGCTTATTGGTTTTTTCAAACTTTCCGGTGGAATCCTTCACCATCACGAACCAACCTTCGATATCACCAGCTCTACTAATTCTTCCTGTGGTCATATCAGCAGTTTTCGCGCCGAGAAGTTCTTTAACGAGAATTGCACCATCTGGGAACTTGCCTGTTTTACGATAGGCATCAACAGTCTCAGGCTGGGTGTAAACCATGTGTATTCCCTTGGAGCCTTGCGTTCCTTCTTCAGCGGCAACCGCCCAGGCACCCAATGCGGCCCACTCCTTACGGAAATCAACTTCCGGTAGTCTGATATTTCCTTCAGAATCTATCGTCTTGTTCAAAGCTGAAGTGGATTGGCTGTGACTCACGCTGGGCATCAGCGCTATTGAAGCCATAGCAGTTGCGGCTACCGTCGTTGCTAAACACAGTGAATATAGTTTGCTCATGGTATCACCTCATAATCTTAAATTGATCAGTGTTTAGCCAGAATTGACCTGACACTCCTTCATATATTCGGGCAACAAATTATCGAAAAATACCATAATTTGGTTGTGATGGCAGAATCCTGCGGCCAAATAAAAAATGATATTTCCTCCTTTTCGCAAGAATTTGATGCAACTGGCAGTATCCAGATATCAACGAGCGGTTCCACAGTTTCTTATGCAGACACGAACAATGCAGCGATGAACTTGAAAGGAATTGACTATGAAAACGGGCAATAAACAAAAGAGAGTTTTGGTTGTGATGACATCGCGTGATGAGATGGGTATCAGTGGCAAACAAACCGGAACCTGGTTTACCGAGGTTGCGGCACCATACTATATCTTAACTGAAGCTGGCTTTGAGGTTGTGTTTGCATCACCTTCAGGTGGGGATGCGCCAATTGACTTGTTGTCGATGAAAGCACCTTACACAACAGAGTACACCGAGCGTTTCGAAAAAGATGCAATAGCCAATTATGCGGTTAGCAACACCAGAAAACTTCGGGACATAAATGCAGACACGTTTGATGCTGTCTTCTTCCCCGGTGGATACGGTTTGCTTTGGGATCTGGCGTCAGATTCACACGCGATCAAACTGATCGAAGATTTTTATAATTCAGACCGTCCTGTTGCCATGGTTTGCCATGGTCCGGCAATTTTGCGCGATGCAAAAAAACCGAATGGCGATCCTTTTGTTAAAGGTAAGACACTCACCGGATTTAAGAATGATGAAGACAGTGAAATCGAATTGCTTCACCATCTGTTATTCTCTCTTGAAGATGAGCTTAAAGCCCGTGGTGCCGATTATTCATGCACAACAAATTGGGAACCTCATGTGATTGAAGATGGCATGTTGATGACTGGACAAAGCCCGGCGTCTGCTTCACCATTGGCAGAGGCACTTGCCAAGCGTTTAAGCGCATAACAACGCAAATCGTTGACTTCACGATTCTGTCTAGAAACCGTGCATCACCATTTTCCAGCAGGTTTAACAATGCTGTTTTTGAAGGGGTTACCCTTCCAATAGATGGTGATGCACACACATTATAATTTGAAAGGCACCTTATATGGCGAACTCCAATGGTACTGATGTAGGGGTCGTTGATCGGATTGAAATTCTTGTTCTGATCGATAACACGACCGACAGTCTGTCCACGACTCCAAAAGGCTTTAATTCGGAGTGGAGTAATTTGCGAAAAGCCGGCATGACGCAATTAAGCGGCGGTTGTCAGTGTTGTGCCAATCATGGCCTTGCATTAATCGTCACCGCATTTCGTGGCGATGAATCCAGAACCGTTTTATTTGATGCCGGCCCCGTTGATTTTGCCGTCGAGTATAATGCTGCTCGCCTGGGTGCCAAGCTTGGTGATGTGGAAGCGGTGGTACTTTCTCACGGCCATTGGGACCACGCTGGAGGGTTGCTGGAGGCGCTTGATCAAGTTCAAAAACAACCTGACAAACCTGATGTGCCAGTTTATTTGCATCCGGGCATGTTTCGTCAGCGGGCTTTGCCAATGCCTGGTGAGGAATTGTTGCCGATCAAAGAAATTCCTGGTGTTGACGACATTAAAGAGCACAGAGGCGATCCGGTCGTTACCGACAAGGCTGTAGGCATTTTGGATGATATGTTTTTTGTCAGTGGTGAGATCCCTAGAATTACATCTTATGAATTAGGTTTTCCCGGCCACATGAGAAGAACGTTGGATGGTAAAGATTGGGAGCCAGATCCATTGATTATGGATGAACGTTATTTAGCTGTGAATATTCGTGACAAAGGGCTCGTGGTTTTTTCTGCATGTTCGCATGCGGGGATCGTAAATGTCATGCACGCCGCGCGCGCAGATTTTCCTGATTCTGACATTCATGGGCTTATAGGCGGCTACCACCTGTCTGGCGCCAATGAGAAAATCATCGACCAGACTGTAGCAGATTTTGCAGAATTTGATCTGGATTTAATCATGCCCGGTCACTGCACCGGATGGCGGGCTGTCAACAAACTTGAACAATCGTTTGGCGATAAGGTAGCTCCGATTGCTGTGGGTATGTCGATCGGAATCTAACCTCAATCACCTCGCATGAAAGGAGAATTCATATGCATCGCAGTTTACAACTATTTGTTGGAATGCTTATTGTCTCAACAGGCTTTGGCGCGCTTCAGTCAAACGCAGCTGACACTCAAAATCAAACAAACCATGCAAATGTTTCTGAATCCAGGCAGACACCGTTTGGTTTATATTACACCCCAAAGGAGGCGTTTGCAGCACTGACACAAGATCCTTCAATTGTATTGATTGATGTTCGTGATCCGATGGAAGTCAGTTTTATCGGTCATCCTGAACCGATGGATGCTAATGTTCCGTTGCGAATGATCACGCGCAGTTTTGTTCCAGACAGTGGCTCTTATGAAATGGAGCCAAACAAGAACTTTGTTGCTAACGTGGATGCCATGATAAGTCGTCTCGGCTTTACAAAAGACCAGCCTATTATTGTCAGTTGTCGGTCTGGCCCCAGATCTGCTGCTGCCGCACGACTTCTGCATAAGGCCGGATATAAAATGGTCTGGAACCAGATCGAGGGTTTTGAAGGCAGTACTGATCCGGCAACAGGAAGTCGAAACTTGAACGGATGGCGTAATGCCGGCCTTCCGTGGAAAAACAAAATCTCCAAGAACGCTTATTGGCGGTTCTAAATGTTTGCAAATAAAATGTTGCCGTTCGATCATACAATCGGCGGCAACATGCTCTGCCTGTTTTCAGGAACACAATATTCGAGCCGATGTTTTTGATTAAATGAATAACAGGGAAATATTTCCTGTATTTCAGCACTAAATACGTTTTGAAAATGGCTGGTTTAATCGTTTTCTGAAAGCAGGTGAGTTTAATTATATACCAGTCCGGTTTCTGAAAATCTTGACCTTGTATGCAAATTTCAGGAAGCCGTTTTAACGATATCCCATCCCTTCGATATAGTGCCTCATAAGTTCGTCTTCCTGCTTTGCTTCCGCAAGCAATTTCACGAGCACACATTTCGATGACAGCACTCCCAGAGGACTACCTTCATCATTAACAATGGGCATTGCATTTAAATTCTTTGAACTCATTTTTGACCACACATCGTTGAGGTCGTCGGTGGGTCGACAGCTGTGAACATCAACGCACATGAGAGAATTACAATGAGTATCCGGTTTTGTGTTTTCATGGTACACGCCGCGTAAGATATCACCTCTGGTAATCACTCCGGCAACTTTCTTGTCTGCTCCGCAAACAACGATCATACGATTTCGAGATGTGCTCAGCAAATCCGATGCTGTGGCAATTTTTTCATTCTTCTCAATAATTCTAAGGTCTTGCGCCGCAATCGGCAGAAGGTCATTGACGCTGGCCATGAGGATAACTCTTTTCTGCGTGTCTTATACTGGTTTATTACTGCACGCTGTTTATGGTTTAAACTCAATAAGAGGGGATTATAATCGCAATAATCCCTCTGTTGGAACACGTTGATTTAGCATCACATACACAAAACTTGTGTATCAAGATAAGAAATCTGTTTTCATTCCATAGAAGAAAACTTCCTCTGCAACACGATCTTCATTCCACGTTCGCACCGACACTTGTGTAAACTCCAAACGACCAAACTCCTTATGGACAAAGTCCATGTGCCATTTTGAGAATGTTGTTCGCCCACCTACGCCGCTTGCCAAAACCTCGGCTTTGTTGAAGCGTTCCACTTGGGCAATGAATGTTTTTTCGCGAAACAGATTTGCGACTTTACCTATGGTTGGTTCCTTGTCGTTTTCTTTGATAGATACATCATCACTGTAAAACCGATCCATCGCTTCACTCATTTTACCGGCTGTAACCAGCTCATTGAGTTCGGAGTCGAGAGCAAGCAAACGTTGTTCTGATGTCATGTCTTTCCCATTTCTTTTGAGTTTGAGATTTAAAGGTTCTAAGGACGTAAGAAATAAATTCCACCAAGGATCACCACAGTTATGAAGAGCGTCTCTGCAACGATCATCACAATAGCTTGAGGCCCCACTTCAAGAACACGCCTGGGCGATGTTTTTAGCCCAACCGCTGCGATTGCTGCCAACAGTGCCCATTGTGACGTTTGTCCAAGAAGAGAACTCAACCAATCCGGTAAAAATCCAAAACTGTTGATGGTGGCAAGGGCTAAAAATCCAACAATGAATGGTGGAATAATAGGTATATTAGCGCCGCTTCTTTCAGACGATTCTTTCTTCAACACAAGTGAAAGAAACAATATAATGGGCGCCAGTGTTGCAACTCTGAAAAGCTTGATGAGAGTTGCTGAATCGCCAGCCTCCTGAGATATGGAAAAACCTGCACCGACGACTTGCGCGACGTCATGAATGGTACCGCCGAGAAAAACACCCATTTCGCTAGTCGATAGACCAAGTGTTTGGCCGATAATCGGATAGATAATCATCGCGATTGTGCTGAGAACTGTAACGCTGAGAATGGTAAAGCTCAGGTTGCGTTCCGAATGTTCATTTTTTGGAAGAACAGCAGCGAGGGCGATTGCAGCCGATGCACCGCAAATGGCAACGGACCCGCCTGACAATAAACCAAGCCGCCATCCTCTGCCTAATAAGTTAGAGGCAACCAAACCAAAAAGGATTGTCAGTATCACACCGATTAGAACGAGCCCGATCATTTCGACACCCAGTCCAAGTAGAAGCTCGAAGCTGATCCGAACTCCGAGCAATGCAACACCAATTCGCAAAACAGTGGTGGCGCAAAATTCGATTCCTGAAGGACACGCACCTTCTTCACTTAGAAAGTTCAATGCGATACCGAGCAAGAGCGCCATTAACATTGATGGTGCGCCGTAATGCTCAGATAAAAATTTTGCTGCCAATGCGATTGTACTGGCGATAATGACACCTGGTATAATTTCCTTCGTCAATCTCATCACACGCTGCACAACTGTCTCCTAATTGTTTGGAAGGTTTGACCATTATTTCTCAATGGCAGTGATGGGTTTAGGCATTTTTGGGCAAGGTTGAGTGCGATGCACAATTGCATGGCATTATTAAAGACGAAGCTGGTCTTTGGAAAAGTCGGTCGATCAATCGAATTTCCCATATAAAATATATTTATAATGTATGTTATAATTCAACGCCGGGACTGTCAATGGATTTGGATCTGTATTGAGACAACCTGTGAGATCATTCGCTACAATAGCCGGAAGTTTAATTCCGCAGGCGTTTTGTACGAGTTAGAAGAGTGTAAACACTCAATCAAGCGGCTATGTTTTTTCCATTCCAATGATCGTAAGCCTGTTCAGATAAAGCAACAATGGGATTTGGGATCGCTTAACATCGACTTGTACTATATTTTTGCGCTTGGCGGGTGTATGCTAACATTTCATTTGGTAAGAAGAAATTTGAGCAAATAATACGATTAAGCATTTCAAGGTGATGAATGAGGCTAACGAATTTTACAGATTATGCTTTGCGGATTTTACTCTACACAGCGGCTCATAATGACAAACTGACAACGATTTCAGAGATTCAAAAAACATTTGATGTGTCAAAAGGCCATCTGATGAAGATCGTACATTTGCTTTCGACAGAAGGATATTTGTACGCGGTTCGCGGTAGATCTGGAGGGCTAAAATTAGGAAGAGAACCTGAGGAGATTAACCTTGGAGAATTGGTTCGTCTTACTGAGCCTGATTTTAAGTTGGTTGAGTGTTTCGGGCAGGACAACCAATGCATCATATCGCATTTCTGTAAATTGCCGGGCCCTTTTAACAAGGCGCTGGATGCTTTCATGACAACGCTGGACAGTCACACGCTGAAAGACATGATGATTTCGCAATCCAGCTTTTCCACGGTACCCGATCCGTTGTTTTTACGACGTGGTCCAGAATTTCTGACTGAAGCCGAAACGGGTGAAATTTGAAAGGCGTTAAAGCCCTAACTTTCTCCAGTTACCCAACATATTATCACCTGGATGTCGCAGTTGAAGTTCAAACGATGCGCTAGAGGTTGACATTTTCTCAATTAGATATATATAAGATATATCTAATAAAAGTTTTGCCTTTTAGAAAAGTCAATGAAACCCAATACACGGACACCGCGCATGGTTTGGCTTGAAACAATAAAAACCGCACCAGTCGGGCAGGGGGTCAAAATGCCCCTCAAACTATCCCGAATGGGTGTGAAATACTCTCACCCTGATGCGGCGGTTCGTAACAAATTGTGTGAAAATTATACGAAAAATACGGACAGCTTAACAGTTGTATCTGAAATTGTTGCCACACATTTTCAAACCATTATGCAAGCAAGCGGTTTGTGGAAATGAGCCATGTCATTATCTGTTTTGCCGATTGAAGAATCATTAAAACTACGTCGAATATATGAGCCTTCTCTCAAGACTGACGGCAAGAGGATTCTCGTAGATCGTCTATGGCCGCGAGGAATATCTAAGCAACGGGCGAACCTTTTTTTATGGGTAAAGGATGCAGCGCCAAGTGCCGATCTTAGGCGTTGGTATCACAAAGACCTCGACCGGTGGCCTGAATTTAGAGTGCAATATCTTATCGAACTGAAGGAAAACAATTCGGTTGATGTTATTCAGGACACGATCAAAAGCGATGTTGTTACACTCATATTCGCAAATGCAAATCTGGAACAAAATCATGCCGCCGTGTTGCGGGAACACTTGATTGAAAGACTGAAAGCAGACGCGATTCCGGGTCGAGATCTGTCTGATAGGAGTAAATCATGACATTTGTGGTGACAGAAAATTGCATCAAATGTAAATACACGGACTGTGTTGAAGTTTGCCCGGTGGACTGCTTCTACGATGGTGGCAATATGTTGGTCATTCATCCTGATGAATGCATTGACTGTGGGGTTTGTGTCCCGGAATGCCCCGCCGAAGCAATCTTCAGCGACGCAGATTCTGAGACAACTACTCCCATGTTGGAATTAAACGCAAAGTATTCAGAGATATGGCCCAACATCACAATGAAACGTGACCCCTTGCCTGATGCAGATGAGTTCAATGGTCGAAAAGGCAAAGAAGTGGATTTTTCATCTGAACCAGGTTCAGGAGATTGAGTGTTCCATCCGTAAAGAACACTTTCTTATCAGGGCAGTTCTAACGGAGTCGGATTGCCAATCATTTGAAAAATGTAAAAGATTTTCACGCGACCATAGGCTTAAACCAAACACATTTTTTTATATCCATGCATCACGACTTATCTGCAAAACTCCAGGAAGAATTCTGCATCGTCAGTGACCTGAACATAGTGTTCTTCCGCGGGTAAAATGATGAACTCATCACCGACTTTGATCGTCGTGACCGGTGTCTTTTCTCCTACTAAGAAATATTGAACTTCTCCTGCGGTAACTATGAGGCGGGCATAAGTGCCAACTTTTGTACTGTGCAACTTCTGTAGGCTTTCTGGAACTTTTCCTGCAGTAAAAAGTGGAGATTCAGCATATTTCTCTATGCCTGCGGGCAGGCTGCGTTTGACTGACATTTGTTTGACCTTTTGCTTTTTTGAACATTAGTTGCGAATACGCGCAGCGGAATAATTTCGACCATTTCTATGGCACCATTAACAAGACGCAATGAGTTGTTTGAGATAATTGCACCATCAGTAATTTTCCACATTCGCGCACAAATCATTTGCATTTAAGACAGTCGTTGGATTGAAGGCGACGCAATGGCCAATGCGTGCAACCTGAATTCTGCCGGAGCGGCGACCAAAAGACCGACAACTAATGTATTCGTCCAAATTCTGACTATCCCATTTGAAAATGCCAAATACATATTATGGTTTGCTACTCGACAGATCTGACATCCCGAACATCGCCAACTGCAGGCTGGATGCAATCCGCGAAGCGCGTTCCATAAAATATGGTATTGCATCCGGAGTGGGTGCTGTGTCTTTGAGTGTTTGTTCAAATAATTCCAGCCAGACTTCAAAATGCTCTGGACGCGCTTCGTTCAGAGCTTGATGTTTAGGGACTGGTTGTCCTGAATACCTGCCGGCATTAAATGCAACTGATGCCCAAAAATCTTTCATATTGGAAAGATGAGGTGCCCAGCCGTCTCCTATATGATTTGAAAAAATATAGTTTATGCGCTCATCTGCGCGAATTCGGTCATAAAAAGTGTCGACCAAAATTGACACATAAGCATAATCGATTCCGAGCCGTTCAGCATTTTCTTGAATTTGCTGACGCCGCTCTTGCGCGGTTCTTAATTGAGTCTTCATGATCGTTCCCCATCACTTATCGTTCGGGTCAAAAAAATAGGTCGAAACGGATATTTTGCAGAGCATATAACAGCCGCATTATTGACATCACGTTGCGTGTCTTGTGGTTCGAATTATACGGCGATCTAAATACGCATGGGGATGAAAGTTTTTCAATTTTAAAATTCTATTTATAATATTTCTTTTATGCCTATTTACAAGTTAAAAGATTCATTTTAGCTATATTTTATGTGTGGGATTTCCCGGTGATGCGTCTTAAAAAAATATTATGGGAGAGGCCTCATAGGTTGGTTCCACATCTTTGATGTTGGCATCAATTCCCTGGTTTTTTGGGGGGGGCGCTCAAAATCTTCGTCCGCACGGTCAAGATGGTGATATATGCTCAATTTCTTGAAATACAGGAGAAGCCTCATCGTGATATTTATTAAATATTATCGTCATCTCAGCTGTTAGAAATTGCAATTTTTTGATATAGTCTCAGTGACAAATAATCACACTTAAATGAAGCTGATAACCTTAGTTTATTTTTCAAAATTCAGTATGATTTTGAGCAGAAATTCAACCAAGCAACACTCAACCTAATGCTAGCACGTGAAACCACGATTGGAGATATACATGGACGGAAACGATAATACCGCAATGGGTAAATGCCCGGTAATGCATGGCGGAAACACTGCCAACAGTTCCTCTGTGAAGGCGTGGTGGCCAAATGCGCTCAATCTCGACATCCTCCATCAACACGATAAGAAAACCAATCCGTTGGGAGAGGATTTTTCTTATTCAAAAGAGGTGAAGGCTCTCGATGTCGAAGCTCTGAAGAAAGACCTGCATGCACTGATGACAGATAGTCAAGAATGGTGGCCTGCAGATTGGGGGCATTATGGTGGATTGATGATTCGCATGGCATGGCATTCTGCAGGAACATACCGTCTTGCCGATGGCCGCGGTGGCGGCGGTTCAGGCAGCCAACGTTTTGCACCGCTGAATTCGTGGCCTGACAACGTAAGCCTCGACAAAGCGCGTCGTTTACTTTGGCCGGTCAAAAAGAAATACGGCAACAAACTCAGCTGGGCTGATCTTATAATCTTTGCTGGTAATATTGCTTATGAATCAATGGGCTTAAAGATGTTCGGTTTCGCCTTTGGCCGTGAAGATATTTGGCATCCCGAGACCGATACATATTGGGGCGCTGAAAAGGAATGGCTTGCCGATAGCGATGGTCGCTATGGTGATCTTGAAAATCCAGCGACCATGGAAAACCCACTCGCTGCGGTACAGATGGGATTGATCTATGTGAACCCTGAAGGTGTGAACGGAAAACCGGACCCACTTAAGACCGGCCTGCACGTGCGTGAAACCTTCGCCCGTATGGCGATGGACGACGAAGAAACTGCAGCGTTGACCGCCGGCGGTCACACTGTTGGCAAGTGTCATGGCAATGGCGACGCGGAAACGCTAGGGGCAGAACCAGAAGCTGCGGGCGTTGAAGATCAGGGTATGGGTTGGCGAAACCCGAAAGGCACAAAAACAGCCAGTGGCGCTATCAGCAGCGGTATTGAAGGTGCTTGGACCACGAACCCGATTGAATGGGATATGGGTTATTTCAAGTTGTTGTTTGATTATGAGTGGGAGCTGAAGAAAAGCCCTGCCGGTGCATGGCAATGGGAACCAATTGACATCAAGGAAGAAGACAAGCCCGTTGATGCAACTGACCCGTCGATCAGGCTCAATCCCATTATGACAGATGCCGATATGGCAATGAAGGTCGATCCAATCTATCGCGGGATTTGTGAAAAATTCATAGCCGACCCTGACTACTTCTCAGATACTTTTGCTCGAGCTTGGTTCAAGCTGACACACCGCGATATGGGGCCGAAAGCACGCTACATTGGTCCTGATGTTCCGCAAGAAGATCTTATCTGGCAGGACCCCATTCCAGCGGGCAATACCGGGTATAATATTGCCGATGTCAAAGCGCGTATCGCAAAAAGCGGTTTGTCGTTAGACGAGATGGTGTCCACTGCCTGGGACAGTGCGCGTACCTATAGAGGGTCAGACATGCGTGGCGGCGCGAACGGTGCTCGTATTCGTCTGGCCCCTCAAAAAGACTGGGAAGGCAACGAACCTAAACGCTTGGCCAAAGTGCTGGGTGTGTTGGAAGGGATTGCAAGTGACACCGGTGCAAGTGTGGCTGATGTCATTGTCTTGGCCGGCAATGTAGGCGTTGAGCAAGCTGCAAAAGCTGCTGGCTTCGATGTGACCGTTCCGTTTTTGGCGGGGCGCGGTGACGCGACTGATGCGATGACGGCTGTGGAGTCTTTTGACGTTCTGGAACCACTTGCAGATGGGTATCGCAATTGGTCTAAGAAAGACTATGTTGTAAGCCCCGAAGAACTGATGTTGGACCGCACACAACTGATGGGCTTAACCGCCAATGAGATGACGGTTCTGGTCGGTGGTATGCGGGTCATGGGCACAAACCATGGTGG
This sequence comes from uncultured Rhizobiaceae group bacterium, assembly GCA_938010435.1. Taxonomy (GTDB): domain Bacteria; phylum Pseudomonadota; class Alphaproteobacteria; order Rhizobiales; family Rhizobiaceae; genus Pseudahrensia. The sequence goes on along the minus strand of CALLUS010000024.1, from coordinate 6,970 downwards.
TAACAAGCACGGCGTGTTCACGGACAAGGTCGGCGCATTGACGACTGATTTCTTTGTGAACTTAACCGATATGGATTATTCATGGCATCCGGTTGACGGCGGCACCTACGAGGTTAGAGACCGCAAATCAGGTGATGTGAAATGGACTGCAACGCGTATGGATCTGGTTTTCGGATCTAACTCGATCTTACGATCTTATGCAGAAGTCTATGCACAAGATGATAATGCTAAAAAGTTTGTAGATGATTTTGTTGCCGCTTGGGTCAAAGTCATGAACGCAGATCGTTTCGATCATCAAGTATAAGTAAAAAACTAATATCCCTACGCACTGATATGGTGCGTAGGGATATTTTATGACCATCAAGTAAAGCCGGGTGAGCATCAGCATGCGGTTAAAATTGTACAATCAGATTAAGCTTGATCAAGCACGAAAGTACATCACCGGCACCTGAACCGTTTCAAAAAAGGCCCGGTATTAAGATCAAACCACTCTATTAAAGACCCAACTCAGATAGGCCCGGATGATCATCAGGGCGTCTCCCTTGAGGCCAGTGAAAGAGGCGATCCTCTTCTTTTATGGGAAGATCGTTGATACTCGCATACCGGTTTTGCATTAAGCCGTCGTCGGCAAATTCCCAGTTTTCGTTGCCATAAGAGCGAAACCAATTACCGCTATCATCGTGCCATTCATAAGCGTAACGCACTGCAATTCTATTTTCCGTGAATGCCCAGAGTTCTTTGATTAATCGATACTCATTTTCGCGAACCCATTTATCGGAAAGGAACGCTTCCGCTTCTTTCCGGTTGGTCACGAAATATGAACGATTGCGCCACTTGGTGTCCGGTGTATAGGCGGTTGCGACTTTTTTCGCATCACGCGTGTTCCAGCCATCTTCAGCCAGACGTACTTTTTCGCGGGCGGTTTCTTCGTTGAATGGAGGCAGTGGTGGTCGTGACATCAAATATTCCCTTTCAGTAAGTTAACTGATCGGTTAATTTATTATCATCGCATTCTCTAAACATCAATGAACTATTTTCTAAATTTCTCTTTCATCATTGTGATCTTTGCGGCGATTCAATAAATACTGATCGGTAACTTCATGATGGAGACGATATGAGACCATCTAAACGCGAAGAACTTATACAAGGTGCACTTTCGGTTTTTTACCGGGAAGGTTTCCATGCGACTGGTATGGATAGGGTTGCATCTGAAACAGGTGTTTCCAAAACCGCCATTTATAAACACTTTCGAACCAAAGAGGATCTCATTCTGGCAGCACTGCGTCTGAGGGATGAAACCTTTCGTTATTGGCTCTTCGGCCGTATGGAAAAAATATCCCCCGAACCGTCAGGCCAACTTTTAGCAATGTTTGACGTGCTGGAAGAGTGGTTTACCACAGATGAATTTCAAGGTTGCATGTTCGTAAAAGCAGCATCAGAATTCCAAACTTTATCTCATCCGATCCATCAGCAATCTGCAGAACACAAACGACTTCTGGAACGCCATATTCTGAGATTGACAAAAGCTGCTGGCATCACGAACCCGAGTAGCGTCTCGAAGCAACTACTGCTGCTTAAAGAGGGTGCGATCATATCAGCCCATTTGGGACATACGGCACATCCAGCTCAGGATGCAAAAAATGCGGCTGCAAAGCTGCTTGAACAAAGTTGAATAGTTCTCACATGATTATCGTTTTTGCCATTCTTCCCTTTCGCCGATTGCGAACAACTGGATAAGTATTGAAATCAAATTGGATCAATCTGATGAGCCTGCGGCACAACATGTCTGAATAGCACGTGACACAATTGTCGGCTGATTGTGGAAGAACAATCAACGCCGTCAGGATTAACGGTTTTAGATTGCTATTTCTTGTTTGCGGGCGAAGGCCATGTCCCGAATCAAATTAGAATATTTAGCCTCTCCTTGGTTCTTTCTCGGCCTCGTTTTCGCGTGTCTTGCAGGGATTCTATTGCGTGATTCCTAGACTAGGTTTGGGTTTTTGTGTCTTCTTTACATTTAAGTAAGAATACACCATTAAGTTGTATTTTATATTATACACCTAATGCGAGGCGCTGCACTTATGGGCAAAAAAGTGAACCATCAGAACCAGAATAATTCAGTTCAAGATGTGCGTTTTGGAACTTCAGTCGTTGACTTAGAAGCACTTGGAGAAATGGATCACTCTGTCGGGCTTCAAGCGCTAGAACCCCGTATTCTTTTGGATGCGGCGGGTTTTGAAACGGGCAACGAAGTTATGGGGCAAGCGGAAGCTGCTCGTGTTGATATGTTGGTCAACGAAGTGTTGAAGAATGGGGTAGCAGCTCCATGGGCTCCAGAAGAAAGCAGCGAAAATCGAGCATTGCTTGATTCGCTCGATACAGCAAAGGCAAATGAAGTCGCTTTTATCGATGCTGCAGTTGATGATTGGCAAACCTTGGTCTCAAGTTTTGATCCAGATATCGAGGTTTATTTGCTTTCAGCGGATAGCGATGGGGTCGAGCAGATTGCCGGTATTTTACAAGGTCGCAACGATCTGGATACAGTGCATATCATCTCCCACGGGCGTTCCGGGACGTTGGATTTGGGGTCCACAAAATTTACTGAAATAAGCATGAATGGAAAACATGCCGATGAAATGGCTGTTATCAGGAATTCACTTTCAGAAACTGCTGATATTCTGGTTTATGGTTGCGATTTTGCCGGGGGCGTTCGCGGTGAAAGCGCAGTGGCGGCATTGGCACATCTTACAGGTGCCGATGTCGCCGCATCTTCTGATCTAACAGGCGCGGCTAATCTTGGCGGCGATTGGGATCTGGAAGTTGTTTCAGGCACGTTGGATACGGACGGGCTGAAAGTAGCAGCATTTGCGGGCACGCTCGCCGATGAAACAATAACTGCTGGTGATTTGACAGCAGCCCATGGTGGTAGTGTTGGCACTGATGTCAGCTCGTTGACGGTAACCAAAACAACCAATTCAGTTACTTTTTCACAAATTTCCGGCACGGATGGCATTCAAAATGATAGTAATGCTGCTGGTGGTGCATCTGCAGGTGGATTGGGTATTGGTCGTGATAACTCACTTGGTGATGATACTTACCAATTAGATTTTACCAATGATGTGAGTGAAATAGAGCTCACACTTTCGTTTTTTAACAATGACGATCAGTCACCAACTGATGGTGTTGAACAGTTTGCTAATTTTACGGTGTTAGATGCTGATGGAAATGACATCACCTCTGAAGTCACTTTCAGCCTTGTAGATAATTCAACGCAGGGCGGACTTGCCTTTGAAGCCATATCGTCTTTGAACGGAGCGCCAAATTCGATTGTTGCTGATGGTCCTTCGGGTGCCAGCGTTGGTTCGTTTGGTCCAAATACACGTGGTGTTTTCAAGATCACCGGAGGTGCTACGCCTATTGATCGTATTCAGTTTGCTCATCAGGTGATTTCTAATGCGGCAACCACCGATCAACCGTTTGGTGTTGTGCTTGAACAAATCGATATTACCAATACGCCGGTTCCAACCGGTGCTGCGCCAACGATCGATCTTGATTTTATTGATACACCGCCCGCGCCGGGACTGGGTGGTTTCTCTGAATTTTCCTTTTCTGCACCGACAGTTACAAATGATGGGCAAACTGAGGCTGTGAATGGTGTCGGGAATGGCGAAACAGCTTTATATGAAAATGTCGGCCAATTTAATGGTCAAGATGTAGATATTCGTGGCGTCGTTGTTAGCGTTATGGGCGGAGACCCTGACTTTAACCTAACCGATTTTGGTGGCGGGAATGATGATAATGCCAATGTGACACTTGCAAATGATAGCGTCAGCGTTGTGCGCTGGGAGGTGATTGATTCTGATACGGGTGCACCCATTGCAGCCGACTTTACTTTGTTGATCACTGATTTGGATACGGCAGGCAACCAGAATGGCGGGTTCAGAGGCGAAAGAATTTCCGTGTCTGAAGATGCGATTGATGGCTATGTATTGAATGGAACGACGGATCTTACACCAACGGTTGCGAATGGGGTTTTGACATTCCAGCCGGGGGATAACGATCCGGGAACACCAGGCCAAGATCCGACCAATGCTGTTCAGTTGATATTCTCATCTACCTCCAGTTTTGAGATTGCATATGACCGATCTGGTGCGCGCAATTTCACGTTTGACGGGAATTTCACACCGATTTTCACTAATCCTGAAACGACGGATACCAATCCAGACTATGCGGATGTCTTTACAGAAGGTGGCGTCGCAAAACCAATCGCCAAGGACACAATCCAGATTACTGACGATGGTGACTTAACTGGTGCAACCATAACGATTACCAATCCGGAGGCTGCCGACAGGATTAATGTGCCAGCTAATCTGCCGGGTAACATTACTGTGCAGTCGTCTACAGATAATCAAATTATCCTAATGGGTATCGGTACGCCGGATGAATATGAACAGGCCATACTGGCAATTACGTTTGAGAATACGTCAACTGATCCGAATGTAACAACCGTTAGAGAAATTGAAATTACTGTCGCTGATGATGGTAACAACACCTCAAACCTTGCTACGAGCTTTATGCAAGTGGTGGCTGTTGCTGATGTTGCTATTGATACAGATGGTGATGGTGTCACTGACGACATTGATATTGATGATGACAATGATGGCATTCTTGATAGCGTAGAAGGTAATATTAAGCAGGAGTTGTTAACTGCAACTGTTGTTACTCCATCTCCAACACACCCGGATGATGATTTCTTTTTGTTTGATGATGATCCGTCACAAGATGGTCACTTGCATCCAGGCGAGTTTGTTGAATTTCAATTAGACCGTACTGTAGTCGCGGGAGAATCTCTTTCTTTTGTGGGTGGTGCGGGTAATTTTGATATTCTGGTAAAGGCGAATGCGGGTGATGCGTATGTGCTGCTTGGTTCTAATGTAGAAGTTCCTTCAGGCTTACCCGTTACGATGGATTTCAGCTTTGTTCGTATTGAAGCCAATTATGGTGATCATGTTGAGTTTAGTGCAGCTTACGTAAATCTCGTAAATCCATTATCACGTGATACGGATGGTGACGGTTTTGATGACCATCTGGATATTGATTCAGATGACGATGGAATTCTTGATAATATTGAAGCACAGCTAACAGCTGATTATGTGCCGCCTTCCGGGATAGGGCAGGACTTCAAAGATGATGATGGTGATGGGCTGGATGATGAGTATGATCAGGAAACCAATGACAATAAAACCACTGCTGAAAATAGTGTTGGTTTGTTACCTGTAAATACAGATGAAAATGCAACTAATGGTTCTGATGGGCTGGCTGACTATATTGATATCAACTCAGATGGTGACGGCAATACAGATTTAGAAGAAAATGGTTTGGGGGTCACAGCAATCGATAGTCCCAATGATCTTGATACAGATCGTGATGGCTTAAAGGATGTGTTTGAGCAGATACTTGATGGCAATGTTAATGACGGATTCATCTCAAATGAAGGTATTGTTGATGTTCTTGTCGGACCGAATGGCTATCTACCCGATGCCGATTTAGATGCCAGTGACGAAGATCCACTTGTTGCTGATCTAGATTTTAGGGATGTTGGCAATACGGAACCTAATATTGACTTAAATGGTCCCAATGTAACTGGGCTTAACTATGAAACAATCTATGAGGAAGATGAAAATGCTTCTGCAATCGTCAATCTGATTGCGCCCGATGCGGTTTTTGATGATGTCGATAACAATATCAACACTGTCGAAATAACTGTTACTCTGCCTAGTCCTTCAGATGGCAGTGATGAACGATTAATCTGGGAAGATGATAATTCGAACCAAACCTTTGTGATTGAATTGGCCCAGACCAATCGTCAATCTTCTACGCTTACTGTCGGTGGCTCTGCATTCAGGGTGGTTTATGAAAATGTTATTCTGACCATTTCACGCCCTAGTGGTGGTGATATGAATTCTGCTGATCTACAGGAACTGGTTCGTGGATTTGCTTATGAAAATACCAGCCAGAATAATACTGATGGTGACCGTATCTTTAGTTTTGAAGTAACGGATGCGGCCGGGTCGGTAACTGCAACTTCGACAGTTACTGTGGATCGTGTTAATGACTCACCAATTGGAACAGTAAAAGCCAATGGTGATGGAACAGTTACGGCGCTACCAGAAGCCCCTAATGATCCTGATGATGAAACATCGGTTACTTATACAAGGCCCACTCCTTCAGGTGTCTTGTCGCCCCAAGAATTTGCTGATGCGGCAGCCTTAACTGGTGATGACGTTCGTACCGCTATTCAAAATGGGCAGTCGGCGAATGATCTTGGTTTGATTGCAGTTTCTGACCTGCTGGGACAGCTTGATATTGTTGATGTGGAGCAGACCGAGTTTGGCATTGGTGTTTTGAGTGCAGATGAAACCAGGGGCAAATGGCAATATCTTCGTACTGATATTTTGACCCATGAATGGACTGATTTTGAGAATAATGACACAGACAATGATAATCCGTTTCCAGTACCGGTTGGTGAAGTTATTTTATTTGATAATGATACGGTTTTCCGATTTATCCCTGAGACAGGTTTTGCTGGTTCTTCAACATTGAATTTCCGCATTTGGGATGGTTCAGTTGGTACTGCCTCCAATCCTCCTTCAACCACACTGGATGATTCTGGTGGACTTGCACCAACGGCAACATCTTCCTTGTCTGCAACTGTGTTCACTGCTGCGGTAGCAGGTGACTACGACGGCGATGGTGTCTTCGATGAAGATGACCTGGACGATGATAATGACGGTATTCTCGATACTGTTGAAGCGGGTATCGTGCCAAACCCGGGGACTGCTGGTGTGCCAGATGCCTTTGATCCGGCCACGGTGGGTTGGCTTCAGGTTCTTAACGGTGCCACAATTGATGGGGTGACTTATCCTGAAGGGCAGTTGTTTACCTTCAATGCATTGTCCAATAATTATGT
>CALLUS010000023.1 GCA_938010435.1 uncultured Rhizobiaceae group bacterium | reverse complement strand
TGCATCGACATTAGCGACATCGCTAGGAAGATTGATAGGCAGTAGTCAGAGACTACAGCCAAAGCGCGTGTCCTTGCTGGCCATGTGATTGTCGGAAAAACGTAGGGAACGGTGTTTGACATGACAATTGCTACGATCAAGCAAGGCACAAACAACGGAAGTTTTAATCCGGCTTCAGCAATGGCAAGATTGGTGGCGTAGCCTAGAATAATCGCAACATTAGTAGCCAAAAATGCGCGCATGATGCTCACATGATCAATGTCTCTATCTTCTTCCTCATCTATCTTGTGCGGCATGCCTACGACCGGTTCGTCGTGGCTTTTCGCTACCAACGAATTACAGTCGATCAGGTACTTAGCAATCGGGCCACCGATTAAAGCAGCGCAAACAAGACCTAGTGTTGCGGAGGCAACTCCAATCTCATCGGCTGCCGCAAATCCCGTTTGAGATTCAATCGTTGGTCCCCACGCAATTGCTGTCCCATGCCCTCCAATTAAAGAGGCAGACCCAAGTAAAACCGCAACTGCATTTGGCAGGTCAAACAACCATGCGCCAATCAGTCCAACACCGTTTTGAAGTACGATGAAGACAAGCGTCATTAGCAGCAGCAAACCAAGTAGTCTGCCGCCTGCAATCAAATCGGACAAACGCGCATTCAATCCAATGGTCGCGAAAAATATGACCAGCAAAGTATCTCGAACCACGAGATCAAATTGGATTTCAATTTGAAACCAACTGAACAAAACCCATGTGATAAGAGCCGCCGCCAGTCCGCCCGAGACCGGTTCGGGAATGCTGTAATTTTGCAAAAATGCGACTTTGCGCGTCAGGAACGCTCCCATGAAGAACACGATGATGCCAATGGTAACTGCCGGAAAGGCTGGGATGAGAACCTGATTCATACCGCCTGTTCTTCAACTTCTATCGGAACTTCTATCTCAGGAGCATCTATTTCAGGAACTTCACTACCTTTGATGCGGAAGAATATTGCATAGAGTGTTGGTACGATGATGAGCGTCAGGATTGTTGCGAAGCTTAGGCCGCAGATAATGACGACTGCGAGAGAGCGAAAGAAAGGGTCCCACAGCAGCGGAATGACCCCAAGTACGGTGGTTAGAACGCCAAGGCTTACAGGTCGCACGCGGCTCACAGCGGCATCGACGACAGCTTGCATCCTTTGCTTTCCTCCTGAGATTTCGTCATCTGTTTGATCGATGAGAACTATGGCATTTTTGATCAGCATTCCGGTTAAGCTGAGAATACCAAGGATCGCCATAAACTCCATGGGCGTATCCAACGCAATGAGACCGTAAACAACGCCAATGACGGCCAGCGGAACGGTAAGAAAAATGATCAATGGCTGTCGAACTGAATTAAACAGCAAGATCACGACAATGATCATGGCTCCAAAGCCAAAAGGCAACGTCGAACCAAGGCCAGCATTGGCGTCTTGACTGCCTCCATACTGGCCACGCCATTCAAGTGAATAACCTTCAGGTAAAGGCAGTGCGTCGATCTGAGGACGCGCTTTGAGGAACACCTCACTGGCATTGACGCCGGGGGCAGGATCGCCTTGTGCCATAATTGCAAGTGAACGATTGAAACGCCGCAATTTGGCATTTTCAAAAACGACATCGAAACTATCGACCACTTGCGTAATCGGCACATACCGACCTGAAGCGGAACTAAATATCTGAACGTCACGGATACGGTCGATGTCGTTGCGAGCATCCACATAAGGGCGGAACACGATGGGCCGCAGTTTGTCTTTCTCACGGTAGACACCAATCGAGGTTCCATCGAACAACTCTGCAATAGCCTTAGAAATATCGCCCTGCGTCAGCCCTACACGGCGAGCATTCTGTTCATTGATGCGAGGCCTGACAACTTTCACCATTTCGCGCCAATCATCTTTGACGCTGATGGCACCTTCCTTGGTCAGGATTGCTTTTGCTTGTTCAGAAAGCTGTCTAAGCACAACTGGATCAGGCCCCTTGAACCGAGCTTCAATAAGGCTGCCACCTCCAGGTCCAAGAACGAATTTCCAGACCTTAGCGACGGCATCGGGATAATTAGCATCGACATGGGATTGGAGAATGGGTTGCAAAGTATCGATTTGGTTGTAGTCCTCGACATCAACCAGAACCTGCCCGTAGGCAGAATTTCCGCTCTCGCCACTATACGTGAGCATGAAACGTAAATGCCCACCACCGATTACAGCGTTGGTGCCTGTCACACCATCTTGTTGGCGCACCCACTCACTGATTTTGGCAATGTCTTTGCTGGTTTGTTCCAGAGAAGACCCTTCCGGCAGCGTGTAATCGATTACGAATTGATCGCGTGTTGATGTGGGAAAGAAACCTTCTTTCACAAGCGCAAAACTACCAATTGCGGAAATGAAGAGAGCCACTGTAAGGCCCACAGTGATCCATCGAAGCTTAAGGCACAGTCGGAGAATCTGGCGGTATCCGCGAAGGATGAAGTGTTCTTTCCTTTCAACATTCCCATCAGCATTAGGCTTGAGCAGAAGTGTGCATAAATAGGGTGTCAACCAAACAGCGATGAGCCAACTGAACATCAAGGCAATTGTGATAGTCCAGAATAGAGATCCGGCATATTCGCCTGTATTGTCGGGTGAGAAACCAATGGCAGAGAACGCAAGGAAACCAACGACAGTTCCACCAAGCAGCGGCCATTTCATCTTCTCAACGACAGCAGTAGCAGCACTGGCAGGGTCTTCGCCGCCTTGAACGCGCACCAGTGTTCCCTCAACGACTACGATTGCATTATCGACCAACATGCCAAGTGCAATAATAAGAGCACCGAGTGAGATACGCTGCATATCGAGACCGTAAACATACATGCCGAACAACGTTCCGGCGACAGTGATGAGCAAGATGCCGCCCATAAGAATGCCACTGCGCAGTCCCATGAAGATCAACAGCGTGCCGACAACAATCGCCAACGCCAGCACAACGTTGACGACAAAATCCGCAACTGATGCCCGAACAGAAACCGATTGATCAGAGATCGCTGTGAGTTCTATGCCCAATGGGCGCTGGCTTGTCAGCTCGGCGATGCGCTTGTTGACCGCATCACCCATGTTCACAACATTGCCGCCTGTTGTGTTCGATATACCCAATCCAATGGCAGGTTTCCCATTGCGGTAAAGCAACTTAGAAACAGGTTCTTTGACACCAAAGCGAACAGTAGCGACGTCTTTCAACCGATAAGAGCTGCCGCTCTTGGCATTGGTGATGACGAGTTCCTCCAGCGCCTGCAGGGATGCCACGGCCGATGAAGGTCGAATGCTAAGTCTGGTCTTTCCCGAGCTTACACTACCGGCATTTGTAATAAGGTTTTGCCCTTCAAGGACCTGTGCAATCTGTCCGGAGGAAAGTCCAAGCGTAATGAGTTTGGAGGGTTGATACTCAATGTAGATGACTTCCTGCGGCGCACCGACAAGCGCGACTTTGGAGACGCCAGGAACAAGAACAAGTTCCTTTTGCAACGTTTTCGCATAGCTGTTTATTTCCGGTAGTGAATAGCCGTCGCCTGTAATCGCATAGTAAAGCGCGTAAACATCGCCAAAGTCATCATATACCGTTGCGGGCCCCGCACCGGGCGGCAGGCGATTAGCACTATCACCTATCTTGGCACGTAGTTGCGTGAACTTTTGATTCAACGCAGGCCGTGTTTTAGCAGATGCAATCGTAAACTCCACGGTGACTTCAGACAGGCCGGATGACGAGACAGATTTGACTTCCTTCACGCCCTGCAACTGTTGCACAGCATTCTCAATCACATCTGTTACTTCTTGTTCGACCTCAGAGGCACTTGCTCCAGTGTACGGCGTAATAATCTGCGCTGAACGAATAATAAACTCAGGGTCTTCAAAACGCGGCAACTTAGAATACGCGAAGTAACCAGATGCGAGAATTAGAAGAGTTAGAAGCGCGCTGACAACACGCTTCTCAATGGCAAACTTGGCGAGGTTCATCGACTTATTCCCCGATAGTTGTGACAGGTTTGATCACCAAATTGTCCTGCAACGCAGATAACCCCGCGGTTGCGATAACATCATCTTTCTTCAGGCCATTTTTCACAACAATTGAAGCGCCAGTGGCTTCACCTGTTTCTACAGATTGCTTGGTGACTTTGTTTTCAGTTGAATTAACGAGCCACACATAGGGCTTTCCGTTGGCGTCAGACGCAACCGCTGAAACTGGAACAAGCAATTTTGCCTCACCACCAGCTTCTGCTGTCACTGTGATACTGCCAGTCATACCCGGCAAGATAGGTTCACTGTTTGGGTTTTGCATGGATGCGGTGCCCCGATAGGTTTGAGTCGCACTGTCAGCTTTTGTGGAAAATTCGTTTCCAGTTGCAGCAAAAGTTTGGCCAGACAGGCCATCAAGCTCAACCACAAGTACACGCTTTTCAATCTTCGCTAAAACCACCACATCGGGAGCAGGAACATCAAATTGCAATTTTGGCGAGGCAAGGTTTTGCAGTGTCGCGACAGTTTCCTTCGCCTGAATGTTGGAGAAATTATCAACGCTTCTTGTCGCAATGATGCCATCAAAGGGAGCCGTTAAGGTTGTATCTGACAGATTGTCATTGAGTGATTGGAGGTTTGACTTCAGTCCCTTAATGACAGCTTCCTGCGCTGCAACGTCTTCTGCCCGTGCGCCTGACTGACCCTTCTTGAGTTCTTGTTTTTTGGCTTCAAGTTCGGCCTCTGCCACTCGTAGATTGGTCGTGTCTTGATCCACTTTTGCCTTGGTAACGATCTTCTTTTTAAATAGGGTTTGTGTGCGTTTTAACTGATCGATTGCAGCATCAACTTGTGCTTGAACCGCAGCAACTCCTGCTTCAAGAGACGCAAGGTCTTCTGCACGTGCTCCAGATGTCAATGCTGTCAATTGCGCCTCGGCCTGCTCCAGCTGACTTTCCAACCGCGTGATCTCTGCCTTGAAGTCACGCGTATCTAGCTGTGCAATCACATCACCCTTTTGCACATTGGTGCCCGCGAGTGCGGCAAGTTCGACAATACGCCCCGAAACCCTGAAAGAGAGTTGCACTTCTTCTGCCGCAAGCACCACCGCAGAGTAGGTGCGTTTGATCTCGGTCGTTGCTGACTGAACCTTTGCGACCTTAACAGGTCGAATTAATTGTTCTGAAGACGTATCGGCTTGATCATCTGATGGATTGCAGGCGGCGACAGCCACGCTAACCAGTCCAACCGTTGACAACATGCGTAATCTATTGAGCAAAAACATCATTTTATAATCACGGGGCTTAATCCGCTCATTCCCTAAGTCAGCCACTTCAAAGTAGCTATCTGATTGCATCAGTTGTTACTATCACTGATATTACATCTGGACGCCATAGGAACCGGAATTACATGAGCCTTCTACTCCAAATCGTTCTTGGCAGCGGATTGCTGGTGCTGTGCTCGGCAGTTCATATCGGATTTCTAATTTGGGCAGTTCAGCTTTTGACTAGATTTGCTGGCTTGCAGTCAGGATTGCCAAACCAATCGGTACGAAAGTGGGGAGCTCTGGTTTCGGTAGCCTTCCTCATTATCGTTTTTGCGCACACGATTCAGGTTTGGGCTTGGGCACTATCCTTCATCGTACTGGGTGCACTCACAACGATGGCTGATGCGATCTATTTCTCAATCGTGACCTACACCACACTTGGCTATGGCGATGTCACCGTAGAAGAAGGATTCCGAGTCTTTGCCGCAATGGCGGCTGTAACCGGTCTGCTCAACTTCGGCCTAAGCACAGCATTTTTGGTCGGTTTGCTTTCCAAACTGCTTCCGAATCCGAACAAATATCGGTGAATGTCTGCTCTACGTTAGAGCAATGAAGTTATTCAGCCTCTGCTCGAACTGTAACTGACTAGTACCAACATTTCTGACGGTTCAGTCAGCGACGAAGCCAGCAATGTAATTGAGGGCTCGAAGAAGCCAATCAATCGCCAGGTTATTGCTGTTCAATTCCCCAAATATTTCCAAATCAATGGATAAATCCCATCACGCACCAGTGTGCTGTGGTCGCTGCCTTCCATTGCTATGAATTGTTTTGGTTCAACAGCACGTTTGAACAAACGCTGTCCCAAATGAAACGGTATCACGCTGTCTTCAGTGCCGTGAACCACGAGCAACGGCATGTTGACCTTTGCGATACGCTCACGAGATAGAAATTTGTCCCGAATGACCCAACGGGTCGGGAACATAGAAAACCGTTCAGCAGCCACATCGACCACGGCAGAGAAGGGTGCTTCCAAGATCAATGCTTTTGCGTCCACTTCAGTTACCAATGCAGTCGCGACACCAGAACCAAGTGATAATCCGTGAATGATAATGTCATCGGGTTTGTGTTTCGCAGACAACCATTTCCAACCTGCTCGTGCGTCGTTGATCAAACCTTCTTCGCTCGGGGAACCTGTGGAGCCAGGATAGCCGCGATAGGAGAGGGTGAAGATGCCGTAGCCTTCTTTGAGTATGCGCTGCCAGCGCCATTTCATCAGGTCGAGACGTCCGCCATTGCCATGAAAGAACATGAACACGGGCTTTCCGTCACTTGGCGGATGATACCAAGCGGAAAGCGTTTCGCCATCTTCTGTTTCGATGAAGAACCGATCTTGTCCTTCGATCGCTTGCCAGTTGATGGCCTTCATTTCCGAACCGTCACTGGCAGGGAAAATAAAACTGCGCTGCATCCCTGTTAATGTAACAAATGCGGTGAGATAGATCGTTGCGCAAACGGTCAGGACAGTTTTCAAAATTCGTACGAGTTGTTTCCCCAACCAATCTTGCCAATACCATACACAGGCATTTGTCTGAATTGTGTTTGACTGGTCGAATCAGCTTCATTTAAAAATGAGAACAAAGCAAGAATATTTGTTGACAATCCACAAAAGAACATTTAGTGAACAAATATCAAAAGTCGCTTTGTATCAGCGGCTTGCGAATTTGGTATTTTAGTATGGAGTTTCCAATGACCCTTGTTCTTCGCAATCTCGCATCCGCGGCTTCCATGTCGATTTTTCTGTTCATGATGTTCGCATGGATGAACATTCTGGCTTAGGCTCGGGTTGAGAAATAACGCTGTTCATCCCATGATGTTTTGGAAAGAGGGCGAGTCTGAATTCGTCCACATAACCTCGTTGAGCGGGGCAGGTTTCCAAGGCGGTAAATGGTGTCCAAGAAAGATGAAATAACGGCGGCTTTGGCGCGTAAGGCCGAGCCTGATGCGAATGACAAACCATTCGTTCATCTCCACGTGCACTCTGCGTTTTCGCTTCTTGAAGGCGCGATGAAGATCGATAAAATTATCGATCTGGCTACGGAAGATTTTCAACCTGCACTGGCGATCACAGACCGGGGCAATCTATTCGGCGCGCTGGAGTTTTCACAAAAAGCCGCAAAAGCAGGTCTGCAGCCTATTATGGCCTGCAAGCTGGAAGTGGATCTTGGCCAAGCCGTCGCAACTGACTCCACAGAACTGAAAAAACAAGGCAGTTCGCAAGAAGCCATGCGCCAACTGCCAACAATGGTGTTCATTGCAAGCACGGAACAGGGTTACGCAAATCTCACCAAATTGGTAAGCCTTGCCTATATGGACAGCGAAGACGCTGGCCGTGCACGTATCACCCGTGAACATCTTGTTGAGTTCAACGAGGGATTGATTGTGTTGTCAGGCGGCCCAAGCGGACCGCTCAATATGACCATGGCTACGGGCCAAGATCATGTTGCCAAACAACATCTGGATTTTCTCCAATCCACTTTTGGAGATGGCCTCTACATCGAATTGCAGCGCCATAAAGGGTATTCGAAATCCATTGAGAACCGTTTGATCGATTGGGCTTTCGATCGCGACATTGGTTTGGTGGCCACGAATGAATCCTATTTTGCCAAGCGTGAAGACTATGAAGCGCATGACACTCTGATTTGTATCGCCGAAGGGCGTATGGTTATCGAGGAAGATCGTCGCAAACTTACGCCCGACCACAGTTTCAAATCCGCAGCTGAAATGCACAAACTGTTCGCTGATCTTCCTGAAGCGCTGGAAAACACCATTGAGATCGCAAAACGATGTTCAGTCAAATCGCCACTGCGCGACCCGATCCTTCCATTCTTCACCGACGGGAAGGGTGACGATCCGCTGCAAGCTGAATCTGAGGAATTAAAAGCACAGGCTCGCCACGGCTTGGAAGTGCGGCTGCAACAAAACGACATGGCGCCCGGGTTCGAGCGCAAAGATTATGATGAACGATTGGAGTTCGAACTCGGCATTATCGAGAATATGCAGTTCCCGGGTTACTTCTTGATTGTTGCAGACTTTATCAAATGGTCGAAAGAGCAGGGCATTCCTGTTGGGCCGGGTCGTGGTTCCGGCGCGGGGTCATTGGTGGCGTGGTCACTGACGATCACTGATCTTGACCCTATGCGATTTGCGCTGCTGTTCGAGCGATTCTTGAACCCCGAACGTGTGTCTATGCCCGATTTCGACATCGACTTCTGCCAAGACAGACGTGATGAGGTGATCCGCTATGTGCAGGACAAATATGGCCGCGAACAAGTGGCACAGATCATCACATTTGGAACCTTGCAAGCTCGTGCGGTGTTACGCGATGTGGGGCGTGTGCTGCAAATGCCGTATCCGCAAGTTGATCGCCTTTGTAAACTTGTGCCTAACAATCCTGCAAACCCAACCACGCTGGCTGAAGCCGTAAAATCGGAAGACGGATTGATCGAAGCGCGCAAAGCCGAGCCGGAAGTCGACAATCTCATCAATCTGTCGCTCAAGCTTGAAGGTTTGTACCGTCACGCATCCACCCATGCGGCGGGCATTGTGATTGGTGACCGTCCGCTTGACCAACTTGTCCCGCTCTATCGCGATCCGCGTTCTGATATGCCAGTCACCCAATTCAACATGAAATGGGTGGAGCAGGCGGGCCTGGTGAAGTTTGACTTCCTTGGCCTCAAAACTCTGACCGTGATCCGCAAAACCGTTGAATACCTCAAACTGCGCGGTGTGGAAGTGGATGTGGATGATCTTCCATTCGACGATCAAAAGACATTTGAGATGCTCCAACGTGGTGAAACGGTGGGTGTGTTCCAGCTAGAATCCATGGGTATGCGCAAAGCACTGATCGGCATGAAGCCGGACCAATTTGAGGATATTATTGCGCTCGTGGCGCTGTATCGCCCGGGCCCGATGGAAAACATTCCTGTTTACAACGCCCGTAAGCATGGAGAAGAAGAACCGGATTTTTACGACGACAAAATTAAAGTGGTTTTGGAAGAAACCCAAGGCGTGATCATCTATCAGGAACAGGTGATGCAGATCGCGCAGATATTGTCTGGATACTCTCTTGGTGAAGCGGACATGTTGCGCCGTGCGATGGGTAAAAAGATCCGCGCGGAGATGGAGGTTCAACGCAAACGTTTTGTTGATGGCGCGGTTGAGCGTGATATGAAAGCCCAAAAGGCTAACCATATTTTCGATGTTTTGGCGAAATTTGCCGACTATGGTTTCAACAAATCTCACGCCGCCGCTTATGCATTGGTTTCCTATCAAACCGCTTGGTTGAAAGCGAATTATCCCGTTGAATTTGCCGCCGCATTGATGACCTTGGATATGGGCAATACCGATAAATTGTCTGATTTCTACCGTGAAGCTAAACGTGAAGAAATTGAAGTTCTGCTTCCGTCAGTCAACACATCGGATGTTGATTTCGCAGTGCGCGACAACAAAATTTACTACGCGCTGGCCGCGATAAAAGGTGTTGGCGCTCAGGCGGTTTCTCATGTGGTCGAAGTTCGCAAAGAAGGCGGGCCGTTTGAAAACCTCACCAACTTTTTCTCCCGTGTTGATCCAAAGCAGCTCAACCGTAAAATGCTGGAAAACCTCATCCATGCTGGTGCGTTTGACAGTTTCGGACACCCACGTGAGCAGATGGTGGGCGGGTTGGATCGTTTGATCGGTCATGCCAACCGTGTGGCGGACAACAGCGCGATCGGTATGACGGATATGTTTGGTGGTGACACAGGCGAAACGCAGGTTCAATTGGCACCCGTTCAGGCTTGGGCACCAGCTGAAAAATTGCAAAAGGAATTCGGTTCGGTTGGGTTCTATCTCTCGGCTCATCCGTTGGATGAATACCAAGACACGTTGGAAAAAATGCGCGTGCGCAGTTGGGCCGATTTCCAGCGCGATGTGAAAGCCGGTTCTCAAGTCGGCAATTTGGCGGGTACAGTGACCTCGCTACAATTTCGCAAAACCCGCAAGGGCAACAGTATGGGGATTGTTCAAATCTCTGACCCTACGGGCCAATATGAGGCCGTGTTATTTTCCGAAGCTTTAGATCAGTTCCGCGATCTTTTGGTGGCTGGCACATCGGTGGTCATCAACGCCGCCGCTGAAGACAAGCCGGAAGGCATTTCATTGCGTATTAATTCTGTACGTTCATTGGAGCTGGAAGCCTCAAAGGTCGAGCGGCAACTTTATGTGTTCCTGCGTGATGAGAAACCTCTGGCCAGTATTTCCGAACGTGTGAACAAACGCGGTGAAGGCCGCGTCAATCTCATCGTTTTGCAAGGGCAGGGCGAAAGTGAAGTGGAGATTGAAGTGCCTGGAAAACGTCTTATCTCACCGCAAATTGCAGGTGCGATTAAAGCTATTCCAGGCGTCGTGGATGTGGAACTCGTCTAAGGCCAAAGCTGTTTAAAGCCAAACAGCGCGTACAATTAAGTACAATCCAATGACCAGCAACACGCGATAGAACAATCGCTTAAAGCTGGCTTCCGAGGTTCGAAAGCGCAGCCAACGCCCAACCCACATGCCGATCAAGGCTGGTATTGCGGCAAAGAGTGATAAACCACCAATTTCCATGGTCACCAGCCCGCGCATCCACAGCGACACGGTGAGCACCATGTATGAGATCAAGAACACCAAACCCATAGACTGGATGAACATTTCGCGTTTCATGTCAAGGCCGTTGAGATAAATTACGCTTGGAGTGGATGTTACGCCCGTCATACCTGTGGTGATGCCGTTTACAAGACCAAACACCGGCCCGATAAATCGTTCTTTTGTGGCAGGAATGGTGACGGTAAATCCTGAGATTCCAGTGATAGCGTAGATGCTTAAGATAATGCCTAGCATGGCAACCAACCAAGAAGAATCAAGCGTCACCAACAAGCCCGTACCGAACCATATTGTGAACAATGACGGGATGAGAAAGATGGAAATGCGTTTCAGCGCAGGCCAGAAATTCGGCCCCAACGCTTGCCACGCATTGGTCATAAGGCCCGGCACAACCATGAGGCCCATGGCGCTCGGTAAACCAAACGCGAAAGTGAGCACAGCAACGGTAACGACGGGCAAACCCAAACCAGCAACACCTTTCACCATGCCGCCCAAAACAAAAGCCATGGCGATGATCAACAGGGAAAGTGGCTCAGTCATGATGTCAGGTCCAGCGGGGTCGAATTTCATCGGTACGCAGACAATTGCGCGCTTGCAAGTTTTCTCGCAGAGCAATAGGCGTGGAGGATTGGATATTTTGAAAGTCGCTCATGTCATCACCACCTTCTAGCAAAGCAGCAGAAGCCAACAAAGGCGTTATTCTGGACCGGCTTCAAACGGTGTTGAAACCGGGTGCACGGGTTTTGGAGATTGCCAGCGGATCGGGCCAGCATGCGCTTCATTTCGCACACCACTTGGAGAACGTAGAATGGCAGTCCAGCGACCGTGATTTGAATGAATATCGCTTGATCGACACCATCCGGAGTGCTGATTTAAAAAACTTGGTGGCCCCAATCGTTCTCGACATTTTGCATTGGCCCAACCTGCGTCCGAAGTTTGATGCGGTGTTCAGCGCCAATTGCTTACATGTGATGCCGGAAAAAAACCTGAAACCTTATGTAGAAGGCGCAGCCAAAAACTTGACGCAAGATGGATGCCTGCTTCTCTACGGCCCCTTTAAATATGATGGCGAATTCACCACCGAGAGCAATGCGGAGTTTAGCAAATTCCTGACAGAGACCTATGAAGATGCAGGTATACGCGACTTTGAAACCGTCGATCAATTGGCGAAAGACAACGGCCTGACGTTTGAAAGCGACACGCCCATGCCCGCCAACAACCAGTTTTTGGTCTGGCGCAAAGGTGCGACTTAAATATGAAGGAACCCGTCACCGCAAAACCGCAAAAATCTGAGATTTCCCTCCAAGGAGCGGGAATGATCCTGATCGCCAGTGCATTTGTGGCGGCCTCGACCCTGTGTGCGAAACAACTGGGCGTGGGCGAAAATGCCATGTCGCCGTTTCAAATCACATGGGGGCGTTACGCGTTTGCACTGGTCTTGGTCATATCAATCGCAATTGTGGTGAAACCCAAATTCACCAAGCCCGACTGGAAACTGCATTTGGGGCGTGTGACCTGCGGATTGTTGGGTGTGACGGCTATGTTCTATGCCGCAAGCCGAATTCCATTGGCGGACACAACGGCAATTTCGTTTCTCAATCCTATGTTCGCCATGGTGTTTGCGATTTTTATTTTGGGCGAGAGAGTTGGGCCAATCAGATGGGGTACGGCAGCACTTGCCCTGTTTGGCGGCATGTTGCTCATCCGGCCCGGGTCCAGCGGCTTTCAACCGGAAGCATTGATTGCGCTCTTGGCCGCAATTTTGTTCGGCATGGAAGTGGTGGTGCTGAAACTGCTGGCGGGGCGGGAAGGGGCGTTCCAAATCATTCTTATCGCCAATGTGGTTGGTACAACTATGGCGTCACTCACCTTGCCATTCGTGTGGCAGACGCCCGTGAGCGACCAATGGTTGTGGATGGCGGGAACAGGCATCCTCATGGTCACAGCTCAAGCCTTTTACACAAACGCATTGCGAATAGGCGAAGCCAGTTTTGTCTTGCCTTTCAGCTATGCAACCCTGTTATTCGCAGCACTGTATGACTTTGTGTTGTTCGACGTGGTGCCCGTGTCGTTAAGTTTGGTCGGTGGTGTGATTATCGTTGTCAGCGGGATTGTTTTGGCTTGGCGGGAAAACAAAGTGCAAAATTTGTGAAATAAATGCACGCGCGTTGTAGATGTACGCTTCGAAAGCAAAATAAAATTCAGTTCTCAACAGCTGTTTCGACATATTTATCAAGCATATTGCCAAGAGAAAAATATGATTGCAGTATAAAATATTGTTCATTTTAGTATTTTATTGGAATTTTCTAATGTCATCGATTTCCGCACACACCAATCTAAAAGATCGTGTTTTTGTAACTGAAAACGGCAGCGTCAAAGAGCGCCGATATATAAATGGTAATTGGACGTGGATTGATCACCAAGCGCTTAATCAATATTTGGGCGGGAAGGGAACAGTGCTTGGTCCCTGCCTGGTAAACACATCCGAAAATGTTGGTCGCTTATTCATACGCACGAGAGATATTTACGATTTCAACTCGTCCGGCAAAACCATATACGTGACAAACTGGGTACTCTACAATTTCAATCAGAATCTTACGGATTACTCCGACCTAAACAATTTTCAAGTCGGCAATTACACTCCACTTTCCTTTAATCGGGTGCCTTGTAGTACTAATTTTTCAGTCAGTGCAGATTGGAAACTTTACGGGTTGGCGCCCCATTATTCACAAACCGGTGAAACAGAAAAAAACCTTCTGATGACCCGTTTTGATCTCGATTTGAACGTGATTGAACAATCCCAAGGGGGCATGCCGCGCTTTCGGATTAGCGATAACCCATCGTATGATGATGGTTACATCACAGAGCGTGATTCAAAAAATGTTCGTCCGGCGATTATGTCAAACCATGATGTTCTAACAACAACGGGTAACTACATGTACCATGCCAATATCGACATGGGATTGTCGCAGCATGGCAACAAACAGTTTATGGATGTGGGTGAGGGGTTTGACGATAAAGTGTTTGGCATACGAGACAATGGCCGCCTGTTTGCACGGCGGTTTGATCAAGACAAACATAAATGGGTGTGGGATGACCACGGGCGGCCCGTGAAAAAGAAGCACTTTAGAAAATATGTCGTTGGTTCATTGCGCAAACTGAATGATGGTATTCTTTTCATCATAAAGCCCAAATGGAAAAACCCTGATGATAATTTCCGTGTTTATCATCGCTGGCAAGACACAGAGGGCGGTTGGCATTGGGCTGACCACGGCTATCCGGACAGTGAAACCATCTGCGAAATTGGCCCTGCTTGGGATAACAAGTTCTTTGTCAGAACAACTTCGGGAAAATTATACGAGCGTCATTGGAATTCAGGTATCCAACAATGGGCATGGGAAAACCACGGTGCGCCATAGTTTGATCGGTGGCGTGTTCATTGTGATGAGCGCAATTGTTTTGGCTTAGCGGTAGAATAGGGCGCGGCGGATAGCGGTACGTACGAATTGAAACAGCGTACTTGCGCGTTGCGCACGCTTACCATTGCACAAATTTGCCGTTGTATATGGGCTGTAACATAAGCTAACAGCATGTCACAGCAGGCCAATTCGGCTGCGACCATGAAAGCTTCTCATCCAATGTCCAATCCAAAGACCAAGCCGCAAATGAAAGTCGTCTTGGTGACACCGGAAATCCCGTACAACACGGGCGCGATTGGGCGCACCAGCGTGGCGTTGGAACTGGAATTGATTCTGATTAAACCCTACGGCTTTTCGCTGGAAGAAAAGGCCGTGCGCAGGGCAGGGATGGACTATTGGAAACACGTTCAGCTGAGCGAATATGACAATTGGCAGAGCTTCATCGACGCGCGACAACCGCCCCGCGAAAGCCTCTATTTCTTCGAACAATATGGCGCGCGCAGCGTGTTCGAACCCACTTACCAAGAAGACGCCTATCTGGTGTTCGGCTGCGAATCCAAAGGCCTGCCGAAAGACGTTTTGAGAGGCCACGAAGACCGCACCTTCAACCTCCCCATGAAAAG
This sequence comes from uncultured Rhizobiaceae group bacterium, assembly GCA_938010435.1. GTDB lineage: Bacteria > Pseudomonadota > Alphaproteobacteria > Rhizobiales > Rhizobiaceae > Pseudahrensia. Next base: position 53,722 of record CALLUS010000023.1, on the reverse strand, counting down.
CCCCCACGTGAGATCACTGAACTTGGCCAACGTGGCGACTGCAGTAGTGTATCAAGCGATGCGAACGCAATTGGGTGGGTGAGACGAGACGCCAATTTGAAGTTAGAACAACGAATAACGTCTGTTACAACTGATCCTCAAAATTGTGTTGAGAAACGATGCAATTCAGATACTTTAATCTGCGGTCGGAACTGGTGAGTTTTTGTGCCGAGTGTATTTGCGCTGAACTTTGCCAGCTCTAACCCAACGCCTTACAGTTTCGGCAGCCACCCCAATCTCTTTCGCCACTTGCTTGGATGATAGTCCTTGTGCGTATAGCTCTGTCGCAAGTTTAGTATTTTCAGGTGTATCTGTTCCTGCTCTTCCTCTACCTGCCTCCTTCGATCGCGCCGAATACAGGAAGCTTCTTTCACGCATGCTTCCTTGTGGATTCAGTAAACTAGGATCTAGCCATCTAGCCCACCGAAGCAACTGGCGTCCTTCGCGGTCAATTGTAGCGTCGTTAGAGTAGATTTTTCCAAATTTCAGGGTGATAAACTGACACACGTCATATGGAGCAATCAACGAATCTTGTAGTAAAAGCGCACGCGCCATTTTTATCGTATCAGTGCGTGTGGCCGCATATCTAAAGGTAGCTTCAGGGTCGATGACTGAAGTATCCGTCAGTCTTACAACTCCTGCTTCATGTCGCGAATTCTTTACAACTGTCACTAACTTTAGGCGCTTCAAAACAGTAAGAGTTTTGGAATTTCCGATTTCGCTTTTCCATACATCCGTTGTCACCTCGTTTTCTAATGCAACTGTTTGTACATAGTGTTCTAGAGCGTCAATTGGGGAAACAAGTGGGAGAAATAATTCAGATTTTCTCGGTGACTTTAGTGATAAAGATCTGGATTTGCTTAGCGTTGATGCACTCACTCCAATTGCTCGCAGGGTTTCCAGTTCTTCCCCATCTGGTGATGATGCAAACTGTTCTAATGGTGCCTCTGGAATTTCAATTTGTGGAGCTGGTGCAAAATAAGGAACGCTATTCATGTTTTTGGAGTGCGGCGCAGTTTTTATGGCGTGTGCAGCAATGCTAGCTTCTTTTGCTTCTTTGTCAGTCTCCAAGCTCAAATAGGCCAGATGTTCGAGAAGAATCATGAAATATTCGCCCTGTTTTTTTTGGCCGCGGATTTTTTGTTCTAATCTTTTGGCCAAGCTCGCTTGGGGCTCCAGAAAAATAGGTTCTTCGAAAGTAATCCAGTCTTTTCGAACTTTTAGCTGAGAGCGAACAACGACAGGCAACGTTAAATCGTTGGGAACCACCCTCCATGCTTTAGCGCGTGACAACTGTCGCCCTTGAAGCGCTTGGCCATACCCATCGAAGGTTACACGATTAGCAGAAATTCTTCGAACTGGCCCGTGGCTTCGAGATCGAGTCTGTTTCGTGGCTTTGGTTTTATCCCATTGTCCAGCCAGACCGGATTCAAGATTGGCGCTACTTTCGCTCTTGTTCTCGGTTGAAAATATTCCTGCCAGATTTACTTTCGCGGTTGCATTGAAAGTATCCCCCTTTTCTATTTCCTGAACCTCTTCAAAGTTGAAGGCCTCTGTTTCGTCCATCTCTGCACAAAACGTAGTTTGTAAATTGCAATTTTCGCACTCAATGACTGCGGCAGCTTTTAAAAAGGAAATTGTTACCTCTAATGTGACTGATCCTGCCACGAGTTTCATTCTCTCCCTTCCAAAACTCGCTTGAAGGCTCACCTCAAATCCGTCGTCGGGGTAGTTTTGATCAGTACTCAAGAACACAGAAGCAACTTCTGGATCCAATTCGCGGCTCAAATTGGTAGAGCTATCAAATATTTGCAGAGGTTCTGATTGATAGTTTTGATCCACAATATTGCCTATTCGTGATTTTCATTGAAGGAATATATGGGGATTTTTAATGTCGCAAACAAGTCAACGAAACTTAGTTATGCAATATTCAATTCGAGGAATGTTGTTATAAGTGTTGGTCTCCATATTGCGAGTGTTGGATTAGTCAGTTCACACCCCTTGCATCCCCCCAAAATTCCTATATACACCCGCTCATTCCACACGCGGAAGCGTGTTGGTCGCGGGTGCTTGCACCTTTCAGCCTCCAGTTAGCGATAACACGGCACTGACCAGCACTTCCGGTGCGGCGAGCATTCTGCTCGTTGTTCTTATCCGCGCTAGGTTCAACCGGTAAAAGGAGATGCAAGCCATGGCTTTGCCCGAATTTTCTATGCGTCAGCTGCTCGAAGCTGGCACACACTTTGGTCACCAGACACACCGCTGGAACCCGAAAATGGATCAATACATTTTCGGCAAACGCAACAACATCCATATTCTCGATCTGTCACAAACAGTTCCGCTTCTTCACACTGCGCTGAAAGAAGTGTCTGACACTGTTGCCAAGGGCGGTCGTATTCTGTTCGTGGGCACGAAGCGTCAGGCTTCTGAAATCGTGGCTGATGCTGCACGCCGTTCCGCACAGTATTATGTGAACGCTCGTTGGTTGGGCGGCATGCTCACCAACTGGAAAACAATTTCGAACTCCATCAAGCGTCTGCGCCAGTTGGAAGAGCTTTTGGGTGCGGCTGAACAAAGCTACACCAAGAAAGAACTTCTGCAGCTCACACGTGAGCGCGACAAGCTCGAACGTGCACTTGGCGGCATCAAAGACATGGGCGGCACACCCGACATGATCTTCGTGATCGACACAAACAAAGAAGCGATTGCTATTCAGGAAGCCAAAAAGCTGAAAATTCCTGTCTGCGCGGTTCTCGATTCAAACTCCAGCACGGACAACATCGATTTCCCAATTCCAGGAAATGACGATGCGTCCCGCGCAATTGCTTTGTATTGCGACCTGATTGCCAAAGCTGCAATCGACGGTATTGCACGTCAGCAGGGCTCTTCAGGCGTTGATCTCGGCGCTCAAGAAGTTGCGCCACAAGAGCCCGTTCTTGCTGCCGAACCTGCACCTGTTGCCGAACCTGCAGCTGTTGAAGCTGCTCCTGTTGCAGCACCGGTTGTTGAAGCGGCTCCTGCAGCTGTTGCTCCAAAAGCTGAACTGGCTCCTTTGGACGGTCCATTGTTTGCCGCTCCTGAAGGCGATGCGGAAGATCTGAAAAAGATCAACGGCATCGGCCCGGTTGCTGAAAAGCAATTGAACGAGCAGGGCATCACAACTTACAAGCAAATTGCTGAATTGACTGCTGAAGAAATTCAAAAGGTTGATGACTATATGCCATTCTCGACTGCACAGATCGAGGACTGGAAAGGTCAAGCTGCTGAATTGGCTAAAGGCTAATCGCACTTTAGAAAAAGCATAAGGGGTTGCGCTGCAAACGGCGCACCCCATCTAACGCTGTAAATGACGTGTGTGCATTCCGGCACCATGTCATCTTATTTACACAACATCACCCCAAGCGTTCGTTTGATACAACGAACCGCTCAAACTGAAAGGCTATAAAAATGGCTATTTCCGCATCAATGGTGAAAGAACTGCGCGACAAGACCGGCGCAGGCATGATGGATTGCAAAAACGCGCTGAACGAAAACGATGGTGACATCGAAGCGGCGGTTGATTGGCTTCGTGCCAAAGGGATCGCGAAAGCGGACAAAAAATCTGGCCGTACTGCGGCTGAAGGTCTTGTTGGCGTGGCCAGCGAAGGCTCGAAAGCAGCGATCGTTGAACTGAACTCTGAAACAGATTTCGTTGCCCGCAACGATGCGTTTCAGGCAATGGTTTCCGGCGTTGCAAAAGCAGCACTGGGCACAGACGGCAGCAATGACGCGTTGAACGCGGCTGATCTCGGCGGCAAGACTGTTGCTGACACGATCACTGGCAATATCGCGACAATCGGTGAAAACATGAGCCTGCGTCGCGCAGCGGTCATGGAAGTATCGTCCGGTGCTGTTGCGTCTTACATTCACAACGCGATTTCCGATGGTCTCGGCAAAATCGGTGTGTTGGTCGCATTGGAATCAACTGGTGATGCAGCAGCCGTTGCAGCTATCGGTCGTCAGGTCGCTATGCACGTTGCAGCAACAAACCCGCTTGCAGCCACAAAAGACGATATGGATGCAGAAGTTGTTGAGCGCGAGAAGAACATCTTCATCGAAAGCGCTCGTGAATCCGGTAAGCCGGAAAACATCATCGAGAAAATGGTTGAAGGCCGCATTCGCAAATTCTACGAAGAAAACGTTCTTCTGTCCCAGACTTTCGTGATCGACGGTGAAAACACTGTTGAGCAAGCGTTGAAAAACGCCGAAGCAGACGCTGGCGCACCAATCACACTCAAAGGCTTTACACGCTTCCAGCTTGGTGAAGGCATTGAGAAAGAAGTCGATGACTTCGCTGCAGAAGTTGCAAGCATGGCTGGCAATTAAGGCAAGTCTCATATTATCAATAGTGTCGCAAAAGACGCGCAACCTCGGCGCTTCTTTTGTGGCGGTTGAATGAGATATGCCTGAAGCTTGCACATCAGGTTGTTTTTAGGCGGTGGTTTTGGTTTCCAAAGCCGCCGTTTTTCGTTCTGCACACCAATTGCATAAACTTGCTTGGCATCTGGTGTTTACGTCGCGTGACATTCGCGAGCCGTTCCTGTATTTCTGCGCCAAATTGACATGCGTAAATGGGAAACACAGATTCGATGAGCAAGCCTAAATTTGCACGCATTCTGTATAAGATTTCCGGCGAAGCCCTTATGGGGTCGCAATCCTTTGGTATTGACCCCGAAATGGTCTCACGCGTGGTGGAAGATATCATTTCTGCCAAAGAGCAGGGCACTTCAATTGCTCTTGTTGTGGGCGGTGGCAATATATTCCGTGGTGTGGCTTTGGCCTCTGGTGGAGCGGATCGTGTGACGGGCGACCACATGGGCATGATGGCGATCATCATGAACGCATTGGCCCTACGCATGGAATTCGACAAGCGCGGCGTGCCGGCAACAATTCTGTCTGGCCTCGCTGTGCCGCAGGTGTGTGATCCATTCACCCAACGGGGCATGATAGAAGCAAGAGACCGTGGCGATGTGGTCATTTTTGCAGGCGGCACAGGCAATCCATATTTCACTTCGGACACAGCCGCTGCATTGCGCGCAGCAGAATTTGGTGCTGATGCAATTTTCAAGGGCACTCAGGTGGACGGGATTTATTCCGCTGATCCGAAGAAAGACCCGAACGCTGAACGTTTCCAAACCTTGTCTCATGACGATGTGTTGGAAAAAAGACTAACGATTATGGATGCGGCAGCAGTGGCACTTTCACGAGACAATGACATCGATTTAGTTGTTTTCTCGATCCACAAACCGGGTGAATTGGCGCGGGTGGTGATGGGTGAGGGTATATTTACATACGTAAGTTCCGCTTAAGATATGTAAGTAAGCTCCGCTTAGGAATTTTTTGATAGATATGCTGGCAGCAACGTCAGCGCAGAATGAGAACGGAAAAGATTATGTCTGATGGTATCGATCTGAATGACTTGAAAAAGCGCATGGACGGCGCAATCACCTCTTTGACGAAAGACCTTGGCGGGCTGCGCACCGGCCGCGCATCGGCTGCATTGCTTGATCCCGTGATGGTAGACGCTTATGGCCAGAAAATGCCACTCAACCAAGTGTCCAACATTAATGCGCCTGAGCCAAAACTGATCACTGTTCAGATTTGGGATAAGTCCATGGTCGGACCTGTTGAAAAAGCAGTTCGCGAAGCCGGGCTTGGTTTAAACCCGGTTGTGGATGGTCAAAACCTGCGCATTCCTTTGCCTGATTTGAACGAAGAACGCCGCAAAGAATTGGTGAAAGTCGCCAAAGGCTATGCGGAAGATGCCAAAGTTGCGATCCGTCACGTGCGTCGTGATGCGATGGAAACATTGAAAAAAGCTGAAAAAGACAAAGAAATTGGTCAAGACGAAGCACGTGGCTCGTCTGATAAAGTGCAAAAAATGACTGATGATATGGTGACCGAAGTGGACAAAGTTCTCGGCACCAAAGAAGCGGAAATCATGCAGGTTTAGCATTCGGTGCTGAACGAGGGAGAGATGGAAAATGGCTGAGCAACTTGCTGCTGACGCATTTCAGGAATTTGATGGTTCTTCGCAACCGCCAGTGCCGGAAAACGTTGCCATCATTATGGATGGAAATGGTCGTTGGGCCCAGTCTCGTGGTCTGCCGCGTACTCAAGGTCATCGTAAAGGCGTGGAAGCTGTTCGCGCAGCTGTACGCGCAGCCGGCGAACTGGGTATCAAAACCCTTACATTGTTTTCGTTTTCATCTGAAAACTGGAATAGACCTGCTGACGAAGTCAGTGAAATCATGGGCTTGCTCAAGATATTCATTCGCCGTGATCTTGCCGATCTTCATAAAGAGGGTGTTCGGGTTTCTATCATAGGTGCGCGTGACAATATTCCGTCCGACATTAAACCTTTGCTGGAAGAGGCGGAAAACCTTACCCGCAACAATACATCGACACGTTTGGTGATTGCTTTCAATTACGGGTCCCGTGACGAGATTGTACGTGCGACCAAAAAAATCGCCGAAAAAGCTGCGTCAGGCGAATTGAAGCCGGAAGATATTGATCAAGATATGATCAGCGGCGCATTAGATACGGCTGAATGGTCTGATCCTGATTTGATTATCCGCACATCAGGCGAACAGCGCTTGTCCAATTTTTTGATGTGGCAAGCGGCTTATTCCGAATTTGTGTTCCTTGATTGTCTCTGGCCTGATTTCGACAAAGTCGAACTGCAAAATGCAATTGAAATTTACCACAGTCGTGATCGCCGGTATGGCGGCGTTAAAGTTGCCAAGGCAGGCGCATGAACGTCCGAAGTTTTAAGTCATCTGAACTGGGTCTGCGTATTTCGTCTGCAATTGTAATGGCTGCGGTGACATTGGCCGTTAGTGTTTTGGGTGGTTGGGTCTTTGCTGTTTTTTGCGCTGCAATTTCACTCGTTGTCTTTTACGAATGGCAAAAAATGGTCAGTGTCACGCCTTTTGACGTTCCGGAAGCCATATTGTCCGTAGGCTTTCTGGTCTTAGTGGTTGGATCGTTGTTCGGGTTTTTCTGGTGGGCTTTAGCCGCCTTTTTGGTTGTCGGACTGGTCTTGGAACTCGTCACCAAAGGCGAAGAACGTTCTGAAGTGATGTGGATTGGCTTTGGGGCGCTTTATTGCTCAATTCCCGTCTTCGCACTGCCATTGGTGCGTGAAACAGGAGGCATCGCTCTTTTAATGCTTCTATTTTTTGCCGTTTGGGGAACTGATGTTGGCGCCTATTTTGCTGGCCGGAAATTCGGTGGTCCTAAACTGTTGCCCTCCGTTTCCCCGAAGAAAACATGGTCCGGTGCTGTCGGAGGAGCGGTTACAGCTGTTGTTATTGCTTATATCGTCGCCAGACTGAGCCCGAGCCTTGCGATCTGGCCTGCGCTGATACTTGCATTTGTGTTATCTGTGATTTCCCAAAAAGGTGATCTCTTCGAATCTTGGGTTAAGCGTATCCACAATGTGAAAGATTCGAGTAATTTGATACCAGGGCATGGTGGTGTGTTAGATCGTGTGGATGGGCTTGTAACGGCCGCACTCGCTTTGGCGCTTTGGCTTTCACTTGGTACATTTTAGGACTTAATTAAAGCGCGCTGCCACATGATGGACTCTTTGTCGGTCAATTTGTTCGATAAGTGGTGAAATAGACTTACAGAAAGAATACCAAATGGACATTTTCGCAGCACCTGAATGGTTGTTCTGGTTTTTCATCGGAAAAGTCATTCCGTTTGTGTTCGTTTTGACCATTGTCGTGTTTTTCCACGAGCTTGGCCACTTTCTGGTGGCCCGTTGGAATAAAGTGAAGGTAGATGCCTTCGCCGTTGGTTTTGGTCCAGAACTTTTTGGCCGCAACGACAGGCACGGTACCCGATGGAAAGTTTGCGCAATCCCGCTTGGGGGGTACGTAAAATTTTATGGCGATGAAGATGCCAGTAGCAAACCTGACCACGATGCTTTGGATGCGATGAACCAGCAAGAGCGGGAAGGGGCGTTTCAGAACAAAGCCCTTTGGCGCAAAGCTGCAGTTGTGGCCGCTGGTCCGATCGCCAATTTCATACTTGCGTCGGTAATTTACACAGCTTTGTTCGTTTATTACGGAGACGCACGCATTACGCCTGTTGTTGGCACTGTGAGCGAAGTGTCAGCTGCCCGTGATGCTGGAATTCAAGTGGGCGATAAAATCGTCAGTATCAATGGCGACAAAATCAACGATTTTCAAGATATCTCCCGTTATACACTTGTTGGTACAGGCGAAGTTCTCACATTTGTGATCAAGCGCGGAAATGAGGAACTTACAATTGAAGCCATGCCAAGAATGACCGAGCGTGAAGATCGTTTCGGAAACAAATTCATGACAGGACTTGTCGGAATCGGTCCTGACACATCCGAAGAAAATATCGTTCGTGTGCAATTAGGTGTGGGAGCCGCGTTTACCAAAAGCCTCGACAGCATTTGGCAAATTGTCACACGAACTTACCATTTCATACGCGAACTGATTGTCGGCAAACAGGATGCAACGCAATTGCGTGGTCCCTTGGGGATTGGCCAAATGACCTCACAGGTCGCCACTCTTGGGGTTCTGCAACTCATTTCCTTAGCAGCAGCCTTGTCCGTCAGTATCGGCTTGATGAATCTATTGCCGGTTCCTGTTTTGGATGGCGGGCATCTAGTTTTCTACGCATTGGAAGGGATTCGCGGTAAAGCCTTGTCCGTAAAGACACAGGAATACGCGTTTAGAATCGGTTTAACCTGCATATTGGTCATGATGCTGTTCGCCACGTCCAATGATGTACGGCGGATCTTGGGTGTCTTTGGCTAATTATTAACTATTGATTAACCAATACCCCATGCTGTGTTGCGTTTTGGTCGCTGTTTAAACTTTTTGGCAATTGTAGCATCCGACAGTGGTTGCAACCGTAAAAAAGTCCTGTACAAACAATTAACAAATCTGGGGCTCTGTCTCAAATTCGCCTATTTTCCAGCGGATTGAACAGACTTAAATATAGGACGCAACGTTGGCCCTTGTGGTCATAGTTTGAGAGCAAAGTATCCATGAAATTGCATCACCAATTTTCCTTGTGTTTTATACGCTTTTCAGTGGCAGTAACTTTGGCTGTTGGAGCCTTGGTTCCTGCCGTTGCTGTTGTATCTGCAGTGTCCGCAACGCAGGCTTCAGCCGCGGTTGTGAGATCAATCAGTGTGCGCGGTAACCAACGTATTGATGCAGAAACTGTACGCTCTTACCTCACAATTCAACCGGGGAAGAGCTTCAGTACATTTGATACTGACGAATCTTTGCGTCAGTTGTATGCAACTGGCTTGTTCTCAGACGTTCGCATCACGACTTCTGGTTCTACTCTCGTTGTTGAAGTTCAGGAAAATGCGACCATTAACTTGGTTCAGTTCGAAGGCAACGACAAGGTTAGAGACGAGCAACTCCGCGGTATTGTGCAATCAAAAAGTCTCGGCATTTTCAGCCAAGAGAACCTCGACAGTGATGTTGAGCGTGTTCGTGAATCTGTACGTCGTTCCGGTAGGGCTTCCGCTGATGTAACTGCACGGGTTGATGTTCTCGACAACAATCGCGTCAATATTGTCTTCTTGGTCAACGAAGGCGGACGCACAAAAATTTCAAGCATAGAATTTATCGGAAACAACGCATTCGGTGACAGCCGATTGACTGAAGTGATTTCTCACAATGAGAGTAACTTTCTCAGCTGGTTGAAGCGCGATGATGTGTTCGATCCGGACCGTTTGCGTGCGGATGAGGAACGTCTGCGTCGTTTTTACTTTAACAATGGCTACGCAGACTTCCGTGTGATCTCTGCTGTTGGTGATTTTGACCAGGTGAATAACACTTACTCTATCAACATCACCGTTGAAGAAGGTGAGCGCTATACGTTTGGAACAGTTGCCATTGACAATGCTCTGTCCGTCGTAGACGATGGTGTGCTCCAAGACGCGATCAAAATTCGTGAGGGTGACATATATAGCGCTCGCAACATTGAGCGTACTTTGGTATCTATGACAGCTGCTATATCTGAAAGCGGCTATCCATTCGCTGAAGTGACACCTCGCGGTGAACGCAATTTCGAAAACCGTACAATCGACATTACTTTCTTCGTCGACGAAGGCCCTCGCACATATATTGAACGCATTGAAGTTATCGGCAATAACCGTACACGTGGCTATGTTATCCGTCGTGAATTCGACGTGTCTGAAGGTGATGCGTATAATCGCGTTCTTGTGAATCAGGCAAAACGTCGTTTGGAAGGCCTCGGGTTTTTCGAAAGTGTTCGTATAACAACCCGTCCGGGCTCTGCGCCAGATCGCGTCGTTGTTGTGGTCAATGTTAAAGACAAATCCACTGGTGAGATTTCATTCGGTGGCGGTTACTCAACGTCTGGTGGCCCCATTGGCGAAGTCTCGATTACAGAACGTAACTTCCTCGGTCGTGGTCAATACGTGAAAGTATCAGGCGGTTTTGGTGAAGACACCGAGAAATATGAGTTGTCCTTTACAGAGCCATATTTTTTGGGTCGTCGTATTGCTGCTGGCTTTGATTTTTCTCATGAAACGACAGAAGCCAGCGACGATGTTAATTACAACAATGAAGTTACGCTATTTAGATTAAGAGCTGCTGCACCAATCACCGATCAATTAACGGCCAGTGTAAATTACACAGCAAAGTACGAAAAACTTGATATTGACGGAGTTACGACAGTTCTTTCAGCAGCTACTCAAGACACCGTGAATAGAAGCCCTTACTTCACGTCTTCTTTAGGTTACGGTCTTGTCTATAACTCTTTGGACAGTACTAAAAATCCAAGAAACGGCTTGTTCGGGAAGTTTAATCAACAATTTGCTGGTGTCGGCGGTGATGCCGAATACATAAGAACAACTGGTCGTTTGGTTGGCTACTATCTCTTATCCGAAGACAAAGATATTGTGCTCAAAGGTGCTGCAGGAGCCGGCAATGTGTTGCCTTTCGGAAATGATACTCTTCGAATAACCGATCATTTTTTCCAAGGTGGACAACAAATCCGTGGCTTTGATACCCGTGGTTTCGGTCCACGCGACAGTGTAACTAATGAAGCGCTTGGTGGGCTGAACTACTGGAACGTTTCTGCTGAAGTTCAATTCCCTATACCATTATTGCCTCGTTCTTATGGAGTTCGCGGTGCTTTGTTTGCTGATGCCGGGTCTTTGTTCGGCAATGACTTTTCATCAGCAACCATTCAAGATGATTCTGAGTTACGTGCCTCTGTTGGTGCTTCCATCATTTGGGAATCACCATTCGGTCCATTGCGTGTCGACTATGCGCAACCAATCGCGGAAGCGGATTACGACGATACTCAGTCCTTACGTTTCGGCATCAGCTCAAAATTTTAAGTTGAGCTTTTTTGCGAAATTAGGCCTCCGCAAATGCGGCGGCCTTTTTTTTGACAATCGGATATAAATTTTGACTCAGTCTTTGACATTTTTTGACACGCCTAAACCAATGCTTCTTTCAGATATAGCTGCAAAGTTAGATGCTGAAATACGCGATGGCGATGATTTAAGTTGCAAAGTGTCATCTGTGGCACCTATTGAATCTGCCACATTGGGTAGCATAACCTTTCTAGACAATCCAAAATACATAGCAGCTTTAGCTGAAACAAAAGCTGCTGCTGTTATTTGTAGCAAACGCTATGTGGAATCTGTTCCAAAAACTGTTTGTGCGTTGATTGCCGATCAACCCTATAAAACCTTTGCACGCGCCGCCGCCGCGCTGTTTCCAAAAGCTATGCGTCCACAGCCATTGGTCGGGGACGGCGTATCCCAAAATGCGTTTTTGCATGAGACAGTTGTTATTGAAGATGATGTGACTATTGAGCCCGGGGCTGTGGTTGGTGCCAACGCTGTTATTGGGCAGGGGGCATATATCGGTCCCAACGCAGTCGTCGGTGCTTCGGTAACAATTGGGCGCGATACGTGTATATCTGCTGGTGCTTCGGTCGTTCACGCCGTAATTGGTGATGAAGTGATCATTCACTCGGGCGTTCGTATAGGTGGAGATGGTTTTGGTTTTGCCATGGGGGCTGGCGGTCATTTAAAAGTACCACAGATTGGCCGTGTAGTCATTCAAGACCAAGTTGAGATTGGTTCAAACTCATGCGTTGATCGAGGGTCAAACCGGGACACAATTATCGGCCAAGGCTCAAAGTTGGATAATTTGGTAATGGTTGGCCACAATGTGGTGATTGGTTGCCATTGTGTCATTGTTGGGCAAACAGGAATCGCGGGAAGTGCAGAACTAGGTGATTATGTCGTTTTGGGCGGTCAAGCCGCAATCAACGGTCACATCAAAATTGGGAGTGGTTCGCAGATTGCTGGCTTGAGCGGCGTGTCAGGTGATGTTCCACCAGGATCTATTTGGGGTGGTGTGCCAGCACGACCGATTAAGCATTGGATGCGCGAAGTGGCGCGTCTGCGGCGGGAAGCGTTTGCAGAAGAACGCAAAAAAGGGAAATAGGCATTATGGCCGAAAACACGAGCGAATTGAAAAGTATCGATATCAAACGTTTGATGGAGCTTCTTCCCCATCGTTACCCTTTTTTGTTGGTTGATAAAATCATTGAAATAGATGGAGATCTGTCTGCACGAGGTATTAAAAATGTGACATTTAACGAGCCACATTTTACAGGTCATTTTCCCCATTCACCTATAATGCCAGGTGTTTTGCTGATCGAAGGAATGGCTCAAACAGCCGGTGCAGTTTGCGCTGAAGCTCATTATGAAGGTGAGGCCAAGACCACTTATTTTATGACGATTGACAATGCCAAGTTTCGCAAAACAGTGGTGCCGGGTGACGTGGTGGAATACGTGATTACCAAAGTTCGTCAGAAACGAAATGTGTTCAAATACAACTGTTATGCCGAGGTCGACGGTCAAAAAGTTGCTGAGGCTATGGTCGGCGCAATGATGGTAGGCCGCGATGACCAGTAGTTCCGGTGTGGAAATTCATGCGAGTGCTGTAGTAGAAGACGGTGCTCAATTGGGTTCAGGCGTGAAAATTGGACCATTCTGTCATGTGGGTGCAGATACAAAACTCGGTGATGACGTTGAACTTCTAAGCCATGTTTCCTTGCAAGGCTCCACAACATTGGGTGCGCGCACTCGTATTTTCCCATTTGCATCAATCGGCAACGAACCGCAAGATTTGAAATACAATGGTGAACCGGTCACTTTGGAGATCGGCGAGGACTGCACTATTCGTGAGACAGTGACCATGAACCCCGGTACTGCAGGTGGTGGTTCCGTTACTCGAATTGGTGATCGTTGCACCTTCTTAGCCAGTTCCCACGTGGCCCATGACTGCATTGTTGGTAATGACGTTATTTTTTCAAACAATGTGATGTTGGCAGGACATTGTGTTGTGGGGGATCATGTTATTTTTGGTGGCGGAGCAGCTGCGCATCAGTTTTGCCGTATTGGGCACCACGCTTTCATTGGCGGATTGTCGGGCACTGAAGGGGACGTCATTCCGTTCGGTATGGTTATTGGGACCCGGGGTGGATTGGCTGGTTTAAATCTCGTTGGAATGAGACGTTCCGGTATTGCGCGCGAGAGTATTCATGCTGTGCGTGGAGGGTATAAAGAGGTTTTCTTAAGCGGTCGCCCCATTCAAGAGTCCGCAAAAGAATTGCGTGCTTCTGCTACGGATGAATTGCTTGTTGATATGTTGGATTTCGTCCTGGCATCTGCTGATCGCGCACTTTGCACTCCTGCAAGTTCGTAAAGTTGTGAGGGGCATTGATCCCGAATGAAAACAAACATCGACCAGAATTCAGAACCTGTGGCAATATTGGCCGGTAACGGACAGCTACCACTTGAAATTGGCCACAGTTTGAGAGCGCGTGGTGTGAACGTGTTGATGATTGGTGTGAAAGGCGAGGCCGACGATACTCTCGACGATTTCCCCCATCAAATCATTGAATGGGAAAAGATTGGCCGGCTTTTCAAGATTTTGGAAGAGTATGGGGTGAAGCGTATTGCTCTTGCCGGCGGTGTTGTGGGAAGACCTGAGCTCAAGCTGCGCAAAATGGATTTCGGTGCTATCCGCACACTTCCCGGACTTTTGTCCGTTTTGTTGGCAGGAGACAACTCTATTTTGTCCGGTGTTATGGGCGTATTTGAGAAGCGTGGTTACAAGGTGTGCAGTGTTGCTGAACTTGCGCCCGAACTGTTGGCATCCGTTGGCCCCAACACCAGCCATAAACCCAATAGGCGGGAATTGGACAGATTGTTAGAAGGTGTCGCCGTGACTCATGCACTCGGGCCCTATGATGTCGGGCAAGCTTGCGTGGTTATTGGCAAACGCGCTGTGGCTGTGGAAGGCGTGGAAGGTACCGACGGAATGTTGCGACGTATAGAAGAGTTGCGTGCATACGGACGTTTGCCAAACCGGAAAACAGGTGTGTTGGTGAAATGTACAAAGCCAAATCAAGACGAGCGCGCAGACCTGCCTACAATCGGTCCCCTAACAATTGAAAATGCCCATCGTGCAATGTTGTGTGGAATTGGAATTGAAGCCAGAAAATCTATTATCATTGAACGCGAAAAGACGCTTCAACTTGCAAAGCAACTTGGAATTTTCGTTTATGGAATAGATGAACATCAAATCCGGTCTGCTGGGGAACGGTGATGGCCGATAATCCTCTGAAAATCTATCTGGTGTTGGGGGAAGAGTCCGGAGATGCATTGGGCGCAGATCTGTTGCCTTATTTAGAATCCCAAGCCAAGAAATTGGGACGTACGATTCGGGTGGATGGGCTTGCAGGTGACCGACTAACAGCTACAGGTCAAACCTCTCTCTTTGATATAGATGATATTGCAGTGATGGGGATCACTGCCGTGGTCGCCAGATTGCCCACAATCATAAGACGCGTTCGGGAGACTGTTACTGACATCGTGGCCAAAGCGCCTGATGTTATTGTACTGATAGACAGTCCGGACTTCACCCATGCGGTGGCAAAACGCGTACGCAAAAAACTACCCGATGTATCAATTGTAAACTATGTATGTCCCAGTGTTTGGGCATGGCGACAGGGCCGTGCCAAATCTATGTGTGCCTATGTAGACCATGTGTTGGCCATTTTACCATTTGAACCAAAAGCACTGGCTGATCTAGGTGGCCCACCAGCGACTTATGTGGGGCACCCATTGGTACAGAATATACCCCCCCAAGATACTGTGTCTCACCCAAACGATGAAAAACCAGTCGTACTCGTTTTGCCCGGTTCTCGTGGCGGTGAAGTGACACGTATGTTGAAACCGTTCGGCGAAACGCTTCAAATTTTGAAAGAGCGCGGGAATGAGTTTCAAGCTGTCATTCCTGCTGTTTCTCGTATGCGCGAACGCATCGAACGTGAAACGGAGAGTTGGCCTGTAAAGCCCCTTATTGTGAACAGCGAAGATAACGCAACCACATTTACCAACGCTCATGTGGCTTTGGCTGCTTCCGGTACAGTCACCCTTGAACTGGCGCTCAATCGGGTTCCGATGGTGGTGGCTTATATTCTTGACCCTGCCGCCACAGTATTGAGCTCATTGATCAATATTTGGTCTCCAAGTTTGCCTAATCTCATCACGGATCAATTGTTGGTACCTGAAGAGTTTAACAAAATGGTCGACCCACAACGCTTGGCTCGTTATCTGGAAGAATTGATGATGGATGGCGCTGCTAGAAAACGCCAAATTTCGGGTTTTAAAAATGTTGCGAAAATTATGAAAACCAAACGACCACCTGGTCAACTAGCCGCAGAAATTATCCTGCAACACGCAATGAAATGAACATTAAAAAGGGTGCCATGAGCGTCCTTTTTAATTCAAGATAGATGGCTTTGCTAAGCGAAACGTCCGGCAGCGTGCGCCAGCATTGTGTATACTTTACCTGTATCAGACGTAAGGTAAGTTTGAGCCATGATGTTGTCACGGTCATTTTTTGCCACATCTGCAATCAAACGCTCAAAATCATCCACATAGCGATCAACAGAGTCTTTGAAACGGGCATCAGTGCGATACTTGGCACTGATGTCGTCGAACGTTTCACGACCTTGAGATGTGTAGATATCACGGCTGAAAACGTTGCGCTCACCCCGTTGATAACGATCCCATAAGCTCACCGCGGCATCGTGATCAATCGAACTGGCAATATCAGCAGACAATGTGTTCAGAGAATCTGCACTTTGCCGCGATCTTGGAACTGTTGTTGTTTGATCTTCATCTTGTGAGGCACGGCGCAACAAATCACTCACCCATCCGGCATCGCGGGTACCGGTAGGTTCAACGCGTTCACCCGCATCAAAGTCCAGACCGCCACGCAATTCTGATGGTTCTTGTTTGCGTAAAGGTATTGCCGGTCGTGTGTTTACGCGCGGCGCAGGTGCTGTTGGTGCAGGCGTTGTTGCAACAACAGGCGCAGTTTCAACGATTGGTGGAGGCGTTGGTTGCGCTACAGCAGGTTTAGCGACAGCTACAGGCGCAGGAATTGATGCTGGGGCAGGTGCGGGTACAGCACGGGCTGGTTCAACAGGTGTTGGAGCTGCAGGTGCTGCAGACATAGCGCGGGATATGGGTGAGGGCGCATTGCTTCCCGCAGCATCTTGAACACGGGATGTTCGTGCAACGATATCAGACAGATCTTTCAATGCTTTGATTTGATCTGACACCACACGGCGCATTGCAGATGCGCTTTCTTTGGTTTCTTCAGGAAGATCAATCACACTCTTTTTAATCTCGGTGCGTGTGACAGCAAGGTCTTCGCGCAGGCTTGCAGCTGTTGAACGCATTTCTTCGGTCGCTGAAGCAAATCGTTGTGTCGCTTCAACTGCAGCATTTTCAACACTTTGCGCCAGCCCTTGGGTCAAACCTTCTGCACGGCTTTCTGCATTGGTCACTGAATCTGACATCAATTCGGTGAAACGACGCATCAAGTCTTCAAGGTCCGTTGAACGTGAAACAAGGCCGGACGTTAGAGCCTCAATCGCATCACGACGATCATCGAGGCTGATGGCGATGTTGCTTTGTGTATCGTCCAGCAGTCTTGAAACTGTGTTCAGCGCCATGCTTTGTTCGTCAAAGCGGGACGCGATTTCGGAAATTTCTACTAACACGGTCGCGGATACGTCACGCAAACCATTGTAGTTCGATTCAATGATGCCGGTAGATGAATTCAGATCACTTGCAGCTTGTGAGATTGCGTTTTTGAATTCTTCTGTTTGTGTGAGTAATTTGTTTTGGGCACCGGAAAGGTTTTCATCCGCAGTCGAGATCAAAGACGATAAGACATTGTTTGATTGGCCCAAACGCTCAAGCAAATCACCAATTTCGGTTTTCAAACGCTCATTGGTCTGGCTCAACGCTTCAATGGAGGCGTTTGATTTTGATGTGAGTGTGTTGACCATTGCCGCGCTTTCAGAGCGCACCCGTTCGCCAACATTCTCAGCCACATCAGACATTTGCTGAGCCATCGTTTCACCACTGGACACTAAAGTGGCACTTTGGTTTTCAACGACATTGGCCAACGCTTCTGATGAGCGTGAAAGTTTGGTGATCAAATCGGTCGTGCGACCTTCCAATGACAGATAACGAGCAGCAAGGTCTTCTGCCGCGGCTTGCGCTGATGCTTCCATACGTTCGTTAGAAGTGACCAACATACCCTCCAGTTTTGCAGCAGCATCATCTGCTGCACTGCGTAAGATTCCAGAACTGTCTGCAAGTTTGCTCGACAGACCAACCGCAATTTCCTCGGTTGATTGGGAGAGGGCCGCCGCAACAGCTTGACCTTCGGCTTCAAAGTTGCGCAGCAATGGCAGCGTGTCGCGCGCCAATAATTGGCTCAGCTCGCGTGAACGTGCGGCCAACATTGTATTAAGCTCGGATGTGCGCTCTGCCAAAGTAACTGTCACTTTGTCGGCACGTTGTGTCAGTGCATTGTCGATTGCAGTCAACTGATCCGCAATGCGTGCTTCGGCTGTAGAAATCGAACCTTCCATAATGTCAGAAGCCTTATTGGCTTCTCCGGACAATGATTGTGAAATACCAGATAGATTTGCTTCTAACTGCTCGGACAGCTCTTTCGAACGCGCCGACAGCACTTCGTTCACACGGCCTGCACCTTCATCAAGTGAAGATCCGATGGAGTCCATTCTGGCACCAAGCGTCATGTCGAGAACGGCGACTTGTTCGTCGAACGAATCTTTCATTTGAGCTGCACGCTCTTCCAGCTTGCGGTCCGCAGCTGCTGTGCCTTTTGCGATGGCTGTATCAATCGCGCTCAAGCGCTCTGCCATACGGGATTCAATTTCGGCGGCGCGAAGAGCAAGCTTTTCGTCAATGTCATCAACTTGAGTGCCAATTTTAGAATTGATTTCATCAACACGTGTTGCCAGCGAGAGGGACAGTTCCATCGCTTTACTGTCGAGTGTTTCTTTTGTCTCATCCAACTGTGCGCCAAGGTCGTTCTTGATCGTATTTTGGCCTTCGCTGAACACACCAGCGATTTCACGTGTCCGCTCCACAAGCGTTTCGTTGATCTGACGGGTTCGGTTGTCGAGGGCCGTATCGATCTTATCGACGTTGGATGACAGTAGTTCGCTTCGTTCGTCGAGTTTAGTCACGAGATCATCAACACGACCTGTGAGCGTTTGGCCAAAGCTGGAAATACGCTCACTGATAGTGTCGTCAATTTCACTTGCACCTGTTTCAAGAGCAAGGCTGAGTTCGATCGATTTTTGACCAAGTGAATCCACAAGGGCGCTGCCGCGGGTAGCCAGTTGAGCATCTATGTCCGAGAATTTCTCAGCAACCTCTGAACGAACGGTTTCAGATAAGAAGTTGATGCGATCTGCAATCTCGTTGGTTTTGATTTCCAGTGAATTGCTTGTGGCCGTTCCTGCTGATTCAATGCTGTCGATCAACCGGGCCGAGCTTTGGTTCACGCGTTCGCTGATTTCAGCACCCTTGGAATTCAGAACTTCCGTCAGGTTTTCGGTCGCAAACCCAAGGCTGGCTTGGACACTTTCAATACCGTCCGCGGTGGCTTCGCCGGTCGCGCGCAACCGTTCCAGCATGCTGCTACCAGCGGCGTCGATGCGGTCGCTGATGTCTTCACCACGTGCACTCAGTAAAGATGATAAGTTCTCTGATGCAAAGGCGAGGGCGGCTTGAACATTTTCCACACCGTTTGCGGTGTTGATACCTGTCTCGGCCAGCTTCGTGAGCATACCTTGACCAGCCATATCGATGCGTTCGCCAATTTCGGTGCCTTTGGTATCCAGAATTTCACTAAGGTTCTCAGAAGCAAATGCCAGTGAAGCCTGTACGTTTTCAATGCCGGAAGCTGTGCTCTTACCCGTTTCGGACAATTGAGCTATCATCTGTTGTCCGGCATCGTCGATACGTTGACTGATTTCTCCGCTTTTAGAGTCCAATACGGCGGCCAGGTTTTCAGAAGCGAAGGAGAGTGCTGCTTGAACATCTTCTATGCCAGAAGCCGTGGTTTCACCTGTGGCGGTGAGTTTACTCATCATGCCTTCGCCTGCCAGCTGAATACGCTCGCCAATTTCACCACCTTTGGTGTCGATGATTGAACTTAGATTTTCAGAAGCGAATGCAAGTGTGGCTTGAATGTCTTCTATGCCAGCGGTCGTGTTCTGGCCTGTTACTTCGAGTTTTTGCAACAAACTTGCGCCTGCAGTTTCAATCTGTTCGCCGATTTCATCTCGACGTGCGGAAACAATTGCATTCAAATCATCAGCAGCCGCATTCAGACCAACTTGAGCATCTTCCAAAGAACTGGTTGCCTGCTGTGTCGCATCGCTCAGTTTTCCGGCGACAGATGTTCCCACAGTTTCAATGCGGCTTTCCATCTCAGCGACACGCGCAGTAATGGTTTCAGACACATTTTCAGAACTGAAAGCCATGCTGGTTGTCAGGTCTTCCATTTTGGAAGCTGTGCGTTCTGTTGTAGTGTCCAGTTGATTTGAAATCGTGCTACCAGCATCTTCAATACGTCCGCCAATTTCTGCACCCTTTTGGGTGAGCTGTTCCAGCAAGGTTTCACCGGCAACAGACAATGAGGCTTTCATGTCTTCGTTGGTTGAATTCAAAGCGGCACTAAAATTTTGCTGAGCGTCCGAAACATTGTTGCTAATTTGCAGAGCAGAGATGTTGAGGTCTTCTTTGAGCGTTTCGCTTGCGCCCGCAATTGAAGAGCGAACACGTTCAGAATGATTGACGATCGCTTCACGCTCGTTGGACAGCTCTTCAACCAAACCGCGCATACGCAATTCGTTTTCAGAATATGAATTCTCAAGCGTTGATACTTCATTGTGCACCAAGGCTTCGAGTTCGCTGGCACGAGCCATAGCGCGTTCGATGCCATCAGTCAGTGCGTTGACCTCAACGCGAACAGCTTGCCCCACACTGCGCACAGCGCCTGTGGCTTCATTTTCCGGCTCGATCAAACGATAAGCAACTTCGGTCATTGATCGTGCAGCAATTTTCAACTCTTGCCCCCGACGTGACATCAAGGCGTAGCTCCAGATCAACATGAGAGGTAAAATTAAGCTCGCCGCAAAGTAAATCAGGCTAGGGCGTTCAACAATGTCCCTCCAAGCAGTGATGTCAGTCAGCGAGTCTCCAATAATGGAATATCCAGCCCAGCAGGCTGCTGCAATCCAAACAATTGTGAGAAAAGAGGCTAACCAGAAAGAAAACGCAGATGGTTTTTTGTTAAGTGTTGCCGCAAAGCGTGCGGCACCAGAGCGGCGCACATCGTTAGCCGGTGCTGAGCTTGGGGAAACAACTTGTTCACGACGCGGCGCTTCTGTCTTGGCTGCTACATCGGGAGTGTTGTCTTCTAAACTATCGGCTTGTGCTTCTTGTCCAAAGTCGATTTTCAACGCTTCTTCAACCGCATTTAACGCATCGCTTGCGGATTCGACTTGAGCCTTAGCTTTAGCTTTTTTAGCCATTATTGCCTCTACTTTGTCCTGATTTGTACAATGCTACAGGACCAACACAAATTACAAAACTGCTTCTACAAGCAGGGTGGGCAACAATTCGAACGGAAGATAATACCATTTGATATTCGCCTCAAAACATCAAAATCAAACGCATTTCTTCGTTGTTCGCGCGCCGCCGCACATATCAACATACGATTTACCAGTGCCAATGGGTACTGTTGAATAGGCGCTACAGGTGAAAATGGTTAATTTTGGTTAATCTTTCCACTGTTCAATTCAATTTGTACGCAAATAATGGCTGCAAACGTTCCATTAACTATAAGCTCAGTTTCCGTCCGCGGTTAACTGAACGTCAATAGAGCAGGCGCAAATTTAAACAATTACAGCGCAAATTCACTTGCAGGGAACATTCAGCCATGGCTGCGCACGCTAAATCGATCCGCTCTTCATTTTCAACTGCTCATGGAGGGTGTGCAATGCCCGCAGTTAAAACGCCTGCTTCGGCAAGTTCTGCTAATCCTGTCGACTTGGTTCACTTGTCACGACAATCATTGGGAGACCGTTCGCTAGAGCGTGAAATTCTCAGCCTTTTCAAAAGCCAGTCCGCTTTATATCTCGACCGGCTGAGTAATGCCAAAACCAGCGATGAACGAAAGCTTGCGGCGCATACAATTTTGGGTTCTGCACGCGGTATTGGTGCCTGGATCGTTGCACACGAAGCAAAGAGCATCGAAGCAAATACTGCGCATTTGGAAGATCTCACGCTTTTGCGTGAGGCCATTGAAAATGCCAACGCTTATATAGCCGAAATCTTAGCTTAAACCCTCCGACCCGAAGCCAAATTGTCACTATTAGTTGTAGTTTTCCGCTAATTCCTTGACTCTTAAGCCTGTCACGGTAAATCCGCTGCAGAAAAGATAAATGCTAAGGTTTAATATGCCCAAGATCACCTACCTTGCCCATGACGGCACCAAATTCGAAGTCGATGCCGAAAACGGCTCCACTGTGATGGAAAACGCCATCAAAAATTCAGTTCCGGGCATTGAAGCTGAATGTGGTGGCGCTTGTGCTTGTGCTACATGTCATGTTTATGTGGATGAAGCTTGGACAGAAAAAACGGGCAGTCCTGAAGCTATGGAAGAAGATATGCTCGACTTCGCTTACGATGTGCAACCGACATCTCGCCTGTCTTGCCAAATTAAAGTCACTGATGATCTTGACGGCCTCGTTGTGAAAGTGCCTGAACGCCAAGCCTAATGGCGTTTTACACGGCTTATTTTGCAGAAATTTTCTCTTGAATGTCGAAAACATGGAAAGTCATTCCTTGTTTTCAACACGTTGAACCATCACTTGATGGACGCAAGAAAATACAATGATGAGCGCTTAGAATGTCTGATAAATCCAACTCAATCGCTGAAACTGATGTCGTAATCATAGGGGCGGGCCCAGTTGGCCTGTTTGCTGTGTTTGAGCTCGGTTTATTAGACTTGAAATGTCATTTGATCGATATTCTCGACCGCCCGGGCGGTCAATGCGCTGAACTGTATCCAGAAAAACCAATTTACGACATTCCTGCTTGGCCTGAAATATCAGGTCAGGGCCTCACGGATCGTCTGATGGAACAAATTGCGCCATTTGACCCTGTTTTCCATTTTAATCGTATGGTTGCTGGCGTTGAGAAACAGGATGATGGCAGCTTTATTGTCACCACAGATGAAGATGAGAAAATTAAGGCCAAAGTGGTTGTCATCGCAGCTGGGGGCGGCTCTTTCCAACCCAAGCGTCCTCCTGTGCCCGGTATCGAAGCATTCGAAGACACGTCCGTGTTCTATTCAGTGCGCCGTACAGAGGAGTTTAAAGGCCATGATCTCTTGATCATTGGAGGTGGAGATTCTGCCCTTGATTGGACTTTAAATCTGCTTCCTATAGCGAACTCTGTAACACTGCTTCATCGTCGCGATGCGTTCCGTGCTGCGCCGGATAGTGTTAATAAAATGAAAGCGTTAGTTGAAAAAGGTGATATGTCACTTCAACTAGGTCAAGTAACCGGATTGAATGGTTCTGACGGCCAGATTGAAAGCGCCAACGTGAAAACGAGTGACGGTGATATTGTTGATGTAAAATGCACTCGGATACTACCATTCTTTGGTTTGACAATGAAGCTTGGTCCGATTGCCGATTGGGGATTGAACCTCAATGAAAACCTGGTCTCGGTAGACACTGAAAAATTCGCCACAAATGAGCCGGGGATTTTCGCGATTGGTGATATCAACACCTATCCGGGCAAGCTGAAGCTTATTCTCTCTGGCTTTCACGAAGCTGCGTTGATGGCCCACGCCGCCAAGAAGCACATCGATCCAGATGAACGTATTGTGTTTCAATACACCACATCATCGACAAAGTTGCAGAAAAAACTGGGCGTCTAAGGCATTACCAATACAGGCAGTTGGTGAAAATCAACTGCCCGAATAGATGCGTTCCATCAGCAAATAATTGCGACGATCCTTCAAGTCGAAGCGATCATTTGTCAAACTGTCTTTTTCAGACAGTGCGCTAACGATTTTGGTCGCCTGACGGTCCAATTTACGACAGGAGGAGGCGCGAGGCATGCGCAATAGTTGACTACGCACGTTCCGGGCAAACTGTTTGTACAATTTACCATGCACCTTTTCGTGCTTGTTCAATAAATTGAACATTCGGCGCCATTTAGAGCGCTGTCTTTTGGAAACGGAACGTTCGTTGCGCAGTTTCGGCAATGTGTAAACGATTTCCAATTCAACTTTCACATCGCGAATGGAACAGCCCTTTGATCCGCGTTTGCGAACCAACTGATAGGAGAGGTCGCGGCTGGCTGTTGCCCAGGCCCGTTTGCGATGTTGGCGCGAGTAGGGGCCGCGTTTGCTCATAGCCACTGCAAATTCAGCAGCCGTTTTACCTTGTATGGTGTAGAATTTGTTCTTTTCTTTGACCTTCACAGGTGCCGCGAAACTGATACAAGGTGCCGCAAAGCAAAAGCTTGTTGCTAGAATGAGCGCCTTTATATTCAACTTCTATGCTCCACAGGGCTTATTTGATTTGGCAAGCGTAAGTGAGACTCTGAAAACTGCAAGCTGAATGTGATAAATTACACGTGTGTTTTACAAAAGTGATCGCAACACCGGTTAAGCGCCCGTTTTTTTACGCTTTCGGGCCAACAGCGAGAATTTTCTCTGCTCATCAGCATCAAATTTTTTCTGTGTCACATCATGTTCGTCCAAGCGTTGGGTGACGATAGAACTCACCTGCGTTTTCAGTGCTGCACATGTACGACGCGGTGGTAATTCTCTGAGTGTGCGCTCCAAGTCTTTGGCGTAACGGAATGCAATGGCCACGTGGACTGATTCATGCAGGCGTGTGTAACGGTCAATATTGTCCCAAGCTTCACCAAGTTTTTTGGTTGCTGTCTCCCGTTCGCGCCATCTCGGCAAGGTCACCCGTGCTTTAACAGCCACTTTTGAAAACGCGACACGGCAACGACCATCATTCGAATTATAGCGCACATTCGGGATGATCTTGATTCGTGCTACAGCCACAGCATGGCGACCGCCATCAATCCGTGGTCCTTTGTTGCGAATTTCACGGTCAAGGGCTGCAGTCGAGTTTCCGGATATGGAATAGTAATCAACAGAAACCTTGCTTGTCGTTGTGCTCACGCAGGCACTAAGAGCCAAACATGCAAACAGGGGCAATACTATTCGTTTTACAGCAATCTCAAGCTTCATGAGGACAGGCGCCTGTTTCCAATTCTAACACCCTAAACACAAATTGTGGCAAGACCATCTCAATTTGGCGTTATAATGCCACAGCTTGGATCAGCGTTTTTCATTCCAGATGAATTCGACGCCTTTATCGGGCGCGCGCGGTATCATCAGTGCAAAGCCTAGCGATACAACCGCCATAGCAGACCCACTGAGGAACACTGCAGCAGGGCTGTAGAGCCATAAGAGGCCAAAGATTACAGGAATGAACACTGCAGCTATATGGTTGATTGTGAACGCGACACCTGTCGTCCCTGCGATATCTGCCGGATCAGCTATTTTCTGAAAATACGTTTTCTTGGCGATCTCCATCGCAAAAAAAGCATGGTCAAGAATGTAGAGCGCAATCGCCAATCGTGGATCCGTCACATAGGCATAGGCTGCAAACACGCCTATCAGACCCACATACTGAATGATCATCGCATTGCGATCGCCGATCTTTTCAATGAAACGGCCAAGCAATGGTGCCATAACCATCATCACGGCCGCATTGACGAAGAACAAAGCTGCCACGTCTTTGAATGCATATCCGAACCGCTCCACCATCATCCAACTGGCGAAGACGAGAAATATTTGACGGCGTGCACCTGCCATGAAAGTCACAGCGTAATAGAGCCAATACCGTTTACGCAAAATGAGTTTCTTGGTTTGCGGTGTGGTCTCAGGGAAAGTGGGAAAGCCACCCATCATAAGCGCAACCATGATCAGTGTGGCGCCACCTGCCAGCACGAACATGATTGTGAACGAGAGGTCAAACATCTGACCTGCGATGAAGATTAATCCGTAAGCCGCCAATTGTGCGATGCTGGCCACGGCCAGAATTTTCCCCATAGTTCCAGCGGCTGTCTTTTTCGGCAACCATTGCAGCGTTAGCGATTGGTGCATGGTTTCATAATAGTGAAAGCCAACGGACCCGATGAACGTAGTGATGTAAAACCCCATAGCTGTGGGAAAATATCCAGTCGCTGCGGTGCCAAGCCCCAACAAAACCAAAGACACCATGCCAAATGTCTGTTCGCGCATGGCAAACAAAAAGAACACGGCTGCAAAAGAGAGGAACCCCGGGATTTCGCGAATAGATTGCTGAATGCCAATCTCTTTGCCGGTGAACCCCAGCATTTCATAAGCAAAATTATATTGAAGCGCAGACCAAGACGCGAAGGATAACTGCATCGCCGCCGCCATCAACATCAACAAAACTGCAGGCGTTCGCCAACCAATTGCTTTGATCAAAGGCGGCTCAGAACTTGGCGTCAACACGGGTGCAGTTTCATGAGAAAGGGAAGGAGGTTCAGGCTTCATCCCTCAGCCATAAGCGGGATGCGGGGATGTGGCAATGAAGATCGGAGTGGAAGGTGGATATACTCATCTTACGACAGACAAAAGAATCGCAACAAGGCTCATCAAAAATTCAATCTAGGTCGATTGTCTTATCGCAAACCGTCTGCGCTTTAGCCACTGGGCGACCGGACGTTCAAACAAGTAATACGAAACGATTGATGCTGTGATCAAAGCTGCTGTGATTGTAGCCACGAGCAGAGGCCATGGAATGGTTATTTGGGGAAGTGCTGGCACCAAAACCTTATGGAAACCCATGATCATGAAAACATGGAGTAAATAGATTGAGTAAGACCAGTCGCCTAATTTCCTCAAACCTTCATTCTTGAATGTAAAGAAATTGAGTGACGCATACAGCAGCAGAGTGGCTGGAATTCCCCAATAGATGAACCTGTATTGTCCCGGGTCCTTGTTAAACAACAACGCAATCGCAATAACCGAAGTCACAAAAAGTGCAGCTGAAATGAGTTTGTTTTGTTGGTTCGATGTCATCCGCCAGAAGTGAAAAACTAAAACTCCCATAGGGAACTCAAGAATGATAGGGTCAAGATAGAAAGCTATATACCCGTTGCCGGGTTGAATGAAAAAGCCAGCAAAAGCCAATCCGCATATAAAGGTTGAAGATACAATCAACCACCGGTCCTTCGCGAAGCCTGCAAAAACCGCAATGATACAATAGAAAAACATCTCGTAATTCAGCGTCCAACCGACCACGAGTGTTGGTACCGCCGAGTTTTCGCTCATACCGTAAGGCACGAAAAACAAGGAATGTAAAAGTTGGAGGGGATCAGCTTTGGTCGAACTCAACAAAGTAGGAGCAAAAACCGCAATAGCAAATACGATAAATGTTAGCAGCCAATACAATGGAACAATGCGTATAAGCCGGTCTTTCAAAAAACCGGAAAAAGTCACCGGTCTGTTCCACACGATCATCGCCATGATGAATCCGCTGATGACAAAAAACAGATCTACACCAGCTGCACCAATTTGTTCGATCGGCACACCGTCGGAAGATGAATGGTTTTTAAACGTTTCCGATAGGTGAAAATAGAACACCGCCAAAGCGGCAACTGACCGCAAATACTGGACCGGATAAAGAACGCCTTGAGCCATATTCTATGGAACCGATCTATGGATATGATTCTACGCAATATACTTTTACCCTAGTTTGAAAGGCGTGATCATAAAAATTGAGTTATCAGTATTTGAGAAAATTATCTTTGAGACTTCAGCACGTATCTGCATTTCACAATGCTTAGGTTTCAGTAGAGGTGGCGCTCAATCGTAAGCTCTGAAATATCAAGTTGGTCGAATTCTATCTCGATATCGTTCTAGTGGATGCTCCAAACACAAAACGACCAACGCACTCGCCAGCACTGAGGCTGATGCAGCTAGATAAAAGAACATTGCCGAATTCTTTTCCAAACTGGTGCAGCCAGACACCAACACCCCCATTTGCCAGTGTAACAAAAACAACGGATAGGACAGGTCTCCAACAAATTTCAAAAGCCCGGTAGGTTTAGAATCTGACCACAAATGTAGCACGAGAGCGCAGAGCAACCCAAAAACCAACAACCGGGTAATAATGGCGGAAGTGGTGGGAACAATGATCAATGGAACCAATAACAATGCTGCAAGTGCGCTAAATTTTAACGCTGTAGGATACTGATGTTTTGGGAGAAAATAAACGAGAGCACCAAGAGCAAAAAAGAACATTATTCCAACTGGCGTTCGGTAGAATATCATATAGTAGTTTATATTAAAGTACGGTAAAAAGAAGGATGTCGCAAAGATGCCATGTCCGAACAATACAAGCAGAATGTAGAACGTTCCAACAATGATCAGGCTGAAGTAGAAAAAGGCTTTTGCTCTAGCAAATGTTGCGGTCAAACCAAGCGAAAAAACTAGGTAAAAATATAGCTCCATGTTTACGCTCCACGCATTTGGTGAAAACGTAATTGGCAATCTCCAGAACGCTGGTGCTTGATACCCGACGAGGCTGACTTGCGGGATGAGAACAGCCCAGTTTAGGGATGGATTTATACCTGCTGCTGCTAACCCAGCCCCCCCTTCAGGCGACCAAGGTAACTCCATCAATGGGTGTATCGTTCGAGCTGCTTCTGGATACAGATAGATCACTAAAATGCCGAAAATACTCGACAGTAAAAATACCGGATAAAGGCGGATGAACCGATTTATCCAGAAACGTTTGAAGCCGTTTGGGGCAGTGCTGTAACTTTTGGTCCAGACGAGGGTTATGACGTAACCAGAGATCACATAGAATCCCATCACTGCTAAAGCACCGTCGCCACCAGGCAATAGGTCAGCCCAAAAATGTGACACCATAACCAAAAACGAAAGTGTAAAACGGATCGCGTATTGCATCTTTCGATCCTTTTGGAATGCCGTTTGCTCTGAACTGACAAGCTTTTAATATGATAGCGATATACAAGCAATATTTGCATCATTGTCACAATGATCCCATTTACTCGTAAACTAAAGTGATTGTGAGAATCTTTAATATTGCATTTCTCTTGCACAACCCTCCAATTCAGCGGCAACAAAAAGCGCTTTTCTCAATACAAAACCTGATTTTTGAGGCGGTGTATCGATGCGTGTTTGAACAGAATGATTGCAAAGGACGATATCCCCTTGCATCCCATTCCCAATCCCCGCAAAACATCTTCGATCATTCAGGAGAAAGTGATGCCGAATTATACGCCCCTTGTTGATAGTCTTCCTTCTACAGTTCCTTTCGTTGGGCCGGAAACGCAGGAGCGAGCGCGTGGCAGTGAGTTTTTAGTCCGCGTGGGTGCCAATGAATGCGTGTTTGGTCCATCTCCCAAAGCGATTGAAGCCATGCGTATGGCGGCGGTGGATACATGGAAATACGGCGACCCTGAAAATTATGATCTACGTTCTGCGCTGGCCGAACATCACGGTGTGGCCATCGAGAACATCGTAGTGGGTGAGGGTATCGATGGACTGCTGGGTTATTTGGTGCGGATGTTGGTGCAGCAAGAAACACCAGTTGTCACATCACTGGGGGCGTACCCCACTTTCAATTTCCATGTGGCCGGATTTGGCGGTCGTTTGATCACTGTGCCGTATAAAGATGATGCAGAAGACCCGGATGCTTTGTTGGACGCTGTGAAGCGTGAGAACGCTCCGCTGGTATATTTTGCAAACCCTGACAACCCCATGGGCAGTATGCATAGTGCCGAACGTGTACAATCCATGATCGATAATGTGCCGGAAGGCAGCCTTTTGTGTTTGGACGAAGCCTATGGCGAATTCGCACCAGATGGCACTTTACCAGCGATTGATGTGTCCCATCAACGGGTCATCCGAATGCGCACCTTTTCCAAAGCCTACGGCATGGCAGGCGCGCGCATAGGATATGCCATTGCTCATGCGGACATCGCTACAGCATTTAACAAAGTGCGCAACCATTTTGGCGTAAACCGCATAGCGCAAGCAGGCGCATTAGCGGCACTGAAAGATGGAGATTGGCTGGAGTATGTGAAGACCAGTGTGCGAACCTCCAATCAAAAGATTGCAAGTTTGGCGCGTGAAAACGGATTAAAACCACTGCCGACTGCCACAAATTTTGTCACTATTGATTGCGGCCAAGATGGTGCTTTTGCCAAAAGATGTGTGGAAGAGCTCGTGAAACGTGATATCTTTGTGCGTATGCCGTTCGTGGAACCGCAAAACCGCTGCATTCGAATTTCATCTGGTACAGATGCGCATTTGGAACTGCTGGCACAACAATTGCCACTTGCCCTAAAAGCTGCCCAAACGGCTTGATCATACGCGCGCGTTGCGGCACTTAGGTCGCATAGCGCTTTCGGGTGCATTGGCTAACTCTTGTAAAGACAGATATGACACCCAGAACTCTTGATCATCTGGTTCTACCAGTAGCGAACATTGATACAGCCCGGGAACGTTTAACCGCGCTGGGTTTCAACGTGGCACCAAATGGCCTGCATCCGTTTGGAACAGAAAACTGCTGCGTGTTCTTCAAAGATGGAACATTTCTGGAACCGCTGGGAATAGCACAACGCGAAACATGCGAAGTGAAAGCGTTGAAGGGCAATACATTTGTCGCCAACGATCAAGCCTACCGTTTCCGCCAAGGCGTTGAAGGGTTCTCCAGCATCGTGTTGAAATCTGATGATGCGAAAGCAGACGACAAGCTCTACAAAGTCAACGGGATATCAGGCGGTAAAATGGTTCGTTTTGGACGTGCATTCAAAACGCCTGACGGTGAGTCTGGTCGCGTTTCTTTTCATCTGGCATTCGCTGCCGATCCGCGCAGCCCGGACAGCCATTTCTTTTCCTGCCAAGTGCTTGACGCACCAAAGGTGAATCGCTCGGCATTGCAAGCTCATGAAAATGGTGTGTTGGGTGTCAATGAGGTTTTGATATCGGAATCCAATCCGACTGACTTTCAATATTTCTTCCAGACCTATCTCAAGCAACGCGAAATGGATGTGGATTCATTTGGTATGTCATTTGAAATGACGAATTCCAAAGTATCAGTCCTATCTCCTGTAGGTCTCAAAGCATTCCACGGCTTGGATGTGGAATGCTATGAACGTGGAATGAAATTCGAAGCAGCGGTTTTGTCTGTGACATCTATTGCAAAGACAGCCGCATTGCTGATCAAAAACGATGTAACACATCACATGATGCGCGAGCGTTTAATTGTTCCACCAGCCGAAGGGCAGGGCACGACTATGATATTCGAGGAATCCAAATGAGCAGCGAAACCATGACGGCGAACAAACGCGTAACGGTTAAAGATGTGGTCTTTGACCAATCTGCGCCATTTTCGTTGATCTCCGGCCCATGCCAGCTGGAAAGCAAACAACACGCTTTTGATATGGCGGGTGCATTGAAAGAAATGTGCGCAAAGGCTGGTATTGGTCTCGTATACAAATCCTCTTTCGACAAAGCCAACCGCTCTAGCTTGAAATCCACACGTGGCCTCGGCCTCGACGCTTCATTGCAGATATTTGATGACCTGCGTGCAGAACTGGACGTGCCTGTAGTAACCGACATTCATACAGCCGAACAGTGTGCCGAAGTCGCGCCTCATGTGGATGTGTTGCAAATCCCTGCGTTCTTGTGTCGTCAAACAGACTTGCTTGTCGCTGCCGCCAAAACAGGCGCGGTGATCAATGTGAAAAAAGGGCAATTTCTTGCCCCTTGGGACATGAAAAACGTACTCGCAAAATTGGTGGAGAGCGGCAACCCAAATGTGCTTTTAACCGATCGCGGCACAAGCTTCGGTTACAACACATTGGTTAGTGATTTTCGCGGTCTGCCAACTATGGCAGCTATGGGCGCACCTGTTGTGTTTGATGCCACCCATTCAGTGCAACAACCTGGCGGTTTGGGCGAAACCTCAGGTGGACAACGTGAATTCGTGCAAGTTCTGGCCCGTGCAGCAATCGCAGTTGGTGTCGCTGGCGTGTTTGTGGAAACCCACGAAGATCCAGACAATACAGCCTCTTCAGACGGTCCTAACATGATGCACTTGCACAATATGCCGGCGTTTATCGATCAGTTGATGGAAATTGACGCGGTGGTGAAACGCAGCGTGTAAATGTCAGAGACCCATTGAACGGATGGGAGCTTCAAACGTTGTTTGCATCAAGCCGTAACCAAGTAAGATGAGCGCAGCACCGCCCACAAGTGCGATGCCGTTTCCTATAATTTCCGCTTTGCCAACAGCGCCGTCCAATAAAGTTACAGCCAATTTACGCGCCTGTACTGACAGGATGGCGAGAGTTGAAACAGTGATTGCGGTGCCAATCGAAATGGCAAAGACAGACAAAACGCCAGCCAACGGAATACCTGCGAATTTTGCAAACACCAGAACCAGTACCGCACCAGAGCAGGGGCGCAGACCGATTGAAAAAATGATGCCGACAATCGTGCGTATATCAGTGGCCTTGGAAACCTGTTCTGAACTGGGAACATGAGCGTGGCCGCAAGTGCTGCACAAACCATTTTCATCGTGTTGATGATCGTGCCCGTGATCGTGCGAATGTTCATGATCGCCATGCGGGTTGTGCGAGTGAGCTTTTTGTCCAATCCAACCAAAGCCTTTTATGGCGCGCCAGATCAAAATCACTCCGATTCCCATTACCAAAGCAAACGCCAAACGCTCACTCCAAGCGACTGCAGCTTTTGTTTCCTTAGCCACAAGGCCAAACGCGTAAAACAATCCGTAAACCAACACGATGGCTACGATACCTTGTAGGATTGAAGCGGCAGCGGACATGTAAACGCTTTTTCTCACCTCATGAGGTTGTGCCAAGAGGTAAGTTGATAAAATAATCTTGCCATGTCCGGGGCCGGCAGCGTGGAACACCCCATAAAGAAAGCTCCCGAAGACCACCGCCCATGCTGTTGCGCTACTCGCAGAATCTGCAAATTTGCTGAGATTATCTGTCATTTCGCCATGAAACATTTTCTGTCCGGCATAAACCCAACCGATAAATTGGGTGTAGGCAGCGCTGCCATACGCGTAGACCAGCAAGCCTAATACGACGACAGCTATCAATCCGAAGACGAAAAACCGTTGGTTTGGCGCGCTCTTTACTTGCATGAGATGGTCACCCACTCGGCAAAACTTGAGCCAAGGTCAGGTCCGCCACTATCGTCTTTGCCTAGCGAACTGGCGAATTCTTCAATATCTTCAGAAGGCGTAGCCTCACTCAATTCCCCACTACAATTCTTTGGAGCATTGACCAAAGACACGCCTTTTTTTCCTTTATCATGTTCAAATGAAATATAAAACTCAGGATCATAGGTCGCATATTTCAATGGCGTGCTTGTCACGTCAAAGGAAGCCTTGAATGGAACCTCAAAAGTCAGTGACAACTGTCGTCCTATCATCTCCGATGAAAGAGGCGTTGCCTCATCAAATTTGGGAGTTAAGCCTTCAGCTTCAAATTTTGTGAAATATTGGATGCGTTTAATGTTGCCGATTATTTCTGTGAGGACAGCATCCATTTCTTCGCGCTCAACTTTGCCATTTTTGTTGTTATCCTGTCCCTCCAGCGCATAGGCGGAAAAGAACTCATCAAATACCCAATTGTAGCGCATTCCGGCAATTTTTCCGGCGTCATCAAATGCAATGCCAATTTGCATCGTGACAAATTCATGGGGGTGCGCCCAAGCTGAATTCGGCAACAGGTTCACCGCAATCGCAGTGCAGAACAACGTTTTCTGGATTAGTTTTAACATGTTATTCACATTGGAAGAGAGAAGCGTATTTAATGTAACGAATTTATGGTGTTAGTTGGGCAAATCAACTGTCTGTTTGTTCCGCTGCTTGGCGTACCGCTTGAACAATCGCGTCAGGTTCTTGTGCGCCCATCACAGCGTATTTATTGTCTATGATGAAACAAGGAACGCCGGTGACACCCATTTGTTGAGCCGTTGCTATTTCTTTAGTCACTTCATCACGGTCTTTGTCTGTTACCAACAAAGACGCCACCACGCTGGAATCCATTCCGGCTTCTTCAGCTGCGGACACTAGAGCCTCATGTTTGCCAATGTTAGCGCCTTCCATAAAGAATTTGCGAAACAGAATTTCCACCAGTTTATCATGCACTTTGCTGCCATCATTGGCAGACCAGCGGATCACGCGGTGTGCATCGATTGTGTTGGGGGAAACGGCAATAGCTTCGAATTTGAAATCTAAGTTCTCGTCACGTCCAGCATCTTCAATGCGTCCATAAATCTCTTTTGCGCGTTCTGGTCCACCAAATTTGGTTTCCAGATATTCGCGACGGTCACGACCTTCGGGCGGCAATGTTGCATCCAATTGATAAGGGCGCCAACGCACATCTATATCCATATCATCGAGTTTTGTAAGCGCCTGTTCTAAACGCCGTTTACCGATATAACACCACGGGCACATGACATCTGAGACAACGTCGATTGTAACCTTATTATTCATTATTTTGCGTCCTCGTGCCACCACGTGGGAAATTGTGGGCCATAAAGCGGATTGTTGTCAGGGCGGCTAATGCGCTTCCAACGGGCCATATAGATGTCTGGTTGGTGGTATAGCGGAATGACGTAATGGCCGGAAATCAACAATCGGTCATAGGTGCGTACAGCATCCTGAAATTCCTCTTCTGATGTGGCGGCGAGCAATTTGTCGATTGCTGCATCAATCGCAGGCTCAGCGACGCCTGCAAAGTTGAAACTGCCTTCAACGTCTTTTGAGGCTGACCCCCAACGTCCAAATTGTTCTGCACCCGGCGAAAGCGAAGACGAATATACATTGATCGTCACATCATAATCGAAGGCACCTTTTCGTGCTTGATATTGGCTGTCATCCACAAGGCGCACTTCAATATCTATACCGAGACGCGCAGCCGAGCGTTTGTAGGCGAGTGACAGACGTTCAATATCCTGTCCGCTCAATCCTGCACCGCCGGCGATCAGAAATTCCAATTGCAACGGTTTTCCATCAGGTGTCAGCATTTTGCCGGCTTTGAGCGTAAAACCTTCGGCTTTTAACATCTTCAGCGCATTGCGCAAAACCTTACGGTCTCGGCCTGAGCCGTCAGCGACAGGCGCTTTGTAGGTTCCATCCATTACGTCTGCAGCGACACTGTTGGGAAAATTGGAAAGAAATGCTTTTTCACCCGCGCTTGCAGCTTGCCCGAGAGACGATAAGTTTGATTCCTGCCAATAAGACGATGTGCGGACGTAAGCTCCGAAAAACAGATTTTCATTCGCCCATTCAAAATCAAAAATACTAGCGAGCGCCTGTCGAACCTTCGGATTTTTTAACTTCTCACGGCGGGTGTTGAACACAAATCCCAACATGCCGCTCGGCGTGCGGCGTTTGAACGTTTCTCGCTCCACACGTCCATCACTGGCAGCAGAAAAGTCATAAGATGTGCGCCATTTGGAGGGGCTGTTTTCCTGATAAACGTCGAACAGACCTTTCTTGAAACCTTCAAATTGAGCATTGCCACCGCGATAATAGTCAACGCGCACTTTCTCAAAGTTGTGAAAGCCTTTTTGCGAAGGAATATCGTTGCCCCAATAATTCGGATTTTTGGTGTAGGTGATGCGTTCACCTGGTTTGACTTCCGAAATCACATAAGGGCCGGAGCCAATGGGGGGCACTAAAGTAGACTTCCCAAATTCAGCAACATCAATCGCGTGTTTGGGCAATACAGGCATGAGGCCAAACAGCATAGGTGTTTCGCGGGACGCACGTTCATTGAACATAATTTTGAAACTGTGCTCGCCCGTTTGCTCTATCTTGGAAGTTTGTTTTACGCGGGTGGAATAGGGCGGGCGACCTTTTTCACGCAGCAATTCATAGGTAAAAAGAACATCTGCAACGGAAACAGGCTTGCCGTCAGAAAAGACCGCCTTCGGGTTCAGATGAAATTCAATCCATTTTCGATCATCAGACATCTCCACCCGTTCAGCCAATTGGCCGTACAGCGTGAAAGGTTCGTTTTTATTGCGTTTCAACAATGGCTCATAAACGAGATTGCCAAAAATCGGGTCCCAAATGCCGCGCGCACCCGTGCGAATGCTTTTTGCGTCAAACGGATTGAGATCATCAAACGAGCCTGTGACACCATAGACCAACGTTCCACCTTGCGGCGCATCAGGATTGGCATAGTCGAAATGTGTATAGTTTGCAGGCAGCAACGGATCGCCGCGCATAGCAATGCCGTGGGATGGTTCTGCAATCGCGAGATTGGCCGAGATGACAAGGCTGGAAATTGCAGATGTCAAAACGACTGCACTGCCACTCAAAGTGCGGCACTTCTTAAAAAACATCCAATCTTCTCCCGTAGGGCAACCTAGAGTTGGCCATATGACCTGATTCGTATGATGCAATCTAACATGTGTTATTGATGTTGCGGGGGAATGGCCGATATATTGATGGCCAATATTTTGTATGGAAATCGGTTACACTAAACTCGAATGTCGCAAAATATGGGATTTCAAATATGCAGATTGTCTATTTCACGCCAAAAAATATGAATAAAAGTATCATAAACACATAGACAATTGTAATTAGAGAAAAGCACTTGTTCTGCGACCAAAATGATCCTCCACCAAAGTCTTTGTTTGAAAGCCAATCGGACAGGTTGCTTCTAAAACTTTCACTAAAAATGAAAAAAACAGCGCTATGAAAAAGTAGGACAGCATAAACAGGCCGCCAAAGTTTGATTGTGGTTCCACGTCCATGCCTTATTAAACAATGTTAGCTATTCATTGTGTCTAAAGAACAGCCTTTTGATAATCAATCATATCGCAGTTCTGTCGCCTTGCCTCGAAAGATGTAATACGAGAGTGCCGTGTAGCCCAAAATCGCAGGTAGAACGAACAATGTGCCGAGCAAGATGATAAACAGGCTCTCAGGCGCAGATGCGGCTTCATAGATGGTCATCTGTTCTGGCACCACGTAGGGATAGAACGAATAAGCCATGCCGCAATAAGCCAGTGTGAAGAGACCAACGGCTGCTGCAAAAGGTGTCCACGAAAAGCGGTCATTTTTCAGCGGCAACCGCGACAGAGACCACCACAGGAAAACAACCAATGCACCGGAGATGATGGGCAAAGGTGAAAGATATAGAATCTCAGGGTAGTTGAACCAGCGATCAAAGATGCGTTCGCTCACAAATGGCGTTGCAAAGGAAACCGCACCAATTCCCAAAAAGAGTCCCCAAATACCACCCTTGGCCCATGTGATGGCACGCTTCTGCAATTTGTCGGATGTTTTCCAGATCAACCAAGCAGCGCCAATGAAGCTATAGCCGACTGTCAAAAACAATGCGGTCAGCGCTGCAAACGCCACGTGGGGCAGGGTCCATGTAAGCCCCATAATGTACATGCCCAGCATAAAGCCTTGGCTGAGCGATGCCATCAGTGAACCTGTAAAAAACGCTCCATTCCAAATTCGCTTTTGAGCTATTGGAGCTTTGGCGCGCAGTTCAAATGAAACACCACGCAAAATGAGACCAAGCAGCATGACGAATACGGGAAGATAAAGCGCCGTGAGGATCACACCGTGTGCCGGTGGGAAGGCGACGAGCAACAATCCAATGGCAAGAACGAGCCAAGTTTCGTTGGCATCCCAAAAAGGCCCGATGGACGACACAAGTTTGTCTTTTTCCTGATCATCCGCCAAAGGCATGAGAAGGCCGACGCCAAGGTCGAACCCGTCCAACACAACGTAAATGAGAATGGACAGTCCCATAAGTGACGCGAAGGTCCATGGCAGCCAGACAGCGGGGTCTCCGAAATAATCCATCTCTATTCTCCTGCCTGCAAGGCATAGACCTCGGCTTCACCGCTGCGCGGATAGTCGCGCGTTGAATATGGTTCGCCCCGTGTGGCTTTGCGGGCGAGATAGGTGATCACGAAAATATAGGCAGCAATCAAAATACCGTAGATGATGAGATATCCAATCAATGTGCTCAAAACCATGCCAGCGGGCACATCACTGACCGCATCTTTCGTGGCCAACACACCTTGTACCAACCATGGTTGGCGACCGATCTCGGTGGTGTACCACCCCGCCAGTGTAGCGATCCATCCGCTGAAACTCATGGCGCAGAATGCGTAGAGTGACAGTTTTGGCATAGCCCCAGCACCATATTTTCGAAGCAAAACCAATCCACCCCAAGAAAGACCCAACATGGCCATCCCGGTGCCGATCATAATGCGGAAGCTGAAGAAGACTGGCGCGACGCGTGGGTGCTGGACTTCACCGTCCGCTGTCACAAAGTCATTGAGACCAGGGACCACACCATCGGACTTGTGAGTGAGGATCAAAGATGCGCCGTTGGGAATAGACAGTTCAAATTTATTGCTGCGCGTTTCTTGATCGGGGATAGTAAACAAGACAAGCGGCACATTTGACCGTGTTTCCCAATTGCCCTCCATTGCAGCCACTTTAGCAGGTTGGTGCTCTAAAGTGTTCAGACCATGCAGGTCGCCCGCGAGAATTTGTAAAGGGATAAGGCCTGCTCCAGCGATGATACCAACCCGAAGGGCCGATCTTACAGATTCACTTTTGTCGCCCCACAGCATCCGCAAAGCAGAGATACCCGCTATAAGGAATGCAACCGTAAGAGCTGATGCCAGCAACATGTGCACAAAGCGATAGGGCATTGATGGGTTGAAAATAATATCGAACCAGTCCGTAGCAAACACCACACCGTCGCGCAGTTCGTAACCCTGTGGTGTGTGCATCCAGGAGTTCAAGATGATGATCCAAAAGGTTGACATCGTAGTGCCAAACGCAACCAAAAACGTTGCCAGCGTGTGCACCCAAGGTTTTACCTTTGAGGCGCCAAACAACATGATTCCTAAAAACACGGCTTCCAAGAAAAAAGCTGTGAGCACTTCATATGCTAAAAGCGGCCCCGCCACATTGCCCACTGTTTCCATGAATCCGGGCCAGTTGGTGCCGAATTGAAAAGACATGGTGATGCCCGACACGACACCCATAGCGAATGAAAGTGCAAACACTTTCACCCAGAACATATAAGCGTCCATCCACTTGCTATCGCCCGTGGCGCTGAACCTAAGTTTGAAAAACAACAAAACCCAACCCAATGCAATTGTGATGGTTGGAAACAGAATGTGGAAAGAGATATTCGCTCCAAATTGGATGCGTGATAGGAGTAAGGTGTCCACAGTCAGCTCCGTATCGTTCGGAATTGTGATCTTGTTAGCCGTTATATAAGTAGCAAACTTACCGGCACATGCCCGTGCGACAAAATGCATGTCAGATCGTATCGATGATCGTTTGATGCAATTTTTTATCTATTTGGCGGGAATGGAGGATTGTCGAAAACTCAATTTTAAAGATTACTCGAAACAGGCGATGCAAACTTGCAACACTCTTGGGCATATACGCTCTGGTTTTACCAGCGAATACACCTTAAAAGCCTATACGAGTCAGTGGTGTCATTTTGATGCCTCATTTGGTCATGATTGGTGTTGCAACGAATTATGACCTCACAAACGTAAGCGCCGACAGGAAACGACTTTATGGATATGATCCGCACTTCACTTAAATCCGCGATTGCTCTTGGTGTATTGAGCACCGGATTCGTTGCCACAACCCAACATGCTCAAGCTCAAAGTGCCAACGAGGCGCGCAAATGGGTTAAGGTGTGTTCCAAAGTTGGCGAAAGCGACATTTGCAATGTGCAGTTTAATATCATCACACCAAATAACCAATTGGTAACGGGCGTGAACTTGCTGCAATCGAAGGGCAAAACGAACCGCCGGATTTTTCAGGTGGCGGTACCATCAGGCCGTTACATTCCTGAAGGCATTAAAGTGCAGATCGATAAAGGCAAAACAAACACCTTGCCCTATAGTATTTGTCTGCCTGACCGTTGTCTGGCAGAAGTTCAGTTGAGCGAAGGTCTTGTGAAAGCGTTGAAAGGTGGTGGTGGTATCACTTTGACATCCACGAACTACCGTGCCCAGAAAAACCCGGTGAAAGTAACCCTCAAAGGGTTCACGGCCGCGTTCGATGGTCCGCCATTGAAACGTGGTGAAGTTGCAGAGCGCAACAAGAAGATTGAAGAGGGGCTAAAATTGAAGGCCCAAGAAACCGCAGACAAGTTGAAAGCTGCTCAAGAAGCAGCCAAACAAGGCAGCAACTAACAGCGACCTTCAAAGCTACGCTTTAGAAATCGAATAGAAAAAGCCGCCTGAACGAGTTTTCGGCGGCTTTTTTAATTCTAAATGTTAAAAAAATTAATGGCTCGTATTGTCACGGGCAACATAATTACCAGACGTGTCGCGCTGAAATACTTCATTGATTTGCGGGTGACGCAACGGTTGTGATGTGGTGTCTTTCAGTAGGTTTTGTTCTGAAACATAAGCGATATACTCAGTTTCTTCGTTTTCAGCGAACAGATGATAGAATGGCTGATCTTTTGAGGGACGGCTTTCTTCCGGTATCGCGTCATACCATTCGTCGGTGTTGTCAAATGTGGGGTCCACATCAAACACAACGCCACGAAACGGGTAAATCCGGTGTTTCACAACTTCGCCGATTTGGAATTTTGCAGTTTTAAACATCGTATCGTTAACTTGGTTCGATGGAGAGAAAGATAAATTTCATTATTGAGGCTTTATCGCACTATCGAAGCGGTTCTTCAACACATCAGTGAAGAGCTTCTGCTTGACCGTTTCCCACCTTCAAGTTAGCTCGATGCGGGTGGAATTAACTTTATGCTGGAGCAAACATGTCTGAAATACTCAGCCAAGCGCTGCCGTTTTTCGGGCTTATTCTTTTAGGTTTTGTCGCTGCCAAAGTGAAAAACATCCCTAAAGAGGGCTTGGCATGGATGAATTTCTTTATCATTTACATTGCCTTACCTGCATTGTTCTTCAACTTGTTGTCAGAAACACCCGTTGAAAAGCTGACAAGCTGGGGATTTATATTTGCATCTTTGCTGGGAACTTATTGTGCCTTCGCCATAGCGTTTTGCGCTGGCGTGTTTGCTACAGATGGTGATGTTCCCCAAAGCACAATTCAGGGCTTAGCAGGCGCTTATGGCAATATTGGCTATATGGGGCCGGGATTGGCGATTGCCGCTCTTGGTGAAGAAGCTGTGGTGCCAGTTGCCTTGATATTCTGTTTCGACAACACACTCCACTTTGCTATGGCGCCATTCATGATGGCGATCGGAGGTAATGGACCAAAACAAAGCCCATGGTTGACTGCCTATGATGTTTGGAAGCGTATTTTTACTCATCCGTTTATTCTAGCAACGGTTGTGGGTGTTTTGGCAGCGATACTCGATTTCAAACCTCCTGTGGCCGCTGATAAGCTGTTAGAATATCTGTCGAATGCGGCGGCACCTTGTGCACTGTTTGCCATGGGTGTAACCATTGCTTTGTCGCCAAAGGGCAGTTTTCCCAAAATCCTTGGTGTGCTGGTTTCCATCAAGCTCTTTGTTCATCCTGTACTGGTATATGTTTTGGTCAGTTGGGTGGGGGATTTTGAACCTGTTTGGGTTTATACTGCGGTTTTGTTGGCAGCGTTACCGACGGCCACGAACGTCTTCGTTATCGCCCAACAGTATGATGTTTGGGTTGCGCGTGCATCCAGCATGGTTCTGGTGTCGACTGTCGTATCAGTCGTGACTGTGACAGGCCTACTTTATCTTATCGCGAGCGGTTTACTGCCGCCTGACCTTTTTCCATCAAGCTAGCAGGAGAGGGCAATGCACCGCTTAAACCGTTGCCCAAACCGCTATGCATGGCGAGTTTACGCAGCCAACTGATGTTTCCCAGCGCCGAAATGCCCATGGTGCGGGCTATTTGCACCGGCAAAAAATCAGTGAGCAAGGATCTGTTCATCACATCAACACCAGCAGTGCGCAAAGCCACATCTGTCGAGCGTTTTCGCGTG
Organism: uncultured Rhizobiaceae group bacterium; assembly: GCA_938010435.1. Classification (GTDB taxonomy): domain Bacteria; phylum Pseudomonadota; class Alphaproteobacteria; order Rhizobiales; family Rhizobiaceae; genus Pseudahrensia. The sequence goes on along the minus strand of CALLUS010000023.1, from coordinate 12,064 downwards.
TAGTTAGCGAGCAGGGTATTGCTGGCGAGGTCCTTATGGTCAATTAATTTGGCAAGTTCTGAGACATCGCGCAGCCCGAGATTAAACCCTTGTGCGCCGATGGGCGGGAATACATGCCCAGATTCTCCAACAAGTGCTACCCCATTTTGTCCGAATGACTTTGCGGTCATGCCAGACAGGGGAATGTCATGAAGGTCAGTTTTAATTTCAATTTTTCCAAAGCAAGATTGTAATTTATTTTCAATGTATTGTTCTAGTTTATTCGTTTTCCAGTTTAAAAAATTCTGTGCTTCTTCCGGAGTTGCAACCCATACAAGGCTTGATCTGTTTGGCGCATCTGGCTTGGCGGGCAGAGGGACTTGGGTAAAAGGGCCCGTCTCAGTGTGGAATTCAGCCGACACATGGTCGTGAGGTAAACTGTGTTTAAAAGTTAGCACCAAGGCTGTTTGCGGATAGGACCATTTTTTCACGTCAATTCCCGCGCAGTCCCGCAAAATGGAATTTCGACCATCTGCGGCAACGGCCAATTGGGATTCTACAAATGTGCCATCATCGAGTTTGAGAGTGACTTTACCTGTTTCGCACAACGCTTCTTCAACGCGCCCGTCGAACCGTACAATTGAGTTGATGTCAGCGATTTTCTCTTCCAACAAAGTAATCATGTCAGCATTGGGGACATTGTAACCAAATGCCTCCAGATCCATCTCACTGGACCGGAAATCTGTCACGGGGGCCCGGACCAATCGCTTGCTCCCATCAATGAGACGCATTGTTTTCAATGGGGCAGTTCTGGGTTTAATCGCGTCCCAAACCTCTAATTCTTCCAACATATTGATAGAAGGCATCAACATGGCAGTGGTGCGCGGGTCGCTTGAACCAGTTTTCGGTGCCACCAAACCAAGCGTCAATCCCTTGGTGCGAGTGGCATGGGACAGTTTTAATGCTGCCATAAGACCAACCAAACCGCCACCAACCACAACCAGGTCGACTTTTGCGGCTTTTGATACATCGCCCATGAGAAAACTCCATGCTCTTTCTTTGCCAAGTATATATGAAGTCTGACGGCTCAAAGAAAGACAGGCGTTGGCATTTCTGTAGGCTTTTCACGTGACCAATTGACCGCAGAAGCAATGCACCAATGCAAGACAGCGTGGATGATGTGTAATCACCTGTTTTCAAATGCAATGAAAAATGGCAATTGCACTATGGGAGCGTCTTGCGTTTGGTAGGTAGTTTTGATTTTTAAAGACCTTATTGGTAAGCAATGTGATGGATAGACCACCCAACAATGTGCTGATCGGATTTTCGATCCATTTCTTTACAGCTTCCGGTGCTTTCTGGGCTTTTCTGGCGCTTGTAGCGGCGGCTGAGGGGCGTTTCACCAATATGTGGTTCTGGCTCGGTGTTGCACTGCTCGTAGATGGTGTTGATGGTCCGCTGGCCCGTTATTTCAAAGTGAAAACGGTGCTGCCTAATTGGTCGGGCGAATTGTTGGATTGTATCATTGATTACGTCACATTCGCACTGATCCCGGCTTTTGCGCTATACCAATCCGGCTTCCTTGATGAAATATACTCATTCATTTGTGCTGCATTGATCGTCTGCACAAGTGCTATCTATTACGCAGACACGCGTATGAAGAGCCGCGATAATTGCTTTATCGGCTTTCCAATCTGTTGGAACATGCTGGTGTTCACGCTATTTGTAATGGAACCGGGGTGGTATATCGCGTTTGGTGTGGTGATTGTTTCCACCGCACTGACTTTTGCACCACTGCTTTTTGTACACCCTGTTCGTGTGAAACTTTGGCGCCCATTCACTTTATCCATGTTGGTTTTGTGGACATTGTTCGGCATTATGGCGCTCTACGCTTGGTATTTCAAAATGGAAGTGCCCTCCATTGCAAAAGTGGGTATCGCGGTGACAGGGCTTTATCTTTATTGTGTTGGTTTTGTTCAACAGTTTTTGGGCAAAGCTGCCTGATAGCCAGACCCGTTTGGAATGAATTCCATGATTGATTTGCTTTACGATCCCGCCGTTTGGGCCAGTTTCGCGACCCTGACAATTATGGAAATCGTACTCGGCATCGACAATATCGTGTTCATATCAGTGATAGTGAACCGCTTGCCGGAACATAAGGCCGACCGCGCCCGCAAGCTTGGCCTGTTATTGGCGCTGGTGTTTCGTATTGTTTTGCTGCTGTTTCTTGCTTGGATTATTGGTTTGAAGGCAGAGCTTTTCGAAGCTTTCGGCCATTCATTCTCGTGGCGTGACATCATTTTGATCGCTGGCGGAACATTCCTACTCTACAAGGCGACCTCGGAAATTCATGAAGAGTTAGAAGGCGAGACCGAAGAAGAATCTGCGGAGCGGATATCTACCGCTTCATTTGCGAAAATCATCGGGCAAATTATTGTTATCGACTTGGTATTTTCAGTTGATTCCATCGTCACGGCCATTGGCATGGCTGAACATGTTGAAGTGATGATTGCGGCCGTCATCGTGGCCGTTGTTGTGATGTTTGTTGCGTCAGGCACCATATCCGGCTTCATCCGCCGTCATCCCACCACAAAAATGCTGGCACTGGCCTTCTTGTTGCTGATTGGTGTTTCGTTGGTGGCGGATGGTTTGGGCTTCCACGTTCCACGCGGATACATCTATGCAGCCATGGGCTTTTCGGTTCTTGTGGAATTCATCAACATCGTGGCTGGCCGCAAACGCGCAAAGCAATCCCAACCGTGACGACGCTTGATGGAGCCACTTTAAAGGCAAAACGGACAACCAATGGTCTTTGGCCAATCTTCATCGTTTTCTTCTCTGAGGCCTTTGTGCTTGGCAATTGGATCACGCGTATACCAGACGTGAAAGATCTGTTTGCTCTGTCTGCCAGTGAACTCGGGTTAAACCTTTTCATTTTTGCTGCGGGCACTTTGATCGCTTTTGTCTTTGGTTCCCGCCTCATCAAACGCGTTGGGTTGCGCAGCGCCTGTGCTTGGTCTGTGCCGGCATGGGCATTTTCCATGGCAATGGTACCATTGATGCCGAATACTTATGCCTTGGCGGGCCTGCTTGTTCTAGCTGGCATTAATATTGGCATGTTGGAAATTGCCATGAACACAGCTGCCGATGAATGGGAACGTAAAAACGATGTGCGTTGTATGTCTCGTGCTCACGGTTTTTGGAGCGTGGGCTCTCTGGTGGGAGCACTCATTGGAACATTTTTCGCATGGTTGGAAACCGGCGTGGCTCTACATTTCGCAATTGTAATGCCGTTGATCATGATTGTTGGCGTTGTGGCCGCAAACAAAATCCAAATCTCTTCCAAAGCTCAAAAAACAGGAGCAGAAGAGGGCGCATTCAAATTGCCATCAAAAGCGATCGTGCTTTTGTGTCTTATGCCAATCGGTATCATGTTGATCGAAGGGGCTTTCATAGATTGGTCGGCATTGTTCCTCAGAGATGAGTTGAGCGCAGGCCCCATTGCGGTTGGTCTCATCTTTTCAGCATTTGCCTTGTTGATGTCGATCACCCGATTGAGCGGCGATTGGTTGCTGGATCGATTTGGCCCAGTTCGAGTTGCGCGCGTATCTGCCGTATCAGCAATTGTGGGAATATCCCTGTTTGCATTTGCTCCAAACGTTTATGTGGCGTTCGTTGGTGCATTTTTTTCCGGGCTTGGTGTTGCCATCGTATATCCACTCGCCATGGCGGAAGCGGCCAAACGACCGGGCGATGCAGAAGACAATGTCGCAGCCATGTCGTTGTTTTCGTTCACATCGTTTATGCTGGCACCGCCATTGATCGGATTTATCGCAGATGCGACTGATCTTAGGATTGCACTGGCACTGCTTATCCCCGCTGCAGCCACATCATTGCTGCTGACAGATGAATTGAAAGAAGGAACAACCAATGAGTAAGTTGATTGAAGTTACACAAACTGGCGGTCCAGAGGTTTTAACATTGGTTGAGCGTGACATCGCGGCGCCCGATGTAGGCGAAGTACAGATCAAACAAACTGCCATAGGTCTCAACTTCATCGACGTCTATTTCAGAACAGGCCTATATCCTGCACCTCAGATGCCTTTCACCCCCGGCATGGAAGGCGCAGGTGAAATCATTGCTTTGGGGGATGGGGTCACCAGCTTCTCAGTGGGAGACAGAGTGGCCTATGCGGCGGCCCCCGTCGGCGCTTATGCAGAAGTGCGAAATATCTCAGCCGCAAGCCTTGTGAAAATTCCTCAAGGAATAAGCGACGAGACTGCTGCATCCATGATGTTAAAGGGCATGACAGCGCGCTATCTGCTGCGCGCCACCTACAAGGTCAAAGCGGGCGATACGATCTTGTTCCACGCGGCCGCAGGTGGAGTGGGGCTCATTGCAGGTCAGTGGGCCAAAAGCCTTGGCGTAACAGCTATTGGAACAGCAGGATCTGACGAGAAATGTGAACTCGCCAAACAAAACGGCTACGATCACATGATCAACTACAATACAGAAAATTTTGTCGAACGGGTGAAGGACATCACCAGCGGTAAAGGCTGTGAAGTGGTTTATGACTCCGTAGGCAAAGACACATTTCCCCACTCCCTCGATTGCATCAAACCGCTGGGCACATGGGCAAGTTTTGGGCAATCCTCTGGCCCACTGCCGGAAGTCAATTTGGCGATCCTATCCCAAAAAGGCTCTCTCTTCGCCACACGTCCGACGTTATTCCATTACATCAGGACACCAGAACTGCTGGCTGAAACCGCCAATGATTTGTTTAATGTGGTGAAGGTAGGAACCGTCAAAATCGCAATCAATCAACGCTTCGCGCTGGAAGATGTGCAAGGCGCTCATATTGCGATGGAGGGGCGCAAGACCGTTGGGTCGACACTGTTGATGCCTTGAGGGAGGCAGATAGTCACTGAAGTCTGTAATGAGCCCTCTTCGACAAGAAAACATCGAACCAATTGCTTTGATTACGACACGCAAAAACCGATCGTAAGAAGCATAGCTTTTGCGACAGTTCAGCAAGTGCGAGTAATCCCAGAACCGTATTCGATGCAATCGTCGCTTCGATTTCCTATACCATCAAAACTCAGGGGAATGACAATCGACCCAATTATGCTCAATGCAACCAAAAGTCCGGGCAACCAAGTTGGGATAAGCCAAAAATACTTCCACCCGCGATTGTCCCAAGTATACAAAATAATGGCGAGTATCATGGGGATTACACCCAAAATTAAAGCTATATTCAACGAAATGATCAAGTTCCTCTGTCAAATTGCCAAATCAGAAATATCTATTTCCAGCTCATTTAAAACATATCAATTGATGTACTAAGTCACCAAATCCCCAAACAAGAGTTCCGACTACAGCCCACATTGAGGTGTTTGCAATACCAATTCGGTGCATTTCATCAGGATCTATTTTGTCACCTGATCCAAATGCATTTCCTCCCCAATATTGCTTTGGGCGTTCGCGATTTGAATGTGATGCAACAACAACGCCAATACCAACGCAAACAGCACCGGAGCGTTGAAACCACTCAATTGTCGGAAACATCCATTGCAACATCAAACCAGCTGTCAAAATTACACCCAAACACAAAACATCTAGAAACCGAACCGACTTCAGATACATCAATCGTTTTCTCCTTATAGTTACCGATGCAACTAACCTCATACATCGTAGAAATGGCAAATCTCCACGGAAAATCAATCAGCAAATTCGCGACGAGAATTTGCGACAGCTTACCCACTGAAATTAAAGGGTGCTAAAAACCATTGCGAAAATCTTCCTCTTTGCGACACAGATTGAAGGTCTCAAAGGTCCGCACAACTGCCATTGAAAAGTAATCGTTCTCTCCCCAAACACTCCGTGGATAACTCCCGACAAACACATGTCTTTTCACCAGTGATTCTCTAGTATCTCCCCAAAGGCGAACTTCAACACTTTTGGCTGCTAGACAAAACGCATGGCTGCAACGCAACAATTCGATGAGCCGGTCAAGACTGTTCCACTGCTTGAAGCGCGGGGCATTACGAAGATATTTGACACATTGAAAGCAAATGATAATGTGGACTTTGCCATTCAAAAAGGCGAAATTCATGCGCTTTTGGGGGAGAATGGCGCGGGCAAATCGACCCTTGTGAAAATCCTGTTTGGCTCACTGCAAGCAAATGAGGGGGGTGTGCTGTGGGATAGCGCACCTGTGACTGTGCGCTCGCCGTCTGAAGCCCGTGAGTTGGGCATTGGAATGGTGTTCCAGCATTTCTCGCTGTTTGAAGCGCTCACGGTGGCTGAAAACATCGCTCTGTCTTTCAATGCCGCCACACCGTTGGAAAATATATCCACAAGAACCCGCGACTTGTCGACACAATATGGCTTACCGCTAGATCCAGATGCGGTGGTTGGTGATTTGTCCGTGGGAGAACGTCAGCGTGTCGAAATCATCCGCTGTCTGATGCAAGACCCAAGGTTGATCATTCTCGACGAACCCACATCGGTTCTCACGCCGCAGGAAGCGGATACATTGTTTGAAACTTTGTTTCGTTTGCGCGACGAGGGACGGTCGGTTCTCTATATCTCTCACCGTTTGGAAGAAGTTCAGCGCCTGTGTTCCGCGGCCACCATTATGCGCCATGGCCAAGTGGTCGATGCATGTGATCCGCGTGAAGAAACAGCGGGTTCGCTCGCGTCCAAAATGGTGGGTGCGGAAATTGATGAAGTGGTTCACCGCGAAAGCGCCGCCACTGACAAGGTTGTTTTGCAACTGAACAATTTGAACATGCCATCCACCCATCCATTTGCAGTGGCATTGCAGAACGTAAACCTCCAAGTGAATGCAGGTGAAGTTGTCGGAATTGCTGGCATTGCTGGAAACGGGCAAGGCGAATTGTTCGGTGCGATCTCCGGCGAAGATGTAGCTGCCAATGCCGATGCTGTTGTGATCGACGGTCACGTTGTGGGAAATCTAGGTATTTCAGAGCGCCGCAAAATCGGTGGTGCATTTGTACCAGAAGAACGTTTGGGCCACGGCGCAGTTCCCGCACTTACTCTATCCGACAACATGTATCTGGCACGCCACGCGTCGGACAGCGACGACTTTCAATCAGGTGGAAGCCTGAAAGTCATCGCAAAAAACGCTATCAAATCGGCCACAAAGCGTGTGGTGGAAGCGATGGACGTTCGTAAATCAGCCGAAAATCCACCTGCAGCCGCATTGTCGGGCGGTAACCTACAAAAATTCGTGGTGGGGCGTGAGTTGGATCGCAAGCCTGTCTTCTTACTGGTCAACCAACCCACTTGGGGTGTGGATGCAGGTGCGGCAACACATATTCGTCAGGCTTTGATTGATCTGGCCGCATCTGGTTCTGCCGTGTTGATGATCAGTCAAGACCTGGATGAAATATTCGAAGTTGCAGACCGCATCGCTGTTATGGCCGATGGACGTTTGTCTCAGCCAGAGCCAACCGCCAACATGACCCGTGAGCGCGTTGGCCTGTTGATGGCGGGTTCCAGTGACAATGTAGATGCATCCGGGGAGGCCGCCTAGATGAGGCTGGAACTCCAAAAACGGGCAGGGGCATCCACGCTCTTTTCCATCCTTTCTCCCTTTATCGCATTGGTGCTGACACTGGTCGCTGGCGCGATCATGTTTGTCATTTTGGGCAAGCCACCATTTGCTTCGCTCTATTCCTACTTCATAGAGCCTTTGTTTTTAAAATTCGATATGGGCCCCATATTCAGTGACTTCAGCTTTGAGGGAATAGTGCCCAACGGTTGGAGTCTCGAACAGATTTTGGTGAAGGCCACACCGTTGGCACTTATCGCGGTGGGTTTAGCCGTGTGTTTCCGCTCGGGCAATTGGAACATCGGGGCCGAAGGACAATATCTCATTGGCGGAATGTTTGGCGCGATGATCCCGGTTTTGTTCAATGATTGGAATTCGCCGCTAACGTTACCATTGGTTTTGATTATGGGCATGTTGGGTGGTGCGCTTTATGGGTTCATTCCAGCCATTTTGAAATCTCGCTTTGGCACCAATGAAATTCTCACAAGTTTGATGTTGGTCTATGTGGCGCAACAGCTCGTGGATTGGATTGTGCGGGGCCCGTGGCGCGACCCAAAGGGAATGGGCTTTCCAGGCACAAAATCGTTCAACGAAAGCGCCGTGCTGCCATCGCTTTGGCAACATGCTGATGCCCACTATGGGGCGGTGATTGCGGTCGTTGCAGCCATTGCCGTTTGGTTCATGCTGGCGAAAACCAGCAAGGGGTTCGAAATCACGGTTCTGGGCCAAAGCCCGCGTGCCGGAAGGTTCGCCGGATTCAGTGCCAAGAATATGACAGTCTTTGCATTCCTATTTTCCGGCGCGATGGCTGGCTTAGCTGGTATTTCCGAAGTCTCAGGCTCTGTTGAAAAGCTCGATGATAAATTGAGCTTGGGATACGGATTTACGGCGATCATTGTTGCATTTCTTGGACGCTTGAATCCGTTGGGCATAGTGGCTGCGGCACTCGTGTTGGCGCTGTCCTATATCGGAGGCGAAGCAGCGCAAATTAGCCTTGGTGTTTCTGACCGTGCAGCTCGCGTGTTCCAAGGCCTTCTGCTGTTCTTCGTTTTGGCATGCGACACGCTTATTCATTATCGGGTTCGGTTGGTCGCAGCAGTAGAGGCGGTGGCGTGATGGACGTTTGGATCAGCATCATTCTTTCCATCTGCGCAGCTTCAACGCCGTTGCTCCTCGCGGCAACTGGCGAACTCGTGGTGGAACGTTCTGGCGTGCTTAATCTCGGCGTAGAAGGCATGATGATTATGGGCGCAGTGGCAGGCTTCGCCACGGCACAGGTAACGGGCAATCCTTATCTTGGCGCACTGGTCGCCATGGGGGCAGGAGCTTTGTTCTCGCTGTTATTTGCCTTTCTCACGCTTACACTTGTGGCGAACCAGGTCGCGACAGGGCTTGCGCTTACCATTCTAGGAATTGGCTTGTCTGGCATGATCGGTGAAGGCTTTGTTGGTCGTCCGGGCATTCGTATGGAAGCGTTGGATATTCCCATACTGACTGATCTGCCAATCATCGGAAAACTGATCTTTGGCCAAGACCTCATTTTCTATATCTCAATCGCGCTTGTCTTCGGTGTGTATTGGTTCCTGTTCAAAACCCGTGCGGGCCTGACATTGCGCTCTGTTGGCGATAATCACACATCCGCCCATGCGCTTGGCATCAACGTCATCAAGGTGCGCTATCTGGCTGTCTTGTTCGGTGGCGCTTGCGCTGGCCTCGCGGGCGCACACTTGTCGCTTGTCTATGTACCACAGTGGGTGGAAGGCATGACGGCGGGTAGGGGCTGGATTGCATTGGCTTTGGTGGTCTTCGCTTCATGGAGACCCGGGCGCGTGTTGGTGGGGGCTTATCTGTTCGGCACAGTCACCATTGGCCAATTTCATGCACAGGCGATTGGCATTGCGATTCCCGCGCAGTTCCTAACTTCACTGCCCTATATTGCAACCATCGTCGTCTTGGTTTTAATTGCGAGAAATCGCAGAATGACCATGCTCAACACACCGGCATCACTAGGACAAAGCTTTGTTCCTGATAGATAACATTAACTAACCGTCATAAAATACTGATTTATAGCTATAACTTACGGGGCGCAAGCTCAAAACCACAGGGAATACCTCATGAAAAAGACACTTTTCGCATTGGCTGCTTCCGCAGCTGTCATGCTGTCAGCGGGCGCTGCCCAAGCAGATGGCCACGCAAAAACCAAAGCATGCTTTATCTATATTGGCCCAACGGGCGATTTCGGCTGGACATACCAGCATGATGAAGGCCGTAAAGCTGTTGAAGCTGAATTCGGTGATAAGGTGGAAACTGCATTTTTGGAAAACGTTCCAGAATCTGCTGAAGCCCAGCGTCCAATCGAAGCGTTTGCGCGTTCAGGCTGCAACATCATCTTCACAACGTCCTTCAACTACATGGACCCAACCAACAAAGCCGCTGCAAAGCATCCTGATGTGAAGTTCGAACACGCCACGGGTTACAAGCGTGAGCATCCAAATGTTTCCACATATTCGTCCAAGTTCTATCAAGGTCGTTATGTGCAAGGCCAAATCGCGGCCAAAATGTCCAAGACAGGCGTTGCGGGTTACATCGCATCATTCCCGATCCCAGAAGTTGTGCGTGGCATCAACTCCTTCATCTTGGGTGCTCAGTCCGTCAATCCAGACTTCAAATTGAAGGTTGTTTGGGTTTCCACATGGTTTGATCCACCAAAGGAAGCTGATGCGGCAAAAGCCTTGATCGACCAGGGTGTCGATATTTTGACACAGCACACAGACTCAACCGCTGCTATGCAGGTTGCAGCTGAACGCGGCATTAAAGCTTTCGGTCAAGCTTCTGACATGATCAAATTTGGTCCAAAAACACAGCTGACTGCAATCATCGATGATTGGGCGCCTTACTACAAAGAGCGCGTAAAAGCGGTTATTGACGGCACCTGGAAGCAGCAAGATGTTTGGCACGGAATGGATCACGGCAGTGTTGCCATGGCACCTTATACCAACATGCCAGACGATGTGGCAGCTATGGCCAAGAAAACCGAAGAGAGCATTCGTGACGGCAGCTTTGAACCATTCACAGGCCCTGTGACCAAGCAAGACGGCACTGTTTGGCTCAAAGACGGCGAGAAAGCCGATATCGGCACAATGCTCGGCATGAACTTCTACGTCAAAGGCGTAGACGACAAACTGCCAAAATAAGTTTTCGTTTAAAGAAATTCGAAAGGGGCATCGCGTATCAACGTGGTGCCCCTTTTATTTGTGCTGCACGGAAACCACATCAATGAGCCTGTTTCTTATCACCAAGTTTTTGATTTCCGTTGTGGTTGGAATGCTGGCCATTCCAGTCGGCATCCTGCCATCCATATTCCTGTTTAGAGATCTGGCCAACGGAACGGACGCCAGCGAGAACGCAAAATCCCGCTATGCGTGGACGTTGTGGGGGGGCATGGCGATTGCGTGGGTGTTTGGTACATTTGTCGTGTGGTGGGCAATGGCGCTGGTGGTTGGCTGACAACGTTCCCAAACTGTATTGGTGGTGCAGGGCGCTTTTGAATCCGACACGAGTTGGTCATGCCAAATTGATTTGCTGTCGTAATGTTAGGCCGATACAGAAATTGAATGCGCTACGCTTTTCTAATAATCTTTTTCGTTTTGTCAGTGCCCGCAAGTGCCACCGCAGATGTGCGTGAGGTTTTTTATGGAACGTGGGGCACAGCGAAACAATGTGCGCGCAAACCAATAAAGCCTGACGGAACAGTTCTCTCGGAACCGTTTGTGATCAACTCACATTGGTTGAGGCAGGGAACTTTCTGGTGCAACCTTAATTGGGGGCCCATTGAAACACGCAAGAACGGTTTTTTCACAGCATCAAACGCCCAATGCGGCGAAGACTCTGTACGCAGTTATTTTCTAGGGTTTGAACTCTCAAGCAACAACTTAAAACTGCGCTGGGACATTCACAGATCAAACGACCTTCTAATGCGTTGTCCAGGTTTGTGAACATCTACGTGTGATACATGCTTTCTGGATTGGCAAAAACAACCGCCCGCCATTGTTGCAAACAAGGCTTATGGTAGCGCAAAGATTAGGCAACAAGTCACCGATGAAGGTGCGTTGGCAGTCATTCCATTCAAAAATAATACCCGTAAACCAATTCCGCATGACGCAGGGCTCTACAGATATAGAAATGTTGTCGAGCGTTTCTTTTGCAAAATGAAGGGCATGCGAAGACTGGCAACGAGGTTTGAGACGGAAGCACAGAACTTCCTCGCAATGTTTCAACTCTTCCCAATCAGGCGTTGGGCCAATTGAGTCCCCCTAATTCTAAGTTTGCGATGTTATTTGATTGAATTGTTTGAAAGGACATTGTTTATTTTGGTTGAGTGGTGCGTTGAGATTTATTGTTAGGATTTTTATTTATAATAAATAGGGTGTGGATATGTAAAATATTTTCCATATCTCGTATTTTCTTGAACTTATGAATCAGTTCATTGTGATCTCTTATATATTTGAG
>CALLUS010000022.1 GCA_938010435.1 uncultured Rhizobiaceae group bacterium | reverse complement strand
TTGTTTACGCGAAAGCCCGCTTGTTAGTGCTATACGGACTGCTTCTCGACGAAATTCTTCAGTGTGGCCATGTGCCATAGTCGTTCTCCTTGATGAACATAATTCAATTCAAGGACACGGAACCAAACCGTGGCAAGTCCACAGTCACCGTCTTCTCAGAGCAAATGCGCAAACGCATAGCTAATCCGAAAGTCGGGAAGAAAGGCAACCAGATCATCATCGAAGGTTCGATCCAGTCGAACTCTTACGAAAAAGATGGCGCCACGGTCTACAAGACCAACCTCATCGTCCAGGACCTCGATGTTCTCTCATTCGCAAAAAACAGCGAATAGCAAGGATCAGGGTGGCCTACGGGTCACCCAAATCTCCTACAGCTCTAAAATAGCGGATGGTGAAGACAATGACTTTTCAACAAACACTCGACCTAGCCGAACTCGAAGCCGATCTAGCATTTGAACGATACTACGAAGTGTTGAGCGTCGATGTCGTTGTGTTCTAATTAATCAGAATCGATTAGAAAATTCTCCTTTATTTTCAACATCGAATTGTACCCTTAATTTTCATATTGTGTTTTTAATTGCAAAACTGTGTCCTTAATTGCAATATGGTCGTGTTCAGCGGATTTAGGGTCAAGCCCTGACATCTTCTGCACTTAACCTGAGGCTGTATTGCAATTAAGGGTACAATTAATCCTGATACAGCCAGCAATCTGCAAAATCTGATTAATTAGGGTACAACGACACTTGCAGTTCGCTTCTCAAGACTGGTAACGATTTGGGTGTATTGGGGTTGCATTTAGAGCAACGCTGGATGGGTTCTTTGGCGATGAACCGCCGAGCGTCTGTGGGACAATCGACGAAGCTCATCCTGCGCACAGCCTTTGAGCCAATGGAGAACAATTCACCAATCCGGGTCGCTTGAGACTTGCTGATGGCCAAGTCAATCGCCCTTAGCGATGCTGCTTCGGGCAAACAATGGTGCAGCATGGTCAGTTGTGTGACGCAATAAAAATCCGCGTGTCGACTGATCCAAGATGACAGAAGTTCGCCAGTCAGAGGCGGCAAAGTGACAGGCAGGCGACCCGTCATGCGAACGCCGCTTCGGTGTCAAACGCTGGCCCCCATGCTTCGACAGCATTGTCGATAATACACTCAGTCCCATCAGTGATGGCATCGATTGCGAGGCTGTTGATCGTTTGGAAAATGTTGGCAGTGATGCCGTCAGTAATCTGCAGAATGCGCCGAAGCGATTTCGGGGTCAGTACAGAAGGCCTGCGGAGTGGGGTGTTGCGCAGGATCGATGTAACAAGCGTTTCGAAGTCTTCATTGGCGGCCCAGCGGTTCAAGGTAAACTGCTCGAACCGGCGTGCGAGCTGAACGTCACCGCCGATGGCCTCGCGTGCCTCATTCACACCAAAACAGACCAATGAGATTTGAAGACGATTGCTGAGGAAGCGAAGGGTGTTCAAGACGATGCGTTGTTCACGATAGGTCCCAGCAAGAATGTTGTGGACCTCGTCGACCACCAGCACCTGTACGCCGATTGCTTTCATGATGCGTAGCGCGGCTTGTCCATCTGAGCGATGTCGGCCCGCGGCGCTTGCGGCGCGCCCAGCAGGGTGAGAAGCTCGCCATAGAACCGACGCTCTCCAGGGCGGCTGACCATTTCCATGGCCAGAACCGGGGTCTTCACAACTCCACCTTTGCGATCAAAGCTTGGCGGGTTCTGGTCTCGGAACTGTTACATGATCATGGTTTTTCCAATACCGCTGTCGCCGTAAATTGCGACAGAAGGCATGCGTGGTCCTCTTGGAAGTTCGAGAAGTGTTTCAAGGCGATCTAGGGCTTGCTTTGCACGCGGATAAAGGATCCAGCGTCGAGATCTTATGGCGCGGATACGCCCTGAATTTGTTTCAGGTAGCAGTGCCGCGGCGTTGGCGGTCAGGTGGGCAATCGTATTGGTCATGGTAGCTCCAGATCATTCAGTGTCCTCAACAAAGGGCACTGGTTTGCTTGAGTCGATCCCGCGAAGCGTGCCTGTTTCCCTGTCATCTGTGGTGAGTGCTGATTGCATTTTGGCTCGTCGTGCCGCTGCGGTCTTGGAAACGGCTGCATCGACCATCTTTCGCTGTTCAAGCGCCGTTCGGACAACCGCACGACTATCGACTTCTCGACGTCCCTTCTCGCGCAAGGTCCGACGGGCCGTCAAAGCTTCTTGTAGAGTAACGGGGGCTAAGGTCAGGTCTGCAATCGGGCTTCCACAAAATTGCCTGTGGGGCGACGTACGAACACGCGCGACATGTCCCGGGGGTCGTATTTGACTATAAGCCGTCGTGGTGTTCGGCCGACATCGGCACTCAGCGCGGGGGACCAGTAGCGGAGATCAAAGAGATGGATACCTGTTGGGCGTAAAGTCCGTTCCTGTTCGGGCAGGAAGGAAATCCAGAACTGCAGCCTGTCTTCTGGCAGCCGGAGAGGAGTTTCCCCTTCACATTCTTGCCATACTGCCAGGGGCGGCCGGTTCAGTGAACTGTGAATAGACTGATGATACGACCCGACAATATCTAATGTTATATAGCGTTCTAACTCTCGTAAGGTCAGTGCTGCATGCCGCTTTGAATTGTACTCCGCGAGATCTTGAGCATTGCTGAAGGTCGTGCCGGGCAAGAGATGCAGTCGTCCCATTTGGGTTCCGATCAGGCGCTCAATATGGCCGCCAAAGTGCGGAGTACCGGGGGGCCGCCAATCAATCGCGATCCCCGCATTCTCGCAGCCGCGTTTGAACGCACGGCTTCGAAAATCGGCGTCATTGTCCACATGAACTCTATCGGGAAGGCCGGCGACGGGCCACGGCTCGTCGATCTCGCGCTCTTTCAGCCAAGCGGTTTTGTCATAAACTGAATGCAACAAGCACAGGCTGATCGAGAGCCGGGATGGTGCGTCCATGGTCAGGTAGAAGCCCGTCACCATGCGACTGAAGACATCCATGGCCAAAGTTAGCCACGGCCGTCCGATAGGTTCACGTGTCTCCTCATCGACCACAAAAATATCTGCCTTCGTATGATCGATCTGAACGATTTCAAGCGGACGTGATGAGCGCAGTGTCCCAGGAACGGCAGTCGTTGCTTTGACCGTCTTCTGTTCGCCACGGTGCTGCGCGCGCTTGCGCAGGTCCATATTATTCAGGCGCGCTTCGATCGTTCGACGATGAGGTGGCTGGAGCCCTTCCGTTGTGCAATCCGTTTTTATGTCCCGCACAAGCTGTGAGACCGACGGACGGGTTTGCTTCAGATAGTATTTTCGGATCGATTTATGAATGATCTCTTCGCGCCGCACATCCAGTGCGCGATGACCAGTGGGACGACCGCGTTTGCGATCTACCAAGGACATCACTGTTCCACTTTCCCGAAGGCGCTTGATCAAGCGGAAGACCGAAGCCCGGCTAAGGCCAAGTTCGTTAGCAAGATACGCAATATCAGTAGCAGATGTTTGGTCTGCATTGTTCCCCAGAATCTTGCGTATTGCGTCCGCTCGTTGGCAAGCCTCTTCCCAGGCCGCCTCGTCAATTTTTTCGGGAAGTGATTCGATCATGGCGGTACAAACCATAAGCTCAGCCCTTGCCCTTCGATATGACAGCAATGATGCGCTGATACAGCAATGGATTGAAAGCACGTTCGATGGTCTAACGTATTGAAGCGCTAAGGGTAAAGAAAGGTACATGGCAGGATGTATGGGAGTGTAGTTTTTTAGTCATGAGTTTCCCTTCCTTCCTCTTCGTCGTCCTCGCTACGCTCGTCCTCCTCTTCGTCGGGAAGGGAAACTCATGACTAAAAAACTACACTCCCATACATCCTTCGACCCAATCCTGATTCTATATAAGTGAAGGTTGGTGCGGCGATGGAAGTCTTTCTGGCACCCACCTTCCCCTTCTGCTCTTATCCTTCACCCACTCTCATCCCTTTCTATCCCTCAAAATGCCTCCCATCGCTCACGTTATTCACCGAATGGTGAAGGCGGGTGCCCATCGATATATTCTGAATCTGTGCCTGAACCGACTTGGAGCACTGGTTATTGTCACCAATCAACACAGGTACCAAGCTGATCCCGAAGCGATTAGTTGGTTCGCCGATAACCGCATAGGTATCTTCTTTGTAAAAGATTTTGGTGCCAATGACCTACGTGACGTGATGCAAAATTGGAAGATCCGTATCATCCTTTCGCATACCCGAGCTGCGGATTTGTACATACGTGATAATCGAAGCAGGCTAGGCGATTATGGATTGCAACATTGGGCGATCATGCTCCAAGGTTCTTGGTTAGAGGCCAAGTCGAAGGACATGGGAAACTTCAAGCAGGAGTTTAGTGATACGATGCACTCATGCGACCGTATATTGGATCCAAGTCCTTCCCAGCACAGACCCTTACTGCGCGCCGCTGGAATTGCATCCAGCAAGATCCAAATGGTCAAGTACGCTGTTGCGTCACCTCCGAGGAATATCACGAAGGCTTCAAGGACGGCTGCACGACTTCCACCGAAGCCCCACAACGCAATTGTCTTTGCGCATATCTCGCGTATGGTGAGGCACAAAGGCCCATATATCTCTCTTGAGCTTGTTCGGCAGCTGACGGCAGCAGACTATCACGCCGAACTACTGTTCTTTGGGGATGGGGATGAGTATCGGCACTTAAATGCAGCAAGTTTGCCGAGTAATGTATATGTTTTCCCTGGGGTGCCGAATCCTCAGACCTTGGCAAATCTATACGACTGCGGCCTACACCCTAGTGTCTACAAGGGGGAGGTGGGGCCAATGGCCCCTCTTGAGCATGCTACTATGCAGAAGCCAACGGTTGGTACAAACATCGCTAACACGAACCAGTATCTTGGGACGAATAGTCTGACTGTTAACTGGTTGGGAAGAAATAACCGTGTTCTGTCAGATTCGGACATCGCGACTGCTTTGTTCCACTTGGTGATTGGGCTTTTCTACAAGGCTGACAAGACCCCCGATTACGATGAGATTAAGCGGCGTGGATTGTCGGTGCACGCTCATCAGCAACTAAACTATGCGATAGCTAATCTGCTTCAACCTTATCGTCTGGATGGTGCTCTGGTGTTTGGCTCCTCTTCTGGACACTAATAATCTTTAGCGGTATTTTTCTGGTTGTGGTGGGTATGGTGGGTGTTGGGCGGGTTTTTAGCATGCAGTTTTCCCGATCCACTTAGCGCGAATGCGGCACCTTTTTACTAAAATTTCATTTGCACACACTGTTCTCTTGTTTCTCCACCCTACCACCTCCTGTCACCTTTCTCTCTTTATTACAAACAGCGCCCTCATCGTCATCCTCGCTACGCTCGTCCTCCTCTTCGTTTCGCTGTTTGTAATAAAGAGAGAAAGGTGACAGGATATATTAATATGTAGTTTTTGTTTAAAAGTTCAAAAGTTCAAGATTTCAAAAGTTTGTCTATTTGTTCGTGCATATATATAAAAATAAAATTTTAGGGGCTGACATAGATAAGGGTTGTCCGTCGTCAAGGTTTTTGGGAGCGATTGCGGCTTATATTAAGCGAGAGATTGGCCCATCTGTTCGATGATATTATGCGGCTTGGTTGCGGTATTGCAAACGCCGCTGTTTGAATGTTTCTCGTTTGATCTGAATAGCCCCTAGATTTGTAGACACCTTCTTTCCTAATTTTGAGGCAAGGAGGCCATTATGAGCAAAGCTAGATTCAGTGACGATTTCAAACGTGATGCGGTGCATCAGATTGTTGAGCGCGGATATCCGGTTGCGGAGGTTTCTAAGCGGTTGGGTGTCAGTACCCACTCGCTCTATGCGTGGTTGAAGAACCCGTTGAGCAAACGGGCGCGGGAAGACAAGCGCCAAACCAAACTGATCAAGAAGGCTTGGAAGGATAGCGGTAAGGTTTACGGTTATCGCAAACTTCACGACGACCTCCTCGATCAAGGCCAGACATGCTGCCCGAACCGAGTGGCCAGGCTCGCAAGTCTAGCGAGCATCAAGGCGCAGATGGGCTACAAGCGCCGTCCTGGTACGTATGGTGGCAAGCCATCTGCTGTTGTCGATAACACCCTGGACCGACAGTTTGATGTTGATGCACCTGATACCGTTTGGGTCACTGACATCACATATATCAAAACCTATGAGGGCTTTGCATATCTGGCCGTTGTGATCGATCTGTATTCGCGACGTGTGATTGGGTGGTCTATGCAAAGTCGGCCGACCGCAGATCTTGTATTGCTGGCGCTGTTGATGGCTGTGTGGCGGCGCAAACCCAAACAAAGTGTTCTGATCCACTCGGACCAAGGCTCACAGTACACCAGCATTGATCGGGCATCGTTCTTACGACATCACAATTTGGAGCATTCAATGAGCAGACGCGGCAATCGTCATGACAATGCTGTGGCAGAAGGCTTCTTCAACTTACTCAAACGCGAACGTATCAGACGCCGAACCTATCCCAGTCGTGAAGATGCACGACGCGATGTGTTCGATTACATCGAGATGTTTTACAATCCGAAAAGAAAACATGTAAGAAATGGGATGTTGTCACCAGTCGACTTCGAACGACAGCAAAAAATGAAAACCGAGGGTGTCTAAAAAACTCGGGGCTATTCACAGTACAGAGGATGGATCCAGCTTTTCGCCGAGCAGGTTTGTTGCTTGGGCGGCAAATAGCAAACTGGGTGTCGTTGCGAAAACCAACCTTGCGAATATCTATCTCAGTGGTTCGCAGATAGCACTTAGCGACAATACTGATGGAGCTGTCATAGATGCCAAAAAAGAAGATGCTGGATCTATCGGCGCTCTAAAATTTGTTCCCGCCTGTATTTTTCCGTTTTGACGACCTCACCCAGTAGAGAACAAAGCTGCAATCATTCAACCGGTGAGGCATAAGATGTTGTCCAGCCCCGAATTTATGGGCCAATTTTTGAAAAGTAGTGTGTTTTGCTACTGCCAAGTAATCGTACTCCTCCGCAGAAACACAAAGTGCTGGAAGAAAATTCTGCGACCCGGCGCTGGCTTCAAGCTCTAGCCATAAACTTCTCTCGCGTATCTATCACGACACGAATGAGGCGTTTGAGATTTCGAATTGATCCTCCTGACCAATGTTGACGAAGCAGCAGAAGCTCATCGCTTGCAAGTGGATGACACCAATCGAGACCTAGTCCTCATTCAGTGTATATAGATTCAAGCAACTGCGGAGCCAGTTGGTCGATATGAATCCGTTTTGGCGAAGAGCAACGAATAATTTCTATCCTGTTCTGGAATGGAACAGGAATACCTTTGGTGGTGTTTGCTGTAAAAATCCAATTCATCGCTGATACATCGATTGGTCTGCCTAGAAACGGATCAAAGAACGCTTGGGACCTTCTTGGTTCTAACAAACCCATCAAGACTTTGCGGGCGTCACCATTGCGGATAGACCCTCCCATTTTCTCGATTTCGTCCATAATGATCAATGGATTTGCGATCTTATCGCTGGATATGAGATCTAGGTGTAAACCTGCTGCCCCAGTGTTCCACCTCATATCAACACCTAAGAAATTAGCATCGCTGACACCAGCGACATCAAAGGTCACTGCTGGCAAGGCCAGTAAGAGTGCCAATTCTTGTGCCAATGTTGTTTTCCCGCAGCCAGGTCGGCCTACGAGCAGAACAGGCGGGATGTTGATAGATCGATGCGGTGACATCGCGTTGAGGATACGGTCTATGACAGCTTCTAAATGGGGAAGTATTGCCACAAGTTTGGTTCTTATTGGTGCAAGGTCAGGCGTTTGTATGAGTGGAAGCGGTTGTTCCGACAATTCCTCGCGGAACAATTTCAGGCGCTCATCTAGTTCTCGGTTTCCCGTCCTGACAATTTTTGGAAATACAACTAACGTTGGCGGCTGTCCGCACTGTTTAACAACCGCGTCATACTCATTGGCATCGTCTGCAAGACTGCTAAAATCTTGTGTATCTGAATCTAAAACACTGACCTCACGTTCTGATTTGTCTTCACCCAGTTGCTCGGTGTCACTAATGCCATTGGAACCATTCAAAGTAATTTGGTGCGCTTGAATGCGGCGCAGATCGATCAATGCGCTAGTCAATTCATCAAAGCGTGGCATCATTTTACGCGTGCGTTCAGATTTTGACGACGTTACATCTTCGTCCTCCCATTCAGCAATGATGGCAGGCCAGAACTCAGCGATCGTCTGCTTCTTGAACATGATCCACAACTGAACCTTTTGAAGGAATGTCTGACTGCTCTCGGTGGCTATATGAAGCAGTTCATCTGCAATGGTCGGGCCTATGCGGTTAGAGTTTTTAAGTGGTGTATGCAGTACACGTCCCGCAGGTGTACCGTTCTGCAGTTGCATGAGCTTGAGACGCGCATGAGCATGTTCGAAGACGCAATGGCGCAGAGAATGACGCTCGGCAGTATCTCGCAGTTCGATTTCGTAGAACCGCTCCACCAGCCGCGGCAGTAGTTCATTGTTGCCCTTCAAAACTGCTAGTCGATATAGAACGCGATCAGCGATTTCGAATGTCGCCTTGCTGTCGTTCAGAACAGCCTCCTTGTAGAGCACATCAATCAAGAGAAGCTCTGGTTCCTTTCGATCTCCAGTCAGCATATTTGGAATATCAAAGCTTGTATTGGGAATGAGAGCCCGAACAAGCGGAATGAGCTCTTGGTGCTCTTTGATGGGGTTCAATATTGGTAGATTGGCAAGCAGTGCAATAAGGGTAGGGACCTTCAACAGGTTGCTGTCGTCGGGCAATTCGGTGCCTGCAAATGGTGCGTCGCCGCGCTGATCGTTGTGAACGAACTCATCAACCAACAGTGTATCTAAGAGCTCAGCTAATTCAATATATTCAGCGTTGCCGATCTGTGGCAGCACCGGGCCGAGATTGGGTAAGGTGATTTGACCAGACCTTTCGCTTGTATTGTTGTTGTTACGCTTGGCCATGGGTAACACCTCCAACAGCGGTGAGTGTCACTTCAGCAATGAGGCTAAGTGCTTGCAGATGTTCAATCACCAATGCGCAAGTCGGATCTCCCTCATCTATATGGCTTTGAAGCAGTTCAATTGCAGACGACGGGATTGGCGTGCCACGATCGCGAAAGATGTTTGCAAACGCCATCGCTAGTGCAATAGCCGTTGCGGGGTCGTCGAGGATGGATTTGGTGCTTCGTCTCGTATTGATACTCGGTTCGCGTTGCTCCCAATATTGATGCACACCAACCAAGGGACGTGCCTGATCGTTGACGAAATCAGTCATGCTGTATTCCTCTTCCTGATTGGCGTGATTAAGCCGCAAGCGTCGTGGACGCTGCGGCCAACTTGTTGCGCTTAGCGGAAAGACCGGTGTCATATGGGCTCACATCATTGAGCAAGTCTCCCAATGCGTTCTCATCTGCTTCTGGAAAACGAAAGTTAGCAAGCGGTTTGGCAACAACCTCTGAAGTCTTATCGTCTGACGCTGGTGTCATCAGATGAAAGGCCTTGGCGCATTCAACGGCCATCGCCTGATTGAACGCAGCAAGCGTATTCTGAACAGCAATTCCAAAATACGCATCTAACTCGTAGCCGTTGATTTTGAGATCTGCGGGTTAGCCAGTCTGGCCATAGAAATCGATCACCCTCA
The DNA here is from genome assembly GCA_938010435.1 of uncultured Rhizobiaceae group bacterium. Taxonomy (GTDB): domain Bacteria; phylum Pseudomonadota; class Alphaproteobacteria; order Rhizobiales; family Rhizobiaceae; genus Pseudahrensia. The sequence continues at coordinate 9,236 of CALLUS010000022.1, read as the reverse complement.
CATCGGTTGAGACCACATCATACCCTTGCATGCGCATATAGCTGCGAACTGATAAATGAACGGCACGTAGTTTGTTTTCCAATGTAGAGCGTGAAGAAGAATCCGCATTGCCAAGTCCGCGTTTTCCGTCGAACACGCCGAGCCAGCCTGAGGCCAGGCAAAATACAATGAGATCAGCTTCGTAGTGACAGTCGACATCGCCCGACGCCTCAACACAGATGTTGCACAGAGCCTCTGGCGAATTTGCCTTCACCAATGAACTTGCGCTCTTAAAGACTGGGATTTTGTGATTGGTGAACACAACTAGTCCGTGATGCTGGAGCAGGGCGCTGAGCACATTTGGCAAATGCATTCCGTGATGCCTTTGAAAAGAAGAGGCAATGGAGACAAAGCCAGAATCTAACCCAATGATGGGATCGAACTTTGATGCACCTTTGAGAGCCTTCTTACCCAGTCGAGCAACAAGGTTGTTGATTTTCTTCGTCAACTTCTTTGTTGGAAACGAGGCGGTAGTACCTTCGCTTTCTGTTACCAAAGAAAGGGTGGGTTGGAAGTCAGTTTTGTTGAGTTTTGTCATGTGATGATCTTTCAATTAGGAAAGAGCAGCACCAGCAGATCGGTAAACAGCGGACACGTATTCTCATACACCCAAGCACTGTCTGGCATGGGGACAAACGAACACGCATCGAAAACACTAGCTTAACCTGTTCCGACCAAAAGGCAGACAGCACTGAGCAGCATTGGCATTCACCGAAATGTCGGTGTTGCTGTTAAGGCTTTGTGATGGGTAGGGGAGATGTCGACCGGTGCAACGAAGAACTCGTCAAATGGGGTTTTACCACCAAACTAAGTGGGCGGTATTCGAACGACAGGGATTCCGTAACGAATCCAAATGGGATAAAGCTATTCATAAGCCTTGATTCCTCTAGTACAGGTTTCAGGGTTAGGTCTCGGTTGAGTGTTACTAGCACTCGGCTGAGGCCATCTTTCGCGATTGCGAATTGCTAAACTACCACAACTGCCAAACCACTCAAGCAAATGAGCAGAACGTCCTTAATCTCTAAATGAGAAATACAGTGCAATTTTATTGAAATTCGAGTTTTATATGCTCAAGATCCAAGATACTTTGAAGTCTTATTATCTCTGAAAACCGGCTTTTACAAAGCCCATCGAAAACTAAAAATTGGCGCCGATATAGAGCAATTAAAACACAAAGGGGCAATCTAAGGATCGCCCCTCTATCGATGAATTTAGCTTTTTGGCTTGCCACCTGAATGTGCAACTTGTTGCCACGCAGGTGAATTTGATGCTGGAGCAGCGCCACCATTCGCTGCATTGGTTTGAACGCCAGAATAAGTTGTTGTAGCCATTTTCGTGTTCCTTGTTCTATAGGCAAAGCCCGTTGAGAAGCCTTTTAGCGGCACTGACACTCTAGCTTTCAAATATATCGGAAATGAGACTATGCTTTCAAAAATGTTACTTTAACCGTTTTTAGCAGCCAAACCCAAGAGTAGCCTCGATCAAAAACAAAAAACCGCTCGCCACATATCATGCAACGAGCGGTCAAATTTATTCAGTGCATATTGTTAGACAACGAAATCATTCGCATCGATCGCAGCAAAGTTGATGCCAACCATAGTGATTGTTTGATTTGGATCACTGTCGAGTGTGAGAACCGTATTACCGCCTACACTTGATTTGGTGAAGTCTGAATACCCTAAGCCCAATGCAGTGAAGTCGAACTTATCGTAATTCAACTGCCAACCTAGAACGGTATCTTGTCCAAAGTTGAGAGTGTCATAGGCCAGTGTGTCAATACCTCCACCACCGCGCAAAGTGTCGTTACCTTCGCCACCGTTCAGTGTATCGCTACCTTGTTGACCAAGAAGACTGTCGTCGCCACCGCCACCAAAAACCATGTCATCTCCAGAATACCCGTTGAGCGTGTTTACACCCGCGTCTCCGGTGATTGTGTCGTTGTAGTTTGATCCAAAAATGTTTTCGATACTGATAAGCGTATCGCCACCATCTTGATCCGCACCTGTGGCAGTGCCGTTGCCATTCCCTGTGCTCACAACAATTGCTTGACCCGCATTGGAATATGAAGCGGTGTCAGAGCCTTCTCCGCCATCAACCATATCTGCTCCACGAGCACCAATAAGAAGGTCATTATCTTCGCCACCATTCAGAATGTCAGCGTCAGATGAACCATTGATAGTGTCGTCACCTCCTAGGCCATTCAACACGTTCAGAAGGGTGTTACCTGTGAGGATGTCGTCAAATTGTGATCCAGTAATATTCTCAACGAACGAGAGGACATCACCAGTTGCATGTCCACCTGTGACAGTGCCGCCGTTGTTGATACCAACAGTCACGCCGACATCAGAGTTGCTGTAATCGACGGTATCAAATCCGCTGCCACCATTTATTGTGTCTGCTCCAGCGCCACCTTCAATGAAGTCGTCACCAGCGAGTGTTGAAATCACATCATCACCACCATTTGCAACAACAACATCATCGCCACTCCCAACACTTTCACCTTCGGTATCAACAAATGATGCATCAATGACATCAGTCATTTCAGTACCTGTGACAATGCCATCAGCCGTGACTATACCATCGACGATGTCTTCCAAAGGCACGCTCGTACCATCGGCAAAGTTAACGGCTACGATTTCGTCAGCATTGCCATCGGAGTACACTCCAACCAGCGTCATGGTGTTGGTTGTTCCATCACCATTATCAACGGTGAGGATCAAATCATCACCTACTTGCTCGCGTGTGACATCAGCTTGTTCAATGCCTGTGCCGAAATCAACTTCAAACCTATTCATGTCAGGCAAATCTAGGCCACCAAGCAAGTCACCAAGTGTAATTCCACCAATGGTGCCACCAAATGGATCGGGGATACCAGGAACAATCTCTGCATCAGCATCTAAACCGAGAATGAAAAGCAAAATCGCATTGGTATCTGGCCCCGTAGGTGTGATTGAAACGTCACCATCGCCAGATGCGTAGGACAGCGAAGAATTTGTGTCGCCGAGTGGAGCAAACAGTGTTTCAACTAAAGCCTCTGCACCACCTGAAACTGCTGCAAGTATAAGCGCAGCAAGCGATGGTACTTCAACTCCACCAAAACTACGATTGGTAAATGTGCCGCCGATATCGTCCGTGAGGATTTCTACGATATCATCAGATGCAACACCATCACCGGGTTCATTGCCATTGCCGGGATCGTACACATTCGATGCAGCTTCTGGGTTAGCGTCGATGAATTGTGCAAGAAGAGCTTCCACATCAGCGGATGCATTGTCTGGAATGAACGTTTGCTGCACTTCCAAGAACGTATCAGAGCCAGCTGACTCAAACCGCTCACCATCTAAAAGAACGATCTCATTTGTACCGTTTCCATCGTTATCACGGGAAACTGCAGCATCTTTGAAGTCTTCACTTACAGCGAACACTTGGTCATCTTCGTCAATAAATGCCAAAATCGAGTCATTATGAACCCGAATATCATTCGCCACATAGTTGTGATGTTCGCGTACTTCGAAGTTGTAAGTTTCCCAGCCACTCGCAATTTCAAAACTAAGATTAGAACCACCCGAAGAAACAACGGACTTTGCACAGGACTCCACAAACCCGTGTGTATTCTTCTCGTCATAAGAAAGCAGGGAGCCTACAGCCTCAACAATCGAACCATTTGCATCGACGAGCCTTACTTGCCCGCCTCCTAGGCGAAGCATATGGCCAACTTCCATGTAGTCTCCAGTCTCTGTGAGAAACCTATGACCCGGTGTGGTCACCAGGTCATCGCGACCGTCAACAAAATTTATTGAAATAAATTCTTTAGTTGTGTTCTTAAATAGTTTGTCGACGTGACCTGCAACTTGCTCACCGTCACTATTAAATGTCAAAACGCGGTCTTCTATCGATATCGCCTCAATTTTTTTCGTTGATCCGTCGAACAATGAAATGAGTGTGCCAGCTGGAAAGCATTCGAAAAGAGAGTACGGACTGTCATAGTCAGATCCGATGGAATCCCATTGGGAAAAAGGGGGAATCTTTGCTTGAAGTTCTGATAAAGACACAGGGATTCTGTAGGCAGATGGCTCGCCCTTCTCTAATCGCCAAAGGTCTTCGAACGCAGCAGCCATAGCTTCAACATCAAGTTTGTTGAAAGGCACTGAACCATCTAGCAGCTCTTGATAGCCATATTGACTGTCTTGATCGAATGGATATCGAATTCGCCCCCTGATTGCACCATTTATAACATCTATTCCTTGCTGATACTGCAAGACGTGCGCCATTTCATGAATAAATGTAGATTGTGCATTGAGATCGGCTTGCGAAAAATCTTCACTGTAGACAGCATTTCCCATCGGAGTTTCTGGATAGTATATACTTCCGTTGGGCGCATGTGCCCCCACAAGAAATGCTGCGACCACTTTATCAGGCAACGGTATCTTACCAATTTGTGTTTTTACCTCTGCAACACCCCTAACGATCGAAACAGACGTATAGTCAATTGTGTTTCCAAAAAAGCTCTGTAAAAACGTTATTTCAGTCGGCTTAAGACTTCTTGATTCAGACATTTATTTTCCCTCAATATCTAATAAATACGTTACATTCGGAAGGTTTTTGCGTTGACAAAACACACCGCACAACATCGACAGAGCCGCGCATACATGACTTCTTAACGATGCTTACAAAGCAGTTTTTTTGCTCAGTATTGTTGTCATCCAATTTTGAAATTGTGTAGTTCTTGATGTAGGAAACGACTTTTTTTCTGGGACCGAACAAACAACCAAAAGTTGAAGGTTTCTTCATATCTTGCGAAAATACGCAGGGGTCTTCAAATTTTTCTTGTGCAGTCGAATTATTTGACAAAGCAATTAATAATAGAAAACTAATATAAATTAAAATAAAAAATTTTGAACTTGATAAGTAAGAAATGATTTTTTCTCCTCACATAAAAATTTCAACATAATAACACGATAAATGAGGTTTTTATGAGGAAATCAACTGAATAAAGTTAGGGGCTGACATAGATAAGGGTTTCGTTTTTACTTGAACCACCACTTTACGAGGACGTTGTTGAGGTTTGCAACAGGACGGTAGTTAAAACGCCATTCGCACTCTTTGAGGAACAGGTGAAAGTGGTCTTTGGAGATGCCATTGTAACGTCTCAGGTGCCGTTTCGATTGGTTCCAGAAGTTCTCAATGCCGTTGATGTGATTTTGTTTGTCGGCAAACAGTTCTGAATGGTTGATGCGGTAGTGGTGGAACTCTGAAACATCCAGCACGTCATAGGCCCTGAAGCTGTCGGTATAGACGATGGAGTGGGGTTTAATTCTGTCCTTTATAATGGGTAGAAGCGTTGAAGATGCTGCATTTGGAATGATCATGGCATGAACATACCCATTGCGCTTCAAGAGCCCGAACACCGGAACTTTACCGCTGGCACCCCGCCCGCGTTTTCCCTTGCGCCGACCACCAAAATAGCTTTCGTCCAGTTCGGTTTCACCACTCATCATAGGCGGTTCATCGCGAACAATTTCTTCGTGGATCGTCTCGCGCAACTTATGAAAAAACAGGATTGCCGTGTTGCGATTTACACCTGATAATTCGGCTGCGGAACGGGCTGTGACACCTGCGCAGAAATACTTAATTAGCTCAATTTGAATACTTCGTGAGAGCTTGCTACGTCGACGTACCGTAACCATATGACATAAATAACCTTTTTCAGTTATCTATGTCAGCCCCAATTAGAAATAGTGCCAACAATCTCTAGTGCGGGGTAATTGTTGAACCCGCTGAATGAAGAGCTGATTGTTCCATCGTATGCTTCAACAGCCATAGCTGAATAAGTTAGCAATTCACTATTTGAAAATTGGGTCATCCATTTATCTCCATTTACCTGTATGAGTTTCGACTAATTTAAATCGCCCTGAGATTGGAAAGTCTTTGGTAGGTTCCACTGAGATCTTTCTAAACAAGCTCCATGTGCCATTTCCATTCACAAAACCCACCTGCACACCAATCGGAGGGCCCGCATTTTTGTATTCTTCATTGCCCAAAAAAATACGACTGATTGACGTAATTGATCTCGGTTGGATGTAGTAAAAATTTAAACTGTCGCCTATTTCGAATTTATTGGAGCCAGACATCGACCCCAAAAATTCAAAACAAGTACTGTAAAAATATAAAAGCTCAGACTCAGATGAACACAAACGTTAAGAATTAGGAGAAATATTTTCTATATCGACTTTTCTTTTAATTATTTGATTTTTTATAAAATAATTTTGATTTACAATTTTTTTATTTATTGAAAATACAAAAAATTTTTCCGCCGAAAAAATAATTATAAAAATAAAAAGGATTGCATATATATTTCTTGATTTAAATATATTCAAAATTACATCCACCAAATCTATTATGATTCATTTCTAATTGGAAAATTGTCATTTTCAATCGAATTGAAGAAATATGGTTAATATTGAAATTATAGGGCAACGTTGTGAGAATTGATTTAAAACAGCACACAAACTTGCAATTCAAGGTGCGTTAATATATCAGGGATATTGATTGAATTTGAGTGGTGATACCCCCATCAACATCGACACTCTAGCATTAAAGGACGGTCTAAATACTGACAGTCCCAGCTGGCTCTTCGGTACAAACAGTACTTCTAATCGCTTAGAAAAAAATCCGTCAAAATGACATTTTTCAAGTATCGAACCATCTCACACCACTTCCTGAAATTCATACGTCCTACAAAGGCAGGCGAGACCGATGCAAGCTTAAAAACTCATGAAACTTCTCACACTTGAACACCTCTCCAGCACGTTCGATATACATATCTCGCATGTCAGGCCTCTTTCGAAAGTCCGCAGAACCTTGGGTACTATAGAGGTCGGCAGCGATCTCATGGGGTAACGAAACCCAGTTTCGTGCTCTGTATATAGCTTTTTGGCGAACAAGCGCCGGTTCGAAGTCAATATTTTGACGAGCTGGCGCTTTTCGCTTGGATCGAGAAAAAGGTAAGTGTCTCCAACGTTTTTGAGCAGTTCGAACATTCTGGATAGATATTTTGAAATGTCGCGATTAGAGTTGTGATTTTTCAGTTCCTCTCGCAATTTCGTTGAGCGCTTTAGTAATTCAAACTTGCGGTTTTCAAATGTTTCCTTGTCCACCAGTTTATCAATCAGCGCATCTGTAAGGTTAGTCATTTTCTGATCTACACGACCTAACTCCAACTGCAGAGCATCACGTTTGCTTCTTTCGTTGGTCTGAATAACCGATGGCTTGAAATACGCTTGCAGTTCGGAAACTGCTTCTTCCGTGATCGAACACAAGTTCAATTCGCTAACAAGCTGTAACTCGATTTCGTCTTCACGAACGGATTTTGTGATGCAATCGCGTGTGTGACAACGGTAATAGACGTGTCCCTTCTGTCGCTCTGCCGTCATCGTGCGGCTACAATAACCACATCTAAATACACCTCGATAGGTGAAATTATGTTTCGTGGTTGTCTTGATCTGTCTGCCTAGCCGAACCTCCTGACATCTCTCGAAAAGTTCGGTACTCACCAATGGTTTATGTATTCCCTGATACGTTTCGTTTCTGCGTTTGATATGCATTAGCCCCAGGTAGAATGGGTTGCGTAGAGTTTTCTCGATGCATGTTTTTGTGATCGGTCTGCCAGATATGTTTTTAATACCACTCTCTTGCGCCATCGGAATGAGCGAGATGTATGAATACTCACCAGTGGTATACAACTCGAACAACTTACGAACGAGCGGACCGTTAATGGGATCAATTGTTTTGACTTGACCCTTTCCGTTGTTGAGATATCCAATCGGCGCTGCAAACGGCCACAAACCTTGTTTTAGCCGACCATTGAGCCCCTTGATTGTTTCTTGCCGAAGATTGCGAATGTAGTCAGCCGCAATCACCGCCTCCTTCACTAGTGATCATATCAATGCCAATGCGGTCAACCGTAGCACCAACAGTTATTCGCTGATCAGACGCACCTTCAGGCAAAAAACTTATATTTGAGTGCCCTGTCGGCCCATCTGTATAAACGTTAATTTGAAGGGTAGGCACATTTTCTCACAATACAAATAAAAATTTTACATAACTACATTCCTTTTTATATCTATTATTTTCTTTTGAAACTTTATTGTTTTGAATACATAAATCATAGTAAACGTAATTTTTATAAAACCATACTAAGCAAAATGCAAAAATCAAAAAAAAGCTATATTTATTAAAATAAATCTCAAAACAATTTCACCAATTTTCTTGTAATTTAGAAATAACATATTAAAAAATGTTTTACCTAATGCCTAGCCATAATTTCTTGAAATTTTATGCGGTTCGAACTGATCAAAATTTCATCAATACAGAGTATTTAGTATTGAAATTCTCAAGATTGTCGCCTTTAGCGGCGTACACCTTCCCACTCCAAAGCAGATTACGCTTTGGAGTGGTGGCAGCTTAACAATATGGCGATGCATAAGGGGCTACTCAGGTTGCTTAAAGTTAAACAAGCTCATCTGACTTGATGTAGCCTAGGTATTCGGTGCGAGCCTCCTCAAAATCATAACACCTAGGGTGTGGACTCAATTGATTCAACATCTAGGTGTTTAGTCCCAGACTTTGATGGTGCATTATTTTCTGCTGAATGGAAGGAAGCACTATGGGACAAATTTTACATGGCAGCGCCACGACTACGCACGCAGTCCGAGCAGCAATACAGCGATCGCAGGCTTCGCTCGCGGAACTGAGCGAAACCTACAACATCAATCCCAAGACAGTTGCTAAATGGCGCAAGCGCAAGAGCGTCGATGATTTCAAGACGGAGCCGAAAGAACCTTGCGGTCATCAACGCGTGGAACACCGTGAGACAAAGGAAAAAACGGTTTGATCCGACGCATTTGCGCCTTCGATAACCAAAAAATCACTCATAGCAGCACCTCCATGCTGCTAGTGAATCAGCAGAACCGCGATGCTGCAACCAATTTATTGAGTCCCCCTAATTCTAAGTTTGCGATGTTATTTGATTGAATTGTTTGAAAGGACATTGTTTGTTTTGGTTGAGTGGTGCGTTGAGATTTATTGTTAGGATTTTTATTTATAATAAATAGGGTGTGGATATGTAAAATATTTTCCATATCTCGTATTTTCTTGAACTTATGAATCAGTTCATTGTGATCTCTTATATATTTGAG
>CALLUS010000021.1 GCA_938010435.1 uncultured Rhizobiaceae group bacterium | reverse complement strand
CAGGCAGTAGCGTAACCTGATCTCGGCCAATACCTTCGATAAACCGTTTCATCACAAAGCCCCCGATTCAATCGAGAAAACTATATCATGATCGAAAGTCGGATGCTCTTTTCACACAACCTCTCCGCTTAGCTGTCCTTCTCTCACCCAACCACAATTTAGAAATGATTAACCAGACCTTTTTGTAATATTTCAATTTGTAACTGTCATGTTTGTGGTCACGAATTAGGGTGGAAGGGCCACAACATGAGTGAACTTGAGCTTCCGACCAAGCTGGTCGCAATGATTGAACGTGGACGTATTTCTGACGATGATGTGCATTATTTGCGTCAGGATTATTTCAAGGATTCAAAGCTTTGCAAGACAGAAGCGGAATCGCTTTTCGCTCTTGATGCTGCGGTGAAAGACAAATCCGCTACTTGGGATGAGTTCTTCATTGAGGCAATGGTCGATCACTTGGTGCATCAGGCAGAACCCGCTGGTTATATCAGTGAAGACAATGCCGAATGGCTGAAAAGCTGCATTTCGCGCAATGGTTTGGTTGATGGGCCTGTTCGCCTTGAGATGTTGGTGAAGGTCATAGAAGTTGCAAAATCTTCTCCTGTTTCTCTGCTCGCTTTTGCGTTGTCACAAGTTTCAGAAGCTGTTTTGAACAATCAAGGGCCCTTGGCTGAAAGCCGTTTGAGCGGAAAACAGGTTATTTGTAAATCAGATGTAGAATTGATGCGTCGAATGATCTTCGGATACGGCAGCGATAGTGGCCTTGCTGTTTCAAAAACTGAAGCTGAATTCTTGTTTGATCTTAACGACCGGACAGCTGAATACGAAAATGATCCTGCGTGGTCTGATTTGTTCGTGCGCGCTATCGGAAATTATCTGTTGGCCACAATCGATGGCACAGATCCATCGCGCGCTGCTGTTTTGTCCAAAGACACATTTTTAACAGGTGATGGCTTGTTCGATGGGGCAGTGAACACATTAAAATCTGTTCTCGCAGAAATGCGACCGTTGCATCGTGTGCTCGACAGCGAACGTGGCATTCAAAATGATAAGCTTGCCACAAGTTTCGCTGAAGCTGAAAAAGTAACGTCAGATGAGGCTGCTTGGGTCATCGAGCGCATTCAGCGTGATGGTGAAACCCATGAGAACGAAAAAGCGCTCTTGGCTTTCATCAAAGAAGAAGCCAGCGAATTGCATGCATCTTTGAAAAACGCTGCTTAAACAGAGCTGTAAAAGTTTCCAATATCAAACGTGGGGACAATTTCTGAATTGGAATTGGGGATATTGGTATAACGGGCGACCATCCGGGGGGAAGGTCGCCCGTTTTTTATTGAGCCCGTTTTCTTTTGAGCAGGTAAGTTTCCAATCGCTAGTCGCGAAACGTCTTAGAAGAATTTGCGTTGCCACCAGCCGCCTTTTTTAGACTTGGGCTCATCTTCCTTTGGCGCTTCCACTGCTTCTGAAACTGTTTCAACGGGTGCTTCGGCTGCTGCTGTTTCAGCGTCTGGTTGCTTCACACGACGTGTGTTGCGACGTGGTGTGCGAGGAGAATCCTCTGTCGCGGTGCTGTCGTCTGCGGTAGGTTGAGCAATGTCTGGTTTGTCCTCAGCCACAGGCGCATCTTCAGCAGACGTTGTTTCAGGTTTCGGCTTGCGAACACGGGATGTGCGACGTGGTTTTTGTTTGGTCTCGTCAGCAGTTACTTCTTTTTCCTCAGAAACTGGTTCAGCAGACTCTTCAATCTTTTTGCGACGTGAACGACGCTTAGGTTTGGTTTCTTCGGCAGCTTCGGCAACAGGTGCGTCTTGCTCTGGTATACCTGTGACATCAGCTTGTTCAGCAGGTGATTCTTCAGACTTCTCAGAACTGTTTTCACCTTCAGTATTGGCTGTTTCATCACCGTTGGAAGATCCACCACGGCGGCGCCTTCTGCGGCGTTTGCGTTTCTTGCCTTCGCCTTCATCACCTTCTTCGCTGGATGAAGCGTCAGGGGAGGTTACTGAGGTTGCCGCTGTTTCTTCTTCAACAGCTTCACTTGGTGCAATCGTGTCTGGCTGCACTGCGGAATCACCAGCAGGCTTGCGGTTTGATAGTTCGCCGCGTTCGATGACGCACGGGTTGAGACCCAGAGTATGATCGGTTTCGATTGTAATCGTTACACCAAACCGTGTCTCCAGGTCGCTCAAGCTTTCCCGCTTGGTGTTGAGCAGATACAACGCGGTTTCTGTGCTGACTTTAACAGTCAGGTGATTGCGCGAATTTTTATTCAGATGATCCTCAATAGCGCGCACAACGGTAAGAGCAACCGATGAACTTGAACGCACATGGCCAAGGCCGTCACAGGTCGGGCAGGTTTGTGTTGTGGATTCCAGAACACTTGCACGAATGCGTTGGCGAGACATTTCCATAAGGCCGAAATGCGAGATGCGGCCCACTTGAATGCGCGCACGATCGTTTTTCAAAGCGTCTTTCAGGCGCTTTTCAACGTTGCGCACATTGCGCTTGTCTTCCATGTCGATGAAATCGATCACGATTAGACCTGCAAGATCACGCAGGCGCAACTGGCGTGCCACTTCATCAGCGGCTTCCAAGTTGGTTTGTGTGGCCGTATCTTCAACTGAATGTTGGCGCGTTGAACGACCGGAGTTCACATCAATCGCTACCAACGCTTCCGTTTGGTCGATAATGAGGTAACCACCGGATTTCAAAGTGACCTGAGGTTGAAGCATTGCATCCAACTGAGCTTCCACACCCATACGTGTGAACATAGGTACTTTATCGCGATAAAGCTTCACGTTCTTTGCCTGTTCGGGCATCAGCATGGTCATGAAACCTTTGGCTTCTTTGAAACCATCTTCGCCAGCCACAAGAATTTCACCCGTATCTTTGTCAAACAAGTCGCGGATAGAGCGCTTGATCAGGCTGCCTTCTTCGTAGGTGAGGCAAGGGGCTGTCGATTCCAATGTGAGCGTGCGCACATTTTCCCAAAGACGCATGAGGTATTCGAAGTCACGTTGAATTTCTTCTTGACTGCGTGATGCACCGGCTGTGCGTAGAATAACACCCATGCCCTGCGGTACTTCCAGCTTGGATGCAGTGGCCTTCAAGCGCTTGCGATCTGCGCCGTTTGTGATTTTGCGGGATATACCACCACCACGGGCTGTATTCGGCATAAGAACAGAGTAGCGACCGGCCAATGACAGATAGGTTGTCAGAGCCGCGCCTTTGTTGCCGCGTTCTTCTTTGACCACTTGAACCAAGAGAATTTGGCGGCGTTTGATCACTTCTTGAATTTTATAGTGACGACGGTTGGCGCGACGAACGGGCACGGCCACTTCTTCCATCGCATCTTCCGCACCTACGGCTTCTACTTCAGAATTTCCGTTGTCTGAATCATTGGCTTCATCAGAATCGTTGTTCTTTTTAGAACGGCTGCGACGTGAACGGCTGCGAGAACGCGACTTGCGAGGTTTGCCTTCGCCTTCAGCGTCCGTAGCTTCTGCGCCAGACGCCGTTGGAGCCTCAGCAACAGGTTCGTCTGTAGCGACCGGTTCATCACTTGAAGTTCCAACTTCATCAGAAGCTTCAACCTTCTTTTTGCGAGACGTGCGGCGTGTGCGTTTCTTCGGAGCGTCTTCGGCTGGCGCATCTTCAGATGTTGCTTCAGTTTGCGCTTCTATTGTTTCTTCTGGCTCTTCAACTTTTTTCTTGCGCGAAGTCCTGCGTTTCGGCTTCGGCTTTTCTTCTGTGTCAGCGGCCACTTCGGAAACGGCTTCTTCAGCAGCTTCTTCAACAACAGGTTCTTTTTTCTTACGCGTTGTGCGTTTACGTGGCTTCTTTGCTGGTTCTTCTTCAGCAGCTGGTTCAGATACAACGTCATCACCATCATTGTCCGCAGACATGATGCTGTCGTCGTTATCGCTTTCTTCGTCGGTTGTCACTTCAGGAGCAGGGGCGTCCTCTGTTTCCGCTGAATCGTCAGAAGAAGTGGCTTCAACCGCATCTGCACTGTCTTCATTTGCATCCACATCCGCTGGCTTTTTGCCACGGCGGCGTGAACGGCGTTTGCGTGCCGGCTTTTCAGAAGTTTCCGCTTCTACATCGTCTACGGAATCACCATCGATCTCATCATCACCATGAGCCTTCGCTTCTGCTTCTTCAGCAATGCGGGCATCCTCAGCTTCAGCGTCGAGCAAAGCCTGACGGTCAGCAACAGGAATTTGGTAATAGTCAGGGTGAATTTCGCTGAACGCGAGGAAACCATGGCGGTTTCCACCATAGTCTACGAAGGCTGCCTGAAGGGATGGTTCTACGCGCGTTACTTTGGCGAGATAGATGTTTCCGCGAAGTTGAGTTTTGTGGTCCGACTCAAAGTCGAACTCATCAACTTTGTTGCCACGCACCATTGCGACCCGGGTTTCTTCCGGATGGGCCGCATCGATCAGCATTTTGTTGTTTGCCATTGAATTGTCTTTCCGCAACTCCGGCACATCTCAGTCTCGATCGTCTGCCGCGTCCGGGAGGAGCGGGAGGAATGGAGGTGATAAGAATGTCGGAGCTGACTGTATTGTGGACCGGCAAATCTGTCATGTGCTGTGTCGCGCGCCGCGCGTGTTTAGCAGGTGCAGGTTTGAAACAAACAGGGCGTTTTTTTCTTGCAGACACCAAAGAACTGACGGGGCGGAACTCAATTACGCGCCCTCCATCAAACTCTTGTATCTGCTTTTTCGCCTGCGCCATTTGCTCAGTCTCAGCCTAAAAATGATCTCACACGGTTATCCGTGCTTGAACGGTGGATGCGTGCTTTCAACACGCTTGCCCGAAACGAAAATCGCCGGGCTGTTTGTTCGTGAAGCGCAGCCCTCTCTTGTGGGGCGTGCGGTCACAAATTCGAATTTCCGGTAAAACTGCGAAATTGTTCAAACGCGTGTCAAAAAAGCATCCGAGAGCGGCTTTATGAGCCAATCGACGAATCTTAATATGCACTGGTTAAAAATTGATACAAAAAATATCAAATGAAATCAGTGGTTAAGGACTGCAAGTATGTACATTCCCCGACACGGTTTTGCTGTTTCGCATTCTAATTACCGCAGTCGAAATGTATGCTCGCAATGATAGAAAGACAAGCGCCAATTTTTCGCCACAGAAAACTTCGATGCAAACCACAGCTTCAGGTTGTTAAAACATCAATCGTTACCGCGTGTTAACCATAAACTAGCTACAGGTCACACATGAGATCGTTTATATCCGCATTTCTAACCGTCTGCATGTTTCTGTCGGCATTGCTCTCTGTGGCTTGGGCGGCGGAAGATGAAACTGCAATTGCATTTGCAGCCCGCGTGATTGGCGATGAGAAGAGGGCGCGATTGGTTGTCGATTTCGACAAGGCTGTCACCTATGACGCATATCTTCTGCCTGACCCGAGACGCATCATTATCGATCTGTCGCAAACGGCATTCAGTTTAGATGGAGAAGCCAAGAAGCTTCCCACCAGTATGGTGCGAGACATGCGCTTCGGTGCAATAGCACCCGGTCAGTCCCGTATTGTACTGGAATTGGCGCGTGATGTAGTGATTGAGAATCACAGCCTGCGGAATGTGGTTGCAGAAAATCGCCATCGTCTCTTGTTAGATTTGGTGACAGCGTCGCCTGAGAAGTTTGCAGCTGCCGTGCGCAAAGCTCCTGTTGTCAAAAAAAGCAAAAGACCAACAGCCGAGGTTGATCCCTCAGATTCCAAAAAAACATTTACCGTTGTGTTGGACCCGGGACATGGTGGTATTGATGGCGGTGCTGCAGGTGCTGGTAAAACCGCAGAAAAAGTCATCACATTGGATTTCGCAAAACATCTCAAAGCAGCACTCGGAAAAAATGATCAATTGAAGATTTTGCTGACACGCGAAGATGATCGGTTTGTGTCACTGTCTGATCGGGTGGATTTCGCAAAGCAAAATAACGCTGATATGTTTATGTCGATTCATGCGGATTCACTGCGCCAAAAGAACATTCGCGGTGCCACAGTGTACACATTATCGGAGGAGGGCTCTGACACGCTTTCACGTTCGCTTGCCCAGAAACAAAATAGAGCGGATTTGGTAGCTGGACTTTCCTTGCCCAAAACACAACCCAAGGTCACAGATATTCTCATTGATCTGACCCGCCGTGAAACCCAAGCTTTTTCGGTTGGCATTGCGCGGCTGATCGTGAGACAAATGAAGGACAGGGTACGATTGATCCATAATCCCCATCGTTCAGCAGATTTTTACGTCCTGAAGGCACCGGAGTTTCCTTCCGTGCTTTTGGAACTTGGCTATTTGTCCAATGTGGAAGACGAAGAGCTTATGAAATCCGAGCAATGGCAAAACAAAGCTGCAGGAATAGTGAGCGATTCGATTAATGCATTTTTTAAACCAAGAATGGCAGATCGTGAGTGATGTGTTCGTGTCGATCACATTTAAGTGGCATTTGGGTCACAGTGATCGATTGGTTTTTGAAGAACAAGGCCAACGTCACACAATTACCTATTTTATTCTGGAAGCGTCCAATGCCTTCATCTACAGATTTAAACGTGCCCCTAGAGGAATGCTGATAAAATGTTTCTAAGATTATTCGGATATCTGTTTGGTATTGGCACGGCCGCGTTGGTTTTGGTCGCCGCTGGCGTGTATCTTTACACCGCCGACCTGATCAAAGAACTTCCTGATTATGAAGTCCTGAACAATTACGAACCACCGGTAACAACACGTATCCACGCTGGCGATGGTGCTTTAATGGCAGAATATGCCCGCGAGCGTAGATTGTATTTACCTATTCAGGCAATTCCAAGTTTGTTGAAGCACGCTTTTATCTCCGCCGAAGACAAGAAATTCTATTCTCACAACGGAATCAACTATCTGTCCTTGGGAAAAGCAGGGTTTGACTATTTCGAAGCCAAAATCAGCGGTAAGTCCGCTCGAGCCCGTGGTGCTTCGACTATCACGCAACAGGTGGCGAAAAACTTCCTGTTGACCAGTGACAGAACAGCTGACCGTAAAATCAAAGAAGCGATGTTGGCGTTCCGCATCGAAGAAGCATATTCCAAAGACAAGATTTTGGAGCTTTACCTCAATGAAATCTACTTCGGGTTGGGGTCTTATGGTGTTGCGGGCGCTTCACTCGCTTATTTCGATAAGACCGTAGGCGACCTTGACGTGCACGAGGTTGCATATCTGGCCAGTCTGCCAAAAGCTCCTGAGAATTATCATCCCTACAAACACACAGAACGGGCTTTGGAACGACGTAATTGGGTGATCGGCAGAATGGTCATCAATGGTTATATCTCAGCCAAGCGTGGCGAAGAGGCCAAAGCCAAACCTTTGAGCGTCAATCCGCGCACCCGAAGTAATTACCTTTCATCTGCCAGCTATTTCTCCGAAGAAGTGCGTCGTCAAATTCTCGATCGCTATGGCAAGAAAGCACTTTACGAAGGCGGCTTGTCAATTCGCACAACCCTTGACCCCAAAATGCAATTGATGGCCCGTAAAGCGCTGACCAAAGGGTTGATGAATTTCGACCGTAAAAAAGGTTATCATGGCGCTTATGCTGAAGTCGAAATTGCTAATGACTGGGGCCTTTCTTTTGAGAAGGTGAAACGACTTTCCGACCGTCCTGATTGGAAACAAGCAATTGTTCTTGAGGTAGATGCCGTTTCTGCCCGTATCGGTCTACGCCCGAAAGTGAATGTCAGTAGAAGACTGTCTGAAGATCGTGTGGAAACAAGAATATTCTTCGACGATTCTCCGTGGGCAAAATCTCTGTCTGTGAAGGTAAAAGGTAAGGAACGTAAACGTGTTAAAGCCAAAGGCTTTGATGATGTTTTGAAACCGGGTGATGTGATTCATGTTTCAGACAAGGGCGGCGGACAATATAAATTGGAGCAAGTTCCAGAGGTCTCTGGCGCACTTGTGGCTATGAACCCTCATACTGGCCGCGTATTGGCCATGATGGGTGGTTTCTCTTTCTCAGACTCACAGTTCAACCGTGCCACCCAAGCTAATCGTCAGCCCGGTTCCTCGTTCAAGCCTTTTGTTTATGCAGCAGCATTGGACAATGGTTACACACCATCCTCCGTTGTGTTGGATGGTCCGTTCAAGAAAAACCAAGGTGGTACATTGGGGATTTGGGAACCGAAAAACTACGGCGGAAAATACGGCGGCCCATCCACATTGCGACTTGGCATTGAACGGTCTCGCAACTTGATGACCGTACGTCTTGCCAATGATATGGGCATGCCTTTGATTGCAGAATATGCTCGTCGTTTCGGTATTTACGAGAAGCCAATACGTGGTCTTGCTTCTTCTTTAGGATCTCGTGAGACAACTGTTTTGAAAATGGTGTCTGCCTATTCGGTGCTGGCCAATGGCGGCAAGCGCATCAACCCATCTTTGATAGACCGTATTCAAGACCGTTACGGTAAAACGATCTTCAAACACGAAGAACGCGTATGCGATGATTGCAAAACGTCAAATTGGGAAGGGCAGGAAGAACCTGAATTGACTGACAATCGTGAGCAAGTCCTTGATCCGATGACCGCGTATCAAATCACATCCATGATGGAAGGTGTTGTGCAACGTGGCACTGCCAAGAACGTGGGGGCACTTGGTGTTCCAATCGCAGGCAAGACAGGCACAACAAACGAAGAGAAAGATGCTTGGTTCGTTGGCTATTCACCTGATCTCGTTGTGGGTGTGTTCGTTGGCTATGATCGTCCTGAACCTATGGGCAAAGGCAATACGGGTGGTGGTTTGGCTTCGCCAATCTTTGTGGATTTCATGAAAGATGCTCTGACACAAACATCTGCCATCGATTTCCGCGTGCCTGAAGGGATCAAGCTTTATCCTATCAATGCGAAGTCTGGGCTTCTGGCTTCCGTTGGCAAGTCTGGCGTGATCATGGAAGCGTTTAAGCCCGGCACAAAACCACCGGACCGCAGTTCGGTAATTGGATTTGAATCCGATCTTCTCAAAGGCAAACTCACCAAAAAACCTAAAAAGAGTAAGGCTGTGATTTCTGGAACCGGCGGTCTTTACTAGATCCCCACTTGTCTGCTGATGATTAGCTGCGGCATTTCGCTCTTGCGAACAAATAAGAACAAGCATACCGAGGACAGTGTTGTCTTTATGAGTTGATTTAATGCTTGCCTTCTATCGCGAAAATGCCCGCTGGCTGCTCGGCGGGTTTTTGCTCACATTCTTTTCCGCATTCGGACAAACTTTTTTCATATCGATCTGGGGCGCTCAAATTCGGGCCGAATTTGACTTAAGTCATGGCGGCTTTGGCACTGTCTATATGTTGGCCACATTGGCCAGCGCATTGAGCTTTCCATTTGTTGGGCGTTTGGTGGACAAAACTTCAGTCGCTCTCTGTTCAATGATGGTGATCACCATGCTGGCTATAGCAACCACATCAATGGCGATGACCACAAGTCTTCCTTTGCTGGTCGTCACTATCTTTCTACTTCGCCTATTTGGGCAGGGAATGATGGGGCACACGGCCATGACAGCCATGGGACGATGGTACTCGGCCAATCGGGGGAAAGCGGTGGCATCAACAACAATTGGACACCAGTTTTCTGAGGCCATCGCACCGACACTCTTTGTTGCGCTGGGGCTTTATCTCGGCTGGCGCGGCACGTGGTTTGCGGCGACTGCATTGTTGGTGCTGGTTGCTCTTCCTGCGGTTTTCTTCTTGATGAAGGAAGAGCGTATTCCTCGAAGTCAATCTGATGAGTCATCCAATGTGGAAGAGTTCGGCAAACAATGGCGGCGTGCCGAGGTTTTGCGTGACCCGATGTTCTGGTTGATGGGCGTAGGTGTCTTGTCACCGGCTTTTATCGGAACATCTATCTGGTTCCATCAGGATTATCTCATTGACCTCAATGGATGGTCCAAACTCACTTGGGCCAATTCATTTGCTCTCATGGCTGTTACGACTGTTGCGGGATCATTGGCTACAGGTTTTGCAATCGATCGATGGAGCGCCATTCAACTACTGCCGCTGTTCATGGTGCCACTGGGCATTGCTTGCCTCATATTGGGTGGTTTTGAAGAGGTGGGGGCAATTTACGCAAGCATGATTTTCATGGGCCTTAGTTACGGTGTGTCTTCTGCGTTGTTTGGAGCACTGTGGCCAGAGATTTATGGTGTGAAACACCTTGGTTCCATTCGCTCAATCATCATGGCTGGCATGGTGTTCTTTTCTGCGGCAGGGCCGGGCATCACAGGTCTGTTGATCGATCAAGGCGTGTCGTTTCCAACCCAATTACAGTTTATCGCTGCATACTGCTTCGCCGCAGGGCTTTTGATGGTGTTTGTTTCGCGAACATTGTTTGCAAGACGCAAAATCGAATGCGGTGGTGCGATCAAGCGTTGAGTTTTTCGTTCAGCTCAACTATTGCCCTCACATGACACATTCTTCTGCACCGACCGTTCGTTTTGCCCCTTCTCCAACAGGGCGTTTGCACATTGGCAATATGCGTACTGCATTGTTCAATTGGCTCTACGCTAAAAAGAATGGCGGGCAATTTGTCTTGCGCCTTGATGATACGGATCAAGAGCGTTCTACGCAGGAGTTTGCCGATGGTATTGTGGAAGACTTGGCGTGGATGGGAATTTATCCTGATCGCGTTGAGAAACAATCAAGCCGTTTTGAACTCTATGATGAGGTCGCTAAAAAACTTCGCGACTCTGGACTTCTATATGCATGTTATGAAACACCGGACGAGATTGATCGCCGCCGCAAACGCTTAATGGCACGTGGTTTGGCACCGGTTTACGACCGTGCCGCTTTGAAACTCATACAAGAAGAACGTGATGCGTTTGAAGCTGAAGGCCGTGCGCCCCACTGGCGCTTCCTGTTGCCGAACTTTGCTGAAACACCATTCGAGACCAGCCGTACGGAAGTGAAGTTCGCTGATGTATTGCGCGGCGAGCAAACTGTTGATCTGGCCTCTATGTCTGATCCCGTGCTCGTTCGTGGCGACGGCACCTACCTTTATACACTTCCATCTGTAGTTGATGATCTCGACATGGGTGTAACGCATGTTATTCGTGGTGGCGACCATATCGCCAACACAGGCGCTCAAATTGCTATATTCAAAGCGATTGGGGACGTTATTCCTGAGTTTGGCCATCACAACCTGTTGCAAAATGCGTCAGGCGAAGGGTTGTCCAAACGCACGGGGGCATTGTCTGTGATGAGCCTGCGCGAAGACGGGTTGGAGCCCATGTCGATTGCTTCCATGGCGACTTTAACGGGCACAGGTCAAGCTATTGAAGTTTGCGCCAACATGGAGATATTGGCGGACACACTTGATTTCACCAAAGTATCCAAGTCGAACTCTAAGTTTGATCCAGCCGATTTGGTAGCGCTGAATGAAAAGCTGCTGCATGAAATGTCGTTTGAAGATGCGCAACCGCGCCTACAAGCCGTGGATTGTGATCTGGGGGAAGCCTTTTGGGAAACCGCACGTCCAAATCTGTCGCGCTTTGCCGATGTGAAACAGTGGGCGGATATTGTGGCTGGGAAGTTCGAAGCTGCTGATATTGATCCTGAAGATCTGGATTTTCTCAAGGAAGCGAAAGAGCTTTTGCCTGCGGCTCCATGGGACACAGCCATTTGGTCCACTTGGACTTCCGCGTTGAAAGAAAAAACAGGTCGTAAAGGACGTGGCTTGTTCATGCCCTTGCGCCTGGCACTTACAGGGCAGGGTCATGGTCCTGAACTGGCTGATTTACTGCCCCTTATTGGGTCGGAAGAAACTCTTCGCCGATTACCCTGATTTTTGAACTACGTGCGGCGAGTTTGGTGTTGTCTTTGCTCTGCTTCAAGTTTTTCACAGTGTCCATTGTGAACAAGCCTTTGCGGTTGCTGATGGTTTCAGGATCTTGACCACGATCAGACCGCCACGCAGGAAGCGCAATACGGGAAATTATACGCCGCTGAGCCAACGCATTTAATTCAGCTTGTTCTTCAGGGGACACTTCAACAGATGCTTTTTCACGCTTCAGAAGGCGATAGTTGCAGCTGCACCCGGCATTGTAGCTCTCTTGATAGGCAAATGCATTCGGCATTTCGCTATACGGTTGTCCTGTGACAACAGAAGTCATATTTTCAGAGGTCTCACCACTGGTTTTATGAATATAGAGTTCAGTTTCGGTGCCCGGACAGAGGTTGGCACAGGCTGCTGCATCCCGTTCGATCCCGGATTTTCGTGTCGAAAAACTGACCGGGAAGTGATAACCATCGCACGCACGAACACAAACAGTGCGCACCGTGTTGTAATTGCGCAGAACACTTTCAGCAGCAGGAAATTTAAACTTCTTGCTGCGATCGCGTTTCAACTCTTTCCAATCTTTTTTAGCTTGCTCTCGCTGACGTTGCTTTCGTGATTTTCCGAAAATTTGTTCGACAATAGAACGACGCTTTTTTTTGCGTGATACGCTGGCATATTGACCGCAACTGTTGCGCTTTAAAGCGCGTTTTATGCGTTTCTTTTCGCTGCGACTAAGGCCTTTTGAGCCACCATTGCGTTTCAAAGAAACCAGATTGCTTTTCATTTTGCGCAAAGTGCTGCGCAAATTGCCGCAAGATGCATGGGCTTCACGTTTGAACAAGCGCTTCTTTGAAGCACAGCCATAATTGTTCAAAGAACGTTGAACCTTTTTGATCTGACGATTTTGCGAGCGAATAGCTTTTGCGTAACGCTTTGAAACCGAACGGCCACCAGAGGACGCCAACTGTCGTTCAAGACGCTTACAGGTGGAAGACTGGGCTTGAGCTTCAGTCGTGGACAGATCAATCGCAGCTGAAGCAACAAAAACAAACGCAATCAAAGACAAAACCTTTGGCAGACACACAAAGCGTTGAATTTGTATTTTCAGGTTCAAGACAGTCCCTCAGTTCAGTTGGAGCGCTTTGAACCGCTTCCTCTTGACTGAAATCTATCAAGAACCCTTTGAAATAGGGTTAAACTTTCGCGACTTCGCAAAATTTAAGCATACGTCACTTTAGAATGAATGCGGATACAGGCCGCCATCCATCAAAATGTTCTGACCCGTGATATAACCAGCATATTGCGAGCACAAGAACGCACATGTGTTGCCAAATTCGCCTGCTGTGCCAAATCGTTTGGCTGGAATAGCATCACTTTGAGCTTGTGCTGCTTGCTCATAAGACACGCCCGCTGCTTTTGCGCCCGCTGCAATGCCTCCTTGCAGACGTTTCGTATCCATTTTACCGGGCAATAGATTGTTCATAGTCACGTTGCTGGCTGCATAAAGAGGGCGAACCCCCGCAAGAAACGCGGTCAAACCAGCGCGCGCGCCAGAAGAAAGGTCCAAACCTTCAATCGGCATTAGCACTGAAAGCGAAGTGATGTTGACGATACGGCCAAATTTGCGCTCCGCCATACCGTTCGCCACAGCCTGAATAAGTTCAATGGGTGTGATCATGTTTTGAACCACACCGTCAATCATGGCTTGGCGATCAAGATCACCAAAGTCTTTGCGCGGCGGGCCACCATTGTTGTTGACCAGAATATCCGGGTTGGGGCAGGCGGCCAAAATGGCTTTTTGACCTTCATGTGTGCCCACATCTGCCGCGACACCAATGACGTTGGAACCTGTTGCGGCTTTGATTTCATTGACGGTGGCTTCGACGGTCGCTTCCGTGCGCGCATTGACGATCACTTCGCACCCAGCCTGTGCCAAAGCAATTGCGCAGCCTTTGCCGAGACCTTCACTTGATGCGCATACGATTGCCTTACGGCCACTGATTCCCAAATCCATGGAACAACTCCCAAAATTTCACTGGGTTGAGTGTCAGGCAATTGGGTCCATTTGCCAACTCCACAAGTCAACAAATCTTGCTTTCCCCCAGCTGCATCCTGCTTTAGCGTTCAATAAAATTCGAGTCTGGAGTACCAATGATGAACCTGCCCACTTATGCCGACGTTCTGGCTGCTGCAGAAACCATAGAAGGCCACGCGGTGCGCACGCCGCTGATCACATCCCGAGTGTTGAATAATCGGCTCGACGCACAAGTATTTTTCAAACCGGAATGTTTGCAGCGCACGGGCAGTTTTAAATTTCGTGGCGCATACAATGCGATCAGCAATTTGCCTGACAGCGCTAAGACCACAGGTATTGTGGCCTGTTCATCCGGTAATCATGCCCAAGGTGTAGCGGAGGCGGCACGGTTGAAAGGCATTCATGCAACAATATTGATGCCATCTGACGCGCCACAATCAAAGAAAGACAGAACCGAACGATCTGGTGCGAAAATCATCGAATACGATCGAACAACAGAGGATCGGGAGAAATTGACCGTGGATTTGGGTGCCAAGCTCGGCGCTCCCATCGTCCATCCTTATGAGAATTTCCACGTGATTGCGGGGCAAGGCACGACAGGTCTGGAAATTGCACAAGACATGGCATCAATGGGGTTGTCGCCCGATCATGTGTTGGTGTGCACAGGCGGCGGCGGTTTGCTGGCGGGAACGCTCTTATCCATGCAAGAACACTTCCCAAATTGCGCTGTGCATACGGTGGAACCTGAAGGTTACGACGATCAGCGCCGTTCCCATCTGGCAGGTGAAATCATGGGTGGGAATACATCAACCCCGAGCATTTGCGATGCAATCGTCACACCCCAACCGGGCGAAACATCTTTCGCTATTTGTAAAGGCAATTTGGGTGAGGGGCTTTCCGCCTCCGATGATGAAGCCTTAGCAGCAGTTGCTTTCGCATTTCACGAATTAAAGCTGGTGGTAGAACCCGGCGGCGCAATCACTCTGGCCGCATTGTTGGCAGGGAAGCTGGATGTAAAGGGCAAGGTGGTTGTGGCGACGCTATCGGGTGGAAACATCGATCGAGAGATGATGGCAAGGGCTTTGGCGATATACGTGGTGAATGGCAGCACTGAGCCCAAACCGCATAATTGATGCGATGAAGCGAGTGTCCGCTTTGGAGACGTACTACTTATTGCGAAAGTCAAGTTCCTTGGAATGCGCTGCTGCTCGCCATTCAGTTGGCGACTGGCCCGTTACACGGCGGAATTCTCGATTGAAGTTCGACTTTGTATAAAAACCGGCTTCCAACATCGCCCTTGTTATGGAGGCATCCGAAGTTGTCAGCATATCGCAGGCGGCGGCTATCCTCATATTGTTAACGAACTGCGACACATTTAGATTAGTGCCACGGTTGACCGCTTGCGAAATTTCACGAGTTGGCAATGCAAGGCGTTTTGAGAGGCGGCTTAGTGTTAGATCGGGGTCGCGGAAAAGTTCCTTCTTCACAATCTCATTGCTCAATTTTTGTATCAGAGCCTGATCGCTAGGTGAGGTCGAAGTCGGCTTCTGTGATACACCGCGCCTAAGTAGCAAGATGAGACCCACCGCCAACAATGCTAGGCTGACCAGAGAGGCACTTGCTACAATCCCGCTTATGCGAGCGCCGCCAGTTGTCAGAAAATCCGCTGCTATCACCGCGTCTGTCGCGCCCGATACCAACAAAGTGGCTAGGGTTGCCCACAATCCAAAACGCAATGCGGGACTAAATCTGAACGGTGCCCACGAGAACAGCTCGTCTTTATCTTGCAACAAAGCAATTAGGAGGCCACCTGCGTATGCAAACGTAATCAATGCTAGCACCGCGTCTACCACATGCACCGCGAAGAGAATAACACATCCTATGACAACAATCGGCAACAGGTGAAATGCAGTACGGAGCGAAAGCCGTGGGTTTTTGAAAGCCAAATAACCCAACGGAGGAATCAACACGCCCGTGAGATGTTGAATCGAGAGAATACTTTCGACCCCATAGCCAAACCTCGTGCCAAGCAACAGCAGTTGAACCGCAAGACAAAAGAGTAACCCAACAAGCCATAGCGCGCGCAAATCATTTGCGAGCCGAGTTGCGAGCCAGATCGCAAGCAACACCAAACCGGTTGCGGGCAGGAATGTTACTGGCAGCATCAACATCGCGTTTCTCTGAGCTTCGATCTCTCGAATAATAACCCAACGGAGGGACTAATTCACGTCATAGTCTGACTAAATCGCGATGTAGGTCGCAAACTTCGATTTGATTGGGTTTGTTGGTGAGGACACATCTCGAAGGGAACCTGACTATGAAGTATATTATGCGAACCATAGCCTGCGCGGCATTTATTGTTATTACATCGAATCTGTCAGCTAATGCTGAAGACGTCGGCTTCACCCGCTTAACTGTTGAAGACCCGATGGGCGGAAAGATGCAGGTATCCCTTTGGTATCCAACTTCTGAACCCAGTGAACTGATCACAGTTGGTCCTTACAAGTTTCAGGCCGCACGAGATGCGCAACCAATCAACATGCATACAAGCTTAGTGGTGATGTCCCATGGGACGGAAGGGTCAGACCTTGGCCATCGCAATGTTGCGATTAGCTTGGCGCAGATGGGAACCATCGTTGCCGCACCTTTGCACCCACGAGATAACTTCAAAGACAACAGCGGCGTGGGACGCAGGATTGTGATGGAAGGGCGCCCAAGACAATTGTCCGCTGTCATTGATGTATTGTTGTCCCATGATGAATGGGGAAAGCGCATTGATGCGGATCGTATCGGAGCATTCGGATTTTCACTTGGTGGATACACCGTTTTGGCTGCACTTGGCGCCAGACCTGAAATGATGCGGGTTGTAAACCACTGCGAGACGTCAACTGTTGATCCATTCTGTGCCTTCGTTGCAGATGATACCGGTTCCTTGCGCAATCAAGTTGAGCAAGAATACAAATCTCCAATGACAAATCTTGCCGATCCGAGGTTGTGCGTTGCGTCGATTGTAGACCCGGTGGCCGTACCGTTCTCTAACGAAGCTCTTTCAACTATCTCTGCTCACTACATCGAGATCTGGCGACCAGAGGAGCAAAATGTGCTTCTTGCTAATGCACATGCAGGCCGTGTCGTACAGCAATTGAACAAGAGGCCAAACATTCGAAGCACTCAAGAAGTTGTCGTAAAAGGAGCGCAGCACTATTCTTTTTTGGCTCCATTTCCTTGGAAACTCAGTTGGCTTTTGCCTCGGGAACTGACCAGAGACTCTTCGCAATTTGATCGCTCTAAGTTCCAAGAGAAATTCGCAACCGATGTCACAAATTTCTTGCACCGAAACCTAACCGCATGTTCTAGGTGAATATAGCATTGGGCCAGAGAGCGACAGTGTACGGTCATTCGCATTGGCACATATAAATGGTGCTTTGTCCCCAGAGTTGACGCACTGATGATAAAAAATACCGTTTGAAGGTTGGACGCGCAAGCATCATTTATGCGAAAGTAAAATTCTAAAAACCAACGAGAACACCACCCTTTGAGCGATCATGAAAAAGGCGGGAAAGCCCGCTTCCAAATAGATATTTCCGAAGAACATTCCTCTGGCGTGGCCATTGTGCTGGTGCCGGTTATTACATCTCAAGCTTTGCCAGCAGCCGAGCGTAACCGTCGTTTGCACAAGCGCAGCGACGAGGCGCGTTTGGAAGAAGCTGTGGGTCTTGCTTTGGCAATTGATTTGGAGGTGGCGCATTCGGGCACCATTGGGTTGTCGAAAATCAAACCAGGCACGTTGTTTGGGTCCGGCAAAGTTGAAGAACTAAAAGGATTGATCGCAGCACTCGATGCGGGCGTTGTTATTGTAGATCATCCGCTAACACCCGTTCAGCAGCGCAACCTAGAAAAAGAATGGAACGCCAAAGTTCTCGACAGAACGGGTCTTATTCTTGAGATTTTTGGTGCACGTGCCCAAACGAAAGAAGGGCGTTTGCAAGTTGAACTGGCTCATCTGAATTATCAAAAAGGCCGTCTGGTGCGGTCTTGGACCCACTTGGAACGCCAGCGTGGCGGCGGTGGCGGCAGTGGCGGTTTCTTGGGCGGTCCCGGTGAAACACAAATCGAATCTGACCGACGCCAATTGCAGAACAGGGTGAACAAGCTTGAACGCGAGTTGGAAAAAGTGCGCCGCACGCGAAACCTGCACCGTTCCCAGCGCGAGAAAATACCCCATCCCGTTGTGGCTCTTGTAGGCTACACCAATGCGGGCAAATCAACGCTCTTCAACAAAATCACGGGCGCAGATGTTTTGGCAAAAGACATGCTTTTCGCCACGCTGGACCCCACCATGCGCCAATTGCACTTGCCACAAGGCACACAGGTGATCTTGTCGGACACAGTGGGTTTTGTATCAGACCTGCCAACCCACTTGGTCGCCGCATTTCGCGCAACACTGGAAGAAGTGATTGAGTCACAATTAATTTTGCATGTGCGCGATATTGCAGACCCGGACACCGCTGCACAGGCAGAAGATGTGTATTCCATTCTCGAACAACTTGGCATCGCTAAAGCGGGCCGTGAAAACGTTGTAGAAGTCTGGAACAAAATCGATCTGCTGGATGAACATAATGTGACAGCCCTTAGGGAACGGATGATCGGTGAAGACGACCCTATCCTCGTATCAGCCGTGTCAGGGCAAGGTTTACCTGAACTGGAAGTGCTGATCGAAGACCACATCGCGGGCTCTGACAACGTGCTGGACGTCGAACTGCCCATTCAATCCATGGGCAATCTCAATTGGATATACCAGAACACTCACGTGATCGAACGTGAAGACAAAGAAGACGGTTCGCTGGCCCTTAAAGTCCGCGTGTCACCTCAGCTCAAAGGCGATCTTCTGGGGCGTGTAGCCTAAACAATGGCTTCATTGATAAATTTATCAATAGCGATGTTCGAGTTGAAGCATATTGTCCGCTTTTGACTTTTGTAATCGTTCAGGATTTTGAAAGCCCGCGCTCGACCACCACGTTTTGAGTAACTCCAAACCCAAGGTAAAAATGTCAGGTCGATGCGTTCTGGACAATCTGGTGCTAAGTCAGAACGTGTTTGACCACGGAATTTGAACATACGCAACAATACTCGCCAAACCCGAATTAGAGCAGGGAAGTCGAGAAAGATAATTGTGTCAGCGCGCGCGATACGTTCTGCAAATGTGATTGAATAATTACCCTCAATAATCCACCTGTCTTGCGCTGCAGCCTCTCGGCCCAACTTGGCTGCTACTTCGCCCTGTTTTTGTACCCAGCCCGATTCCCAGTTTAGCTGATCAAGGTGGATGACTGGTAGTGAAGTAACTGTCCCAAGTCTGCGCGCAAAAGTACTTTTTCCTGAACCCGATCCGCCGATCACCATGACGCGCCTCATAAGATTTTTAGTTTCCACTTCAAGATTTTCGTTACAAAAACCCATATTTCGTGATGAAACGCAATGTGTCTTTGCGGTTCTGAATTCGGCCAGACTGTGCCGCCAACCTCTCCTTATTCGCTGAAGTGTTTCCCCCATTTCAGCGGGTAGTTCGCAATCCCCGCGAACATTTAACACTAAGGAGTAAGAATATGAAAAAACTTATCGCAGCACTCGCAATCACAGCTTTCACTGCCGGCACATCATTTGCGCAGGCATCATTTGAAACTGTGGATGCAGACAGCAATGGTGGCGTAACCATGGAAGAAGCGGCAGCAGCTGGTTTGCCTTGGACGGAAGAGCAGTTCAAAGCTGCTGATACCGACCAGGATGGTGCGCTGAATGCGGAAGAGTTCGCTGCAGCCACTGCTGGCTAAAACATGTATTCCTGAATTCATTCAGGAATGTTGCGCACCCCGTTGGTTCCGGCCGGCGGGGTGTTTGCGTTTAGAGCACATCGCCATTTAAATAAGACAAGAAAGCACGCATCAAATTCGTAAACTTGGCGCGATTAATGGTGCAGATTTATGGAGCGATGCTTTAGTCTTCCATCTTCGCTTCTTGCCACAAACCTTCCAGCGTATCGAGATCGGCACTTTCCATAGTTTGGCCTTTTGAACCAATATGTTGCTCGATATAATTGAATCTTTTCCTGAATTTACCATTGGTGCCGCGTAGGGCGCTTTCCGGGTCGATGTCTAAATGTCGCCCGAGATTAGTCAAAGCAAACAAAACATCACCCAATTCATCTTCAATGGCGCTGGTGTCTTTACGATCAATCTCTGCCTCCATCTCATCCAGCTCTTCACGAATCTTGGCAAGAACCGCTTTTGGATCATTCCAATCAAACCCAACCTTTGAAGCTTTGTGCTGAAGTTTTACGGCTTCAATGATCGCGGGCATGGTTGGTGGCACATCGTCCAGCAGCGATTGCTTTTCACCCTTTGGCGCCAAACCCATTTCGGTTCTTTGAGCTGCCTGTTCAGCTTTTTCCACCGCTTTGATCCGCTCCCAAGCCCCTTTAGCCATGCCTGCGGTGCGGGCTTTTTCATCACCAAACACATGGGGGTGGCGACGGATCATTTTCTTGGTGACACCTTCGACAACATCGCCAAAGTCAAAAGCGCTTTCTTCGCTGGCCATTTGGGAGTGATAGATCACCTGCAAAAGCAGGTCGCCCAGTTCTTCGCGCAGATCGTCCATATCACCCCGTTCAATAGCATCAACGACCTCATACACTTCTTCGATTGTGTAAGGTGTGATGGAACGGAAATTTTGTTCCAAATCCCACGGACAACCGGTGACGGGTGTCCGCAATGCGGTCATAATTTCAACAAGGCGGGAAACGTCGCGGGAAGGCTGCATGGGAGAAGGGAACCAGAATGGAAATCTGGCTCAATCTACCTGTGATACAAACCAAAGGGTAGGGATTAAAATGCGCGGCGCTTCAGGTGAAAATTCATCAATTCGGTCATGTGTTTGTCGCGGCTGCGGCCGGAGTTCTCACCCAAAATCACGCCAACCAAGTTGCGTCCGCCATAACGAACTGAGGTGACAAGGTTGAAACCAGATGCGCGGGTGTACCCCGTTTTTATGCCATCAGCACCACGTACAGTGCCAAGCACACGGTTATGGCCGCGAACTGTGCGGCCTTTGAATGCAAAGGTGCGTTTTCCGAAATAGTGATAATATTGCGGGAAGCGTTTGCGCAGCGCGATACCGAGTTTGGCCATATCGCGCGCCGTGGTTACCTGACGCTTATCCGGCAGGCCAGATGCATTGCGGAATGTGGTGGAGCGCATGCCCAAGGAACGCGCTTTAAATGTCATACGGTCAGCAAATGCTTTTTCAGAACCAGCTAAAAATTCTGCTACCGCATAAGCCACATCGTTTGCAGATTTTATCGCCAAAGATTCCATCGCTTTGTTCACAGTGATCGTGGAACCAGCTTTGAGATAAAGCTTTGAAGCCGGGCGGGCAGCTGCGCGTCTGGAAATGGGGATCGGCGTATTGAGTGTGACTTTACGCTTCGAAAGTGCATCAAACATCATATACATCGTCATCATTTTAGTGAGCGACGCTGGAAAACGAATTTCATCCGCCTTGGTGTTGTGCAGAACTTTGCCTGAACTCACATCAACAACAATCGCCGCATAGCGTTGTGTCGGTGGTAAATAGGGAGCTGACTTAAAAGTGGATGATGTTGTACAGGCCGACAACACTGTCAGCGCCATAAAGAGCATTGAAAACTGTCGAAACAGTTTTGTCTTAAAAGAAGATGTGAAGTTCACTGTCAGCCCTAAAATTGATTCTAAGCGGCCCCGTTGTGCAATTAATACAAAACAAAAGACTTGCTAATCAATGAAGTTTAGCAAGCTTTTAGCAATTGAGTGATGCGACAAGTGATAAAAAAACACCTATCTGGCGTAATTGTGATCGCGTTGGGCTCACTTTGGGGCAAAGTGCGGTAAACTCGCACCATCAATTGCGCCTGGATTGCGTATTCGATGGTACTGACGTGCCTTCGATAAAAAGCACTATGCACTGGTGAGCGCAATGGCAATCTTTCCGGCCAACGTAGCATTATTTTCAATCAGCGCAATATTGGTTTTCAAGCTTGCACCATCAGTCAATTCGACCATGCGGCCCAGCAAAAATGGTGTCACATTTTTCCCTGAAATACCTTGATCTTCTGCTTCTTGAAGAGCGCGGGCAATGTGAGCGTTGATTTCTTGCGCTGAAATTTCGCTGATTTCAGGAACAGGGTTGGCAATTAACGTGCCGCCTTTAATGCCACATTCCAAACGCATACGTGTGTGTTTGGCTATTTCTTCCGGCGTATCCAAGCGCAGAGGGGCAGCCAAACCACTGCTGCGTGACCAGAAAGCTGGCAGCTCGTCCGTTCCATATCCAATGACCGGGACACCTTGCGTTTCCAAAACTTCCAACGTCTTGGACAAATCCAAAATAGCTTTTGCGCCTGCGCACACTACGACAACATTGGTTTGAGCCAGTTCCAGCAAGTCTGCCGATATATCAAAAGATGTTTCAGCACCTTTATGAACGCCACCGATGCCACCGGTTGCAAACACCGCAATGCCTGCCATGTGGGCCGCGATCATCGTGGCAGCGACCGTGGTGGACCCCGTTTTGCCCTTTGCCATAGCGAATGCAAAATCGGCGCGTGACAGCTTCATCACATCCGTGTTCTGGCCGAGCGTATCCAGTTGCACATCTTCCAGGCCAATATGAAGGACACCATCGATAACGGCTATTGTGGCAGGTTCCGCACCTTGAGCGCGAATAACGGCTTCCACACCCCGAGCGGTTTCCACATTTTGAGGCCAAGGCATGCCATGGGTGATGATCGTTGATTCCAATGCCACCAAAGGTGTTCCGTTGTCACGGGCTGCCAAAACCGCAGTCGAAAATTTGATGTCCACTTAATTGTCCTTAGAGTCTGCAATGATGGATTTGATGTCAGGCAAATAAGGGCCGGAAACCTGCAAAACGGCCTGTGCGGCGGATATGCCTGTCTTCACAGCTTCATTCAATCCTTTTTCCGCCATCAAATCATTGAGGCAACCGGCAACCATTCCATCACCTGCACCTGTCACATCTGTGATTTGTGCAGGAGGGATGGATATTTCTTCGCAACGACTTCCATCCCACAGAAGAAGTGAGTTTGCTCCATTGGTCATCACGGCGGCAGGTAAGCCTATATTTTTAAATTCTGTCATAATGTCATCGTTTGATGCTGCGTCACTCAAGCCTGTTAGCGCTACGGCCTCGGCTCGGTTCGTGAACAATATATCGATTTTATTCAAAATTGGATGAATGCGTTTTGCTTTGGCGCTGGAGACTGTCATGGCTGCTATGTTGCAATCCACGGTGTCCACCATCGCCTCAAGTGCTGTGCTTGGAAAGTTGGCATCAACCAACAACCAGTCCGATGTGCTAAGTTTGGCCAAACCTTCTTTGGCGAATGATGGATCGAAATGATCGTAACATTTCATATCAGCTAGCGCGATAACCAGGTCACCAGTGTTGTTGACCACGGCCGTATAAGTCGCAGAATGTTGGTCGGACAGGGTGGCAATCTGTGTGGCCGCACCGCGTGCCTTCAATCCTGCAATCACATCGCGGCCCACGGCATCATCACCAACACAACTTATCACCAAAACGTCTTGGCCCAATGCGGCCAAAAGGGATGCCACATTTAAAGCCGCGCCTCCCAAAGTATTGTTAAACGAGCCCGGATTAGAGGTGTCCGTAATAGCAGGGCCGTCTGTATGCCCCAATCTGTCTAAGTGGGCAGCTCCCGCAACAACGATCATCTGAAACCTCCCAAGCGACATTCTATAGAGGTCGCGTCGCATACGTGTTACGTTCAATCAAGTCGGTCGCAGTCTGTCTCATTCGAATCGACAGTGCAGTGCTGAATACAAAAACAAAGACCACTGTTTGTTCTCATGTTCCAAAATGTTGAAGTTTTACGAGAACAAAAATAGATTAAATATGAAATAAACGTATTATTTCAATTGGATAAATGGGTATTTACAAAAAAGAACAAAAGCGGTACAAAAGGAAAAATTGCAACACCCAATGACCCGTGAAATAAGGAATTCGACAATGGCTGCACCAAACCTGAAATTGGTCGAGGAAAATAAAGTGGACAAATCAAAAGCTCTTGAAGCGGCGCTGGGGCAGATTGAAAGAGCCTTTGGTAAAGGCTCCATCATGCGACTCGGAGCAAATGAGCAAGCCGTCGAAATTGAAACTATTTCAACCGGTTGCCTCGGCCTTGATATTGCGTTGGGCGTAGGTGGTCTTCCAAAAGGCCGGATTATTGAAATCTATGGTCCTGAATCTTCAGGCAAAACAACACTGGCTCTTCATGCGATTGCAGAAGCCCAAAAGAATGGCGGCATTTGCGCATTTGTTGATGCGGAACATGCGCTTGACCCTGTCTATGCCCGCAAACTTGGCGTTGATCTTGAAAATCTGCTGATCTCTCAACCGGACACTGGCGAACAAGCCTTGGAAATCACGGATACACTCGTGCGTTCAGGTGCTTGTGACATTCTTGTCATCGACTCTGTAGCTGCTTTGACGCCACGTGCTGAGATCGAAGGCGAAATGGGTGCGTCACTTCCTGGTTTGCAGGCACGTTTGATGAGCCAAGCTTTGCGCAAACTCACAGCTTCTATCTCTCGTTCAAATACGATGGTGATCTTCATCAACCAAATTCGTATGAAAATTGGTGTAATGTTCGGCTCTCCAGAAACCACAACGGGTGGTAATGCGTTGAAATTCTATTCATCCGTTCGTCTCGATATTCGCCGTATTGGCGCGATCAAAGATCGTGATGAAGTCGTGGGCAACCAAACACGTATCAAAGTCGTCAAAAACAAAATGGCGCCTCCATTCAAACAGGTCGAATTTGACATCATGTATGGCGAAGGCGTGTCCAAGATGGGAGAATTGGTTGATTTGGGGGTAACTGCCGGAATTGTTGAAAAATCTGGCTCATGGTTTTCCTATGACAGCCAGCGATTGGGGCAGGGACGGGAGAACGCCAAAACCTATCTTCGAGAAAACCCTGAAACGGCTGAAGAAATTGAAACCAAGATCAGACAGAATGCAGGCCTGATCGGCGAGAAATTGCTCGATGAACCCACAGGCAAAGATGAAGAGGGTTCAGAACCTGATTTCGGTGAAGCGGCATCAGACGCGTAAACCATTCGAAACTCTCTTTGATGAGATGCGAAGGCTGCCGGAAGGCGGCCTTTTTGCATTCTAAGTCACCCGTTTAATGGTCACAAACAGGATGAATTAAATCTCCCCTCAACTGGCTGTTGAATTATCTTTCAAAACTGGTCAAAACCCATGAGACCATCAATCGATTTTTGATCAAAAGGCCGACCCTCATGAGTGGCGTCAACGATATTCGTTCTTCTTTCCTGTCTTTCTTTGAAAAGAACGGGCACGCAGCAGTAGAATCATCTCCATTGGTTCCGCGCAATGACCCGACTCTCATGTTCACGGCAGCGGGAATGGTTCAATTCAAAAACCTGTTCACAGGGCTTGAAACCCGTGATTATACACGTGCGGCAACGTCGCAAAAATGTGTGCGTGCTGGTGGCAAGCACAACGATCTCGATAATGTGGGTTATACGGCTCGTCACCACACATTTTTTGAAATGCTGGGGAATTTTTCCTTTGGCGATTATTTCAAGGAAGACGCTATTGAACTGGCTTGGAACCTACTCACAAAAGAGTTTGGGATCGACGCAGCCAAACTCATCGTCACTATCTATCACACAGACGACGAAGCCCACGCGCTTTGGAAGAAAATTGCTGGTATTTCTGATGATCGTATCATTCGGATCGCGACCTCAGATAATTTTTGGTCCATGGGAGATACAGGCCCTTGCGGTCCTTGTTCAGAGATTTTCTTCGATCATGGTGATCATATCTGGGGCGGACCTCCGGGATCTGCTGACGAAGATGGCGACCGGTTCGTTGAAATCTGGAACCTCGTCTTCATGCAGTATGAACAACTGTCTGCAGATGAACGTATTGATTTGCCCAAACCTTCCATTGATACGGGCATGGGTATTGAACGTGTTGCTGCTGTTCTTCAAGGAACTCATGACAATTACGAGATCGATCTGTTCAAAGCTTTAATCAGTGCCAGTGAAGAAGCGACAGGTGTTGGGTCAAATGATGACACCCGCGCCAGTCACCGTGTGATCGCTGATCACCTTCGTGCAACGGGGTTCTTGATTGCTGACGGGGTTTTACCATCCAATGAAGGCCGGGGTTATGTGCTTCGCCGCATTATGCGACGCGCCATGCGCCACGCGAGCTTATTGGGCGCTGAAGATCCGTTGATGTGGAAATTGGTTCCAGCTCTTATTTCCCAAATGGGCGATGCCTATCCGGAACTGCGCCGCAATGAAGCGCTGATGAGTGAGACTTTGAAACTGGAAGAAACGCGCTTCCGCAAAACATTATCCCGGGGCCTTGATCTGCTCGATACGGCGACGACCGATTTGAATGCCGGTGACAGTCTGGACGGCGAAGTGGCATTTAAACTCTACGATACGTTCGGGTTTCCCCTCGATCTCACCCAAGACGCATTGCGTCGTCGTGATATCGATGTGGATGTAGATGCGTACAACATCGCTATGGAACGTCAAAAAGCGGAAGCACGTGCCTCGTGGCAAGGGGCCGGTGGCGCTGCAGATGAAGCCATTTGGTTCAAGCTGCGTGAAACTCACGGTGCAACAGAATTCCTCGGTTACGAAACAGAAAAAGCCGAGGGCGCTGTCCTTGCACTTCTTGTGGATGGGAAAGAGACCAACTCTGTAAAACCGGGCGATGAAGTTGTGGTTGTTTTGAACCAAACGCCTTTCTACGGCGAGTCGGGTGGCCAAATGGGCGATGCGGGTGTTTTGCAAACGCCTGATGCACATATTAAAATTTCAGATGTGAAGAAGAAGGCCGACGGCCTGTTTATTCATATTGGGAAAGTGGTCAAAGGAATTGTCTCAGTTGGTGATGGCGCAGAGCTGATTGTCGATCACACACGACGTTCCAAACTACAGGCCAACCATTCTGCTACCCATTTGGTGCATGAAGCATTGCGAGAAGTTTTGGGCGATCACGTTTCGCAAAAAGGCTCCCTCGTGGCGCCCGAACGTTTGCGGTTCGATTTTGCGCATCCAAAACCTATGGAAGGCGATGAGTTAGAACGTGTCGCGACAATGTCGAACCAATATATTCTGCAAAACAGTGATGTTACCACCACGCTTATGGCGGTGGATGATGCCATTGAACTGGGCGCTCAAGCCCAATTCGGTGAAAAATACGGTGATGAAGTGCGCGTTGTGTCCATGGGCACAAATGAAGCGTGTAAATCTTGGTCATTAGAACTCTGTGGCGGAACCCATGTTTCAAAAACGGGTGACATAGGATTAGTCACATTACTAGGGGAAAGCGCAGTGTCGTCCGG
The DNA here is from genome assembly GCA_938010435.1 of uncultured Rhizobiaceae group bacterium. GTDB lineage: Bacteria > Pseudomonadota > Alphaproteobacteria > Rhizobiales > Rhizobiaceae > Pseudahrensia. The sequence goes on along the minus strand of CALLUS010000021.1, from coordinate 37,802 downwards.
TGTGCGCCGCGTGGAAGCGCTGACGGGCAACGCGGCACGCGAATATTTGCTGGCACAAGATGCTAAATTGCGAGAAGCAGCTGCAGTTTTAAAATCCGCCCCCGCTGATGTGCCAACCCGTGTTGCCGCTCTTATTGAAGATCGCAAAAAACTTGAGCGCGAACTGGCTGACGCTCGTAAATCCATTGCCATGGGAGGCGGCTCTGCAGGCGAGGCGTCCGCAACCAAAACCATCGGCGATCTCTCTTTTTCAGGACGTATCGTTGAAGGCATTTCCCCAAAAGAGCTCAAAGGCGTCGTGGATGAAGAGAAACAGCGTATCGGGTCTGGCGTTATTGCACTTGCTGCAAAGTCAGAAGATGGCAAAGCAGCCATCGTCGTCGGCGTCACTGCTGATCTGACTGAGAAATTCAACGCCGTGGATCTTGTCCGCGTTGCTTCTGAAGCTGTGGGTGGCAAGGGCGGTGGTGGTCGTCCGGATATGGCGCAAGCTGGTGGGCCTGATGGTGATAAGCTAGAAGACGCTTTGAAGAATATTGAAAGTGCCCTTGCTGGATAGGCACGTATCAAATTGTTTTAGCTCATAAAAAAGGGCGGCTCATGGGCCACCCTTTTTTTGCATTCCGTAAAGTGCGATTAGCTCATCGCAGTTTGCAAGTTGGTATCGACCATGTCGAGGAATCCGGTCGTAGACAACCAAGGCTGATCTGGGCCGATGAGCAAAGCCAGGTCTTTGGTCATGTGGCCGCTTTCAACAGTCTCAATGCAAACGCGCTCAAGAGTGTCCGCAAAGGCTTTCAATTCTGCATTGTCGTCCAGTTTCGCACGGTGGGCTAGGCCACGTGTCCAAGCAAAAATCGACGCGATGGAGTTTGTGGAAGTCTCCTCACCCTTTTGGTGGGCGCGGTAGTGACGTGTCACTGTTCCGTGAGCAGCTTCAGATTCAACAGTCTTACCGTCCGGGGTCATCAAGACTGATGTCATCAGGCCAAGTGAACCAAAGCCCTGTGCGACGATGTCAGACTGAACGTCGCCATCATAGTTCTTACAAGCCCAAACATAGCCGCCAGACCATTTCAAAGAGGCTGCAACCATGTCGTCGATCAAACGGTGTTCATACCAAATTTTGGCTTTTTCATATTTATCTTTGAATTCTGCGTCGAAAACTTCTTGAAACAGGTCTTTGAATTGGCCGTCATAGGCTTTCAAAATTGTGTTTTTCGTGGACAGGTAACAAGGAACGCCACGCTGCAACGCATAGTTCATAGAAGCGCGTGCAAAATCTTTGATGCTTTCGTCCAAATTGTACATGCCCATAGCAACGCCAGAAGCGGGTGCATCGAAAATGTCATAATCTTGTTCGGTGCCGTCTTCACCCACGAATTTCATGGTGATTTTGCCCGGGCCAGGGAAGCGGAAATCTGTTGCGCGATATTGATCACCAAATGCATGACGGCCAACGATGATTGGTTTGGTCCAACCTGGCACAAGGCGAGGTACATTTTGCATGATGATAGGTTCACGGAAAATAACACCGCCCAAGATGTTACGGATTGTGCCGTTTGGGGAACGCCACATTTTCTTCAGGCCGAATTCTTCAACACGATCTTCGTCTGGTGTAATAGTCGCGCATTTCACACCAGCGCCATATTTCTTGATGGCTTCAGCGGAATCAATTGTAATTTGGTCGTCTGTATCATCGCGTGCTTGGATGCCAAGATCATAGTATTTGAGATCGATGTCGAGGTAAGGATGGATCAGTTTGTCTTTGATAAACTGCCAGATGATGCGGGTCATTTCATCGCCATCAAGCTCCACCAGTGGGTTTTCTACCTTGATTTTTGACATATTTTTGCGCCTTTTGTTTTTCGTGTGTGCAGCAAATTTAAATCGATATGATTTGGACAATGCCGCTTTTGACGCGTCTATAGCACCACGGGCACACTTGGCAAACAGGGCATAAGTGGTAGCCGCAGATTAATTGGGGCCCTTGAGCGTTGAAGCCGCCATTGTGCGCAAAACACGGCGCACTTCGTCTTCTGAAACCGGCCATGTGGATGTTACTTCTGCTTGAAAGGCTTTGCCGCGCCATTCGCGATAAATACGCGCAGCTGTCTTTCCGTTTTTGAAGAGCACAAATGCTGCGATTTCACCTTCATCGCGTTTTTGCGCGTAACTTCCACATGCCACAACAATAACGGCCTTTGTGTTGTTACCGCTGCCGGGACGAACAGAAAGGTTAGACGGGCGGCAACCTGTTTTGAACTGGTCAACAATCTGATTGGCGTGTTGTTGTGTGGAACCTCGAAAGTTAGCCAATCCAACGACACCATAAAGATTGCGCCATTTTTTAAATTCTTCTTCCTTAGGCACCATTTCCAAACTGAAAATATTACCTTTTTGACGGCGGTTGAAACGAGACGCTGTCAACGGGTTTGAACTCGCTTCGGTGGGTGACCAATCTGGCAACGGATAAACCAAAACAGAATCAAACAGACGCACAGTCGCGTTCAGTCCGCGATATTTTGCGCCCTTTTGCGGGGCGGGTAGCAAATCATCCAAAGTTTCACTTTGGGCAAATGTGGGAGAGGCTGCTCCGGTTGCACCGGCGATGAGTAAAACTGACAGTGTTGTTTTGAAAATTGACGAGAGGCGTTTCACGGTACAGGGAACTCAGTTATAGCAATTCACACAAACTAACCCATGGAATTGACAAATAATATGGCAGGAACAGACCGTCGCCAAAAGTTGATCGCGGAAGGCCCCGTTATTGTGTTGGTCAACCCGCAATTGGGCGAAAATATTGGGGCTGCTGCCCGTGCCATGGCAAATTTTGGTTTGGCAGAGCTGCGTTTGGTCGATCCCCGTGATGGATGGCCCAATGCTGTTGCGCGCGCCAACGCTGCAAAGGCCGATCACATCATCGATTCGGTCAAAGTGTTCGACACTTTGGAAGGGGCGATCGCTGACTTGAACTTCGTGTTTGCTACCACAGCGCGCCAGCGTGAAATGTTGAAACCAGTGCGTGGTCCTCGTGAAGCGGCGGAAACACTTCGTTCACGTCACACGGCTGGCGAACGCACAGGCATCCTGTTTGGTCGTGAAAGGTGGGGTTTGGAAAGTGTAGAGGTCGCACTCGCCAATGAAATTGTGACGTTTCCGGTCAATCCATCATTTGCATCACTGAACATCGCACAAGCTGTTTTGTTGATGAGTTATGAGTGGATGGGATCTTCAGAAATGAAATTACCCATACACGAACCACCTAGCTTGCCTGCCCGAAAAGAAGATCTATTCGGGTTGTTTGACCACTTGGAAGGCGCGTTGGAATTGGAGAACTATTTTCGACCGGAACACAAACGGGCAACCATGGTGGAAAACCTGCGCAATATTTTCCAAAAAGCAGAATTGAGCCAACAGGAAATACATGCTCTTCGCGGTGTGGTGGCGACCTTGGAAGGGCGCAAAACCCGTCCCCGCCAAGACAGGCAGGAACCAAAGAAAAAACCAAAGAAGTAAATTTACATCATGTTTCCAGCACTGGACTTAGTGTGCGATTCAGAGCAAAAGACGTGCAGATAAACAAAGGCTTTTTGTCGAGGCGTATTATGAAAAATTTTCTTCTACAGTTTTTCACATGGTGGAGTGGCCAAACTCTTGGAACACGCTTTTTCACATGGCGCAAAGGCACGCGTGTTGGCGAAGACGAGTTTGGCAATGTGTACTATAAAAGTGCTGAAGGTCGCCGTTGGGTGATTTACGCCGGCCAATCTGAAGCCAGCACTATTCCGGCTGGATGGCACGGATGGATTAGTCATCGAACCGATGTTGCGCCGTCTGAAGAAGACTACAAAGCCCATGAATGGGAATTGACCCACAAGCCCAACATGACCGGAACTCAAGGCGCGTATCGTCCAAAAGGCTCGATTGCTAACCAAGAAAAACGTCCTGAAGTCACGGGTGATTATGAAGCTTGGTCTCCGTAATAAAAGCAAAAGCTATGCGACATTGGGTATGATCAAATACAATATTTGCCTTAATTGTCTTCTATGCATAGACAATGAGTTGCGTCCTTTAGTTCTTTCAATCGATTCTTGATGCGTTTTTATATACCAGTTTTGAGTGCAGCGGTTTTTGTGTGCACATCAGTGTTTTCTGCGCATGCCGCCCGCATTGAAAATCGTGTGGCCATATTTTCCGGCATCGACAAAATTTCAGGGCGTATCCACACATTTGACGTGTATATTGATGAAACTGTAAAGTTCGGTCAGCTAGAAATTACGCCTCGTGTTTGCTATTCGCGTGCCGTCACTGAAGAGCCGAAAACGACATCGTTTTTGGAAGTGAATGAGATTACTTTAGACCGCCGTATCAAACGTATTTTTACAGGTTGGATGTTTGCTGAAAGTCCGGGTTTGAACGCCATTGAACATCCGGTGAATGATGTTTGGTTGGTTGGCTGCAAACAAACATCAGATGTTCCACCACCACCAACAAACTAGCGTTCGTCTTTTTCCTTCTGCGTTAAAAATTGTGCATTAATTTCCAAAGCGGCATCGAGCAATTTCTCATATTCCGCTTTTGGTATTTCAACAGTGCCAAACTGACTGAGATGCTCCGTGTTGAACTGGGTATCCAGAAGTTGAAATCCTTGGTTTTTCAGTCGTTCAACCAAGTGGGCGAGGGCAACCTTTGAAGCATCGCGCGTGCGCGAAAACATGCTTTCCCCGAAGAATGCGCCGCCAAGGCTGATGCCATACAGCCCGCCAACCAATTCTTCATCCTGCCAACATTCTACGCTGTGGCAATATCCCATGTGATGCAGTTCAGTATATAGATCGACGATACGTTGGTTGATCCAAGTTTCTTTGCGTTCATTCGTGGCTTCAGCACAACGGGCGATCACTTCGGAAAATGCGGTATCGACAATTACATTGAAAACACCTTGCCGAATGGTGCGGGAAAGGCGCTTTGGAAGGTGAAATTCCTCAAGGGGCAATATCCCGCGCAATTCAGGCTCAACCCAAAAGAGACCGGGGTCATCAACGGATTCTGCCATTGGAAAAATTCCGCAGGCATAAGCTTTCAGCAACACCTCCGGAGTGATTTCCATCATCAGATCATCGACGCCAGACATAGGGACTCCGCTGATCAGCCGTCTGCGAGATAATTTTCCAGCCAGTGAATGTCGTAATCTCCAGCGATTACATTTTCATTTCGCACGAGGTCTTGGAATAGCGGAATTGTTGTTTCGATTCCATCAACCACAAATTCATCAAGCGCACGGCGCAGTCGGTTCAAACATTCTGAACGATTGCGACCAACAACAATAAGTTTGCCGATCAGGCTGTCGTAATAGGGTGGAACTTTGTAGCCTGAGAACACACCTGAATCCACGCGCACGCCCAAACCACCCGGAGGGTGATAATAAGTGATCTCGCCGGGTGAGGGCACAAATGTACGCGCGTTTTCCGCATTGATACGGCACTCAATTGCATGGCCGCCGAAGTTAACATCTTCCTGCTTGAATGACATTCCATTGCCTGCGGCAACACGCAATTGTTCGTTGACGAGGTCGATCCGCGTGATCATCTCAGTCACAGGGTGTTCAACCTGCAAACGGGTGTTCATCTCGATGAAGTAGAATTCACCGTTTTCGTAGAGGAATTCCACCGTACCGGCACCAGAATATCCGAGGCCCGCCACAGCGTCCGCACAAATTTTACCAATTCTGTTGCGTTGTTCTTCGTTGATGGCGGGAGAGTTGGCCTCTTCAAATACTTTTTGATGCCGCCGCTGTAGAGAACAGTCGCGTTCGCCAAGGTGGACACCGCCGCCTTTGCCATCTCCCATCACCTGAACTTCGATGTGACGGGGCTTGCCGAGGTATTTTTCAATGTAAACAGAATCATCACCAAATGCAGCGCCAGCTTCGGTGCGGGTTGTTTGGAGAGCCGTTGCCATTTCTTTGTCGTTGTTCACAACCTTCATGCCACGGCCACCGCCGCCTGAGGCCGCTTTGATGATCACAGGATAGCCGATGTCTGCAGCAATACGGCGCGCATCATCCAACTCGGTTACGGCACCTGTGGAGCCTGGAACAACAGGGATGCCAAGATTCTCAGCCGTTTGTTTGGCCATAATCTTATCACCCATCACGTTGATATGTTCAGCAGATGGACCAATGAATGTGATGTCGTGGGCGTTCAGAATTTCTGCGAATTTTGCATTCTCAGACAAAAAACCATAGCCGGGATGCACAGCATCCGCGCCTGTAATTTCGCAAGCCGCAATGATTTCGTGAACGTTGAGGTATGAGTCCCGTGATGCAGGAGGACCAATACAAACACTTTGATCTGCCAAGCGGACATGCATGGCATCGGAATCTGCTGTGGAATGCACCGCAACAGTTTCAATATCCATTTCCTTACAAGCGCGCAGAATACGCAGCGCAATCTCGCCTCTATTGGCAATGAGAACCTTTTTGAACATCAAATACGCCTAACCCAAAACGATGAGTGTTTGACCGAACTCGACCGGTTGACCATCTTCCACGGCAATCGATGCAACAACACCGTCTTGCGTGGCTTCGATCTGGTTCATTGTTTTCATGGCTTCGACGATCATAACCGTCTGGCCTTTTTTGATTTTATCACCAACAGCAATAAATGCATTCGCACCCGGTGCAGGAGACAGATATGCTGTTCCAACCATGGGAGATGGAATTGTCGGGCCGGATACTGCAGGTGCAGCCGCCGGAGCCGCATCTGCTTGGGTCACAGGAGCAGGCGCTGCAGCAGGTGACGCTGCAGGTGCTTGAGTCATTATGGGTGCGGAATGCATCATTTGGTAGCTCTCACCACCGCGGGCGAGACGAATACGGAGATCGCCTTCTTCCACTTCAATTTCGTTCAAATCCGTATCGTTCAGCATGTCTGCCAATTGGCGGATGAGTTTGGTATCGATGGCTGATTTTGATGATGCCATTTCGGGCTCGCTTATGTTGATGGTCGCAGTTTGCGACACGACTGATTGTTATTTTAAGTGTCCGATCAATGCTTGCAGCGCGAGTGTGTAACTCGCGGTTCCAAAGCCACTGATCTGACCAATACAGGCCGAAGCCATGATGGATGTATGACGAAATTCTTCGCGCGCATGAACGTTTGAAATATGCAGTTCTACAACTGGTGTTGAGATCGCTTTAATAGCGTCATGCAGTGCAATTGATGTATGTGTGTAAGCGCCGGCATTAAAAGCAACGCCTGCCGCAACAGTTTCGGCTTCGTGCAACCACGTGACCAATTCGCCTTCGCTGTTGCTCTGACGAAAATCGATCTCAAAACCTGATTTGCTGGCATAGTCTCGACACAGTTTTTCAACGTCACTCAAAGTACCCGCGCCATAAACGCCGGGTTCACGCTGACCAAGCAGGTTCAGGTTAGGGCCGTTCAAGACAAGAATGGTATTGGATTGAGCCATTGATTGAAAATGCGTCATCTATGTTCGAATTGACGGAATCAATGGCACAAATTGGACTGTTGGTCGATGAAAAAGGCTAAGAACAAACGGTTTTCCCGCATTTGCGAACATTTTCGATCTTGCCGCGCAAAACGTCCACACCCAACGCACCAAAAATCACCTCATCTCCGATGACATAAGAGGGCGTACCATTCATGCCCAGCGAGGTTGCAAGGTCATTAGCTTCGCGAAATGCATCTAAAACATCGTTCTTGGCCGCTTCAGCTTCCAGTTTGCCCATATCGAAACCCATAAGCCCTGCGATTTCCAATGCGCGTGCACCGTCTTTGGGACCATCAAGCCCTAAAAGGTCATTGTGAAAACGCTCGTACTGATCAGGGTAGAGGCGATAGACTGCCGTTGAAATCCGGCTTGCTTCAACTGAGCCAGCGCTTAGTATGGGCAATTCCTTCATGACAAACTTAAGATTAGTATCGCCTTTCAACAGGACGTTCATGTCGTTCATAGCCCGTTGGCAGAAACCGCAATTGTAATCGAAAAATTCGACCACGGTGACATCGCCTTTGGTGTTGCCGATGACGCCTTGATTTTTTGATTTGAAAATCACGTCTTTGTTCTGCGTCAACGCAATGGAAGCGCGCTCTTTCGCTTCTGCTTCTTGCTTGACCTGAAGGGCTTGTTGCACTTCGACAATCAATTCGGGATTGGATAAGAGATAGTCACGCACGATCTGCTCGATTGCCGGTTTGTCAGCCGGATCGAGGGCTAAAGCGGGAAGGGCCGTCGCCCCCAATGTAGTTACAGCTAAGAGTGCAACTTTCAAAGTCAGTGTAAGGTTAGATCGTTTCATGTTTAATATCCGGAATCGTTCATTCGTAAGATGTGTATTACTTTTGACCAAGAATGTCTTGTGCTCTGAGCCATGCTGGTGAACCGCGTTTGAATGCTTGTTGCACCCGAAGTGCATAGGCTTTGGCCTGTTGTTTTTGCCCTGTACGTGAAGCTAGTTCAGCGGAAGCCAAAAGAGCGCGCCCTGGTTGACCCAATTCACTGTAAGCAATGCCCAAAAAGCGATACCCGGCGATTGCTGTAGGGTCTCGTGCCAGCCCTTTGTTGATCACGTTGATGGCTTCTTTCATATCTTTTTTGCGACCTGTTTGCACAAGGGCATGACCCAGTTGGATACGGATGAAACCCGCGCCATACCGATCAAGTTTTACAGCTTTGCGAAATGCACTCGCAGCTTGCTTGGCTTTGCCTGATCTCAAATAGATTTCCCCCCGCATTTCATGGGCATAGGCGTTTCGCGGTTGTTTCTTAATCAATCGATCAATCAACGGAATGGCTTTTCGAGGTGAGCCATACAGATGCGTCGTGATTGCGCGGCCATACAGTCGGGCTGATGGTTGTAGCTTTTTGCCGCTCAGCAAAGCGCGGGCATATCTGCCGCCGCCCACATAGGCTGCGATCTTTGCTCTGATCATATCGTGACGCAGCTGAAGATTCGATGAAGTCTTCGCATTGTAATAGCGGCTCTTTTTGATCGCGTTGCTGAGATTGGCAACACGTTCACGCGGCAATGGATGGCTTTGAAGATAAGGGTCCACGCGACGGCTCAAACCGGAAAGTTGCTTGCCCAGTTTGTCAAATGTGGTGAGCATGCCTTTGCCAGATTGTTTGGTTCTGTTCAGCAAACGAACAGCTGTAGCATCTGCGGAACTTTCTTCAGATCTTTGGTATTTCAACAAGGAACGGATGCCTGTTGATTGACTGCCGGCAGCAACCCCGAGCCCTGCTGCAGCAACGTTGCTATTGCCAGAGGCGGCTCCAGCAGCACCAATTCCGAGACCCAATAGAGTTTGAATGCGTGCAATGCGTTGCGCGCTGTCGAGGCGTTGGCGCAGACGAATTTGGTGGGCTCCAACAATATGGCCCAATTCATGGGCGATCACGCCGATGACTTCGCCCGGTGTTTCGGCCTGCAACAAAAGACCTGTATTGATGAACATGCCTTTGCCGGACACAAATGCGTTAAAGCTCGGATCGTTGACAATGTAAAAAGAAACAGAACCTCTGCGCAGTCCCGCCGCTTTCATCAACGGCTTGGCATAGTCCTTCACCAAAGCTTCAATCTCAGCATCACGTATTAATGAGGGGGCACGTCTTTGAGCAGAGGTGGGGTTCGCAAATTCCAGCGCCATTGCGAAAAGCACAACAACAATTGCCAACCATTTCGCATAATTTGCGGTTCCCACATGTTTCAGACTTGATTGAGACAATTGTTTTCCCTTTGATGAGCTGAGATGTTGTATCGAGCAAGAACATCCCAGAGTTGCAGTTCGCAATCACACCGGAGTGAATGCGGTTAAAGCATATCAGATGTTACATGCCACAATATAGGCTTTTGAGGCCATTCCGTGGCTGAACTTCACGTGATTAAGTGACAACGTTGCGACATGTTCGACAACGTGAGGAAAATGATAATGGATAAAGAGTTTTTGCTAGAGCTTTTTCAACCGTTTGGCGCGGTTTCAGTACGCAATATGTTTGGCGGGCAGGGCATTGCTTATCATGGTTTGAATTTAGCAATCGTGATCGATGGAGCGCTTTGTTTAAAAGCAGATGATATCACCATTCCCGTTTTTGAAGCTGAGGGTATGACAGCTTGGAAATATCAGCGTAAAGATGGAAAGCCCATCGATATGGGGTATTGGACCGTGCCTGAGCGATTGTTCGATGACCCCGACGAGTTTGCCGGATGGGCGCAAGCAGCCTTTGATGTTGCAATGCGTGCAGATGCGAAAAAGCCCGCATCGAAACGAAAGTTCTAAGAGCCGTTTTCAAACTTAGTTGTTCAAAGACGTTGATTGCAGCAGGAACGCGGGAACGTGATCGCCCAATCCTTTGGGAGTAGGTCCGTCATCTTGCGACCTACTTGGCCTGCTGCGATTTTCACGTTTTGGCTTTTCCGCAGGCTGCGAGGCAACTTCTACCGGTTGTTTTTCTTCAGGTCTATTTTTGGTTTTTGCAGTACGTGGTTTCTTTTCCGCGTCGTCAGACTTTTTAGGGCCGCGACTGCGAGACTTAGAGAGCTTTTCGTCAAACTTGGTTTCATCAGACGTATATTCCAGCTTGTCACCTGTCAGTTCGAGAATGGCTTTCAGGTATTTATCATCCGCTGGAGAGACGAGTGTAAAAGCCCAACCATCACGCCCGGCCCGACCACAACGCCCGATGCGGTGCACATAGTCTTCTGCATGGATGGGAACATCGAAGTTAAACACATGGCTTACGTCAGGGATATCAAGCCCGCGCGCAGCCACATCGCTGGCCACCAGAAGTTTAATGTCGTTGGCACGGAAACCATCCAGTGTTTTGGTTCGGGTCAGCTGATCCATATCACCGTGCAATGAGCCAACAGAATATCCGTGTTTTTCTAACGAACGGTATGTGGACGCCACATCAACCTTGCGGTTGCAGAAGATGATACCGTTGTTCAAGTTTTCAGCATTGTCGATCAAATCACGTAACACGGCACGTTTCTCGAAATCCTTCTTGGGTGTGGAAACAAGCTTCTGCTCTATGTTTTTAGAGGTTGAAGCAGCCGCAGCCACTGCAACCTGAACAGGGTTTTGCAAAAATTGATCAGCGAGTTTCTCAATAATTGGAGGCATTGTCGCCGAGAAAAACAATGTTTGACGGGTGAACGGCACCATTTTCACAATACGCTCAATATCGGGAATGAATCCCATGTCGAGCATACGGTCAGCTTCGTCGATCACCAGAATTTCAACGCCAGTCATTAAAATGCGACCACGCTCGAATAAGTCAAGCAACCGACCGGGTGTTGCGATGAGAACATCTGCACCACGATCAAGTTTCTTCATTTGGTCTTCAAAAGAAACACCACCGATCAACAGTGCCACATTCAATTTATGATTGGCTGCATATTTTTCAAAATTCGCTTCGACCTGAGCCGCCAGTTCACGGGTTGGTTCCAAAATAAGCGTGCGGGGCATACGGGCACGTGCCCGGCCTTTTTCAGAAAGAGAAATCATCGGCAAAACGAATGCAGCAGTTTTACCCGTGCCTGTTTGCGCGATACCCATAACATCGCGACGATCTAATACGTGCGGAATGGATTGTTCTTGAATAGGCGTTGGCTCAGTGTAGCCAGCAGTTTCCACTGCGGCGAGCACCTTTGGACTTAGTCCGAGGTCAGTAAACTTCATTGAATAACTTTGTTTCTCGTTGGGAGTGTTGTGGGCCGGGAGATTGTCGGTAGTCTCCCAATTGGCGCTGTCACATCATCGCGCCAAACGAATTGATGGTGAATTAGGCTGCTTGGTCTGAAAAGTCAAGAAAACCGGTTAGTATAGACAACGAGCAACCGTTCAATGCGCGTATAACCGATAGAGCCAGCGCTAGCGGGCAGTGAATTCACCATGCCGTTTTACAAACTCAGTTTCGTGAGCTGATACAATCAATTTGCGAAATGTTGTAAAATCCATATCGGTAATTTCAATAAATTTATCAGCCAGATATGCGTCTATAATCTGATCAGGAGTTGCTTTGTCAATGTCTTCAAATGGATATGACTTGGTAACAGACTTGTTTCCTGCAAATTCAACACGCTGATAATCTTTAATTTGGAATATGTAGTTCAAAGTATAGTAGAATTTCCTGCAATAAGCGATTTTTCCACGGTGTTGACCGGCGACGATTTGATACCAGCCTCCCGCATTTTCGCTGGTGTCGTCAGCGATTGGGCATAAAACGGGGTTAATTTCAGACCAATTGCTGTTCGGATTAATCTTTTCTGTGAGACCACGTTCAACATCAACTTTCTCGGGTTGGCCGGAATTATGGTTGATGGTCGTCCAAGGTTTTTGAAGGCCGTAAATTTCTGTAATAGCAAGTTCCCAATCGGCATTGGTAAATTGATTGTTGAGCCCGGTCTCATGGTCGTTGGAGGACCTCTTTGCAAACGGAATAGGAAATCCGAAAAAACGTTTTCTATCTTCGGATTTCATAAGCGGTCTGAGACTCTCAGAAAGTATTTTAAATTTCGTGTTTCCGGCCTTCTTGGGTTTCCCATTAATTTTCTTCCACAATGGAGAGCGCGGCCAAGAAAAATGCCTGCCATTTTCTGATTTTAGATACAGCCTGAAATCTTCACAAAACGCGTAAGGTAATTTATTTTCAACTCTAGCAATCTCCGTTTCAGTTGCAGGCTCGAAAGACAAACAGGTTGTGCAATCGGGATCACGTTGGGCAACCGTAATTCGAAAGAATTTTGAAACTGGAGCCAATTCTGAGTTGTCGGGAAAGTTTAACTTGATTTCGTATTTTCCCGATTGATGAGACGAAGTGCCATCCGACATAGGTAAAATGCGCTGATATTTTGTGTTGGTTTTATTAGTGCTGATGTCATGATAGACGATGCGGGTATCGTCGACTGTGATTGTCGTTTCAATGTTTAAGTCCCTGTCTTCTTCATGCCTAATTTTAAAGCGCGCACCCAAACCTTCGTCGGGCTGTATTGTGGCAAGTGTTCCGTGAAATGAATCTAGCTTTTCAGCGGAATAAGGTTCACCTTTTTTGTAACGGTAGAGTCTCATTGAAGAGACTTTTGCTCGAGTTTGAACAACCTCCTTGGGGCGCGTTTTGTTTTTAAGCGCGATTTGGTTGTAAAGCTTGTCGAGAGCTTTAATTTGTTCGCCAAAGGTGAGTGGATAGTGCGTCAAATAGCCGTTTTTAAAACATTCTTCTAAAATTTGATCAGGTGTTGCGTCCCCAAATGTCTTAAAAGGAAACTTGTTTGTCCCCCTATACTGTGCGGGAGAGGTGAAATCTTGCACTTCCAAAAGATCTTCAATGCCCCCGAAAGCTTCATGATCAAGCATGGCAAGTTCACCGCGATACTTACCGGCTGTAATTTGGACCAGATCATTCCCACCGCTATCAATGCCGACCGAATAGAACAGTTTCAATAACCTTGGGTCCAAATGTCCGTTCAAACCTGAATCGAACTTTGTGTAGGTGTCGTGGTTGAGACCAAACACGCGGGTGACTTCGTTGATCCAATCTTCATTGTCACCGTCAGGATCAGGTTCATTAATGATCAGGCCGTTATCGGCTTTAAGAAACGCTTTATAGTCATCCAGGAATTTGATGCCGAACTTCATTTCAGCAGCGGCAATTTTCTTATCCGTTGCGGGTGCAAAAGTTCGATGTGCATAGGCGCGTTTAGACATAAATTGTTCCATTTCTCATAATGGGAAAATCGTTAGATAAAATAGGGGTTAACAGGATTGTCGCCGATTCATATTTTTACTGTGAAAGTTACATCCGGTTTATTCAATTTCAAAAATTAACCTTCCTTCCAAAGTGTTTGGCAACTTCTGTTTGCCAAAACTCATGACCAAATCATTTAAATATTCATTCGGATTGTAATCAATGACACGAGTTTTGACTTCTGCAGTTGCGGCCATTTTGGCAACAGTTTCACCAAGTTTGGCGAACGATGATGTTTACGACTGGTCAGGGCTTTTTGTGGCGGTCCATCTAAAGGGTGAAAAAGCGGAAATTGCGGGCAGGTTTCAAAACGACAGCGGCGGTTTCCAACTCCCAAGTGGTTTAGGTGACGTTTCCAGCGCCACCTACGGCGTAAGTGCCGGTTATAACTTCCACGTAGGAAACTTTGTTTTGGGTGTGGAGGGCAGTTATTCGGGTAAAACGGCTGGCAAAAAAGACAAAGTGAATTTTGGCAGATACCGCCAAACGCGCGAGATTGAAGACACCATAAAACTTGGCCCTCGTGTCGGCTTGGGTTGGGGGCATTGGCATGTGTATGCAACGGCCGGTGTTGCGTCGTCTGGCGTAACAGTCGTGACTCAGGACATTGGTATCATTTCGGGGGCAGACGCAACGGTCAACCGTGCTGACGATCAGGTTTTCGGACAATATGTGGGGGCAGGTGTTGAATTTGCGTTCGGCAAAAATATCATCCTTGGTGCACAGATCGACCGCACTAATTTGTCAGGTGTCAGCTCCACTTGGAGAGATGCTGCAGGCGAAAGACTCACCTTCAGCAGCGATGACCCTGTTGTGGATTCGGTGACATTCAAGGCCGGAATTAAGTTTTAGTCTTAGAGCAGGTCAACTGATCCATCATTCAGATCGCGGAAGTCAGTACTCAAGTGATGACTTTCGCGATGAGCTGCAAAAGAATGGCATTTTGCCATCAATGAGCGGCACCGGAAACTGCTATGACAATGCCGTTGTCGAGAGCTTCTTCGGCACTCTAAAACAGGAACGTGTAAATCGAGTTCGTTACCGAACGAGGGAACAAGCCCGCGCTGATCTGTTCGAGTACATCGAAATATTCTACAATCGAAAACGTCGCCATGGATATCTTGGCAACATCAGCCCAGTTGACTTCGAAAGAAGGACAACTGGATCTTTCTAAACCGTCCACCAAAACTGGGGAAGATCAGAGAGCCGCATTCCTTCGAGATATTGAGATTCCGTATTTGAATACTCTGGGCGCCATTGGTCTACGGTGTCACGACGTTGAACCAAAGATCGAAGTTGTCGTGCAAATTCAACCATTCCTGGCATAGACTGATTGCCCCCTCGACTTGCACACCTTCATCGATCGCGACTTCCATTGAGAGTTTTCCGGATGCCAGAGCTTCCAATTGTTGCTTCCTAATTATGATTTTGAGGTCTGCGTCCGCCGACTGATGGTTTATGCGCGCAAATTCCGTCTGCCGAGCCACACAAACGCAAGCCGTTTCTTCCTCAATTTTGAAGTTCAGGATGACATTGGCATCTCTTGCTCGATCTGGATTTAGCCGAATGGCGTATGCGTCAAACCAATCCTGAAGGCTTAAGGCGGTTGCCAGTTCTTCATTTCGACCGCCAACCATGGGAATTGGATTAATACCTTCTGAAAGCTCCTTGGCTCCCATCAAATACGCGTTGCGCAGAATCCCGGACTCTTCCCGATATCCAAGATGTCGATACACCTCCGCCAACATGAGTCGAGCTTCGTCTGTCGCAGCTGGTGAGAATACGACATGACTGAGCAGTGTTGCCGCCCATTGCAGGTCGTCATTTTCAATCGCTTTCCGACAATTCTGAAGGGCGGCTTCCACCCCACCCACAGCATCAACCATGCGTGCACCCAGCTTCTGTGGTGACAAAGGATGTAGATTGACTGGATTGCCATCGTAGAACCCATAGTACATTTGATAGACGGCACGTGCATTAAATTTCAGGGATCCGTAATATCCACGCGCATGGAACTTTTCACAGAGCCAATCAGGTTCGGCGATCTGCTCGGCAATCTCATTTGGCGTGTGACCATGATTTGCCAGGCGCAGCGATTGGTCGTGGATATACTTGTAGATATCACGTTGCTCTTCCAGATAGGTGAGCACATTTGCTTTGCCCCAGACCGGCCAGTTGTGACAATTGATGAGGATGTCAGCATCTGCTGAAAACAACCCTATCGCTTCATCGATCGTGCGAGCCCACAGCAAGGTATCACGAACCTGAGCTCCTCTTGGCGGGAGCGCATTGTGCATGGTTTGAGTACAAACCTCTGCCATGCAAAGCACTTTATGGTCCGGCAACATGAAGGTGAACTCAGCTGGAGCCTCGGTCCCTGACGCCATCTGAAAGATAAAATTGACGCCATCGATTTTTTGAGTCTCACCTGTCTTCTCTATAAAGAAGTTAGGCTCGACGAAGGTTCGTTGCCCTTTTGCCGGGCTTTTGCCAATTCCTCCGTCTACCGTCCCATCCGGACCAATCGGCAGAGTCAGGCCAAACTGATAAATCGCGCGCCGGGCCATTTGGTTCCCGCCAAAAATACCCTCAGATGCTGCATAAGTCATGAACTCCGCAGGTGCATATATTGGTGGGTAGGACTCCGGGTTTTCTCCAGTTACCCCTTTCAAACCGCCGAAATGGTCGGGATGTGTATGGGTTAAGATAATTGCGCTGACCGGACGCTCTCCCAGCGCTTCGTTGACCATTTGAAGCGCAGCAGCGGAAGTCTGCTTGGTCATCAAGGGGTCGACAAGAATCCATCCGCTCTCACCCCGAATAATTGTCATATTGGCATAGTCGCAGGCGCGTGCCTGCCAGATGCCGTCGGAGACTTCAAACAGGCCGGAGATTTTGTTGAGCTGGGCCATGCGCCAAAGTGACGGATTGACTGTTTCCGGACAGTCTTCGTCCAGAAAATCATACTCAGCGATATTCCAAGCCGTTCGGCCATCTGGAGCTGGCACACCGCCTGCCGGCAAATCCGCAATTTTGCCCCATTGCGCGGCCTCAAAATCCCGCTGGTCATCAAGCGGCAGGTGTTGACAGGATGAATGGTTTGCCTTTGCGGTTGCCACCGCAAGTGTTTGACGCAAAGAATCCAATTTCTTCATCCGCAAATCCCTATGAGTTGAGGTAGGAACCTTTAACAGATCACTCGCGAGAATTTGTAATACAAAATGCGCTCGCATGCGATTAGGTCCTTGTACGTTGCACTTCTCTTAGACCGAGCCAAGAGCAGACTTGCATGATTTTAAGCATCAGTTGACGTCCAAGCAAATCACCTCTCAATGGAAGAACGCAAAGGTCTGCAACGCGCACCGTTGCTGCCAATCCAACTTTGAAATTGTGCGGAACAAAGGGCTCAATCCAGACTTTGAGTTCAATTAATTCATCATACTCATTAAAATCAAACGTCCAACAATTCATCGTCAGCGAATTGTGCGTTTTCTTGAATGAAAACAAAACGCTTCTCAGGTTTTGTGCCCATTAGGCGGTCGATTGAATCTTTCGCACTTTCCGGCTCATCCATAGAGACACGCAAGATGGTGCGTTTTGTCGGGTCCATCGTGGTTTCTTTCAACTGGGCAGGCATCATTTCGCCGAGGCCTTTGAAACGCCCGATCTCAACTTTTTTACCGCCGCTGAATTCCGTTTCCATCAATTGCGCACGGTGAGCATCGTCGCGGGCATACATAGTTTTGCCGCCTTGGGTGAGTTTGTAGAGCGGAGGAACGGCCAGATACAGCGCGCCTTGTTCAATAATGCCCGGCATTTCTTGATGGAAAAATGTGATAAGAAGGGAGGCAATATGCGCTCCATCCACATCCGCATCGGTCATGATGATCACGCGGTCATAACGCAGATCATCAATATGGAATTTGGAACGTGTTCCACAGCCCAGTGCTTGCGCCAGGTCTTGAATTTGCTGGCTATTGGCCATTTTATCGCGCGTGGCTGACGCCACATTCAAAATCTTACCACGAAGGGGCAGGATGGCTTGGCTTTTACGGTCCCGCGCTTGTTTGGCAGAACCACCCGCAGAATCGCCCTCCACAATAAAGATTTCAGTGCCGCCTTTGGCGTTTTTCGAGCAATCCGCCAGTTTTCCGGGCAGGCGCAATTTGCGTGTAGCGTTTTTGCGATTGACTTCCTTTTCCTGACGACGGCGCATTCGCTCGTCAGCACGGTCCAGCACCCATTCCAGCAGTTTCGCACTTTGGCCGGGAGAGGCAGCCAACCAATGGTCAAACGCATCACGAACAGCGGTCTCAACGATCTTGGAAGCTTCTACAGTCGCCAGTTTGTCTTTGGTTTGACCTACGAATTCGGGCTCACGCACAAAGACAGAGATCATCGCAGCAGCAGAGGTCATGACGTCGTCAGTCGTAATGACAGAACCCTTTTTGTTTCCAATGAGTTCCGCATAAGCTTTCAAGCTTCGCGTTAACGTGACGCGAAGACCTGATTCGTGGGTCCCGCCATCATTGGTCGGGATCGTATTACAATAGGATTGCACAAATCCATCATCACCATACCAAGATATGGCCCATTCAACGGCTCCGTGGCCGGACTTCTTCGCTGTTGACCCGGCAAACGGTTCGTCAGTCACTTGCATTTGTTTGCCAAGCGAGGCTTTCAAATAATCCTTTAACCCATCTGGGAAGTGAAAGACCGCTTTGTCTGTGACTTCATTTTTGCCGGTGATATGGCTTTGGCCACACGACCAACGGATTTCAACGCCGCCAAACAGATAAGCTTTTGACCGCGCCATTTTAAACAGTGTTAGAGCATCAAATTTCGCGCCTTTGCCGAAAATCTGCTCATCTGGGTGAAACCGTACTTTGGTGCCGCGTCGATTGTTGATTTCACCGATATTTTCCAACTTCGTTTGCGGGTGTCCGCGTGAAAATGTCTGGCGGTAAAGTTGTTTGTTGCGTGCAACTTCAACGATGCAGTCGTCAGAGAGCGCGTTCACAACTGAAATACCCACCCCGTGCAGACCACCTGATGTTTCGTAAGCCGTGCCATCAAACTTACCACCCGCGTGAAGAGTGGTCATAATCACTTCGAGCGCGGATTTATCTTTGAATTTTGGATGAGCATCCACAGGGATGCCGCGACCGTTGTCTGTGACAGTGAGATAACCTTCGTCGTCCAGATCAACTTCAATCCAACTGGCATGGCCAGCAACGGCTTCATCCATGGAGTTGTCGATGACTTCGGCAAACAGATGGTGCAGCGCTTTTTCGTCTGTCCCGCCGATATACATACCGGGACGATGACGAACGGGTTCAAGCCCTTCAAGGACCTCGATGTCTGATGCGTTATAATTATCTCCACTGCTCTTGACCGTTTTTGCAGCAGGCTTCTTCGGCGCCGTCTTAGGAGCTGGAGCCGGAGAGGGAGTGTTCGCGAAAAGATCGTTGTCGGTGCTCATGAAACTCTTTGATTGGTTGATCAATTGGGTTTGGTGCAAATTTGACGAATCGGAACTCAACATTCATCCGAACGACCTGTGGATACGCGGCAAGAGCGACGGGAGCAAGCCACATCGTTCCTGTGATGTTCTTTGCCTCACATTTTAGCAATAAATTGTGTCCTGCACGCCATATCGCTTGAATCTGTGGCACGATGCTTCAAACATCATAACACATATAAACTTGCGACTCAGAGGCACAATGTTCCCGCTTTCTCACATGATGAAGTCTTTCGTCCAAAACGGAAAACTTGAAATAATTGACGCAGACGACAATCGACATGTCTTTGGTGGCAAAGTGGATGGCCCCCATGTGGTTATGAAACTGACTGACAAATCACTCTATCGCAAATTGGTATTCAACCCGGAACTCAATGCAGGGGAAGCCTATACGGACGGACGTATGAGCTTCATCGAAGGAACTAGCCTCCGTGATTTTCTCACGTTGTTTTCGGTCAACCGCCTGAACATTGGCAATTATCCTTTGCAGAAAGCCATTCGCAAAGTCTCCATGCTTTTCCGGGGGAAACAGCAATCCAATAAAAAAGGCGAAGCGCAAGGCAATGTGGCACACCACTATGACTTGGGGAATGAGTTCTATAAATTGTTCCTCGACAAGAACATGCTGTATTCTTGCGCCTACTTTAAAAACGATGATGAGACGCTAGAAGAAGCACAACGCAACAAGCTGCGCCTCTTAGCGGCCAAATTAGATCTAAAGCCGGGCCAGCGTGTGCTGGATATTGGCTGTGGTTGGGGAGACTTGGCGCTATACCTCGCATCGATGGAAGATGTCAGCGTTGTGGGCGTCACTTTGTCCAAGGAGCAACAAAAACTGGCCAGCCAACGCGCCAAAGATATGGGGTTGGATGACCGTGTAGAATTCCGCCTGCAAGATTATCGTGAGTTGGACGAGCAATTCGACCGGATTGTTTCAGTCGGGATGTTCGAACATGTGGGCGTGTCCCATTACGACGAGTATTTCGCCAAGATCAATGACCTCATGCCTGATGAAGGCATCGCGGTCATTCATTCCATCGGTCACATGAGCCCTCCCGGAATGGCCTCCACATGGATGCGGAAATACATTTTCCCGGGTGCTTATTCACCAGCATTGTCGGAAGTGTTCGAGAGTGTAGAGAAGAATTCGCTCTGGTGTCTCGATGTCGAATTCCTGCGCGTTCATTACGCTAAGACATTGGCCCATTGGGAAGAACGGTTTCAAAAGAATCGCGCCGAAGTGGAAGACATGTACGACGAAGACTTCGCCCGCATGTGGGAATTCTATCTCATTTCGGCAGAAGCCATGTTCCGAACAGGTTCCCAACTGGTGTTCCACATGCAATTGAGCCGCAAACGTGACGCGACCCCATTGCAACGCGAGTACATGATCGATACCCAACGCGACTATGAAAAGCTTGAAGCCAAAAAGAAACTTGTTCTGTAGCGCTGTATCGAAACGAACGGAACCATGACACCCACCTGCAACATATGTGGTGGCACGGAATTTCGTGAGTTTCGTGGCCGCAAAAATGAGCAATGCACCAATTGCAATTCCAAAGCGCGCCATCGCATAGGTTTGCACGTGTATGAAGCGCATTTATTTCCGCTGATGGCTGAACGGTCTGCGGGAAGGGTGCTGCACATGGCGCCCGAGGCAGCGCTACACGGCCCGCTGCAAAAACAGCTGGGTACGCGGTACATCACGTCCGACCCGCGACCAGAGAAATATCCTCACGCAAAGTGCGAACCTCTCTATTTCCCGCAAGACTTTGCGAAATTTGAAGATGGGTACTTCGATGCAATTCTGCACAACCACGTTTTGGAACACATTCCCGGTCACTACGGCGACCACCTTTTGGAATTCACGCGGTTGCTTTCATCCGGCGGCAGAATGATTTTCTCCTTTCCCGGGCCGTATAAGGGAATGCAAACCCACGAAGGTGGGGAACATCTCGCAACCGATGCTGAGCGTTTGGAGCAGTTTCGGCAAATTGATCATTTCAAAATGATTGGCGATGATTTTCACGACACACTTGCAAATCTGTCGAACGGAAAAGCCATTGAAGACGGTGTCACAAATGATCTGCGCGCGAGTCTCGGCGTGCGCCCAAACAAGGCACCATTTTTCATCTGGCAGCGCGATTAGGCTGTAAATCAGCGCTTTTTCTGCCTTTTTGCCAAACGCAGGAACAAAAATCCTCCTTCTTGAAAAACATTGGAACGGCGTTCCTCGGGTCTTCCGCCCTTAATTCCTATCTTTTGGGTCCAACAGGAAGGATCCAAGAATATGGATTTTCAAAAGCCAAACACTGCAACTTGTGAAGCTGGTCATGCTTTCAATGCCTATGATGAGGCAAAGCTTGATGTGTTTCCTGCTTTCGTCAAAGTCGCTGACAAATCTGTTGTGATTGTCGGCGGTGGTGATGAAGCCGTCGCCAAATTGCGTTTGCTCAGCGAAACCAACGCACGTCTTGTGGTGATCGCTCCTGAAATCAACACGTCCATGCGCACAGCGGTTTCAGCCGCCAATGCCCAGTGGATTGAACGCGACTTTCAGTTTGAAGACTTTGCAGATGCCGCGCTGGTGTTCACTGCACAAGAAAACGAAACGCTGGATGGAGCCGCTGTAGAGGCTGCCCGCATGGTGGGTGTTCCTGTAAATGCGGTGGACAAGCCACATCTTTGTGACTTCATTACGCCGTCAATTGTAAATCGTGCTCCAGTCGTTGTCGCTGTGAGCACAAACGGAACCGCACCTGTGTTGGCACGTCGTTTAAAGGCGTCCATTGAGAAACTTCTCCCATCTCGCACGGGTGCACTTGCTCGATTTGCGGACGCTTTTCGTGGCGCAGTAACCCGTACCGAAAAAGATGGTCGCGAGCGTCGTTTGTTCTGGGAACGTTTTTTCGATGGTGAACCCGCTGCTGCTGTTCTTGATGGCGACATGGGCAAAGCTTGCCATTCTTCACGCGAGTTGTTGTCTCAAACTGAAGACGGGCAGGGCTTTGTTTCTCTTGTTGGTGCTGGCCCCGGTGCTGAAGACCTTTTGACACTCCGTGCTCACCGCGTTCTGCAAAATGCAGATGTTGTGATGCACGATGCGCTGGTGCCGGGCGAGATCGTTCGTATGGCTCGCCGCGATGCCGAAGTGATTTCAGTTGGCAAACGCAAGGGGTGCCATTCCAAGTCTCAAGACGAGATTAATGCTTTGATCGTTGAAAAAGCTAAACAAGGTTTAAAAGTTGTCCGTTTGAAATCAGGTGACCCAATGATCTTTGGTCGTGCTGGTGAAGAAATTGCAACTATGCGGGCAAACGATGTGTCTTATGAGATCGTCCCCGGTATTACGTCTGCACTTGCTGGTGCTGCTGAAGCTGAAATTCCGCTCACTCTGCGTGGCACCGCGTCTTCTGCGGTGTTTACAACAGGTCATGACCTGAAAGGGGACTTGCTTCCCGATTGGGCCAACCTTGCGCTCAGCGGTGCAACGATCTCCGTTTACATGGGCCGCACAGTGGCGCGTGAAACCGCACAACGCCTTCAGGACGCTGGCCTGCACAGCAACACACCAGTGGCCGTTTTGGAAAACATCGGCCGCCGTGATGCCCGCCGTCAGGTTGGCACATTGGCTGATCTCAAAAACTTGGCTGACGAAAAATCGAAGACTGCCGCAGCTCTCATCATTATTGGTGAAGCTGTCGCTGGCATCAACCTCAACAAATGCGAGCCCCTCGGCTCTGAAATCAAATTTTCTTCAACTCTGGAAGGACTAGCAGCATGACCACTTTGAAAAACCCGATTACGTTTACTGCAAACCGCTTGCTTGATGGCGAAACAGTGTGGCTCGGCGCAAATGGCCGCTGGGTTGAAGACGTAAATTCCGCTTTGGTGATCAAAACCGAAGACGAAAGGGAGACCCAAGCTGCAATCGCGCACAAAGCTGATGCCGAAAACGTGGTGGTAGAGCCTTACGAAATCGATGTGACGGTTGAAGGCGCAAACATTGTGCCAGTACGCTTCCGTGAGCAAATCCGTGCGGCTGGGCCGACATTCCGTCTCGACCTCGGAAAGCAAGCCAACACAACGGCCCATGCCGCTTAAGGACTCTATCTATGTATCGTTACGACCAGTTTGACCAAGAGTTTGTTTCTGCCCGTGTGGACCAGTTCCGTGAGCAGGTTCAACGCCGCGTTTCAGGCGAGTTGAGTGAAGACAACTTCAAACCCATTCGCTTGCAAAATGGTGTGTATCTCCAACTACATGCCTACATGCTGCGTGTCGCGGTGCCTTATGGTACTTTGAATTCTTCGCAAATGCGTATGCTTGGTCATATCGCTAACAAATATGACCGTGGATACGGGCATTTCACCACGCGCCAGAACATTCAGTTCAACTGGCCGAAGCTCGAAGACATTCCCGACATTCTGGAAGACCTCGCATCCGTCGAGATGCATGCAATCCAAACGTCCGGCAATTGTATACGCAACGTCAGTGCCGACCATTTTGCGGGTGCGGCGGCTGATGAAGTTGCTGATCCGCGTCCCTATGCGGAAATTTTGCGCCAGTGGTCTACGATACATCCTGAATTCCTCTTCTTGCCACGCAAATTCAAAATTGCGGTGATTGGTTCTCCCAATGACAGAGCTGCAATGCAGTTTCATGACATTGGTTTGGAAGTTCGTAAGAACGATGCTGGAGAACTCGGCTTGCGTGTTTTTGTCGGGGGTGGTTTGGGCCGCACGCCGATGATCGGCAAGTTGGTGCGCGACTGGTTGCCGGAAGAAGATATGTTGTCTTATTGCGAAGCTATTCTGCGCGTCTACAACCTCTATGGCCGGCGCGACAATAAATACAAAGCACGCATCAAAATTCTGGTTCATGAAACCGGAATTGATGAATTGCGTAAAGACATTGATGCCGAATTCGAACGTATTAAAGACAGTGTTCTGAAATTGCCTGACGAAGATGTGCGGGCAATTGAAGACTACTTCGCTGCACCTGATTTTGAGAAATTGCCATCAACCAGCGAGGCACTTGAAGCCGCTAAAGTGGCTGACCCAAGTTTTGCACGCTGGGTGAACCAAAACGTCAGCGAACACCGTGAAAACGGCTACGGCATTGTAACGATTGCTTTGAAGGGTACTGGCGAGGCGCCCGGCGATGCGACTGCTGAACAAATCGAAGTGATGGCTGATCTTGGCAAAACATATTCGTTCGACGAATTGCGCGTGAGTCATATCCAAAATGTCATTCTGCCCCATGTGAAGCTGGATGATTTGAGAATGGTTTATGATGCGCTTCTAGCCAACGGCATGGCTTCGGCGAATTCTGATTTGATCACCGACATCATCGCGTGTCCCGGGCTGGATTATTGCGCATTAGCGACCGCCCGTTCCATTCCTGTAGCGCAAGACATTGGCGAGCGTTTTGCTGATCTCGACAAGCAAAACGAGATTGGTGAACTCAAGCTCAAAATCTCGGGCTGCATCAACGCCTGTGGTCACCATCACGCAGGACATATTGGTATTCTAGGCGTTGAGAAACGTGGCGAAGAACTCTATCAGGTCACTCTTGGCGGTTCTGGCGATGAGAAGGCAGCAATTGGTGAGATTGTGGGCCGTGGTTTTGCGGCAGATGAAATCACTGATGCAGTTGAAACCATTGTTAATGTCTATCTCGGCAAGCGATTGTCGGACGACGAAATCTTCTTGGAAACCTATCGACGCCTTGGTGCACAGCCGTTCAAAGACGCACTTTACCCCGCGAAGGATGCTGCGTGATGAACGATTTGTTTTCAACGGAGCGGTAATATGAATTTTGACTCACCAGATCCAAGTGAAATCATTGCTGCCAGTTTGACGTTGTTCGGCGAGAAAAACATCGCCGTTGTTTCGTCATTCGGTGCTGAGTCAGTTGTGTTACTGCATTTGATTGCGCAACATAGCCAAGACGTTCCAGTGTTCTTCATTGATACAAGGAAGCATTTTTCGGAAACTCATAACTATCGCAAAACCCTCATTGACGAGTTGGGATTGCGTGATGTGCGCATTCTTAACCCAACCGAGAGAGATTTGGCCGACAAAGATCCAACAGGCGAGCTGCACAAAACAGACCCTGATAGTTGTTGTGCCGTTCGGAAGATAAACCCACTTATTGAAGTGCGCAGTCAGTTTCAGGCTTGGTTCACAGGTCGCAAACGCTATCAGGCCGCCACTCGTTCTAAACTTCAAATATTCGAATTTGAAAATGGTGGGGCGAAAATCAACCCATTGGCTGGAATGTCGAACGATGATGTTTCCAACTATGTATCAGAACATGATTTGCCGAGACACCCAATGACATACATGGGCTATCCATCCATTGGTTGCGAACCTTGTACGCAACCGGCAGATGCCGACGATCCACGCACGGGGCGATGGAGCGGATTCAAAAAAACCGAATGTGGCATTCACTCAAAACCAGATCCAACGGAGACGACCGTCTAATGAGTACTCTATTTGTAAAAGGCGTTGTGGCCGAAGATGTATGGGTCACTGTCGAGGGTGAACAGCCTATCCCTGAAGGTGTCAATGTTATTGTCACGCTCGACGTGTTTAAAGAAAACCGCGATGCGTTGCTTGCGCGAAACGATGGTCGTGTCGGGGTGTATCTCGATACTCTAGAGCCGTTGGAAGACATTGCCGACGATCTTTCGTCTGTCGCTCTGGTGTCTCTCAACTTCCCATCTTTTGCGGATGGAACTTCATTTTCCAAGGCACGTTTGTTGCGTGACAGATATGGGTTTGAAGGTGAGGTGAGGGCCGTTGGAGATATTCGCATTGACCAAGTTGCGTTTTTCAAACGTTGCGGTTGCGATGCGTTGCTCATCACACATCAGCCGACCATTGACGCGATCATAGAAGGCAAAGATCCAAGCATTCACCTATTTTATCAACCCGCACTGCAAGACACCGCATCAAACGGCGGAAAGAAATGGACACGCCGCAGTGCGTAATGCCTGTTGTGATTTATGCTTCAAGGAATTTAACTCATGAAAATTCATGTTACAGACCCCAACGGCAATTCAGCTGAATTGGAGGCTCTCGAAGGTTTTCGGGTTATGGAAATCATTCGCGATTGGTCGTCAGACTCCGGCATTGGTATTAAAGCCGAATGTGGTGGCGCGTGTGCCTGCGCCACATGCCATGTGTACGTGGATGCCGAATGGACGGACAAACTCCACGACATGCGTGAAGACGAAGAAGATCGCTTGGATGAAGCTTTTGACGTGGAACCAAATTCGCGTCTGTCTTGCCAGTTGATCATGAACGAAGACTTGGATGGTCTCAAAGTCACTATTGCATCAGACGCCTCAATCAATATTGAAGCGCCCAAAGCAGCGTAATTGTGTTCACAGGGCGTGGAACTTAATTAAACGCCTTTGTCGAAAAGACCTTTAATCGTAGATGTGCTCGTTCCAGCAATGGTACGGCCAACTTCTTTTCCTTTTCCATTATACATGATCAGTGTGGAACGGCGAGGAATACGCAACTGACGCCCGATCTTTGAACCGCGATACTTATCCCAATCCATTTCCAAAACTGTCACTGAACTGTAGGGCTTGCCCTTGGATTTCAGTGCGCTGATCGTTCTCTTTTGTCTGTCACATGTGGAGCACCAGCTTGTATGAACGCCCAGCATGAACGGCTTTCCGCTTTTCAGAAGCGAGTTATAAGTTTTGACACTGAAGTTCAGAGTTCTTGCCTCAACACTTGCTGCAGTTGGAGCAGCCAAAACGATGGCGGCGGCAAAGGCGAGCAGGGCACGACGTGAAGTTTTCATGTTGTTCTCCTAGTTATTGATTAGAAACGTACGGATAAATCGAGCAACCAATGGGGCAATGTTTGGATCGCCCATCTGTCAATTGCATGGTTAAGCTCAAAAAACAGAAACAGGCCCAATAAAACAAGCAAAATTCCCGTGATCGGTTTTGCGTAGCGCGCCAAGCGCGCCAAACGGTCTCGGTTGCGAAACAGCGCTTCGCGAGAGGCCATCGCCAGCAAAAGAATGATTGAGGACACCCCGAGCGCAAACGACACCATAATGGCGCCGGCCCAAGCGACGTTGTTGCCTTGCGAGGCAAGCGATATTGCACCGCCGAGGGTAGGGCCAATACAAGGGCTCCAAACCGCGCCGAGAAGTAGACCCGTTATAAACTGACCACGTAAGCCACTGTCATCCAAGCCAGAGGTTTTGGCTGTCAACGTGTTGGAAAAATCGCCAGTAATCATTGAAAATCTTGATGAAAGTTGTGGCACCAGCAAAATCATTCCAAAGGCAATCATCACCACGCTTGCAACGCGTGAGATTGTAATGTCGTCAATGCCAAAAGCGGGGCCAAGCGTCGCGACCCCAAGCCCTAAAGTCACAAATGTCACGGATAATCCGGCACAAAGTGCAAGCGGCCCCAATTTATGTTGGTTCAAAGCAGCAATGAGAATAACTGGAAGGACAGGCAGCACGCACGGATTCAGCAAAGTCAAAAGACCAGCCAAATAGCCAAACACTAGCTCCATAAATGTGGCTCCTTCAAAACTCCAACTCTCTATGGATGATTTGTTCAACCGCTTGAACTGATATCGGCTCACAAATGCGTGAATTTGGCTCGTGCTTGATTAGCTTTCATGGCCAGAATTTTGGCATTGCTCAAGTTTTGAGTGCAGAAACGCTTTCTCCTGATCGTTCTTGGACAAGTCAATGGCAGTTCTGAGGTGAGATGCGGCTTCTTCAAATTTATCGGTTCTTAAAAACATATCTGCGCGGGCCGCGAAGTAATGCTGGTAAGTGTCCAATTTCCCATCCCTATTGGCTTGGTCCAACAGTGTCAGGGCATCGTCAATCGAATGGGCATATGAAACGGCCATTGCACGGTTGATCAGGACCACTGGTGAGGGTTGAATTTCGTAGAGCAGGTCGTAAAGCGCCGATATTTCGCGCCAGTCCATTTCATCCCATGAAGACGATTGATCGTGAACGGCGCTGATGGCGGCCTGCAGTTGATATGGCCCAATCCGCTGTTTGGGCAGAGTATCCGTTAGTATTGATACACCCTCCGCGATTTTCGCTTTGTCCCACCGCGCACGGTTTTGGTGCTCCAGCGCGATCATGGAACCATCCACGTTTGAACGAGCAGTGCGGCGAGCATCGTGCAACAACATCAAGGCAAGCAGGCCGAAAACTTCGGTTTCGTCTGGCATGAGCTTGGAAACGATGCGCGCCAATCGGATAGCCTCGTCAGACAATTCTACACGGGTAAGACGTTCGCCAGAACTGGCTGAATATCCTTCATTGAAAATGAGATACAACACCCGCAGCACCGTTGAAAGTCGCTCCGGTAGGTCTTCTTGATCTGGAACTCGATACGGAATTTTGACTGCCGCGATCTTCTTCTTCGCTCGAGCCAAACGCCGTTGCATCGTATCAGCGCTGTCGAGATAAGCACTGGCGATTTCCTCTGTCGACAATCCGCCGAGATTGCGCAGGGTTAAAGCAACTTGTGTCTTTTCTTCCAACGACGGGTGACAACAAGTGAAGATCATCTCCAAACGTTTGTCAGGGATGTCATCGCCGGTCAGATCGTCGGTGGGTTGATTTTCGAGGCTTTGTAAATACAAAATCTCATCTTGCTTGGCTGCAAACTTCTGACTCTTACGCAATCGATCAATGGCCTTTCGGCGGGCTACGGTGATCAACCATGCAGCGGGAGAATTCGGCAAACCGTTTCTCTGCCAATGGGTCATGGCAGAGACAATCGCATCTTGCAGACAATCTTCTGCCAGTTGGATATCGCCTAGTGACTTTACCAGCGATGCAAGGATGCGCCCCCATTCTTCCCGAACGGTTTTTTCGATAGATTGATCGAGCGAGAATGGGGGCAACATGATTTAAAGTTGGACTGTTTAGTTGTCCCAAACAACTACAGGACGCACTTCAATTCGACCGTGCTCTGCTGTGGGGATCATCGCTGCATATTCAATTGCTTCATCAATATCTTTGCAATCAAGTAGATAATAGCCACCCAATTGTTCTTTGGTTTCTGCAAAAGGGCCGTCCATCGTCTCGGTTTTACCACCGCGAACAGATACGGTCGTTGCTGTTTCTACGCCTTGAAGTGCGTCGCCAGAGACAAGTTTACCTTCGTTACGGACCTTTTCAGTAAATGTACCGTAGCCTTGCATCAATGCACCAAATTCGGCTGTTCCTGGCTGTGGGCCTGAGTTCGGTGCGGAGTAAATAAGACAAATGAATTGCATGGTTTCGTTCCTTCTTTGAGCCAGCAGCGACATGCTCCTGTACATACCAGACGAACGGGAAAGTGCGAAACGGACACTTGAGGTAATTTTTTTCTGACAAAAAAGGGCCGGATGATTTCCCATCCGGCTTCTAAAAAAGATGTTACTTATTCAACTGGCCCAACGATCAGCTTTGGCCAATCCGTTGGAGAAATCGATCCCATGACTTTGAAGTTTCCAGACCCATCTGGTTTTACGAGATACGCCACGCCCTGCGGTTCAGGATAAATGCCGGTCGTTGCTTCAAAGGGGTCATCATGACCGACTATGACAGTGTTGGTGCCTTTTGCTGGCGTTTGGGACAGCATGGGAGAAAGGCGCGATTTCATCATGGCTGCCTGCTCTTCGTTGTATTCTTCGGCTCTTTCAAAGTTCAAATCTGCCGACTTTGTATAAGTACCAAATGCTAATTTTGCAGTCTGCCAAGCTCGGCAATATTCGCTGGAGTAAACTGCGCCAACAGGAATTCCCAAATTGGAGAAACTAGAACCGATGAGTCCCGCTTCGCGCCAACCTTTTTCGCTGAGCGTTCTTTGAGTAGAGCAATTAGATGTGTCGGCGGTCAATTGATCTGCATAGTCTTTTTCCGTCGACGCATGGCGGATGTAAATGACGTAACCGCCAGTTTTTAGGTCTTTGGCCACCTCATTGGTGATCTTGGTATCAGCGGCGAGAGACGCTGGAATGGTCAAAAATAAAGTCAACATTGTCGAGATGGTTGTGCCAGGGGTAAAAAAACGTCTGATATTCATCATTTGAGTCTCCAAAACGAGGGGGAACAGATGTGGTAAAAAGCGGGATTTCAAAACCGCGACTGCTCAATGGAACTGTTTTGCAACCTGCCGCGTGGTTACGTCTTCGATGACATGTTTGGGAATCGGCAGCAAAATTTGATTGATTTCACGTAAGGTTGACGAGAACAGGAAAGCCGCCTCCGATATCTCATTGCAACTTGAAGGGCACGCCAGATGCGACAAGCAAAAGTCCACAGCATCATCGCCGTGTTGCAACCCGGCGATCAATCCTAGTGTCAAACATTCTTCAATGCAGAGCTGCTGTGAATGGAAGGGGAAGGCCCGCAGCGGACAATTGGCGCATTTCTTTAGAGCGCGGACATAGTGTGAAAGAGCACTTAGTGCTTTTTGACTTTCTCCAAAACCAAGACTGGTCTCGTAAATGTTTCGGGCCATTTCCCAAGGTTGAATGGAGCCCGTTTCATAACCTGCGGACCAGTGGCGATATCCTTCGAGCACAAGGTGCTCTGGCGTTCGTTCAAAATAACAGCCATTCGACCCACTGGCCGAAGCGAAATGATGTGTCATGCGAAACCTCAATACTCCGAAGTTCAAGGCTTCGGGAAGGTGGTTGATGAGCGAATATGCGCTCAATTATTAAACATGACTATAATAGTAATGTTAATAAACTGCCACGCAAATTCGACCGCACTCTTTAGAAAGTTTCCAAACCGACAGGCTTCATTCACTCTTTACCAAGGGGTATGTGCAATTTGGATATTTAGGAGAAGGGGAAATGCAATGAAGATGTTCAAAATTTTGCTAGCTCTAATTGTTCTTACGGCAATCAGTCCCAAACTGTATTATTCTGTACGTGGTTATCTGGATTTTAGAACTGCAGAGACCAGAATTGCAGAGATTATTAAGAAAGGTCAGACCAATCTTAATGTTGGTGACTTGCGTTATCTCACAACCATTCCGCAGGCTGTTGGCAGCATCAAAGGAATCGAAAGTGTCAGGGCTTCAGGCACGCGACTTCAAAATATCGATGCCTTGTCTAATGCATCCGAGCTCAAATCTGTCTATTTGGCTAACACTCAAATTTCTGACTTGTCGCCTTTGCGAGACAGCAAACGTCTAGAGACATTGGATGTGGGAAGAACGTGGATATATGATTTAACACCGCTGTCCGAATTACAAAGATTGCGATGGCTCCAAATGGATCGCGCGGCAGTGAAATCACTTTGCCCTTTACAAAAGGTTCGTTCGTTAAATTGGATCAACCTCTATTCCAGTTACGCGGAAGATGGTTCACAAAAGTGTTTTAGCGCTATGGAAAGAACTATCCGAGATGTGGGGGGAGGGAACTCCTATCGACAAAACTATATTCCGAGCGGCTTGTATACGTTTCAGGTCTCTACCTATCGATTTTTGGAACGCTGGGGTTGGCGCAGCCGTGCATCAACAAAAACAAAAAAGGCCGGATGATTTCTCATCTAGCCTTTTCTAAATTTATTTGGATAATGACTACAGTGAGTAGTACATGTCAAATTCCACTGGGTGTGGAGTCATTTCGTAACGTGCATTCTCTTCTTCTTTCAAAGCGATATAGGCTTCGATCTGATCGGCAGTGAACACGCCACCTTCCAAAAGGTAAGCATGGTCCTTGCGACACGCATCCATAGCTTCGCGCAATGAACCGCAAACGGTTGGTATCTTTTTAAGCTGCTTTGGCGGCAGGTCATAAAGGTCTTTGTCCATTGGTTCGCCCGGATGGATTTTGTTTTTGATCCCGTCAAGGCCAGCCATCAGCATTGCCGCGAATGACAGATATGGATTCGCCATCGGGTCAGGGAAACGCACTTCCATACGCTTACCTTTTGGAGAAGACACATGTGGAATGCGGCAAGATGCTGAACGGTTCTTAGCGGAATAAGCCAAAAGAACAGGTGCTTCGTAACCTGGAACCAAACGCTTGTAAGAGTTGGTTGATGGGTTTGTGAAAAGGTTCAAAGACTTTGCGTGTTTGATGATACCGCCAATGTAGTGGAGGCAAGTTTCAGAAAGACCAGCATATTGGTCGCCAGCAAACAAAGGCTTGCCGTCTTTCCAAAGGGATTGGTGCACGTGCATACCTGTTCCGTTGTCGCCGAATACAGGTTTCGGCATAAACGTTGCTGATTTGCCATAAGCATGTGCAACGTTTTGAACAGCGTATTTGTACAACTGCACTTCATCAGCTTTGCGTGTGAGTGTGTTGAACAGCATGGAAAGTTCATGTTGTGCAGCGGCCACTTCGTGGTGGTGCTTTTCAACAGGAACGCCCATTTTACCGAGTGTGGAAAGCATTTCAGAACGGATATCCTGCGCGCTGTCCACCGGGTTGACCGGGAAATAGCCGCCTTTTGTGCGTGGGCGATGGCCCATGTTACCGACTTCGTAATCAGCATCTGTGTTTGTTGGCAACTCGTCTGAATCAACTTCAAAACCGGTTTTGTACGGGTCAGAAGAAAACTTCACATCGTCAAAGAGGAAGAATTCTGGTTCAGGACCAAAATAAGCAGTGTCACCGAAACCACCTGACTTAATGAATGCTTCTGCGCGTTTTGCGGTCATACGCGGGTCGCGCTCATAACCTTCACCAGTGTCTGGCTCAAGAATGTCGCAGAAGATGGCCATTGTGGAATGGGCGTAGAAAGGGTCCATGTAAGACGTTTCCAGATCAGGCATCAAAACCATGTCTGAATCGTTGATTGCTTTCCAACCTTCGATGGATGAACCGTCAAACATTGCACCATCTGCAAACAAGTCGTCATCAACCTGACTTGTGTGAATGGTGACGTGTTGCATTTTACCGCGTGGATCGGTGAAACGCAGGTCGAGATATTCGACATTGTCGTCTTTCATTGTTTTTAGAATGTCATTGGCGGTTGTCATGGTAGTCCTTCCTGAGTGGATAAAGTCCGGTATAAAAATATGTGGTTAAACAGCGTCTGCGCCGGTTTCACCTGTACGAATACGGATAACCTGTTCAACAGGTGATACGAAAATTTTGCCATCGCCGATGCGACCCGTTTCGGCGGCTTTGCGAATGGCTTCAATTGCAGCTTCAACTTGATCATCGTTGAGCACGACTTCAATTTTCACCTTCGGGAGAAAATCAATCACGTATTCTGCACCGCGATACAGTTCTGTATGTCCTTTTTGACGGCCAAACCCCTTGGCTTCCAATACGGTGATACCCTGCAGCCCAACTTCCTGAAGCGCTTCTTTCACTTCATCCAGTTTGAACGGCTTTATGATCGCTTCGATTTTTTTCACGAAATCAGATCCTTATTCTTGAGAACGTTGAACATTTGTGATGGGGAAAATTTTGAATGCAGTCCCCTCCACAAGCGCTGCTCGTCACTATGCACGTGTCATGCCAGTTTTTTCAGATTCGACATCTATTTCGCATTTTTTGGCGGATTAACCACAGGAATCTCGAAAATTGAGCAGGTTTTGAACCAAAAATGTGAATACAGGTCAAAAAGAGCTCGTTTTTGTTTGGTTTTACTCAAATTCACGAAATCGATTTGATTAAAATTTAGGCAGATTGATTAAGCGGTAGGCGATGCGCAATGTTTATTTGCTGTGCAACCATTCCAACACGTCGCTGGCGCTTCGGCCTGTTGGCGCAACAGTTCCGCCCCATCATCCCTGTGTAAATTTATGTTTTCCGCGTTATCTCCCACGTCGGACATAGTCTTGCCCCTTGTTTTGCGCACGTGAATGCGGTTTGAGTTTCACATAACGTGAACAGGGCGAATCTGCCCTCATATTTCTGGTTCGACAATGTATCTCTCCAAGTATTTTCTACCTGTTCTTAAAGAAGCGCCACGCGAAGCTGAAATCGTATCGCATCAGCTCATGCTGCGTGCAGGTATGATCAAGCAACAATCCGCAGGCATTTACTCTTGGCTGCCGCTCGGTTTGAAAATGCTGCGCAAAGTCGAGCAGGTGATCCGCGAAGAGCAGAACAGAGCAGGGGCGGTTGAAGTTCTCATGCCTACAATCCAAAGCGCAGACCTTTGGCGCGAGTCAGGCCGTTACGATGACTACGGCAAAGAAATGCTGCGCATTCAGGATCGCCACGAGCGCGATATGTTGTTTGGCCCCACCAACGAAGAAATGATCACGGATATTTTCCGCAGCTATGTGCGCAGTTATAAAGACCTGCCGTTGAACCTGTACCATATCCAGTGGAAGTTTCGCGATGAAGTGCGCCCGCGCTTCGGAGTGATGCGTGGCCGCGAGTTTTTCATGAAAGACGCATATTCGTTTGATCTAGATGAACCGTCTTCTCGTGCTGCTTACTACCGCATGTTCGTTTCTTATCTGCGCACATTTGACCGTCTCGGTGTGACGGCGGTGCCGATGCGCGCAGACACTGGCCCGATTGGTGGCGACTTGTCCCACGAATT
Organism: uncultured Rhizobiaceae group bacterium; assembly: GCA_938010435.1. Taxonomy (GTDB): domain Bacteria; phylum Pseudomonadota; class Alphaproteobacteria; order Rhizobiales; family Rhizobiaceae; genus Pseudahrensia. The sequence goes on along the minus strand of CALLUS010000021.1, from coordinate 2,974 downwards.
TCTTATTCTTGCTGACACAGGTGAAAGTGAAGTCTTCTGCCACGGCGATACCATGAAACTGCCCGTGCCGGATCGCAATATCGATTATTCCGACGATGCAGCGATTGAAGGTATTTTCAAAGACTGGACCAGCAATTACGCGCGCACAGACGAAATGCACGATGAAAACCTTTGGAACGAAGTTGCTGAGGGTGACCGCATGAACGCTCGCGGTATTGAAGTGGGGCACATTTTCCACTTTGGCACCAAATATTCTGAACCCATGGGGGCGAAGGTCACAGGCCCTGATGGCAAAGACCATGATGTTTACATGGGCTCTTATGGTATCGGCCCGAGCCGCGTTGTGGCGGCTCTTATTGAAGCCGGTCACGACGAGAACGGCATTATCTGGCCGGATTCAATCGCACCATTTGATGTCGGTTTGATCAATCTGCGCGTGGGCGATGAAGCCGTCGATACTGCTTGTGTCGATCTCTATAACCAACTGACCAATGCAGGTTTCGATGTTCTGTATGATGACACCGATGGACGCGCTGGCGGTAAATTTGCATTGGCGGATTTGATCGGCTTGCCATGGCAACTGATCATCGGCCCACGTGGTTTGAAAAATGGTGAGATTGAAGTGAAACACCGTGCAACGGGTGAACGCGAAAACCTCACAATGGAAGCAACCATGAACAAACTGACCGCTTGGCAAAAAGACGTGAATGAACGGTTCGGGGGCTAATTTGAACGACACAATTTCGCCAACCGCCGTGCGTGACGCACTGCCCGGAAAAACCAAGCCATTCGCCAGTTTTGAGTGGATGTTGGCGCGCCGCTATTTGGGAAGTCGCCGCAAAGAGACATTCATCTCAGTGATCTCGATCATCTCGTTTGTCGGCATTATGTTGGGTGTCGCGACTTTGATCATCGTCATGGCGGTTATGAACGGATTTCGCACGGAGTTGCTCGACCGCATTCTGGGCATTAATGGCCATTTGATTGTCTCCCCCGTACATTCTGAACTGACAGATTACGACGCTTTGGCACGTCGCATTGAGACCGTAGATGGTGTCACAATCGCTCTGCCGCTTGTGGAAGGCGAAGTGTTGGCCTCTGGTGGTAAGGGCGGCACAGGAGCACGTGTGCGTGGCTTGCGCGAAGCTGACCTCAAACGTTTGGCAATCGTTGGCAACAACATCAAACAAGGTACGTTGGACGGATTTGACATTGCTGACAGCGCCGACAATGGCGAAGAGGAAGTCATTGTTGATGAAAACGGCGAAATCACCATTGCAGGCGATGATGAAAACAACCCCGCACAGTTGAACGAAAGCCGGCCCGGCGTGGCCATTGGTATTCGCATGGCTGAGAATTTGAACATTCGCTTGGGCGAAGACATCACGCTCATCACACCGCAAGGAAATGTCAGCGCGGTCGGTGTATCGCCACGTGTGAAAAGCTATCCTGTCACCGCCATCTTCGAAATGGGCATGGCGGAATATGACGGATTGTTCGTCTTTCTGCCCCTGAAAGAAGCGCAACTTTATTTCAATCAAGAAAACAAAGTCTCAGTCATTGAATTGTTTTTAAATGACCCTGATGCGGTGGATGAAGTGCGCCCGCTGGTTGAAGCAGCGGCAGAACGACCAATTCTGTTGACCGACTGGCGACAACGCAACATCACCTTTTTTCAAGCGCTGGAGGTGGAACGCAATGTCATGTTCATCATCCTCACCCTCATTCTGCTTGTGGCAGCGCTGAACATCATTTCCGGCCTGTTCATGCTGGTGAAAGACAAAGGCGGGGATATCGCCATTTTACGCACTATGGGTGCAACCCGTGGCACTGTGATGCGGATATTCTTAATCACAGGTTCCAGCATTGGCGTGTTCGGCACGATTGCCGGTTTTGCGCTCGGTTTGTTGTTTTGCTTCAACATCAACGCGATAAAAGACTTCGTGTCGTGGATGAGCGGTGCAAATGTTTGGGACCCGACAGTGCGGTTCCTTACCGATATTCCGATCAGCATTGATCCCGGTGAAACTGTTATGGTTGTGGGCATGGCGCTGGGGCTTTCACTTCTAGCAACGATTTTCCCCGCATGGCGCGCGGCGCGTCTCGATCCTGTGGAGGCGCTTCGTTATGAGTAATGCCGTGCTCCAAATGAGAGACATCAACCGCACTTACGGCAAGGGTGAACATGCGCTCACCGTATTGAATGGCGCGGCGTTGGAAATCAACCGTGGTGAGTTGGTAGCACTGGTCGCTCCATCGGGCGCTGGAAAATCAACACTGCTCCACTTGGCAGGACTTCTGGAAAAGCCGGACGCCGGCAGCTTGATGATTGGCGGGCAGGAATGTGGCACGTTGAACGACGACAAACGCACCCAAATGCGCCGCACCGACATCGGCTTCGTCTATCAGTTTCACCACCTTCTGCCCGAACTCGACGCCCGCGAAAACGTCTCACTGCCCCAACTGGTGGCAGGAAGCGGGCAGACGGCGGCGAATGCTCGTTCAGACGAATTGCTGGAACATCTGGGCATTGCTGCGCGTGCAACCCATAGACCGTCGGAACTGTCGGGTGGAGAGCAACAGCGCGTGGCGATAGCAAGGGCAGTGGCCAATCAGCCCAAGCTGCTCTTGGCAGATGAACCCACGGGCAATCTCGACCCATCAACGTCCGATATCGTCTTCGAAGCCCTAACCGATCTCGTGCGCAACACAGGCTTGGCCGCATTGATTGCCACACACAACCACGACTTGGCAGCCCGTATGGACAGGATTATTACGATTGAAGACGGGCATATCGTCGGGATTTAGTTTGAGGGTGAGTGAATGGCTGGTATGCGGAGAGGGTGTGTGAAAAGAGCATCCGGTTTGTGATCGTGCTATAGTTTCCTCGATTGAATCTGAGGGCTTTGTGATGAAGGGGTTTATCGAGGGTATTGGTCGCGATCAGGTTACGTTGCTGCCCGATTGTCTTGAT
>CALLUS010000020.1 GCA_938010435.1 uncultured Rhizobiaceae group bacterium | reverse complement strand
TTGCGTCCAGTAGAGATAGAAATTCTTCGTATCGACAACGACTGTGCCTGCGGGATATCCGGTGCGATTTCGAACTTCGCGCCGATAGAATTTCGAGTTCACCTGCTTGAGGTTGACGGCTGGCAGGGGAAACTCCTCGTTTGGCTTCGGCCCATACATAAAGGCATAGTCATCCGTGTTTCTCCGTTTGGCTCGACGCTTGGCAATCCTTTCCATGACGCGCAATCTTGGACGGCGGCCCTGCGGCTCGCGACGGGAACAGCCCGCAAGCGTTAAAGCTGCCACGCTGGCACCGCCCAATAACATTGCTCGTCGGCTAGATGGCTCGGAGGATTTGATATCGGTCATTTGCCTGCCTCGTAGAATACAACTGGTTTATTCGTTTTGGAAACTGCGAAAGACATAACATCGTAACGGGCCTCGGGATCATAACCCATGCCAAGCGACCCCATAGGCATACCAGCAACTGCAATACCACGTACATTTGGCTCTTCGCTCTGAAGTTTTTCAATTGCCTGCAGAGGCACGTGACCTTCAATGATGTATTTTCCCAATACCGCTGTGTGACATGCTTCAAGCTGAGCGGGCACGCCATACCGTTTTTTTGTCAGCGATAAATCATCCATGTTTTTCACTTCGATCTTAAATCCAGCCTGCTGCATGGCCTTGGTCCAGACTTCACAACATCCGCACCAAGGCGTTTTGTACACGGTCATATTTTTGATTTGTTCGGCGTAGGCGGCATTGCTCGCTGCAAAAAGCAACAACGCACTCGTGAGAGTTCGTTTCAGTTGAATTTTCATTTTGACTATCTTTCTCGATCAAAGAACTACGACGCGAGCACCTAAGGGCACGCGTTCGTAAAGGTCTTTGACATGTTCATTGATCATGCGAATACAGCCGTTCGATACCGATCTGCCGATCGAAGAAGGCTGGGTCGTGCCATGAATTCTAAAGTAGGTGTCCCGCTTACCCTTATAAAGATAAAGCGCGCGGGCACCTAAAGGGTTCCCAGGACCGCCCGGAACACCGCCTGCAAATCGAGCATACTTCTCTGGTGAACGGCGGATCATGTTTTTGGTCGGCGTCCAAGATGGCCACTTTGCTTTGCGGCTAATCTTGGCCGTGCCTTTGAAGGTGAGGCCCGCCTTGCCAACACCCACTCCATATCGCCGTGCTCTCGATCTGCTTTCTACGAGATACAGAAAATGATTGCGCGGATCGACAACAATGGTGCCCGGTGCATAGCCACTAAAGGATACGCGTTGCGGCAAATATTTCTTCTTCAGTTTAAACCGTTTGCTGTGGTGAGCTAGCGCCGGACTTGCGGCAGTCAATAGGGTGGTGGAACCAAGTGCAATTGCGCCAGTTAATAGGGAACGTCTAGTAAGCATGTTCGAATAACCTCTTCTAAATTCACGACTGATCGCCCACAAGGCGATCGATTTGGAACTAGACGAGGTTTTTTGGAGGACGCTTCATAAGATCGAATAGATTGCCAGCAAGAACATCAGTTCGAAATTCCGAAATCTTTCCGATTTTCCAATTTTGCTCAGCGCGGATCGGGTTGGCAAGAATAGCGCAGGTCATGCTGCAGTGATCATGTGGAGAGTGCTTCTCGAAGCCCATTTCTCCGCAACAATCTTCATCGACAGCGTTTTGAACCAGATTGGTGTCGGCAACCAAGTATTGATACTGATCCGCTGTTTTTCGAACGCTTTCAGTCGCAGACGAACGGTGCATGCCTGAGGCGGCAAACACCATTGCAAAAACTGTAAAAATCATAACAAAGCGGTTCATGCCGTTGCGTATAGCGTAAAAAAATTAACCGAGTCATTAAAATCTTTCAAAATTTCGTGTGATGGGGCTTTTTATAAAAAAGCACAATCGATGTCGCGAAACGCCACATGTGACTTGATCACAAAATCGACTAGTAGGTTTAAAACTGTTTGATGGGTTGAGCCGCAGTCAGGAGCAACCGGAGAAAGAAACCAGCCTTGAATAACCTACTAGAACTCGTTGCAAACTATGGAACCTGGATTTATGGGCTTCTGTTCATTTATTGCGCTTTAAAAAGCGGATCGCTTCCGCTGTTCGCAGGCTATGCGGCACAAGCAGGAGCCCTTGAATTGGTACCAGTAGTGATAGCAAGTTTTGCTGGAGGGTATTTGGGCGACGAGGCAAGGTTTGCAGTTGCAAAACGTTACGGAATCTCTTGGTCCTCCAGATGGCCTTGGCTTTATCGGGCCATGACCGCAGCGAAGGTTTTGGTTGCGCGATATGGGTGGGCTTACGTGTTTCTTTACCGATATCCAAAGGGCATGCGGACAGTTGGTGCGTTTCCGTTGGGTTTGGGTACAATGTCTTGGCCCTCGTTTACCACCCTCAACGCCGCATCTGCCATACTATGGACGACCATTCTTGTGGGTACCGGGTTCACATTTGGGGCACAGGTTGAGCAAGTGGTAAGTGCTGGTTGGGGGCTGGCCAGTACAGTGCTATTGGCCGGCATGGTCATGGCAATCATTTGGGCGTGGTGGCGCATAAACCGACTGAAAGTGCTTTGACGGTTTAAGAAACGCTAGGTTAGACACTGTTGCAACATATATTGGAACATTTATTACCTGCGACTGAGCACTAGGACTTGGTTGTTGTGTCTGCTTCGTATCTACCGAAAATTGTGGAACTCAATAGTGAATGTCTATTGATCAGCGGATTTCAATATCCGTTTTTGAGGCCGCCCCGCTCACTGGCATTATTGCTTTAAGATTTGCCAGTAATGAGATTTGCAATTTCAAACTCCAAAATGATTTCTTTCGAAACCTTGAGTTCATTGGCGAGCATATGTTCTTTTATGGTTCGAAATGTGGAATTTATGTCACCAGCAATCAAACTCGTAGACAACGAAACGACCAGTTTTCCTTCTTGCGTGAACTCCGCCTGTTGCATGTTATCATTTTCGGCCACTGGTAACCTCCCAAACTTCATAGTTTTTTCGAGGCAACCGACGCAAGCCGGGTGTTAGTAACACGAGCACAGTGGTTCATGCGCAATGACCTTTGGGCTTGCGCCTTGGACATACGCCATCGCCACCCGGCAATTGCGGGTAGCTGTGCTCGGGGTTACTAAGCCCCACGATCGATGCATCGATCGCAGTGGCTTCATAGATGATTTTTTTGACGAGTTCCACGTTCGATTTGAAGCGTTTGATTTGGCTTCTTGATGAGTTTCAAGAATTCAATCCACAAGAATAACGATCTGAATTTTAACATCCCAAGGTGAGTTCAGGCGACAAACGATTTCTATTTTTGCTGCTATCCAATTGAAGCGATTGCCGATTTACCTAGTTCTGACTTCTATAGATTTGAATCATCGGTTTCTCTTAAGTCACTTAATGTATTGGTTCCGTTGACTTTAATACTTCTTCAGCGCCTTTTTAATTGACGAAGTGATTTAGGTATTGATGAAGCGTTTTATATTTAACCCAGCCAAAAGTTGTCGCCCCAAACATCTAACCCCAGATCACGAAACTACTGACCAATTGATCATCACACCAACTGAACGGATCCGCGTTTGAGAGGACTTTGAGGGGCATCATGTTAAGTGTGTTAGGTTTTTCCCCCACCAAAATGGGGCTTTGGGGATCCGTATTGTCGGTTTTTCCAGTTCTGATTGCCACTTACAGCCATGCGACCGTGCTCGAATATGACACCGCAGGCAAAGTGACTGTCACAGAGACACAGACACGATCGCAAGCGGCTGTCGAAGTGGATCCAACCGCGATCACTCGAACCAAATCTTCCAAACTCCGTGAACTCACACGAGAGGTCGCCGTTCAATTTTCGGGTTCCGAGGGAGTGCGACAAGCTGGTCTCGACGCTCTCACTTTCATTGAAGTCTTTGAGTTGCTTATTCAACGCGAAAGCGCCTTCAATCCAGTTACAGTGTCTGAAAAAGGCGCAAAGGGCCTTGGACAATTAATGCCAGATACAGCCAGCGATATGGGTGTCACCGATCCATTTGACCCCCGTCAAAACCTAATCGGATCAGCCAAATACTTTTCATTGCTGCTCAAACGGTTTCGTAGTTTGGAGCATGCACTCGCTGCCTACAATGCTGGACCGGAACGGGTCAAACAATATCGCGGTGTGCCTCCGTTCAAGGAAACACAGGCCTATGTGACTTGGATTATGACCAAGGCTGGCATCGAGAAACTCAATACCCAACCTCAAAATGTTGCCGCTCCAATAGAGCCAAAAACAAAAACAGAAGCCCCCCTCAAAGGAGATGTATCCGTATGGGAATTTTGAAGTCGTATTCTAAGCTTGGTCTGCTGACATTTGTCGCTGCTATGGCATTTATTTCACCTGCAGCAGCTCAGGATTTGTCACCCATTACAACGATGCTAACCGCAATCGGCACCGCTCTTACAGGGCCGGTTGGACGGGCTCTTGGTTTGGTTGCACTTGCCGCTGTCGGCATCCTTTTCATGATGGGTCGAATGAATTGGCTCTATGCCGGATCGGTCATCGTTGGTCTGGTTATTCTATTCGGTTCAGCAACCATTTTGGCCGGCTTCTAAGTCAGATTTCAGGAACAAAGCGTGGCAACCCCCCTCTTCAAAGGACTAACAAGACCAGTCTCACTCATGGGACTGCCGATGACCTATTTCATCATGTTGATGTTCGTGGTTGTAGGCGGATTCATAGCCACGCTTTCGCTGATCTATTTCGGAGCAAGCGCCATCATAGGTTACGTCGCCTTACGTTTGCTTGCTGCATTTGATCCTCGAATTTTTGATGTGATCTTCACCGTCTTGCGCGTGACCCCCCTCAGTACCTCATACCTCAAAGGCAAAGGGGTGACTTATGGTGCTTGATAGCCGCATTTCTCTCTCCCAAAAATCGGTCAGTGAACCAAATAGGGAAGCAGAAGAACTTCTAGCAAGAAGCCTGCCCTATATCACTGCCATCGATGACCGGACCTTGTTATTGCGCGATGGCGACGTCATGTCTTCATTTGCTGTTGATGGCTTGAGCGCATCGACCAGTGATGAAGCATCCATTGATGAAATTGCTGATGCGCTTTCATCCCTTGTTTCTCAGCAAATGCCGGATGTCGGATTTACGATCCATCGCATCTCAACAAAGAACCAGCCATCGCTTGATCCAGTTTCAGAAGACAAGGAATTTGCCAGTGCCGTTGATCAGCGTTGGCAGAATTACCTCGGCGTATCCGGCTTACGACACAGAACGACACTTGTTACGCTCACACTAAGACCGTCAAAGGTTGTTGGTCTCTGGGCGAAGCTGTCTGGTGGTAAAAGGCAAAATGAAGAGAACCTTCAAAAACGCGTCGTTCGTCTAAACCAAATCATCTCTGGCTTTATTGAAACACTTGGAAAAACCTCACCACGTCGAATGACCGTCTCCGGTGGTGAATGGTTGGGGCTCCTGCGTGCAACAATCTCGGGTGGCTATGCCCCGATCACGCCTGGTCGTCGGTTTACGCCCATCAATGATCTCATTGCCAATGCGCCTGTGTTCTTTTTTGGGGACACCTTCACCGTCTTTGGATCCCATACCGGAAATACAAAATATGGCTCCATCATTACGCTGAAGGATTATCCTGCTTCTACATATGCGGGTATTCTCGATAGCCTAGATCTCGCGGTCGATATGGTGGTTACAAACACCTTCACGCCAGGAGACCGAATTGAAGCCTTACAAAAAATTCAGCGCGTCTCACGTCAAATGGCGGCAGCAGAAGACGCTGCTCGATCTCTCCAACTACAATTGGAAGAAGCTGCCGATGATCAAGCTTCTGGGCGCGTAGCGTTCGGAAACCATCACTGCACAATTGCAGTGTTCGCCGACTCCGAAGAAGAGCTCGATGATACGCTTGGGACCATCACGCGCGCCATCACTAGTATGGGCGGTGCGATGATACGAGAAAACTTTGCCGCACGTGCCGCCTTCTTTGCGCAGCACCCCGGCAATTACGCCTATCGCACACGAGCCTCGATGATATCCTCCCAAAACTTCGCAGAGCTCGGCGCACTCCATGGAGCCTCTAGAGGTCGACCAAAATCCCTATCTCCATGGGGTGAAGCCATTTCAATTTTACCAACCGGCAATGGAGAACCCTATCGCCTGAACTTTCATCTTGCTGGACAAAAGGATGAGCGAACTGTCGGTCACTCACTCGTTCTGGGACAGACCGGTTCAGGTAAAACCTTGGGAATAGCTTTCCTTCTTGCGCAAGCGACGCGCTTAAACCCTCGGATCATCGTCTTCGACAAAGACCAGGGTTTTGAAATGCCTATCCGCGCGCTCGGGGGTATTTATACTCCGGTCAAGATGGGTGAAAACACCGGCTTTAATCCATTTGAAGCAGAGTCAGATGATCGCGGTGCCGCATGGCTGACAGATTGGCTTGTCGCTATGCTTAAGCCAAAAGGTGGTGAGCTTTCGCCCATCCAAATAGAAGCTCTTGCGAAAGCAGCACGAGATAATTCAAAGGCTGCAAAAAACCTCCAGACAATCACGCATTTCCGATCACAACTACGCGCCGTTGATGATAAGAAAGACTTGCACACTCGATTGGGGCGTTGGGACAACGGTGGGCAGTTTGAATGGCTCTTCAATGGCAAGGGCAAAGACAGTCTGAACTTTGATACGGACGTGGTTGCTTTCGATCTCACAGAGATCTTCGACAATGACGATGTTCGCACTGCATGGCTGTCCTATGTGTTCAGGCGCATCGAACGGGTCGTTGAAGATGAGCGGCCAACATTGTTGATAATGGATGAAGCATGGAAGCTTCTAGATGATCCCTATTTCCAGTCCCGACTGAAGGACTGGATGCTCACGATGCGAAAAAAGAACGTGGCAGTTATTTTGCTCACGCAACGTGTCTCTCACATTTCTGAAAGCGCTGCTGGCGGCGCTATTATCGAAAGCGTCACCACCAAACTTATCTATCCCTCCAATCGCAACACTCGTGATGAGCTAGCGCCCCTCAATCTCACTGACCGTGAACGCGATTTTCTTACGCAATCAAATATCGGGCACCGCTTGGCGCTGATGCAATCCGGTGATGACAGCACAATCATAGACATGGATCTCCATGCCCTTGGACCTCTATTGCGGGTTTTGGGTGGTGGTAAGGGCGAAGGCGCACCTGCTGATTGGAGAGACAATCCTGAATTCTGGAAGGAATGACCCGAATGTTTAAAGCAACACTTTTCCTGATTGCAGCACTCTCACTGACCAGCTGCGCCTCCATACCAACTGAGTACACGTCGCCCTGCGCGTGTCTCTACGAACCTATCAATTCAGATCAGAACACAAAGGCAGCAGCATGAAGAAATTTCTAGCTACGACAGGCCTGGTCCTGTCTCTCACCTGTTTTCCCATTCACGGTTCGTTCGCTCAGGGCATCCCGGTTATTGATACTTCGCAAATAGCCCAGGTCATCGCGACGCTTCAACAGCAGATCAAAGACTATGAGCAGCAACTCAATCAGCTGACTACGCTCAAAGATCAATTTACGAATATGCAACAACGCCTCCAGGCAATGACTGGTGCAAAAGGCATCTCGAGTATCCTGAACGGGGCGGCTGAAAAGACCGCCCGTACAGCTGCGACCGATCTAAAATCCATTGTCGATGGAGCTATCAGTGGCACCGCGATTTCCGGAAATATTGGTGATATGAACAGCGTGATTTCTGATCTTAAATCACGGTTCAGTCTTGGTGACCTCTCCACATTCAACAGCTCAGATGTTGCGTCCAACAAAGCAATTGCTTCTCTGGCTGGTTCAGGTCTGGCTGCGGTTGCAACGGCAGACGATTCATACAAACGTGCCAATTCAGCCGCTACTCGTGTCACCGCACTTGTTGATCAAATCGACAGCACTACCGACCTTAAAGCAAGTGTGGATTTCAACACTCGTGTCAACGCCGAAGTCGCCTTCCTTATTCTAGAGCTTATTCGGGTCCAGTCTGCCCAGACCAACGCAGCGGGTATGCAAGCTTTGCATCGTGCTCGCGATGGACAGGCTTCCCGAAACTTCATGAAAACAGGTGACAACTAATGTTGAAATTTGCCCTCGATGCCATCGCAGCAACAGGCATAGTTTTGCTCGGCGTACAATCCGCCTTGGCAGATCACGGTAAGAACTTTCATTGCGAAAGAGCTCCATTTTTGAGCGAGACGGCCAAAGCAGCAATGCAGAATTTGGCACATAACAATGGCATGCGGAAAATAGTCTCGTTCTATGCATGGCAATGGGAAAATGAGGAAATGCGCCGTATTTGCGATGCGGGTGCTGCTGGTGAAAAAATAGAAACATCTTGTTTGGAAGGCAAACGAGATTGGGAAGCTATTGCAGCAAGAATTCCGGATGGACTTGCAGGCAAGAGCAATAAGCAGCTCCGACCTCATATGTTGGAATTATCAGGTCGCGGCTATCACACATCTGATCGAGCCGAAGTCATGAAGTATTGCACCCAACTTGGTGTGGTCGAACCTGCGTTCAAATAGCGGGAACACAAACCATGGCCAGTTACATTGCAGATACCCTCAATTCGATTGATGCAGCGATCGCCGGATATGCTGAATCAGTGTTCACCGGATTTGCAGGTCCAGTCACGACAATGATACAAGCGGGTGGTTTGGTAGGCCTTGCATTGGTAGCGGCCAATGCACTGTTTCAGTTCGTTCCCGTTCGAATGTCGAGCTACGTTACCTGGGGTGTGCGCTATGTGATGGTGTTGTCGGTTGCAACATCATGGTCTCAATTTCAACCAATATACAACATTCTGACCAACACGCCCGGAGCAATTGGCGCCGAACTGATCAGTGCGACTAGCGCGCCTAATCTGAACACCGCACTTGACCAAATGGTCACTGAAATTTTCAATTTTTCAGACCGGGCCAATGAACAAAGTGGATGGCTAGGAATAAGTCTGACCGCTGTTGTCTTGATCGTACTTGGTGCGATGATGGCATGTGTTGCAATTCTAGTGTCAGCACTGGCCAAAGTCGGCTTGGCAATGGCGGTATCATTTGCTCCGATTTTTATCGCCTGTTTGTTGTTCAATGCAACGCGCAGTCTATTTGAATCATGGACACGCTTTACGATTGGGTTCGCTCTAATCCCTTTGGTTCTCGCCGGTGTGATGGGTGCCGTTATCGGGGTTGGCGAAGGTCTTGTCTCCGAAGTTCAAAATGCCTCTGAAATGTCGCAAGCCGCCGGTTTTATAATCGTGATCTTTGCCGCGATCTTCATGATGTTCAACATTCCATCATTGGTCACAGGGCTTGCCGGCACAATTGTCACCACAGGCACAGGTGTCGCAGAAGCTCGCGCAGCTGGACGCATGGCACGAGATACAGTCACAGCCCCTGTCAGAACAGCCTATAGCGGCGTTGCACGCCATGACGCAGGCCGACAGGCAGCAGACAATGTGCGCGACAATGGCGGTGGCCGTATCGCGCAAACAGCAGCCTATGTCACCCAAGCCTCCCGCATGAGCAGAGACCGACAACGTTTCAGCGATCCGACTTTTCTACAACGCGGTTCCTCTAGCGGCAGCTCCGGAGATAACAAAGCCATCCAAATGGATGCAATGAAAGCGGGTGCCGCAGATCGGGTATCCAAAGCTGGCGATGCCGCCTCAACCCAAACTGCCATTGATGGCGGACGTAAATAGTACCCACCCAAACCAAAAGGAATTTGAGAACAGGAATGAATACGAGATCTGCTGAAGAGACAGCACACAGCTTTGAAGATGAAGTCTTCTTTCAGCTACGCTCTCAACGAAACCGATGGATGATAGTCGCCGTCCTGGCTCTGGCCTTGGCTGTCGCCTCCATGGGCGTTGTAATAGCCCTCCTGCCCCTGAAGGAAATCAAACCCTATGTGGTAATGGTCGATAAAACGACTGGTGCAGCAGAGAAAATTGTTCAAGTCAGACCCGTCAGTCTTTCTGAACAGGAAGCCGTCAGACAAGCAAGTCTCGTCAGCTATGTCTCTGATCGTGAAACCTACGACACATCAGACAATGAAACACGCATTCCAGATGTTCTAACCCGCTCACAGGAACAAGCTAAATCAACACTAATCACGCTCTGGACACGTGGCGCAGAAAACTATCCGCCCAAAGTCTATTCAGACCGATCACGTGTTCGCGTCACAATTATTTCCATCACTCTTCTCACGCCGAAAACTGCCCAGGTCCGGTTCCGCAAAACCCTCGAAACCGAAGGCGAAAATCCAGTCGAACGAGACTTTGTCGCAACGGTCGGTTTCGTCTTCAAACCAAAAGTAGAACGAAACCTACAAGCTGTCTGGAAAAACCCGCTCGGCTTTGTCGTCATAAACTACCGCGTAGATGCGGAAACTCTATCCAACAGGAAGGCATCACAATGAAAAAAATAATTGCAGCTGCGATACTTTTGTCTGCGCTTGTGCTGCCAGGTGCAGCCCTCGCCGAACAACGACCCGTCCCACTTCCAGCAGACGGACGTATCAAACAATTCGTCTACAATGAAAACACCGTCTACCGCCTCGATATGCACACCAACTTTATCTCAACCGTGCAGTTCGGAAAAAGCGAAGTCGTCGAAAGCATTCAAGTGGGCGACAGCGCGTCATGGCAAATTATTCGCCTTAAACGTGGCGATGTGATCTCCATCAAACCCCTAAACAATGATGCCATCACCAACATGACCGTCTACACAGACCGCCGGGTCTACTCCTTTGAACTGCGAGCTCATCGCGGCGTATCCGGTCACCGCAAAAACCATAATTTCAGAACGACCTTCAAATATCCGACCGGCGTCATTTCTGAATATTCCGGCTCATCAAGCAAACGAGGCCGCAACTTTGACTATCAAATGGCAGGTAAAGCACCCTTCAAGCCCTATGAAGTTTTCGACAATGGCAAACAGACATTCTTCTCATTCTCTGAAGATGGGCCCCTTCCCGCGATTTTTCGCGTTGGCAAAGGCGGTAAAGAATACATCGTCAACTCAAGAACATCCGGCCGACAAATCATCGTTGATGGTGTCGCGAAACAATGGACGGTTCGCATCGGAGACGCAGCACTATGTGTCTCCAACGGGCCAATCCGCAAAGGGATTTTGGGATAACTCATGGCTGATGAACCAAATGATGCTGTCGATACCAAGGACAGTGAAGGCCTAAGAGCAAGACGTGAACGTATGTCCGGCAATGAACGCCGTGGTACGTCTCCTTTTGCTATTGTCGCTTTCCTTATTGTCATTGCCTTACTGGCAATGTTCCTCATCTTCCCAGAGCAAGCCAAGCGCTTGTTCGGATTTGCAACCTCCTCTTCAGAAGATATCCAACAAGCCTCAAAGGTAGATAGCAGCGGCATTTCAACCGAAATCGTGCGCGAACCTTCAATTGAAATCGACAAACCAATACCTGCGCCAATCGTTATACCAACAGCGCCAACAAAAGTTGAATTGGACCCAGAAGCAGCAGCAAGAATTGCAGCACTCGAAAAAGCGCTTCAAGACCTCGCTAATCGACCACTTCCAGACTCAGGCCCATCTGCTGGCGACATAAAAAAGTTGCTCGATCAACAAGCAGAAACGATGCGTGCCGAGGCCGAAACACGCGAAAAACTATTACAGGCGCAATTGGCTGCATTACGTGCGCAGGCGAAAGTTCCTGCGGGCATGAGTCCCGAAGAACTGGCGGAACAAGAGCGCCTTCGCCTTCAAGCTGAGGAGCGTGCGCGTCTTAAAAAGCTCTTGGCTGAACGAAAAGCCAAACGCGATGCCGAACTCTTGGAACGCCGCGTTTCAGACGGCAATGTCTACGATGAATCAGAAGAAGGTAAATCAACGTCAGGCACAAAAGAGGACGAAACCGGTGTTCGTGAACTCACCGAAAATGAGAAGTTTCTAAAAACTGCGTCCGCCACAGGGTTCGAAACATCAAAGGCAATCGACCTCGGCGATATCTCAAACAAAATCGTCCAGGGCACAATCATATCTGCTGTTCTGGAAACAGCGATCAACACCGAACTCCCCGGCAATATTCGCGCGCAAGTCACAAGACCAGTTTATTCCTTTGATGGCCAAACCATCCTAATGCCCGCCGGTACGAGACTAATCGGCAGTTACAATTCCAGAATCTCGATTGCTCAAAAACGTGTTCTAATAGCATGGAACCGGGCCATTACGCCCGAAGGCAAATCCGTAAAACTCGCTGCAACCGGCACTGATCGACTTGGACGCGGCGGACAGGCGGGCAATGTTGATACTCGGTTTGCCCAACGGTTTGGAACTGCCCTTCTGATCACCAGCATCAGCGCCATCCCTTCATTCTTGGCCAATGATGAAGCCACAGGCAACACTGGCACGCAGGCAGCGACCGGTGTCGCGCAAGACGCGGCCGATGATCTTAAAAAGTCCACTGATGACGTTTTGGAAGAGTATCTCAAACTTCCTCCCATCATCAGAATCCCCCAAGGCACACTCATGAATGTCTTGGTCAATCAGGATCTGGATTTCACTTGAACGAGGACGTCAACTCCTATGCGGAGCAAGGGCTAAAGCCCCTGGAACACTTGCTCACCTCAGATGACATAAACGAGGTCGTCATTAATCCTGATGGACGCATATTCGTCGAATATGCTGATGCCGGCCACATGGTGGAAATTACAGACGCTGAATTGTCAGAAGATGAGATATTATCGCTCGGGAATAATCTTGCAGGTGAAACCGGAAATGCGCTTAGTGAAGAACACCCAATAGTCTCTGGACGGGTGTTCGTATTTGGAAGCGATGTTCGCGTTCAAGTCGTTGTGCCACCGGCTGTCGAAACGGGAGTATCCCTGTCTATCCGCAAATACATCTCCAGAATTTTGGAACCCGATGAGATTGCGTTCGTCCTCGGCAAACAGGTCGATGTCGATGCCGAACGCAAAAGCCATCACAAAGAAATTCAAAAGCTGATTGCTGCCGGCGATCTCTCAAAACTGTTCCGAAAGGCAGTCGATGATCGCCTCAATATTTTGATCTCAGGTGGAACCTCTTCTGGGAAAACCACAATAGCACGGGCCCTTCTGACTATGTGTCACCACAACGAACGCCTTGTAACGATCGAAGATGCCGTAGAACTGAGACCAATCCACAAAAACTGCGTGGCCTTGGTAGCAAGTCGCCGCGAAGGCTCAGACAGATCAACAGAAAAATTGCTTGAAAGTAGCCTCCGAATGAGACCAGACCGTCTCGTTGTTGGAGAGTTACGCGGCGCGGAAGCTTACAATTTCCTCGAAGCCATCAACACCGGACACCCAGGATCCATATCCACGGTTCACGCCGATAGCCCGAAACTAGCATTGGAAAGACTTGCTCTGATGGTTATGCAAACAGGTGTACGTCTGACCAGAAAAGATGTTGTCGAATACGCATCATCAACCATCGATCTCGTCGTTCAGGTCGGCCGCCGAGATGGAAAGCGAGGCGTGCTGGAGATTTATTTGCCAAGCACCGATTCATAATAATCTTATGGCCGTGCGGATTACACCAATGCTTTGTAGCGGATATTATTCACAGCTTGTTCCAAAGTGCCAATTTGTCGCGCCCCCATTACAGTGAAATTAATCCACGATGATCTGATTGAGATTTAGTTGTACTAAAAAACGCTGATATTAACTGAAATTTCCACCTTGGATTGCAGTATCGGCAATGTAGAAAATTCAATTCGCCCATAAGACTGCCAAATTATTAGAGAAGGCCTAGATATTTCTGATAGTTATAGGTTTCAAATATGTAATATTTCGTGTCATCAGATGTATTCGTATTTTCATGATAATCATGATAAAGACGGTCATATAATCATTCTACAATCTTGATATCTGTAGATTTAATCCAAATATGTCTAATATTTTTACTTGTATGTAAGATTTGTTTATGTCGCTTTAGCAAAAGTACTGAATACAACCAAAGGCTGAATCGTCATAAAGAAAATGGCCCTTACGGAGTAAGACATATGCAGGACTATGCCCAATTAGAGGCACTACTGGCTGTCGAAAGAGAAGGCAGCATAGACGCGGCAGCGCGGGCCATGAGTATGACATCATCTGCTGTATCGCAGCGTATTAAATCACTTGAAGAACGAATTGGAGCTGTAGTCCTAAAAAGACTGAGCCCGGTTGAGCCGAATGAATTTGGCATAGCCCTATGCCGGCATGCCGAAGCCGTTGGAATGATGGAAGACAAACTCATCAAAAAGTTCGCATCAGAATTCGCCAACATGAATCAGCCGGTGCCGATGATCAAAATCGTCGTCAATGATGACAGCCTCTCAAGCTGGTTTATGGAAGTGCTGCAGAAAGCCGAAAATAGAGATGAGCAATTCGTATTTGAAATTTCCATCGACGACCAAAACCACTCCATCGAACGTATGAGGCAAGGTTTGGCCAATGTGGCAATTTCAAATACGAAAGAAGCAGTCCAAGGGTTCAGAAGCAAGTATTTGGGACGTCATGTCTATAAGGCGACAGCAAGCCCCGTCTTCATGGCGAAGCATTTTCCTCATGGTGTAAATGAGACCAATCTTACAACAGCCCCCTCTCTGAGATATGGCCCTATGGACGACATGCAAAAAAGATGGGTGTTCCAAATCCTGGAAAAACAATTGCCATTGATCAGTCACACAATCCCATCTTCGCACGGATTTGTCTGCGCATGCCTCAGCGATATCGGATGGGGTATGAGCCCTGCGATAATGGTCGATGAACACATCAAAAGTGGTGACCTGGTGGAGCTCATTCCAGATTCCTCCCTTTTTGAACCGCTATATTGGCATTGCTCGAGGCATGTGTCCGAGGCTCTTAATAGCGTGACAAACAATGTACTTGCCTCAGCTAATGATCACCTCTGCCAAGCTGAAAGGCTCTCTAATGCAGCCCATGCATAGACTCTAATTTTATTACATGGCCGGGATTTGATAGCGCCATTGGGGCATCGGTATGGGTGAAGTCGCTTAAGCATTAAGCGGTATCAACCAACCAAATTCGCCTTACTGGCATTAGGCTTTTGCTGTAAATTCACACTGAGAATTAGCGAACATTTCAAAGACTCTAAGGGAGATGTAGCCTTGGCGCTTCTGTCTGGATATCGCATTGGACCACTAGCAGTAGCGCTTGTTGCCGTTGTCACGTCAATCGTGACCACATTGGCAACTTTGGGTATCTCATTCGCCTATTTTGAATTCAACAAGTCGGGACCGATACCGCTTGCGCCAACCGCAGCTCTTATCGCCCCAGGCTCACAACCTATTCAATGTGGCGCCCAAGTTTACTCGCCGGTTCAAAATTCTTGCGTAGATCAATCCGTCTTTGATGACGAAATGAAACGTCTCTTCACGGCCCTCGGCATCGATCCTTCGATCTATCAGCGCAATGGCAATTGAAGAGACTCAAATCACAAAAGGCAATCCTCTAATGAGCAAGTCAAACTCACTTCTGAAATCATCGCCGCTGTTTCTGGCCGTGGCCGGTTTTGCTCTTTCAGCCCAAACCGAACAAGCGCGTGCCTATGACATGGATTGCAAAGTCATCCTTTGTATCGCAGGCGGATTTCCAGCCACATGCAGCGATGCCTATCGATACATGATCAAGCGCATCACCCGATTTCCAAAGCCACTGCCCCCATTTGGATTTTGTGCCATGTCCAACGGTGCAGAATATACAGCACACAATGTCGACTATTCATTCCTTCACCAAGGACCTCAGAGCTTCGAATGTCCCGCCGACAAAAAACTCAGCTATCGACGCGAAGAGAGCGACAGTGGCGGTTCCTTCACAGAATCTGGTTTTTGCTACACCCATTCCACAACATCCAGAACGGGATGGGGCAGAGATGAGCAATATCAAACGATCTATCACAACCAATCAGCGGCACAGCGTATAAACTTCCAGCTGAAGATCGTCATTGAACCCGGCACGACTTATGAATACCGCTCACCCCTGTTCCGGATAAATTATTACACCGGCTATGTTTCCCAACGACCAATTTGATGCGGGCTATCATTGTTGCGCTTCTTCTTGTTGCAGCCCTCCCGGCCCACACCGCAGCCCAGACAAGTTTGGGAAACAGTGTAGGCAATTGTTTTGCGCCAGATGACCCCTATCCCTACAAGCTGGGAAAGACAGATCCGCTCTATGATACCGCTCGCGATGAGCATCAGCGCCATCTTGAAGACATGGAGAAATATGTAAACTGTCTTGATCGGGAACGCGGCATCGCCCTTGATCAATTTAAATCATCGTTCGATTTGTTTTTGAAGAACTTCGGCAAAGATGCCGTCCTTCAATACGACGCAGAGCGCGCGGACAGGCAATGAAACTATTGAGTTTGCTGCTCTTTATAGTGTCGAGCTCGGCTGCTTCCGCCTGTTATAACGTAGTGACCATTGACCATCAGTCTGGCAGCCAGACATTTTTTTTGGTTGAGATCGCAGACGGCCTGTTTTCGCGCGCGCGGGGTCTTATGTTTCGTGAAAATCTTCCTGAAAATTCGGGAATGCTTTTCATCTACAACGAAGAAGTGGAGGTTCCCTTCTGGATGAAGAACGTCTCATTTCCCCTGGATCTCGTCTTCGCCAATTTTAATGGTCATATAGTATCAATCCACCGCGATGCTCCGCCCTTCGATCTTACTCAGATTAGGTCCCGTAGTCCGTTTTCCTCAGTCCTCGAGATTAACGCTGGAGCGTCCAAACGCGCCCAGATAAAGCTCGGTGATCAAATGTCCTGGAAGACTGATTGCGGCTCAGATTGACAATGGCTTGATCAAGTCTGCACCGCTCGCCTTGCTGCTGTTAACAGCGCGATCAACCCGATAGCTCACAAGTTCGGAACCACGGTTTTGTGTCAGAAGTGATCTTGCTTCTCCAACTTCGGTTTCCTTCGACAACCAATTCTTCCATGCGTCTTCTTTGAGGATAATTGGCATTCTATCATGAAGTGCTTCAATCACTGGGTGCGCCGCTGCTGTCAAAATTGCAAAAGAGGTAATGTCCAGATTGCTGTTATGAGCCCACAATCCAGCAAAGAAAAATGGCTCCTTATCCGGTAGATAAATGTAATGAGGGTCTTTCTTTTTGTCCTCGCCCACAGTCCATTCATAATAGGCCGTCGCCGGTATCAAACACCGTTTGGATTTGAACGGCTCGTGGAACGAAGACTTCTCATGAGCGGTCTCAGAGCGCGCATTGATCAATGCATATTTGGGAATTTCCTTGGCCCAAAATGGTACCAGTGACCACCTTCCATCTTTCACGACCAGATCGTCGTCGTCGTGACAGACAAACCCTACGCCCTGCGTCGGTGCAACATTATAGCGAGGAGGATCATTGCGGACTTTGGCCGTTGTGGGGATGATGCTTATGGCGTTGTGATATTCTGCCCATGAATACTCAATGGTAAAGCGTCCGCACATTCCGGCATTCTCCTATTCCGACTCTCTTGCACCGACAAATTCCAAAAGCGGGTCGAACTCCCCCGCATCGGCATTGCGTAAGCTTGCAATATAAGCATCCCGGCGATCATTGTTGACCTGCAGGTTTTTTCCGCCCGTCCAACGCACTGGCGCATGATTGAAATAATCTCTCAAATAGAGATCAGCAGCAATCCTTCCATGGCGACCATTGCCATTGGGAAACGGGTGTATCTCAACTAACCGGTGATGAATCCGTGCAGCAGCTTCCAATGGTGGGAACACTTTTTCCTCAGCCCAATAGCGAGCATTGCCAAGCAATATGTGGAGCTGCTCCGCAATCTGTTGTGGGCCAATGCCAATGTTCATTTCACGCTGACGGAAAGTTCCAGCCCAATCCCATACATCTGCAAACAACCGACGATGAACAATGCGGATGAAATCCTCTTCGCATATATCCCCGCGCTTGCGTGCGAACAGCCATAACAATCCCTGCTGGATATTGGCCTGTTCCAACTCGTCCAGTTCACCACGTGTCGTGATGTGTTTAAACTTAAGACCACCAATTTCATCGGGGCCAAGAGGCGTTGCACCCTCCGGTTCCTCAAACATTATTGTCCATCCCAAAAGTCAGATGGCGGATCGCGTTCTAACCGTTCGGCAAGGCGCATGATCTCATCTCTGTTGGCATCCTCACTCAACGCCTGTTTCTCTAGCGCCATATGGGTACTTGCTGTGTTGATGAGCGCAGTGGCCTTTTGCATCGCCTGATTGTGCATCAAATCGGCAATTGTCGCGCCTTGCGCGAGACTCTCGCTTTGAGACAGACCCTTGCCTTGCGGCAAGGCTCTGGAATCGGGAACTATTGCATAGACAAGCTTGCCGCCCAAAATCGAGGCGTATTTTTCCAACTGATTAATCGTGATTTCGCCCGCAAGTTCCTTGCGCTCCGCCTGATAAATTGCAGCCTTTGTCACCCCTGCCCTCTTGGCCATTTGAGGACCAGACATGCCAAGCGCTTTGCGCATGGTTGATAACCAACCTTCTTTTGGCTGTTGGTGATCTTTATTACGGTCTCCTGCCCCATCGATAATGCGGCCATAAAGACGTTTTGCTGTTTGTTTCACACTCATTGGGATATCAATCGATATACGTTCTTCATAAAAAGAGTATGTATAGATATGCCAATTAACTCGTAAAGTCAATCTATTGATATTCTTTAATAGTGGGAAGTATGTCGGACGCATCGGCATTTTGCCGACCAGGCTCTTCTCGTCTGGCCTGACCGCCCTCCTCACAAAGCCCGCAAGTGGTCTTTGCCCATAAAGGGAAACGATCCTTTGCGCAGGTACAAAACTGGTGGCTTCAAAATATTCGTATACAATCTCACCATATTGCATTGTTCTTTAGCCAATAAGGGATGAGAGACATGGGAATTGGCAGTAAAATTCAGGAATTCTTTGAGCCACAGCCAGGTTGGCCACTCCATGATCTGACCGGCTTCAAACGACAACGCCAGATACAAGCCCTCTGGATAGGCATCCTTGCCTTCCTCCTTCCCCTCTTCATGTATTACGGCAATCGAGTTTCTGATTGTTTCCGGGATTCAATCAGCCACAGCTACTACATTCCCTTCTGGGGGGACGTGTTCGTTGCAACAACATGCTCTGTCGGCGTGATGCTCATGTTCTACAGAGGACAAAGCTTTCCCGAACGTTTGCTCGCAGTCGTTGGCGGTATTTGCGCAATCATCGTGGCGCTCAACCCGACCAACGGATCGGGATGTGATGCACTGATAGCGCCCTCACGCATATTCTTTGAAACAATGACCAACACAACAGTCTCAACAGCCTTTCCGCCAATAGGCGACACAACAGGCAAAATTCATCTGGGCGCAGCCGTCTCCCTCTTTATCATTCTCGCGATCTTCAACCTCTTCGTGTTTACCGCCACAGATAAAAACAACGACTATCAAGCCAAACGTGACAATCGCAACAAGCGCATCCGCAACCGCATCTACAAAGTGTGCGGCGTGTTGATGATCATAACAATCGGCAGCCTCGCCTACGGACTAACCGCAGACTTCAAAAGCTGCGATGCCTTCAGCCCAACAACAGGCATCTTCGCAGCGGTGCCCGACTGCACACCAGCCTTTTGGGATCGCAACAATCTAACTTTCTATGGGGAATGGGCAGGACTGGCTCTCTTCGGCATTGCCTGGTTCGTAAAAGGTCGTGGCGGCGGCTTCCTTCTGCTGGATGAAACGCCAGATCAAATCTTCTCAAAACCATATTGGTGGCCGCCCAGATGGCTCAAATGGATTGGCCAATAAGTAAGCAGGCAGCGGCCGATGGATTGTGCATGGGCCGTGCAAATCTTGCCCGTGTTCATTTCTGAAAAGAGAGTGAGAGAGAAGAAGGCCCGGGCAACCGGGCTTCAAAGATGAGAGAGAGCTTTCATCGGGTCCGGTCCAACCGAAAGGGCCAAAACCATGGCTAACTCCAAATCAACCGCTGCAAAAACCAAAAAATCAGCACCAGCCAAAACCCCAAAATCCAATCCCAAACAAACCCCGGAATTGAAATCTGTCTCCGCACAAGTCATTCAAATCCCGCTCAACACACTGGCGCTAAGCCCCAAAAATGTGCGCAAGGTCAAACCAAACGAAACCGATGATGCAGAACTCAAAGCATCCATCCTCGAAAACGGCGTCAAACAAAACCTCGCCGGCTACGAAGACGGTAAGGGTGGTTATCACATAGACGCAGGCGGACGCCGCCTCAAAGCGCTGCAGGAACTTGCAGACGAAGGAAAGATCGCAAAGGATCATCCGATCAATTGCCTGATCGAAGACGAGGCTGAAGCAACCCTCACCTCCACAATCGAAAACCTGCAGCGTGCCGCCATGCACCCGGCAGACCAATTCGAAGCCTTCAATCAAATGATCACCGAAGGCCGCAGCGAAGATGAAATCGCAATCAAGTTTGGTGTCTCCGTTGATCTCGTTCGCCGGCGCCTAAAGCTCGCGCGCGTTGCACCAGAAATTCTCGATCAATTCCGCGAAGACGAACTCACCCTTGAATGTGTCATGGCCTTCACACTCTCAGACAATCACGATCGCCAAATGACCGTCTGGAACGCCATCAAAGACAGCTATTCCGTTCAACCACACTCCATCAAACGGCTCCTCACCGAAACCGGTTATTCAGCCAGCTCAAAACTGGGTCGTTTCGTCGGCGTTGAAGCCTATGAGAAAGCAGGTGGTGCCGTCATCACCGACCTCTTCAGCGAGCATGACAACACCCATCTGGAAAATCCGGAACTGCTGGAACGCCTCGCCATCGAAAAACTCCAGGAAGCCTCAAAACCCTATGTCGGTGAATGGAAATGGGTGGATGTTCATCTGGAGCTCGAACACGGCACCTTTCGCTCCTTCGGTCGCATTGAACCAGAGGAAAACGAACCAAATCCCGACTTGGCGAAGGAAATCGAAACTCTCAATGCTCGCGAAGATGCCCTGTATGAATTCAGTGAGGATCGCGACTGGACGGATGATGAGCGTAAAGAATATCACGCGATCCAACCGAGGATCACGCAGATTGAGGCTCAAATCGAAGACGCCCGGCCCTACCGTGCAGAAGATCGCGCCATAGCCGGTGTTGTCATCTCACTGGGACATGGAGGCCACCTTAATATCGAAAAAGGATTGGTGCGTCCCGAAGATATCCCTGCACCCGCGCCACAAGCAGAACAGGATAACGAAGGAAATGCAGTTGCACCGCAGGTAACCGCACCAACTTCAACTGCGCCGGTACCGATCGCAGATCCTGCCGCTGCGTTGCGCAAAGCAGAAGGAATTTCAGCCAGTCTGGCAGATGATCTGCGCACCACCCGCCATCACATCCTGCAAGCGCATCTGGCCGCGGACTACGATGTTGCCTATGACGCAATGCTCTATACGCTCTGCCAACGCGCATTCCATGGTGCCCATGGGCGCGATATCCTCGATGTCTCAATTCGTCCCTACTACGCCAACAACCACGATGAACTGGTGGCCGACAGCGTCGCAGAGAAAATGCTCGAGGCACTGAAGAACGATCTGGTCCTCGATTGGATGAAACTTGATGCGCCGGAAGACTTCCGCGCGTTGTCAGCACTTCCAACCGAAGACAAACAAGCGCTCTTCGCTTGGGCAACCGCCCAGGCTCTTAAGGCGCAAATGGCATCCGACAATCATCCCTCAAAAGCTATCGAGGAAATTGGCACACGCCTCGACGTGGATGTAGCAGCCTGCTGGAGACCAACAGCTTCCAAATATTGGAGCCGGGTCAATAAGGCTCACGCCGTCAAAGTCTCTAAAGACCTGATCAGTGACGAGTTTGCTGACGATCGCAATCGGGAACGCAAGGGCAACCTTGCCGCCGCAATGGAACGAGCCTTTGCCGAAAACGCTGCTGAAGCCGAAGGCTTTGATGCAGCAACCGCCGGAAAAACAACCCGTTGGTTGCCAGACGGCATGGCCTTTGAAGAGGCCTATCACGGAGATGATGATCATGGGCGTGACCATGGTGAAACAGATGGTGCCGTTGATGCTGATGCAGGCGGGCATGATGGTCACGATGGTGAAGCTGCCCTGCCCGCTTTCATGACAGAAGATGCCGCTTAAGCAGATCAGATCGAACCAATCTTGGATCGCCCTCATCACGAGGGCGGTTCTTTCCTTCTGACGGGTTTGAAGAACGCTCTCTGCGGTCACCCCGTTTAAGGAGATCAACCATGTCAGAAGCATCAACAACTATAACCTCACCCACCGAACTCTCACCTGAGGAACGGGCAATCCTCATTGCCTCTCAAAACGACAGCTTTCGAAAATCTGTTGGAATTATCCCAGGCGACGCTTCCACCCCTGAAGGCACATGCGTCATGACGCGCGGGGTATCGGAGCGATCCATCGAATTCCGGTTTGCCCTCATGGAGGCCCTGCGTGCCTATGACGGCTTTAACAACGATTGCGACCCCCATGGGTGGCACGAAATGGGCGTGCTTGAAATCGAAGGTGAAACAGTCTGGTTCAAAATCGACCTCTATGACGTTACCTACAATATGGGTGCTGAAGTCCCCGAGGATCCAAACCAAACACGGCGTGTTCTCACGCTTCTCTTTCCAAGCGAATACTGAAATTCACAACCTCAAAAAATGGCTGCTCTCAAATCAGAGAGCGGCCCCTTCATCTTGACGGGTAGTCACAGCCGAAGCCTTCGGCCGACCCGATCAAGGAGAAGTAAAATGCCCAAAGCAATCGACTACACAATCAAACTCTATCGTGCCCATCGCGAAGGCAGCTTTGTTGTCACCAAGTTTGAATTTGGAGAAACACAACCCTCAAAACAAATCACGGCCGCCGGCATGGATGATCTGGTCAGTCAGGTGGAAACTTTTGCCATCGAACATGGTGAAGGATGCAGCGCATCCGTGCGATGCCACGCACCACGCAAACCACCCGGATTCAAAAAAGCCACCGAAAGCCTCTATTTCAACTTGACAGAAAAGCCGCTCGGCACTGCCTCTGCGGCCTAATTCAACATCGATACTCTCATCAAAATTAACTGGCAAACCCGTTGGAAAAATCCAGCGGGTTTTCTGTTTTCAACAAAGGATGCCTCCCATGCATGCGCCCGTTTACGAAGAAACCCACAAAGGTCATCAGATCAAAATCCATCATGATCCCGATCCCGAAAGCCCTCGCGATTGGGATAATCTAGGCACTATGATTTGTCGTCATTCGCGATACGCTCTCGGCGACAAACACAGCTTTGATGATGCGCGCGACTTCCTCATTGATCTCTGCGACCTGTCTGACGAATCCGAACTTTCAACGAGCAGAATGCTCGAGCTCGCAAACGACAAAGCCGTGATCCTGCCGCTCTTTCTATATGATCATTCCGGTCTGGCCATGAACACGACGGGTTTCCATTGCCCGTGGGATTCTGGACAAGTTGGCTTTATATACGCGACACTCGAGACGATACGAAAAGAACACAATGTCTCACGTGTATCTGCAATACTGCGAGAGCGTGTTGCAGAATATTTGCGCTGTGAGGTTTCATCCTATGACGATTACCTGAGCGGTAATGTCTACGGTTACACCATCGAAAGAGATGGAGAAAATGTCGGCAGTTGCTGGGGGTATCTGGGCGCAAATAATACACAATGCATTGAAGAATGCTCGTAAAAGTGTATCGTCAATGTAAAGAGCAAAGCTTGGAACGCATAATCTCATTCTACTTAATGTAGACCCAATAAAATCATTGGACGGACTCATTTTTTCACAAATTGGTAGTTGCAATACTCAACAATCGATCCACATTGAATTCTGTTCTTTATTTTGGTTCTGGGGAGAGGGAATTTGAGCTCAGTAAATGGGGAGTTTTACCTCAACGACGGTCATCTCAGTGATGCCGAGGTCGATCTGATCGGTCATTTCATCAGATATGTTGCACGCCGATATCAAATTAATCCTGAAGATATCGAATTCAAATTTAGAGCCATAACCATTGGCATGTCTGCGACCACAAAACTCATTGCTCATGCCAGAAATATTTATCCCTATTTTATAAAAATTGGTGACAAGAATCTCATAAAAAAGGAAACCAGTCATCACAACATGGCATCGGCACGCATTCCCCCATTGTATGTGCCGCCGCTTGAAACTGTTATTGATGGTGATATCGCAAAATACAAAACTGAAGCATCCGCAGGATCGGCCTTGGTGGCCTATCGATATATTTCTGGCCGCAATAAGGGCCAACTCCCAGTTTCACTTATGGATGCGTTTCCCGATATTGGTAAATATCGAATGATCGAACTGATCGATGAGCTCTTTGGTGTTGTTTTGAGTGATTTTCATGCCTTTGCTGACGCCCCAGTTTTGAAGCCTTTCGAACATCTAATCCATAACAAAAAGAGATTTGCTGAGCTCAAGATCAAACGACTCAACACAATGATCACCAAATATAATAAACTGGCAGAAAATGGGTCCTGCCCTTTGCTGCCACATGGCATGGTCCATGGGGATCTGCACTGTGAAAATGTGATCGTGAATAGAAAATTATCTCCGATCATCATCGATTTTGAAATGATGCGTCAGCAAGGTTGTTTACTCAATGACTTTGCCGAATTTGAGGTGGCTTTAATCGTTGCTGCGTTGGAATCAAACACAGATTTCTACGGCCCGGTTGCTGAAATGATCTACAGTCGCAAAAATATGTTTGAAGTCTTTGGAGTTGATAAACTGTCAAGGTGCGTTCGAAGCATCAGAGCAAATCTAGCTGATATGATATTTAGAGAATCTGGATTTCATCAATCGCCGTCGGCAATGCACGAAATTGAAGGCGTCTATAACAGCCTGTTGCTAAGGTATTTGTGCTCATATTCCTACGTGGCAAAGAAGTCTCTATCAAAGGAACGTGGAACGATCGTTTTCTCAGGGTTGGAAGAATTGTTTGAACTCAAGCTGAGTTCATACCACGAGCAAAGCAGTTAATTCCAATAAGTGTGAAGATATCGCTGTCACATCAAGACAGGTTTGTGAGCATTTCTTCAATTATAGCATGCTGTTGATCAGCTGCGAATTGCGCCCAGTTTTGATCGGCTAAATCAAACATTTCCATTCGATCTAAACCACCCAAGATGCCCAACGAAAGATGATGCCTGTCCACAAACCGTTTCTTCAACTCATCACCATCCGTCGAAACGAGTTTTGCAAATTTTGTACCAGCGTCCTCATCAGAACCTTCCAAATTGGACTGACGCCAAATGCGCAATCCATTGTTGGCCATAAGAAGTCCACGTATATTGGTACGGTTTTCGTGGTTGCTCAAAAGGTCCGCTTGATCCCATCGAGCGAGCTCATTGGATCGATCCCAAAAACAATCCCACTGAATTCGACCTGCCAAGATCAAATGCAATAGATCATCAACAACAATGCACTCGTGCGGTGAAAAACCATTGTCATCAGCCCAGCTCAACAATTGCTGACTGGCGAAAACATCACACCAAATCTCTTCGTAATCGTTGGGTCGTGTCAGATGTTCAGCAATCTGGTCCAGCACATCGTTAACATCTAAAGGCCGCACAAGCAGTCCCTTTTCTTCCAATTCCAAATCGACTGGAGAAAGATCGCTCCTGTGAAGAACCAGTTGAGATGGTTCAATTGAAGCAATTGTATTCTGCATTTGCTGGTCAATTTTAAACCGCTCTTCGGGAAGAACTCGATAGATTATGTGAGCTAGCTCATGAAATGCAACATACGCCCGGATAAGTCGACGATACCGGTCCATTCGAACATCTTCTTCAACCGTCACCGAAAAACTATCAGGTAAGAAATCGTCCGTTAGCTTCAAGATGTACTGTGCAACAGCCGGATCCTTGCCAATGAACCTTGATGCAGCAAGATCGGAATAAGCCGCAATCCCCATTCCTTGATAATTGCTCTCATCATCGGAAGCGTCGCAAAAAATCAGGGCCAATAAGCCATCCACCCGAGATGTGAAATCTACATCCCACAGAACGATAGTTTCCTTCGAACGTCTTTCGAAGAGGACCTCAACCGAAGAAGCGGTTGTCGAAATTTCCAAAACGGTTGCGGAGTTTTGCGGCAATGTCTGGTGAAATATATCCAGAACATCTTCAAAATATGGATCAGATTCAAATTCTGGTCTACACAACCGATCAAATGCTAAGCGAGCACTTGCCCATTGAGGAAGTGTCAAACGTCCTCGCTATCATCTGTTTGATCGTTCAAAGAACGTAATATTTGGGCCGCCTCTTCAGGACTGGCACCCTCAATCTCGACCTTGCCATCCTTCGACACAGTGACCTTCGAGATTTTTTTGCGAGCCATGGAACTTTCCAAGAGATCAAGAACTTTACTCACTACAGGGCTGCCCAAGACCGCCGCAATTAGCCAAGAAAGCTCGCCTTCAGCACCAGTAACCTCATTGTTTTCAACTTCGGAATAATCGTGACCCTCCAACTGTATCGCCACATCTTCAGCAATGCCTGATGCCCCTAAAATGCTGATCGTGATCTTGTTCTCACTCATTTCATACGTCCTTAAATTACATACTCTGTGTTTGGCTTGTCTTATGGAGGCAACGGCCATCAACCAAAAAAGGCTTGTCGAAACACTACTTCGAAACACGGAAGAATCCAATAAGAGTAAGAGAGCGAAAGGGAGGGATGAACCCTCCCAGGATTAGAGAGAGAGAGCTTTCCGGGTGGGTTGAAACATCAATCCCTGGAGAACCCCATGAATGCTCATCCCCATGCCAACCTTCCACCCCTCCCAGTCCTCGACAACAAATCCTCATTCGCACATCCATCGGATGCAGAATGTTTGATTTCAGCAGCTGAGTTGCTGATGCCATTGCTTGAGGCTGGCAGGCCAATCGATGCGCAAATGCTCAGGTCGTCTATGGAAAATGCTTTCGGAGCATCTGACACCGACGGTGCATGGGTCTGGAAAGACGCTTACGAGGCTGTTGAAATCGCACAAATCTTGATGCTGACAAAATACGGCGCTGCCATGAAACGTCAGGCAGGATCTCCAAGCCACTTCCTGGCAATGATCCAGAAACTTGCTGTCCTGGCACCCACCCATACGAGGCGTTCCGAAGACAGCCAAAAACTACAACAGTTCTCAACACCCCTTCCCTTGTCGGTCATAGCTGCTGAAGCAGCCAATATTCTATCCACCGATGTTATATTGGAACCATCGGCCGGAACAGGAATGTTGGCCATCTTCGGCCAAATCGCCGGAGCAAAACTTGCACTCAATGAATTGGCAGAAACGCGACACGGCATTCTGGCCAATCTGTTTCCAAACGCCTCCCTCAGCAATCATGATGCTGCCAGCATCGATGACCGACTTGATCGTTCAATCCAACCGTCCATCATCTTGATGAACCCACCGTTCTCAGTCGCCCTCAATGTCGATGGTCGTTTCAAGCAAGCAACCAGTCAGCACGTTCTATCGGCCCTATCCCGATTGGCACCCGGTGGGCGTTTGGTCCTCATCAGTGGTGCAGGCTTCAATCCATCCTCGAAGGCTTTCCAGTCGACGTTCAAACGCATCGCCGAGACATCCAGCATCGTGTTCTCTTGTCCTGTCGCCGGAAAGGTCTTCGCCAAACATGGCACGACTATTGATACGCGCCTCACAGTCCTCGATAAGCACAAGTCGGGAGATCCAGGCTCGACAATCAATCCGGATTTCTTCTTGCCGATCAGCGAAACAGCCGAAGCTTTACTGAACGCTATTAAGCTCCATTGCCCTGAGCGATGCTCCGAACACGTTTTAGCCAATTCTCCAAAGGCCAGTGTTCTTTCCATTAGAGACGCTGCCCGAAAAGAAACACAGGCACTCGCGACCGAACGCGCCAAGCACCCTTTTGACAACGCTAAAACAATCAAACTTGACTATTTGCCCAAGGTTTGGAGTGATCCCTCAGGCTCCATGACCGATGCGGTTTATGAAGATTATCAACTTCAGGCCTTCACAATTGAAGACGCAACACCGCATCCAACGGCCCTTGTTCAATCAGCCGCCATGGCGTCCGTCGCACCGCCCATGCCCAAACATCGGCCAGTGTTACTGGAATCAATCATTGATGAAGGTATTCTTTCAGGACCTCAATTGGAAAGCGTAATCTACGCAGGTGATGCCCACGCCACGCATCTTAAGGGCCTATTCAAACATGGCGGGATTGACGGCCAACTCGTAGCTGCACGTGAAGACGATGAAGACACGTTCCAATTGCGTAAAGGTTGGTTCCTTGGCGATGGCACAGGCTGCGGCAAAGGCCGCCAGGTCGCAGGTATCATTCTCGACAATTGGATGAATGGCCGTAAACGCTCCCTCTGGATTTCCAAATCCGACAAGCTACTCGAAGATGCTGTACGTGACTGGATGGCCATAGGAGGCCGCGAAAGCGATATCGTGCCAC
The DNA here is from genome assembly GCA_938010435.1 of uncultured Rhizobiaceae group bacterium. Classification (GTDB taxonomy): domain Bacteria; phylum Pseudomonadota; class Alphaproteobacteria; order Rhizobiales; family Rhizobiaceae; genus Pseudahrensia. The sequence continues at coordinate 15,005 of CALLUS010000020.1, read as the reverse complement.
TGGCAAAATTCAGGCAAGGCTCCGAGATCAAACTCAAGGAAGGCATTCTCTTCGTCACCTATGCAACTCTGCGTTCAGCTGAACGTCAGCACGACGGTGCTGTCAAAGCTTCTCGGCTCTCGCAGGTTGTCGATTGGTTGGGCGAAGACTTCGACGGCGTGATTGCCTTCGATGAAGGGCACGCCATGGCAAACGCCGCTGGAGAGAAATCAGACCGAGGTGATAAGAAAGCATCCCAGCAAGGTATTGCTGGCCTGGCCCTTCAGAATAAAGTTCCAGATGCTCGTGTGGTCTATGTGTCTGCAACTGGTGCCACGGTCGTTGGCAATCTCGCCTATGCTTCTCGACTTGGTTTGTGGTCAACCGGCGACTTCCCCTTCGCAACACGAGCCGAATTTGTCTCATCCATGGAAGCCGGCGGTATCGCCGCCATGGAGATGATCTCGCGAGATCTAAAAGCACTGGGACTCTATCTTGCACGATCGCTGTCTTACGCCGGAGTTGAATATGAGATGCTCGTACACGAGCTGAATCCAGCACAGGTTGAGATTTATGACAGCTACGCCGATGCCTTTCAGGTCATTCACAACAATCTCGAAGCGGCCATGGAAGCCTCTGGCATTTCATCGGAAACAGGCACTCTGAACCCGCAAGCAAAGTCCGCAGCTCGATCAGCCTTCGAAAGCAACAAACAACGCTTCTTCAATCACCTCATCACAGCCATGAAATGCCCAACCATCATCAAGGCTATCGAAGCAGATCTGGCAGCAGGACATTCTGCCGTCATTCAAGTTGTCTCTACCAGTGAAGCCCTCATGGAGCGCCGTCTAGCTGATATTCCAGCATCAGAATGGCATGATCTGCATGTCGATATTACACCGCGTGAATACGTCATGGACTACCTGATGCATTCGTTCCCAACCCAGTTGTTCGAGCCCTTCACTGATGAAAACGGAGACCTTCGATCACGACCAGCCCGTGATGAATTCGGAAATCCAATCATCTGCCGGGAAGCCGAACGTCGCCGCGATGAACTTCTGGAACGACTTGGTTCCCTCGCGCCAGTGCAAGGAGCGCTTGATCAAATCCTTTGGCACTTTTCAACCAACACGGTTGCAGAGGTCACAGGTCGTAAACGGCGCATTATCAGGACGAGTGATAATCGCCTGAAAGTCGAAAACAGACCCGCCTCATCCAATCTTGGCGAAACCCAAAGCTTCATGGATGACAATAAACGCATCCTTGTGTTCTCGGATGCTGGTGGCACAGGTCGATCATACCACGCAGACCTCGGCGTCAAAAACCAAAGGCTCCGGGTGCATTACCTGCTCGAGCCGGGCTGGAAAGCTGATAACGCCATTCAAGGGCTCGGCCGTACGAACAGGACCAATCAGGCACAACCGCCTCTCTTTCGTCCCTGCGCCACAAACGTCAAAGGTGAAAAGCGTTTCCTATCTACAATCGCCCGGCGTCTCGATACTCTTGGCGCCATCACAAAAGGTCAACGTGAGACAGGCGGACAAAACATGTTTCGGGCTGAAGACAATTTGGAATCTGCATACGCCCGAAAAGCCCTTCGTCAGTTCTTCTACAAACTACGCGCCGGACAGATCGACGCCTGCTCATACGCGAAATTCCAAGACATGACCGGGCTAACGCTCGATGATGCAGATGGATGCATGAAAGAAAACCTGCCTCCTATTCAGCAGTTCCTCAATCGCTGTCTTGCACTCACCATATCGATGCAGGATGCAATCTTCGAAGCCTTTGGAACATTCTTGGAAGCCATTATCGATGATGCGCGCAAAGCCGGTACATTGGATGTGGGGCTGGAAACATTACGTGCCGAGAAATTCCAAATCATCGAACGAAAAGTCATCTTTGAACACCCAAGCACTGGTGCGAGTGCAACTGCCCTGACCGTAGAACGCACCGATCGCAACCACCCTTTGAGTTTGGACAAAGCCAAAAACTTCTGCCGCGATGGGAAAGATGTTGCCCTTTATTGGAACAAGTCTTCCAAACGTGCAGCACTCATGACCAATGCGCCCGCCTTCATGAATGATGATGGAACACCAATTCTGCGCATCGAACTTATAAGACCGATGGCCAGTGAACTGTTCGAAATGGGCGAGTTCGTGAAGTCAAACTGGGAAGAGATCGATGATAAGATGTTCGAAACACTCTGGCAGGCGGAGGTGAACGGTGTACCTGAATTCTCGACTTCCAAGATCACTCTCATTTGTGGGCTATTACTGCCAATTTGGGACAAGCTCCCTGCAGACAATATGCGCATCTATCGTCTGGAGGCAGAGGACGGTTCCAAATCAAAAACAATTGCCAATGACGGCAGCACAGAAAGAGCAATCGGAAGGCTGGTCACTCAAGACCAGCTCATCAATGTTTACACAAAGCTTGGCTTGGACTGCGAATTCAAGATGGATCCAAACGACGTGGTCAAAGCCGTCATGGACCAACGAAGCAGCTTAAGTCTCATAAGTGGAAGTGTGTTGCGCCGGTCTCTGGTCATGGGGCAACCTCGCCTTGAACTGGTCTATGAAAATCCATCTGTCCTCACGGAGTTCAAAGCAATGGGCTGCTTTACAGAGATGATACAATGGAAAACGCGTCTGTTCGTTCCTCTAAACGATCATGATGCGCTTGCACGCATTCTTCAAAAGCACCCCGTTGGCAACCAAATCTCAGGTCAGGCGGCATGAACACGCTAATGACAAAAAGTAAATCTGATCTCGGAGAACTATCGCGCGATTTGGCCAATCGCGCGGAAGCATTTTGCGCGCATTATTTCCCAGATGGACGCAAACAAGGAAATTATTGGGTGATCGGGGATACGAGCGGTGCAGCAGGTAAAAGCCTTGCCGTTCGTCTCCACGACAATGCAGGACGTAAGGCCGGCAATTGGACTGATTATGAAAGTGGAGAATATGGTGATCTCATCGATCTACTTCGTGAAAATCTCCGATCAACAAAGTCTGAAGCCATCAAAGAAGCGCGCTCCTTTTTGGGTGAAAACCCGTCACCAGCCAAACGCACTGAAGATCAATCTCCAGCAATAACTTCCAATAAACGCATCGCACAGGCTCGAAAGTTGTTTGAGTATGGCAAGCCAACATTTCGAACACTTGCCTCAGCATATCTCCTCAATCGAGACATCAAGCGATTTGGTCCTGCATTACGATATCATCCAACAGTCTTTGTTCGCGTGGGCGAAGACGACAATGCAGAACTTGAAAAACGCCCTGCCCTGCTTGGGAAAATCACAGACAATGACGGCATCACAACGGGCGTTGCCCGCACATTCTTAAATCCACAAACCAAGCGTGTTGCAGATATGGAAAGCCCCAAACGCATTCTTGGGCAACTCCATGGTAATGCTATTCGCTTCGGTATCGGTGCCTATCCAGAGGATATGATCGCAGGCGAGGGTCTCGAGAATGTTTTGTCTGTCGGAACGGCACTGCCGGACTCTGATCTTGCTTCCTGTCTCACAGCCAATCATCTGGGCATGTTTATTCCGCCCACTACCATCAAACGTCTTTGGATTGCCCGTGACAATGACAAGGCGGGGGAAGAAGCATCAGGCCGACTGCGCGAGCGGGCTGAGAAATCCGGCCTGTGGTGCGGTGAATTGGTGCCAAAACAAGACGACTTCAACAAGGATCTTGTTGACTACGGCGTTGAACGACTTCGTATCCATCTGGAAGAGTCCATGAAAACGCAATTGACCGGTTGAACTGACTTTCTCGTCTCCGGATAAATGTGGCTGCAGCAACAGTTCTCGAATTTCTGACCAAGTCCGTTTGGAGTTGAGGGGACGATGAACCAATGGGTCGGTGGCAGAGGCCACCTCGCCCGGCCAGCAATGGCAAGCCCTCAGAAAATTCCCCTGCCCGCAAGCGGCCATTCCTCGCGAAACAATTTTCATCGGCTCCGCCATTCTTCGCTTCGCTGCGATCCTGCGGATGCAGACCGGTCGCCACAGGTTCTTTATCGCCCCATCCAAAGCGGAACAGGTCAGAGAAAGGAACTTCAAATGCTGCATTCACAATCTCATCATCCAGAGACAAGCCAGACAGCACAAATCGTAGATCACCTTGCACTTCATGGAGCCAAACCCGCACCCGGCGAAACCGACCATCGAACACTTCCCCAAGATGATGAAATCGAACTTGCAATGGGCACACTCTTTGACACCACTTTAAGCCTCCTATCGGAAAGCCAGCTCGAAGACGATCTGGAAGAAATGCTCTGGTCTCTCACCAATATTTTCCATCGAAGGCAAACTCACCTGAAAAAACGGTTTGATGATAACGAGCTGGAACTTCGCGATATGATTGATGCGCAAGACGGCTCTGAAGTAAAATCAGGAGAACTGGAACGCCTTCAATCCATCGCTGCAAAGCTCTGGGAACATACCTGCGCATACGAACAGATGCGGGATACGGCTGGTCAACACTTCAGCGCGCAAACAGGATCGGTCTGGCTTCCAAGAACAGGGTCCAAGGTTTCAAATCGAGGACTCACAGCATCGGTCGTGGACAGCAGATCTTATCTGATGGCGAAACGCCGCAAAGAAACCGAAACTCTTTGTCCAGATGGAACACGGATCGCATTCTCGGGCGGAGATTATCAAGATCATGGAGCAATCTGGTCCATACTCGATGCCACAAAAGATAAATATCCGGAGATGATCTTACTCCATGGTGGAACACCGAAAGGTGCTGAACTCATTGCGGCCAAATGGGCAGACACACGAAATGTTACGCAAGTGGTCTTCAAACCAGATTGGAAAACCCATGGTAAAGCAGCACCCTTTAAACGAAACGACAAATTGCTCGAGACTGTTCCTCAAGGTCTCATTGCAACACCTGGTACAGGCATCACTGAAAACCTAGTCGACAAGGCTCGCAAACTTGGTATTCGCATCAAACGAATTGGGGGGTGATGGAATCATTGTTATCATAGTGAAGCACCGCTCCAACAGCTGCAGCTGTCAAAGATTTATCGTCGCTGTCGCGAAACCTCTGCCTCAGGCAAATCAATATTGATTTTGATGGCTGCTCCAATCGGTCCAGAGCGTCGGTAGATTAGTCTCTCAATCAGCTCTTTGTCGTCGGCATCATATTGGCGGCCGACTTTGCACTGTAGGAGCAAATCTGCCACCCAATTTTCAAGCCTCCAATAATCGTCCCCGGCAATCTTTTTTATTCCACCGATGGATGGTCCTTTTGAACTTTTCCCTATTTCGGCAATTGCTTGAGAAATGGATTCTGTTCTCACTATGCGTGCGCCTTCCGGTGGAAAGTTCACGACTTGATATGTTGTTGCTGGAAGAGAAACCTCAAACGGAACTTCGCTAGGGTTGTACAATAGGTAGTAGATGGCTTCACCAAATTTCTTATGAAATTTTTCGATCCTATCCAGCTGGTCGTCGGGGCAGCTTATCGCTCCATATTGGGATGTATCAAGAAACTCGAATTTTCTCTGAAGTTTTGAAAGCGTATTTCCGCTATGGGGCTCGATGAGCCCATTCAGTCCCTGCTGGAAAGAAATCGGGTCATCTACATCTACGTCATAATTCTCGGGATAGAGCCGCTTTGATTGGAGCAACCCGATTTTCTGATCAAGTGGTTTCCCTTTTATGGAAATATGGACAACAAATGCGATGTCCGCGAGTTCCCATTTATCGAACTGTCTCAATCCGCCAATATTGTGAACTTCGAGCATAACCACTGCCCCAGACGGAAGTGCCTTAGGGGCTGCAAATTGTGACATCTTGTTGATGAGAGCATCGTCTAATGAAGGCTCGCGGACATTTGGCTGATTGACAAGACGCTCTGTCACATCATCGTTGGAGGCGCGCATTATGGCGCGAATCCAGTCCGATACATCACCGGGTACATTAGGCCAACCCATAGTAATCTCCCAGGAAAGTGCGGAAACAAAACAAGTTCAACTGCGTTTGAGTTTCACAGTGTAATGCAAATGGTGGGGCTCGTGCAGCTTTAGATTCACTGGTCCTATTTCGACTGGTCTTTATCGTCACCAAAGCTGCGATAATGATCATCACAAATCCTGCGTGCGATGATAGACATGTACAAATCGACCAGACGCTTCAAACTGAAGGCGGTTCGGATTTTGTTTTCGTCTTTTTGCCCTTCATGCAAATTCCAGTCGATAAGGCTATTTCTATGTTCTTCCAGGTCGATTGCTTGCGACAAAGCTTCGTGTAGCTTTGAGCGTTTGCTTTTTTCTGAACCGTCGCATCCACTGAAACGCGCCAACGCCTTCGATAAACAAGTTTTGAAACTATTCAGTGCTTGATCATCACATGAAACGTGAAGATTGGTCATACTCAGAAGCGCGCATCCAGTCATGTAGGGGCCAAAAATCGGCTCTGCATCATTCTCGGGCATTCCAAAAAACGCGAAAATACAGTTCATTGAATTTTGCAGATACGTTGCGTGAAATACTTCGCTCGTGCGCCACTCCCCATCGTCAAGCACTTTTAGGCGAAGACTCGATGCGCCGACAGGTTTCTGAATTTGCAATCGATGATTAGGGTTTTCCAAATCTTCAATCTTCTCGAAATACGATTGCGATTGATCCGATATATCATACCAAATATACCCACCTCCCCCAATATTCAGCGCTGTGATAAGCATCTTGCTTTGCATAAGGCCCGCTTCGAAAACCTCAGCCGCAGGGACATCGTCTGTCAAGCGGATGGTCAGGGTCAGTTCCCTGTTGTTGGAGCCCTTTCGTACTTCAAGCTTTGCGTTTGGCAGTGCTTTGCTCCAAATTTTGAGCACTTTAGGTTGGAAAGTATGCCACAAGCTCACAAGCCTAATTTTGAGGATCCAACGCTCTCTCCCGGTTCCATCTCCCGGAGTTTTCTTCGACATCTCGGTAATTATCAGCCGACTGTCTTCTTCTTGTATTTCTTCAAACCTACGTTTGGCCCAATCAATCCATGCCCTAACATCGTCTCCGAATTCCTCGAGTTTATTTATGAAGGGCTTGCTGAACAAACGTGCTGAGCCGTCGATGTCGCTGGATGTTTTCAAAAACCACTCCAGCAAGTCATCTTCCTCAGGGATATTGACGACATCCCTTTCTGATTCATATTCGAGACAAGCAGTAGCAAGGTCGAGCAACGCGACAGCTCGTTCGGCCGTTACAACTTCATCCGGTCGTAAAAGTCGTTCGCTTTCAACATCGTGATCCACATAAAGTGCATCAAGACGACGGGCATGTGTTTCTTTGGCGAACTGCCTCGCATCTTCAAATTTCTTTGGATCAATTCTCCCGTTCAGCATTCTAGGAGACCAAACAGCCCACATCAATTTGAATGCATGATCATCAAGTCTTTTCGTTATCCAATCTGTGTTCTTTGATCCTTCAGAAACTGCACGGGCGATAATCATGCCCGCTTTGCCGATTTCTTCCAGCGACAAGATGGATAGATGGTAGGCAATGTTTGCAAAATCACCATTGCCTCCCATAACTCTCTTTGCCGAATCCAACAGGTCCTTTGCATGTTTCAAACACGCTTCCCGTTGAGAAATTGCAGCGGGCTTAATTCGCTTTTGAGTGGCCGTTTGGTTGGTCATTGGGGGCCTTCTTGCACAAACTCGTGCCCTAATTATTATGGCTCATGACCATAGCTCAATGTCGGGGACTCGTTTCCGGTTCCAACTAAACTTCCATGTCTGACCTTGTCTGACATTTTGAACCGCTCTTGGGCGAAACGCCGCTAGACATGTGCCACCAGTAAATCTGGCAGATGGGTAGATAACCCCGTGCGCCCCAGATTGCAGAAGTGTTTGTGCCAAAGACTGACCCTTTGGATAAGATTGGGTTGGATCAGGCGAAAACACAGCATCACCAGCAAATTCACGTAGATCATGCATGTCGACGATAAAGCCGGCGATCAATTCGCGATATGATGTCACGTTGTCAAAAACACCAGTCGCTTCAAGCTCCCGCGTCAAATGCCACGAAACCTCGGCTTGTGACGTTTGCGCTGCATCTTCTCCCCAGCTCGCATACCATGCTCCCCGCTCAGGACCATTGAAGCGGTTGCCGGTTGATCGCGTATAGCAAAATGCAGCGTTTATAAAAGACCAGCCATATCCGTCGCGCTCACTTAAAAGCTCGAGAGCAGACACTCCCGGTGGCAGGGGAATACCCGTGTTCAGTCGGGATGATGTCAGTCCCTCAAGGTGTTCTAAGAATGCTAACTCGGCATCATCGTCAACGAGTGGAACGAGTGCCGGTTCGTCTATAAATGCCGTTGAAATAAGTCTGATCGTATCTCTTTCATTGAAAGCAACTTTTGGAACCTTGGCAGGATCAATCACATCCCACCTCGAAGAGCATCAATATGCTGTCGAGCACGCATCATTGAAGGGATGCCGCCAGCAATCATGACTTCAACGGGTGTTTGCCCACCGAAGTCTTCACCTGTGTTTTTTGTTTTGGGCCAGGCATACGTCAGAGGTCCATTAAACAGCAGGCGTAGACCTTTAAACAAACCAATCAAAAGACTTGCACGGGTCACTTTGTCCTGATCCAGGTTGCCTTTATAGGTGCCGGATTTCATTCGGCTCCAAGTGGCGGTGGGCACGTCAAACAATGACGCAGCTTCACTATTGGTCAATCCCCATGCGTCGGCGGTTCGAACGACTGCCTTCACGACGGCGGTAATTTGATCTTTTTCACTCAACGGAACCAATCGATTGGTTTCAGGAGTTTGGATAGCAGCAAAAGACATAGTGTTACCTCATATGAATTATCATTGTTTATCATATGATAAGATCAAGAGTCAATATCAAGTGCAATTGTGCGAGCACCAACTGAAGCATCGCATGTGGTCGACATTTTGATAGTATCGGATTCAACAGCGTTCTCCTAAGTGGGCTTTGCTTTATTAAATGTTGGTCGCAGGTGTCGACTTTGCCCAAAAGGTTGTCAGTCGGTTTTTTCCCCTGTCCGCAAGCGGCCATTCCTCGCGAAACAAAAATCAGCCTGACTGCCCCTCTCCGCTTTGCTGCGCCTCCGGTTCCCTTCGGTTGGGCTGTGTCTAAGCCCCCTGCCCTATGACCATCATTCGCAACGCCATCAAGGAGAACGGCAATGAATACGAACATCATCAAATTCCACAACGACAACATCGAAACTTCAAAAGGAACTGGTTCAATCTCAACACTGACATTCGACGTCGATGTAACCATCGAGCCAAACAACAGCGACAATCCAATGGCTCCAACTCATCGTGTCTTTGCCCGCTCCCCTCGCGGTAAACTGATCGAATGCGGTGGTGTTTGGAAAAAGCAGAACCAAGAAACCGGCGCTGACTACTTCACTCTCTCGATCCGCGACTACGGCTTCAATGCCAATCTCGGTAAAGCTGCGGGTCAAGATGAAGACAGTGTCCAGGCAGTTATCCCTTGGGGTCCAGAACGCAAAGAAGCAGCATAATACCCTCCCCTCCCAGGTCGGCTCGAAAGAGCCGGCCACTCTCTTCACCAAAAGAGATTTCGTTGAGAAATATCCCAAAAACTGCTAAGAATAATTCAGTACTTTGAAGGGTTACGGTAATGTCCAAGGACACTAAAATCACAGGCGGAACTTTAGTTGATCCGAGCATAGATTCTTCTGCGAAAGCGATATCCAACGAAGCAAAAAATTCAGGATTTCGTCAGCGCCTAGAAAATCATCTAGCACACAGAATACGGCTTGGTGGCTCAATCACTTATGTCGACGATGATGGCAATCATGTTTTGGAAGACCAAGATGGAGTACGTGCTTACGCACCAGGTGAAACGTTTCCGCCAGCACCAGACAGTGCCGAATTGGAAATTCGAGAACTCGCTTTCCTCAATCATATCCATTCAGACAAAACAGAACTGGATTCTTGGTGTGAAGCAATAACCGCAAATGCTGGAGACGATGTTCAATCTGATGAAGTCGAACAACTCATCATCGGTCTTCGCCGTAGCGGAGCCGTAGATGGAGTTGAACTAACCAAACTGCACGGTCGTTACCTTGAAGAGCTTCTTCAAAAACAATGACCTTTGATCCATTCAACGACAACGAAATACGTGGTTATCTGCGAAATCATGCTGGTATTAATGATCCAGCGATTGTTCGCCGTCTCGAGCACAATGCTTTTGCAGGCAATATCGTCAAAGCTCTGCAGTTACTTAAAGATGCCGGCGATCTAAATCTTGAACACGTTCAAAAAGCGCACAAGACACTGTTTTCAGACGTTTATCCCTGGGCTGGCGAAGATCGCAGCCAAAATGCGTCCGATTTGAATATCACAAAAGGTGCTATCTCGTTTCAGATGGCACCCTATGTCCCGCATGGCGTCGCTCATGCGCTCGACAATGGCAATGATCCAGCAAAGTTTCGTGCTGATCCCGGTAAAGTTATTGGAGAGCTTGCTTATGCTCACCCATTTTTAGAGGGCAATGGACGTACAATTACAGCTGTTGTCTCGGAGCTCGCGCGACGTGCCTATTTCCACATTGCTTGGCCAGAAACGAACAAGCCGGATTACCTAACTGCCCTCACCCTTGAACTAGATGAGCCAAACAAGGGTCACCTTACCAACTATTTGAAGCCCTTCATTCGCGACGGCCAGCTGGGTTTAGAGCAGTCAGCGCGGACACTGGCTGTTCTTCCCGGGTTAAGTGCGCCAGATATTGAAAACAATACAACTGAACAACCGGTTCTAACGATTGTAGCCGGGCCAAATGGTTCTGGTAAGAGCTCTTTGACCGCTTCAGGTGCATTCGGCGTGGCAAAGATCATCGATCCAGACGCAATTGCTCGCGCCATTAGTCCCAACGATCCAGAATCCGCAGGCCGCCGTGCAGGAAAGCGTGCTTTAGATGAACGCAATGATTTGCTGTTCAAAGGTAAGTCGTTCGTGGTTGAGGCCACGCTATCCGGTCAATCGACCATGAACCTTATTGATAAGGCGAAAGAACAAGGGTTCCGCATCGATCTCAAGTTCATCGGTCTGTCAGATGTGGAGCTTGCAAAGGCTCGAGTTGCGGCACGTATAGAAGCTGGCGGGCACTCAGTACCTGACGAGGACATCCAACAACGTTTCACTCGTTCACTTGAAAATTTACCGATCGCCATTTCCAAGTCCGACAATACAACGCTATTCGACAACAGTGACCGAGAGCCACATCGGATTGTCGCAAAGCTAAGTCGGGAGCAATCTTCCTTCATAGATGCTCCTGAATGGGCGAGTGACGCTGCATTCCGGTCAGCTCAGATCGATTTGGGCAATGCGTCCAATGTAAAAGAATTAGAGCGATCAACAGAACGGGCTTTTGATGCTGCTCGTGCTGGGGGTATGAGTGACCAGCAATTAGGCCGGGAAGTTGAAAATCTTGAACGCGTTCAAGAACGCAGGATTAAACGTGAAGGTCACGATTTCTAGCTGGGTGGCTTAACCACCCAGCCGTCGAAATCTAAGAGCTTTTGGCGAAAGAGAGAATTTCCATCTCTTGGGCGATCAGATCGACTGAGTAGACCTGTGATCCGCCTTTTTCGTAGGAGCTGGATTGTATTGTACCTTCAATTATCAACTGATTGCCTTGCTTCGCAATTTGGTCGTTTGATAGCCTTTTACGGATGGCCTCAGAGAATACTGCGATCGAATTCCAATTCGTCTCTGTGGACCAATTGCCTTCGTTGTCTTTCAGGTTTCGGTCTGATGCGATTGAGATGCGAGTTAGTTTTTCCAGTCTTGTAATTGAACCGATGCGGCCGATGATGCGGAATTGAGCTGTATTAATCATGTTAGTCTCCATGTTGTTTGTGTTTCGATGGGTCGTAACAAGGCGGATGGTTCTGTATCGGAGCATCACCGGAAGCAATACTGGCGCGGCCCACAGGCGCAGCCGAGGACACGGGTGTTGCTGGAGCAGGGAACCTGTTTAGTGATTGTGTAGAGGAGGGTTCTCCGCCACGCACCCATATCAGAAGAAACACAAAACCACGTGGTAGAGCTTCACATCAACATTTCAGCCAATCCTCAATCATTCATCCGAATCGATTCTCTCTAGAAACGACTAAAATGTCTGAAAACTCCGAAAACGGGCCGGTAAAGGCATGGATTTTGGCTGTTAACAGCTGTTAACTGGGTCGTATTTGTTGAATTTTCGGCATTTGGATCAAATTGGGGCATTGTGGGAGCCACGCAGGCTTGACTTAACTAAAAATTAAGACAGTTTGGTGCCAAGTTGCGCAAATGAACAGCAATTGGCCGAGAAACTGCAACCATGATCCAGACGGCGCCCATTCAGGCAACTACACAATCCGAACTTACGCGTGAGATGTCAAACCGTCTCCACACAGCGTTGTCCACACATCTACAGCAAGCATATGCTCCCGACGCTCGAAAGCAACTCAGGCATTTCAGCGCAACTGAAGCTGCGGAGCTTTTGGGAGTCACAGGGCAGTTCTTGCGAAAGTGCCATAGCGATGGCTCAATACCCGAACCGGAGATAGTTAAAAAGAGCCGCCGATTTTATTCCGGTGCTGAGTTGCTCGCCATCAGGCGAGTGCTTGAAGACGGATCAAGGACCCCTGGAAAGTATATTCCCGGTCGACGTGATGGTGATAAACTTCAGGTCATCCAGCTGATGAATTTCAAAGGTGGCTCGGCAAAATCGACATCTGCCATCCATCTTTGCCACCACCTGGCCTTGAGTGGGTATCGAGTGCTCGCAATCGATCTTGACCCTCAAGGAAGTCTGACCGGATTTTGCGGCATTCAAACTGAATTGGAGTTCGATGGCGCATCTATTTATGATGCAATTCGCTATGATGATCCGATCCCCATGTCGGATGCAATTATCCAAACCTATTTCCCAGGTTTGGATCTCGCACCGGCCAAACTGATCCTGAGTGAGTTTGAAACCGAAACCGCAGTCAATGCGGGCAGAGGGGTCGCATTTTTTGAACGCCTGCATAACGCGATACAATCAGTTGAGAGCAACTACGATGTGGTTGTGGTTGATAGTCCCCCTGCACTCGGGTTTCTCACCCTGACAGGCCTATACGCTGCTTCTTCTGTTCTCATACCGATGACGCCGAGCATGCTCGACCTTGCTTCGACACAGCAGTTCATTGAAATGACATCGGCATATTTAGAAGTCATCGAACAATCTGGAGCCAAACTTGATCATGACTTCTTCTCCTTTTTGATCACCCGTGATGATCCTGGGGATATTCCAAGTCAGCAGATAGTCAGCCTCATGCGAGCACTCTTTCAGGATCGTGTGCTAGCATCAACTGGTTTGAGAAGTACCGGCATTGCTGACGCGGCAATGCTCAAAATGTCGATCTACGAGGTCAACCGTTCGGAGATGACGCGTACCACCTACGATAGAGCAAGAGCCAGTATGGATGCCGTGGGCGCTGAAGCTTCAAAGCTAATTCAGACAGCATGGGGCAGGTGATATGGCGATAAAGAAAAATAAGGATGGTATCATGGCAGCGATATCCGCTGCTGCTGAAGCGTCAAACACCCAGTCGACTAACAAGGACAGAGCACAACGTTCTCTGCCAAAAGGAACCATTGGATCCATCCGGGCTGGGCTAGGGGGGATTCAAGATATCGACACAGCTCTCATACTACCTTGGGGACCGCCAGACCGATTAGATCCCGAGTTAACAGCTGTTAACAGCGATAAGATGCCTGAATCTATTGAGGATTTGGCCGATAGTATTTCTAATGCTGGGCAACAGGTTCCAGTCCTGCTCAGACCGTCGAAAGATCGCGATGGCCATTTTGAAGTTGTGTATGGCAGAAGGCGCATCCTTGCCTGCAAACGCTTGGGAATACCCGTCAAGTCGCTAATAAGAACCTTGGACGATACAGAGGCTCTCATGGCAAAAGGCTTGGAGAATTCAAGCCGAGCAGATCTGAGCTTTTATGAGCGAGCGCGTTTTGCAACTGCGATCATCGACCAAGGCTATGATCGCGCGACTGCTTGTCAGGCACTATCGGTTAGCAAGAATACCCTCTCCCAGTTGGAGCGGATTACACGTTTAATCCCAGACACTGTCGGAGACGCAATTGGATCAGCACCAGAATCTGGCCGACCAAAATGGACGCTCCTGTCGTCTGCGATCGAAGAGAGCCAAGCAAATGAAGCGGCCTGCTTGAAGCTATTAGAACAATGTCCAGCCGATATGGCATCCGATGACCGCCTGACACACCTGATTAAGGCGATTTCTAAGCCGAATGAAAAGGTGAAGCCATCTTCTCCACGACAACCAGTCGACGGTGTCCAAATCAAAAGTGGTAATTCTTCAATTGCCATGTCGGTCAAGCGCGGCGGTAAGCACGCAGCTTTCGCCGACTGGCTGGATAAGAACATTGACAGCTGGATCGAGGAGTCGTTCGAGCGATTTCAAGCTCAACAAAAACAATCAAAGAACCCAGAATAGGGGGTTCATTGAGATGATTGATGTGAACAGAAGGGAACGAATTTGATTTAACGGCAAAAGAAAAGCCCCCAAACCATGCGGTAAAGGAGCTCATCTAATTATGTAGCAATGACTAGATAACTCTCCCGCGAATCACTGTCAACTGAATAACATCGATTCGGTGAACGGGAATCTTTTGCCTTCTTTCAACTAAAGGAGGTTTCAAAACCATCATGACACATAACGGATGGCGCAAGCCAACGCCGGGCCTTGTGGTCGCTGAAAAGCACGCACAAGCCGGTGAGCGGCTTTCTATACCCAAATCACAAGCAACAACTGCAACCAAGAAGGTGGCAGCTGCTATCGGGTTGAAGGCTCCAGACTTGTTACTCCTGGATACGTTCGCAGCTTTTACAAAGCCGCAAGACTGGGAGCAGGGCAGGCGGCCTATCGTTTGGGCCTCGAACAACTTCCTAATGGAGCAGACAGGCTTTTCGCTTTCAGCGCTTCGACGCCATGTG
>CALLUS010000019.1 GCA_938010435.1 uncultured Rhizobiaceae group bacterium | reverse complement strand
GTCTTTCTACGTGATATTTGGCAATCAGATAAAAGGTGCTAGCTCTTCTTATATATCTATCATGGCTTAATCATAGGCATCTGCATGACTGGCTAAAAGTTCAGTTCACGACGCATAAAATTTGGTAGAAATGGGCTCAATGCAGCCATTTGACTAATTTGATCAACGGCAGCTTTGCAGAGAGGCTGTGTGAAAACACAAAATTTCGGCAAGCCATTAGAATGATTTTCTAGGACGGACTGAATTTCTCACGCTCATGAGATCGATGTTTTGCCTTGGATCGTTTGATAGAACCATGTTCTACCCAAAATTCCGCAGCCGGGGTTTTCACACAGCCTCCGGACAAAGGAACATTTCGCGCCACATACGCTAATGACGGCCTTGCGCAGGCCTACATTTGACAATATTGTCGGGGCAAGGAGTTTCGTGTGTCGAACATTAAGAGCAGATTTCGCCGTTGTAACCAATTTGAAGTCGCGTGGTTCAACTGTCCGGATCATGTGTTTCCGAAGCACTCACATGATGAATTCGTTATCGGCACAAATTTAACAGGTCGAGAGACAGTGACGCTTGATCGCCGAAGTTTTGAGGCAATGAATGATCAATTGACGCTCTACAACCCAGGACAAGTTCAAAGCAGCCATGCAAGTTCAGATGAGTGGTCATTCATCTCAATCTATTTGCAATCCACTGATTTTGCGAAGCTGGCTAGTTTGGAAGAGAATGTCATGTTTGAAAAACCTGCACCAGCCTCCGCGTACCTATCAAAGACGCTAGCTGCTTTCGTAAGCCGCGTGCTAGAGGGTTCAATTTCGGAAGACGCCTTGAACTTGGAACTCGGTGACATTCTCCATGATTTGTTTCTGGTTTCAGGCACAAAACTCCCGCATATCCATCAACCGTCTGAGGCCCAGATGAACGCGGTGGCAGAGCAGCTCTTGGATCAAATCTCTGAGCCACCGCACATTGCTGACATTGCCTCCCGGTATGGGATCAGTGCGGTTGCACTGGTACGTACGTTTAAAAAATCCTTTGGGCTGCCCCCATATGAATGGCTGAATGCTAAGCGGATAAATTTTGCAAGACAGAAATTGCGGCATGGCCAACCGCTTTCAAAGGTCGCGCACGATCTCGGTTATGCGGATCAACCTCATTTTAACAGACGCTTCAAGGCAGCAACCGGCCTGACGCCAGCAGCTTTCCAGCAAATGAAATAGCGTTCAAGACATGCGAAGCATCGACCTTTAAATCCAACCAAAAACGGATTTGTCATGCTCAATCTTTTCATCTCTGCCTTTTTGCTGGGCTTACTCTTCAACGCCGCACCAGGAGCCATTTTTGCTGAAAGTCTCCGACGGGGGATCAAAGGTGGATTTACACCGGCATTCGCGGTGCAGATTGGATCTTTGGTTGGCGATTTTGCTTGGGCGGTTCTTGGCCTCTTGGGTGCTGCAGCACTTTTTGCTTTGCCGTTTGTCGAACTTCCGCTTGCGCTGGCGGGTGCTGCGTTGCTGTTCTGGCTTGCTTGGCAGAGTTTTCGCGACGCGACCAGCTCTGTTCCCGAGTTCGACCCATTAGCAGAGAAGTCTGGATCAGCACTCACAGTGGGGGCAGCGCTTTCTCTTTCAAATCCCCTGAACATCACCTATTGGACCGCGCTCGGTGGAACCATCACTGCTCTTGGTGTTGCAGAGCCGGGTTGGACTGCATTCAGTGTGTTCCTCGCTGGCTTTATGTTTTCATCGCTTCTTTGGTGCTTCCTTTGCGCCGGCCTGATCGCTGTAAGCCGGGAATACATTGGCCCCGTCCTTTGGATGTCGATCAATGCGTGCTGCGCACTCGGTTTGACGTATTTTGGATGGACCGTGGTTGTGAATGCCCTCAACAAGTATTGATGTCATGTTGGATGAAAGCGGACGTTCATTGAGCGTGTCGCATTTGCTAAAATGGGTTCAATGCAGTCGTTGGATGCTTTTCAGATAGCCAAACTTCAATGTCCGCTGTTAAGAGAAATCCATCTTTCTTAAGCGTCCATACTGGGGCGCATGGCGGCAACTACAAGCATGTCGCTATCAGCACCATTTATGAAGATCTGCATCGTTGGTTTGTCCGCACCGCTGCAGTTTGAGTAGTCAATTTTGCTGATGAAATGACGGTAGGAAAATCTCTAAAACTCCGCGCTTTCCATCACGCCTTCCTACCTGAACTATCAGATCAATAGTTTGAGATGCATATTCAATGACATCTTGCCGTGAAAGGCGGACACCAGTCTGCATGACCATCAAAGCAAGACGCTCCAGAGCTAGTTTTGGACTATCCGCATGCACCGTCGTGATAGACCCAGGATGACCAGTGTTGATAGCTTCGAGGAAATTGTAGGCTTCAGCTCCTCTGAGTTCGCCCACAACAAGACGGTCAGGACGCATTCTGAGACTGCTCTCCAATAATTTTGCTGTCGTGCGGTCGGAATCGTCCCGCCGGCTAGCAACAAGCGACACCGAGTTTTGGTGTGTTGGTCGTAGTTCCACAGCGTCTTCTACTGTTACCAATCGCTCATCTTTGTGGCAAAGCGCCAGCAGAGCGCGAGCAATCGTTGTCTTGCCTGACGAGGTGCCGCCCGAGATCAAAATGTTCAGCCGGTCGTCGATAGCTTTTCTGAAGAGAGCAGGAAGCTCACCCTTCTCAATCAGTTTCTGAACCGCTTTTTGATGTTTTTGTCGTTCTCCATCGACATCAATCTGCTTGCCAGCAACAAACGTGATTTCTTTTGGGTCAAGAATGCGGGAGATGTATTTTCTGATCGATAATGAAACCCCAGTTTCTACAGCAGGTGGAACAACGACCTGAACCCGAACGTCATTTCCGAATACAAAAACACGACCGGAGACGATTGGGTGTTCTTCACCTAGTGCATTTCCGGTCTCACCAGCAAGATTGCTTCCAAGCGATAGGATCTCGTCCGCAGACAATTCCGTATCCGTGATTTCCTGCATGTGGGTGGCATTTGCATATTCAGCAAATATCCGGCCGTCAGGGTTGATCACGACCTCATTTATTTCATCTGAACTAAGCAGTTTCTCTAATGGTTTTAGACCCTGTTCCGCGTAGGAATTTACGTCCTCGCTCAAGTGAAATCCAAATCTTGATTGACCAGAATGTTCATTACAGTGCCCTGCGGAATCCAAATAATGGGCGGCAGTTTCAGATATTCTTCAAGAACGTCCTCTGTGGATTTCTTCAGATCGTCCGCAGCATCTTGTGCAACACCCGTTGCGGCTTTGGCGGATGTATTTCCCGTGGCATCTTCATTCGCAAGGAACGAAGGAATTGCACTGATGCTGGTTATGAGAAGAGCCGTTCCAAATCTTTGAGCAAAACGCGTATCGACGTTTCCGGCCTGTCCTGCACGGCCTAATCTATCGGTTCCGGTTGCAGCAAGTTTTACTGATTTCCCTTCAGGCGTAATGGCACGGTTCCATGCAATTAGAACTCGTTTTTGAGCAATTGAAACTTTGGAATTATACGTGCCGATCAACCGTGTACCAGCAGGCATAAGAACCGTCCCACCGTCATAGGAATAAACAGGTGTTGTCGTCTGTGCGCGGATATTGCCTGGCAGTTCAGTATTAATCGCTGTTTCTAAAACAGCCGAAATGATGGTTCCTTGAACAATTATTTTGGAGGTATCATCAAGGCTCGTTGCCTTTGAAGTCTCAAAGCCGGTTGTTGCAGCTGTCTTCAAGAACTTCTCATTCTCGCTTAATTCTCGAACACCGGTTTCATCTTCCTTGGTTCCCGAAGTGGCTTTACCTTCCTCGGATTCATCATAGACATTGCCATCTGATACGCGGCGTTCCAGTAGTTCTGCATCTCTTTTGGCTTTACGATCAGCGAGGGCCTGCTTTAAACGGGCGCGTTCTTCAACTGCAAGGCGCTCGCGTTCCAATCTCGCCAGTTCTTCGGCAGTCGGGCCTTGAGGCACCTTCGTTTGAGCACGTAGCGCGGCTAGTTGCGCTTTTAATAACTGCTCTCGTGTTTCAGCTTCAGCGCGAAGAGCGGCAGCTTGCTGATCGAGTAGTTTTTTGATGTCACCCGTGGTCGGTCCTGAATCCGGAATTGGGCGATTGGCAATATCCTGAAGAGCCTTTTCCAATGCGGCAATTCGGGCAGCGGCTTCAGGATCAAGTTCTGTTTTTAGAGGTGCTCGTGGAACAACTATCGGAGCTGTCTTTGGTTTTTCGAACTCGATTGACGGCTCACGTAGGATTTCAGTGGAAATTCCGCTGCTATCGACTTTTGAAGTTTTTTGAATGTCTTCTGAGCTGGATGTTCCAAATCCGAGCAATCGGCGTGTTTCTTCAGGGAACACAACAAACATGCCCAACAAGGCAACCCCGATAAGAAATCCAATAAGCATGATGGGAGAGCTGCGACGTCCTCCTCCACCAGACATCCTGTCTCGTCTTGCTTTTAGGCGATCACTTTCGCCAACATCAATTGAGTCTTCAGCCATGATCTACCCCAATATACCTTTGACCACGACGGGACCGTTTGAAACGCATAGTGCTTCTGCACCGATGCGAACTGTCCACTGCTTGTGAACTCCATCAACGATGATTTGACGGCCGGATGTTCGTGAGTTGACGATGTATTCCTTTCCGCCTTTGCCAACCCGAAAAATTGCGGGTAGGGGGCCTTCATCTGAAAATGAAAAGAACGTCTGTTTGCCATTGTCAAAAATTTCGTGAGGAGCAAACGACGCACTGCCGGCCAAAGAGTAGTCGAAATTGCGCCCTCTTTTGCTCTGCGAGCCAGAATACTCCGAGACAACACCAGTTGGATATTTGAACGTGGTCCTAAAATTGTGGTTCTGACGGTGACCTGCCGCTCCTTTGTGTGCCCTCAATTCGAATGAGTAAACGCGACGATCAGTGTAGACGGTCATGTTGGTAATGGCATCGTTGTTGAGCGGCTTGATCGAAATCACATCGCCACGTTTCAAGCGAATGATTTGCCAAGAAGCGCTGTCACCGACCTGTATTGATTCCACCACTTCACTTTTTCCGAACTGAACTGTCGAAATGAAATTGGTATGCATATCGAGCCGATAAACAGTGTTTTCATTGTAGACGAACTGCTTGATCCTTCCATCTGCTGGAAGAGGTACGGGCCGCTGTTCAGCGTGCGCCACATGTGGCAGCAAAAAAGCGGACAACAGTACCGCCGCAGTTAGTTTCAATCTCATTGTGTTGCCTTCCTATTGGATAAAGTCTCCGCATCGATGCGATAATTGGTCACGACGAATCCCAGTGGGTTTTTCCAAACTGCCTGCAGATTGCGTTCCACCTTTGGTTTGAACTCAAAGCCAACGGTAGCTACGAAATCACGCTCAATTGGCTTTTCACCCACAGTCTCAAGAGTTTTACGAAAACGAACCTGCGCTGTTTTCTCGGTAAGGAGCGTGATTGAGATGACGGTAACGCGAACTCTAGATCGTGCGGCGTAAACCTCGGGAGGGTAGCTTTCTGAACCTCGCGTCCAAAGCGTGATTAGCGAGGACCTGGCTTGCTCTTGGGAACGAGTAAGAACATTGGGAATCCGTGTTTCGTTGTCTGATGCATCATAAGTCTCCCGATCAGACACATAACTCACGAGGTTCGCTTGTCTTACGGCTTCTTGCTCGGATAGATTGACCGGCCTGACTTGAACAATCTTCTCAGCAGCACCAGTCGTCTTATCAACCATGATTACATAGGGTTTGATCTCTTTGAGAGGCAACAGAGCCAGCACCACGCCCATAGCAACAACCGCCATAATCAGCGCTAGAACGGCGACAATCATCCACCGATTACGTTGAGAACGTAGCTGGAAGAAGACCTCGTCTTCAAAACTGTAAGATGTGTTTTCTGCAGAATTTGGTCCCATGCTTTTCCCGGCCTATGTCTTTCGCCCGCCATCAAGGGCGGTTTGTGTTGTTGCAGCATCACCTGCCTTGGCTGCACGATCTGCTGCGCCGGCTTTCATGGCATCCATTTGAATTGCTTTGTTGTCACCCAGGCTTCCGCCAGAGCCATTTTTTTGCAGGAAAGTCGGATCGCTAAAGCGCTGCCGGTCTCTACTCATTCGAGCTGCTTGCGTGACGTAGGCTGCTGTTTGAGCAACACGGCCACCGCCATTGTCGCGAACGTTGTCAGCTGCTTGGCGACCAGCATCATGTCTCGCCACACCGCTATAGGCAGTGCGAACTGGTGCAGATGCGGTATTGCTTGCGTTGCGTGCTGCAGCTCTTGCTTCAGCAACACCGGTTCCAGTTGTGACGATCGTTCCAGCGAGCCCAGTGACGAGGCTAGGTATATTAAACATCATGAAAATGGCGGCAAAGATCACGATTATGAATGCTGCAGCCTCAGCAAGCGTCGCAGCGCCTGCTGCAGACGCGATCAATCCCTTGCCAACACCAATCACTGAACCCATTACACCTGCCAGCACTAGAGGAATTAGTGCAAATCCGATTGTGAAACGCGTCCAGGATTCAAACAGACTGCGGGTCGCTGAAAACAACAGACAGGCAATAAAGATTGGGGCAAAGGATACAGCCATTGCCAGACCAACTTTGGCAAGTGCTGAGACAAGAATTGCCACACATGCCATCAAGGCACCGAGCACGATAAGGACGACAGCAGTAAGGCTAATCCCGAGCCAACCGCTCTCCTCGTTTGCCCGGTCTGAAAAATTGAATATCTCTGAGACCATCTCATCAAGCGCAGTGTTTAGGTTAGGCGCGCTTGTGGCGCTTATCAGTTCAGCTCCAATTGCTCCGGGCGTATTTGTGAGAACATTGTAGATTGGTTGAAATTGCGACCAGCTTGTTGCAACGGACAAGACTAACACATAACGAATGCCCCAAGTGACATAGCTCGACATCCTGACAGGTGTGAATTGGAACAATGTATTGGCAGCGACGAGCGCTAGACCCACCAGCCCGCCTGCTTGAATCATAGTTGTAACGGGACCTGCAAAACCTGTGAAAACAGATTGTGCATATCCACTAATTGCGGTGTCTATGGAATTGAGGGTATCAGCTATATAGGTCGCCATTCAGTCCCATCCCCTATTTAAACGAGCTATCGACGACGCCAAGATTGGCACAGTATTTCAGGGCGTCAGTCCGTCTGGTCGTATGGTAGCCCTGCTTTTGAAGCTCCAGCATTAAGGGCCGAAGTTCCTTATTGCTTTTGCCAGTCAGTCCATCTGGAATCTTGGACTGAATTGCATCCCAATCTCTTCGACCGTCAAAGCAGGATGTATCTGGAGTCGTGCCGGTTGTTGCAGCATCGCAAATTCGGCGCATTTCCTCGTTTTCCCACTGAACAACGTACATGAGAATAATTTGGCGCATGCCATTGTTATGGGCGAGATTCCCCATCGCCTTCTTCGCGCGTTCGCTTTTGATAGGAAAGCCGCTGCAATGAAAGTTCTTTCCGTGATCTGCCAAGACAGTCTGGCTAAGTGAAAGAAAAAGCGTTGCTGCAATAGCAATTGTGGACTTTGAATTCAGGATCATTTGTCACCGGCTTTCATAAATTTGCGGGATGCTTGACCATCTCGAGCTCGGTGAAGTGCTTGCATTCCAGTTGCGTTTGTTTGCGCAGATTGAACGCGAATTAGCTCAAGAATAAGAACCGCAACTTCCGCATTCACCCGCGTATTGAAGTCTACGCTGGCCTTTAGGTCGGCAGTGCTATCGATTTGATCAACGAGTGCATTGACACGTCTTACAGCCGAATTTGCGCGTTTGTAGCTGTCATCTGCCGTTGCAACGGCTGCAAGTCCGGAACCCGCAAGAGTGGCAATTGCCTTATCGGCGGCAACCGTAGAGCTGTTGAAAGTGGCTAGATCGGTCAGATCAAACTTGGCTTTGAGATCAGAGATGATTGAATTCATATCTCCTGCATTGCCGGAGATCGTGCCGCCGCTAATTGCATTGTCGACGATGGACTTTAAGTCGGTGGCCGCTGTTCGTGCAGTTTTTTCAGCAGCTCCGTTGAGAATGCTTGATATGCCTTTGGCTCCAGTCATGGCCTGAAGGCGTTGCTGCATGTTTGTGAATTGCTCCTTCATCGTAGTCAGTTGTTTGAGCTGCTCCTCATAGTCTTTGATCTGCTGCTGCAGCGTCGCGATCACCTGGGCGATCTGTGAGGTGTCGATGACCGGAATTCCTTGAGGCACGGCGCTCGTTGCAGGAAATATCGATAGAGTGAGAGCCAATGCGGTGCGGGTTAGAATATTCTTCATGTCAAAACCTTTCCGTCTGGAGCTTTATTGATGGGCTCATAGAGGCAGGCGCAGGGGGATCTGTATTCTGTTGGTATGGATGCACAGCTAGAAAGGGCCAATGTAGCTACCAAAAAGAAAATAAATTTTTTCATCACGTTCGTTCTTCCTTCCAGAATTCGGGATTATCTCTCCAGCCTTTTGGTGCCGATTCACCCTTGCCGCCGCCGAGAACTGCAAGCAGGGGCCCAAGAGCGTGGAGATCCATATCAATGATTGTGCTGTCGTCTCCGGACTGCATTAGAGCCAAGCGATGACCGACATTGGATTGTGTTAGAAAGTCCCGCTCCCGACCGGTTAGATTGAGAGGTTCAAGTTCTTGATGAGTATTGCGGTTGGACGGGTATATGAGTTTGGTCACAACGCTTTCGATTATGGCGCCACCGGCAGCGCTTTCAGAGATGTGAGATACGCGCTGTGTGAGTAGGATTACCGCAACATTCTTTTTGCGCATGGTCAGCATCCAGTCTTTGAGACGTGACTGGAAATACGGATCGTCTAAAAGTTTCCACGCCTCATCCATGACCAAGAGAGTAGGGCGTTCATCTTCAACGGCGCGCTCGATGCGTCGAAAAACGTAGGACAGCCACGCCGTGCGTACAGCGCTATTGTCGAAGATCTCGGAAAGATCGAAGGCAACAACATCATTATCGAAGTTGAGACTGTCTTTCCCCTTGCCGTTGAACAGCCATTCAAACTGGCCACCTTTGTCCCAACGACCCAAGCGTGTGTGCAGGTCTTTTTTGTCATCAACGGCGCGAAGTTGAGACCGGAAATGGGTGATTGTTTGAAGGTTCTTGGCAGCTTTGGAATTATCCCGCGCCGCTTTTGCCAGGGCTTCAATTTGGATAGGTGTCAGTTCACCGTCTTTGGGTTTGAGCATGGCTTCCAACCAGTCAGTCAGCCAAGCAGCACCTCGTTCATCGGATTCAGCCTCAAACGGATTAAATCCGGTATTTTCGCCCATCTTCACCGGCGTATAGTCACCGCCTAGCGCGCGGATTGGCATTTCAAAGCCTTGATCTTTGTCAAAGACGATAATGCGAGGATTGACGCGAGCTGCTTGTGCCAAAAGAAAAGCCGTGCCGAGTGTTTTACCGGAACCGGTTTGACCCAGAACCAAACTGTGGCCAACGGTGCGTTCACTTTCCTGGCCAGCAAGATGAAAATTCAATCTGTATGGCTCACCATTGCCCGTAGGCAAGATCGTGATGGCTTCACCCCATGGAGAGAGTGTCTTTGGACGACCTCTGGATGCTCCGTGTAGTGCGCCGAGCTCAGCGAAGTTTTGCGAGGATATCATCGAGGCTCGAGTGCGATAGGAATAATTGCCTGGATGCTGGGCAAAGAATGCGGCGCGGGCCGCGAAATTCTCGCGGATCATAGAACCACCAATGCTGGTGATTGCGCGCGTTATGGACCCGAGTTTGTCATCGAGTTCTTCTTCTGAATCTGCAAAGACGCAGATGGTGCAATGATGATTACCGAAAGCAACACGTCCCGATGCCTGTTCATCGGCTGCTTCTTCCAATTGGTGCTGTAGCGAACGGGCTGCATCTTCCGCAGCGGCCATCTGACGTGCCACACGTTGGATTTTCTGCAGGGCTTCGACACGATCGCCGGGTGTGAACGTATTTGTCACGATCATATCAACAGCTAGATCGAGGCTATCCAGAATCCCCGCATAAGTTTCAGCCGGATAATCCTTCAACGTAATGATTGAGCCATATTTAGTATTCCCAGAATGGGAACCGAACACGGTGAAGGTGTCACCGTTAAAATAGACGGGCGCGTTTGCGATCAGATCGTTGATCGGTGTGAAGCCACGGCCGGATGCAATGGGTGCATATCCACCCGAGATAGTCGCGCGAAGAAGCCCCAACCATTCACCACCAGATATTGTCATTCTTCGTGGTGCAGTTTTACCCAGCGTTTCCATAAAACCGGAGATGATCTGGTTTAAGCGGACAACTCGCTTTTGTAGATTTTCTTCATTTTGAGATTTGCCGCCAGACAATTTGGCCCAAAGCCCAACCACCTTTGATGGCCTGATCGTGATGGTGAATAAGGTTGTTCTCAAACGCAGGCCGGACAGGCCAAGATAGCGTTGCCATTGCTGATCAACTGCACTGGCAAAGGCCATTGTTTCTGAGACCGGATCTAGGCTTGGTTGGTTCTTTGTCGAAATGCGGTGAATGGTGAAGCCAACATCCGACATTTGCTGAGAAACAAGCGAGGAGAGAGCGTAGGCAATCTCGGCGACAGATGTTTCATCACTGGTTGATGCACTGATGCCATCAACTGCAAAGGAGGCCATAACATCACCATCCCTAAGCAGGATGGTTTGATCGTCGATGGCAGTAATGTAGGGCAAGCCACGAGCCAACAACTCCTCGTTTTCGCGGGAGGGGTCACGAAGAGATTTTTGTGAACGTGAAACGCGGCTATCAAGCACCATAGGTCATGCCTTTCCCCTTGAGCACCGATGTGCTCAGCGGCGTTACGCGCAGAACCGTAAATATCACATCGAAAATGCGAGGGTCGTAAGCTGCTAAAATGCGTAGGGCGATGTATCCGATAATAGCGCTACCTACAAAGTAGGTCAGGGAAAGCGTGGCTATGAACCCGCCCACGACCACAAGCATCAAGATGATGACATAGGTCATGGGCAATCCCATCAGGGAAACTGGTCTTGTCAGTCCTTTGAAAAGAGGAGTTGCCACTATCGCTACCCCTTCTTAGAAGCCGGCCAGAATGGTGGCCGCACCAAACAGGATTACCAAGCCAACAACGACTGAGCCGGCGTAAAGCCAGTTCATCCGTCCTGTCAGAAACAACACCCCAACGGCGGCAAGAGCTACCAGGCCGAGCGCGCGGCCAACTGGGCCGGTCAGAGCGGTACCAATGGCCGTCAGCATGGTTGTAATCGGTGATAAATCTTGAGCTGCTGCTGGTGATACCGCAGCAATCGCTACGAGCATTCCCAAAAGCCCAGGTTTCAGAAACGGTTTTAGAATTCCCATACAGATACATCTCCTTTTAGGGGTGCTTCGATATTTATGATTTTTGGTTCAGAAACAGCTTTGGCGGTCGAGCTGGAGGAGGCAGCTTCTTGTTGAGTTCGCTCAATTCCGGCCTTCTTGAAAATCCAAGCGATGTAGGCTTGGGTTTCTTCAAATGGTGGAATCCCGCCATACTGCTTCACACGCTCTGGTCCTGCGTTGTAGGCGGCGAGAGCAAGCTCCAGTTTTCCAAAGCGTTGCAACTGCTGTGTGAAATACTTGGCCGAGCCAATGAGGTTCTTATGAGGATCAAACGGGTCATTCACACCCATCTCGCTGGCAGTATCTGGCATCAATTGACCAAGGCCTTTGGCTCCCTTTTCAGAGACGGCGAGAGGATTGAATGCGCTTTCGCGCTGAATGAGTGACTCAAAGACTTCGATGAAAGTCAGAGCGTCTAGACCAGCCTTTCGAACGCCAACTGAACCTGCATATTGAACCGCTACGGTGCGCGCGAGTTCTCGAAGCCTATTGGTTTTCGGGTGTGCCGGTATCGAAGCTTTGAAGATGGCGTTCTTCGTTTGCGTCTCGGTGACGGTGACCTCACCGGTCTTGTCATATTCGAGAACGGTCGCCTGAGCGGGAGATATCGATGCTGTTTGAAGGCATAGCAAGCAGGCCATACAAATGACCTGTAACTTTTGTGCGCTATGCGACGCTTTCAACATTCCAATACCCTCAACTCCACCCAAAACGCGGTGTGCTTATTTGCTCCGGCATTAACCAGACGATTTCCTTTTTCAGTTTTTCGACTTCGATCAAATCAGTTCAGGGGTAAGCTCAACGAGCGGGAATTCCTTCTAGGACCATCAAAATTCAAACTGAATTATACCTTCTAGAAATCGTAAAGGGGCCTATTTAGTCAATACATACAATGACTTAATGGCGATAAGGAATTAACTGGAAATTTTATGAACGGCAGAAATTTTTCTTTGGTGTCAATGAGATAGTCGTTTCATTCTTGCCCAAACACGGTCAAATCTCACAGATTAGACGGTCTTATTTTCTGTAAATAACTGTGGAATCAATTCTCTGGAGGGTTCGAAATTGAATTTGAGTGATCGAATACTTCATCGGTTTAGAAAAATAATGAGTATAATAAGTATATTATAGGATTGCACCGCGAGATCATGAACATGTTTCAATGACTCAGCCATAGAAACCAGACCCCTAAGCATGTATATATGTGGTGCGGTCGCCGAAACGGTGATCGTGGGGCTTTAGAACCCCATTCACAGCTACCCGCATTTGGCCGGGTGGCAATGGCGTATGTCCAATCTCTAGCTGCGGTTCTGTCAAGTTGTCTTACAGAGTGCGCTAAGACACTGCT
>CALLUS010000018.1 GCA_938010435.1 uncultured Rhizobiaceae group bacterium | reverse complement strand
AATGAACATCTTGTCTAAAACAGCAATCACTGCAGCAGCGGCACTGACAGTCTCCCTTGGCGCATCACTTATGGCTTCCGCTCCTTCACAAGCGGCTGGCTTCTCGATTCCGATGCAATTGACCCAATCTATTATTGAAGGCGAAGTTGAAGTGATCAAAGTGGGTGGTCGCCGCCACCGTGGTCATCGCCGTCATCGCGGACACCGTCGTCACCGCGGGCACTTTGGTATTTATGTAGGTCACGGTGGATACTATGGTCATGGATATGCCCGTGATTGCTTCTGGAAAACGAAGCGCCGCTGGTCTGCATACCGTGGTCGCTATATCTACCGTAAGGTTCGTGTTTGCTACTAGAAGCTGACACTGAACTCAAACCAGAATGCCCTGCCCGAAAGAGCGGGGCTTTTTGGTTTCTCTTCTAGGAAATTTCTTCGCTCAGACATGTAGATTGTCGATCTGCATACCAAGCACGTGCATCCCAGCCACGGCCAAACCGTCTTTGATCCATGCTGGCTGAGGGTGAATCAACTCCAGCCGAGTAGAAGTCGAAGCAATTGACACCTCGTTTCCAGACTTCGAAACATCCTCCACTGACTGCAGCATCAGCATTATACGTGAAACACAAGTAGTGACCGTTGAGAGACATTTTTCCTTCAATGACCTTCCCATCTTCAACATATTGGCTGGTGCCATCGCGGTTGAACTTTTCAGCCCAAGATTTGCCCGAAGCGTATTCGCCGCTCATGGTTGACCCAAACACATATTTTTTGATCTCATTTGCGGAGAGGGGCGCGCGGGCCAACTGGGCGTTAGTTTGCGTTGCTGAAAACATCGCGAAGCAAGTGATCAAAAGACCTCTATTTGACATTTTCCAAATTGCCGTTAAAACGCCGAGCATGTTTACAATGGTACACAAAACGAAGACCACCTTGTAACCGCTCCCTCCCGTACTCTCCCCGGGGGAGAGTGGCGGGCCTTCATTGTGCCCTTGTTCAGACAACGGGAGAGAGGAGCAAAAACCATCATGGGTTATAGAATTGCAGTTGTAGGCGCCACTGGCAATGTTGGACGCGAAGTGTTGTCCATTTTGGCAGAACGCGGATTTCCGGCAGATGAAGTTGTGGCTTTGGCCTCCCGTCGCAGTCAAGGCACGGAAGTGTCTTTTGGCGATAAAGTATTGAAAGTAAAATCACTCGACACCCATGATTTCAATAAATCTGACATCGCAATCATGTCAGCTGGTGGATCTCTTTCTCAGGAATGGGGCCCAAAAATCGGTGCGACCGGTTGTGTGGTGATCGATAACTCATCTGCGTTTCGTTATGACCCCGACGTGCCTTTGATTGTGCCAGAAGTGAACGCTGATGCTATTGAAGGTTTCCGCAAGAAGAACATCATTGCCAACCCGAATTGTTCGACAGCTCAATTGGTTGTGGCGTTAAAACCTTTGCACGAACGCGCAAAAATCAAACGTGTTGTGATTTCCACTTATCAATCGGTATCGGGTGCCGGCAAAGAAGCAATGGAAGAGTTGTTCAATCAAACACGCGCAGTTTTCGTGGCAGACCCGATTGAAACCACTAAATTTACAAAGCGCATTGCGTTCAATTGCATTCCGCATATCGATGCGTTTCTGGATTCTGGTGAGACCAAAGAAGAATGGAAGATCACTGCCGAAACCAAGAAGATGCTCGACCCAAAAATCAAAGTGACAGCTACGGCTGTCCGCGTTCCTGTTTTTGTTTCGCATTCTGAAGCTGTGAATATTGAATTTGAATCAGAACTTTCAGCAGAGGAAGCACGCAACATTTTGCGTGAGGCCCCCGGGTGTCTGGTGGTCGATAAGCGTGAAGATGGCGGCTACGTGACGCCGTACGAAGCTGCGGGTGAAGATGCCACCTACATCTCTCGCATTCGCGAAGATTCAACCGTTGATTACGGTTTGAACCTCTGGGTAGTGTCCGACAACTTGCGCAAAGGTGCTGCGCTCAACACGGTTCAGATTGCGGAACTGTTGGTGAATCGTGGGCTCTTGGCAGAACGCAAAGCTGCTTGATCTATTCATTTGGATTGTGAATGCGAAACGGCTCCATTTTGGAGCCGTTTCTATATGTTCAAATGTATCAAACGTTTTTGAGGAAACTAGGTATTTAGAAGAACATGCCCTTTTTCTTGGGTTTGTCGCCCTCTTTAATTCCAGGATCATCCGGGTGATGATCAATCCGACCATCTTGATCGGGGTCTAGATCAAGATTGGCATAAGGTGATTTTTCGGAGTTACTATCACTCTCATCTGCAACAACCTCTTCAGAATCTTGCGTTTTATCTTCCTGTTTTGTCACTGTTTCCGAATTATCAGATGGTTTTTCATCATTGACGGCTTCAATATCGATGATGTTTTCCTCTGCAACATTATCGGATTTTGTCTCATCGCTGAATCCTTTTTCTACGGTATCTCCAGCGTTATCATTCGTGACAGCCTCGACAACTGCAGCAGCAGCAACTGTTGTAACGGCTGCTTCAATGATTGGTTTGTCGTCTGTTTCAACATCCACAATTTTTGTATCTGGTTCCGTTACAGACTCTGGTGCAGGTAGTGGTTCATGAACCAATGAACTGTAGTCAATCGCTTCAGTTTTGATCATATCTGCAACAGGAACTTTCCATTCAAAGGCATCCAATTTTCCGGTGATGGGGGAGAAGGGTCTCCATTCGTTGGACACAATTCCATCGGCTGTCCAACAAGCGTCACGTTGGGCATTTATAGCCCGTGACAACCACTCGCGAACACGCCCCTGATCGCCATGTTCGGCTTCTTCAATATCTGCCATGATCAAACAAGCACGTTCGGTTGTTTCTTTGCCCAATACAGTTTCCATAGATTCGCGTGCCAATTTGAAATCACCCACTTCTATTGCGGCCTTTGCGACAATGACTTGGCTTTCGATACTGTCTGGTGCTTTCTTCAGAAGTTTGTTGGCGCGTTTCATGCGGTCTTTGGCGGAGTCTCCGGATTTTAAGTGTATGAACGTTTCAGAGAGCTCTGGGTGGGGTGTTTGCTTCCAGCAAGTTTCCAAGACTTTTGCAGCACGACGGTTGTCACCCAGACGTTGTGCAATACGAGAGGCAGCAACAGCAGCTGGAACGAATGCTGTATCGGCTTTATGGGCTGCCATGGCATGAGATTTTGCTGTATCCGGTGATGAATTTTCTTCACTCATGGCTTGTGCTGTCAGTAAAACAGCGCGTTTTCTTAAATATTCATGTTTTTCAAAAATTCCTGAAGCACGGTTTGTTTCTAAAGTTTTCAGCGCAGCTTCCCATTCACCACTCAAAGCTTGAGATTTTAACACAGCTTGTGATGCCCAAGGTGTACCAGGTTCGGTTTTTATCGCTTCGCGCGCAAAATGGGCGGCGGCTTCTGCTTCACCCTCGCGTTCTGCTTCGATGAAAAGACCGCGCAGACCGAGCAATTTTGTTTCGTCGTTTTCCAACATGGATTGGAAATTGTCGCGAGCATCGGCACGTTTGCCTTCAAGTAGATTTGTCTGTGCAGTGAGAAGGGCGACAAGTGGCTCATTCTCTAAAAGTTTGTCGGATTCTTTCGCCAACTTCCGCGCTACAGATGCATTTCCTGCACCAGCAGCCACAAGCCCACTAGACAGCGCTGCATAGCCTTTGTCACGGCGGCGTCCTTTGCGCCAACGACCAAATAATTTTGGCGAGTTAAGAACTCCTGACACCACCCACCAAGACATCATGATGACCAGAACAATGATGGTCATGGCGATCACAGCTTGGAGAAGAGAAACCTCTACGGATTTATCCAACCATGGCCATTGAACAGTGACTGTCCCCGGATTGTCCGCTAACCATGCAAATCCAGTTGCTAGACCAAAGAGGAACAGGATGAATACAGCAATACGAAACATAAAATTTATCCAGTTGAGGCGTTTGAGTTTTTGAAATTCGAGAAAATGTATCGATTAGCCCGCATTGGACATGAGGAAACTGCGGACTGTGGTATCGATGAGATTGTTGACAGCAATGCGTGACAAGAGTTTTTCGTGCCACTCTTTAGAAACGGCTTGCCCAGCTGCCGGTAGGCTTTGCCATTCCTTAGATGCCGTTTGAAGTTTTGATGCTGAAAGAGCAGCTTGGATGCGTGACAGAACCGCTTGTGGCGTATCACCGGTTACAGGGCTGAGTTGTTTCACTTTTACCAAAGATTTTGCGCCAGCTAAAAGACGAGACGTCAGGGAATTGTCTGCTGGTGGTGTCATCGCGACCATAATCGCATCATTCACCGTGTTTTGAAATTCATTGGCAATAGATACAATAGTTGGAACACCTTGTTCAGCAAATTTGGTAAGCTCGGAAAAGTCTGCGTCTGACCCGGCAACCCCTTGCAATGATTGCAATGGTTCTGTGAAAGGAAAGCCACGATCGATATCAGCTTTCAAGGCAGCAGCGGCAATCGCCATAGCGGCTTTTTTATCAGGCCCGGTTTCAACTGATTTGGCCAATTCCGAAATTGAGTTGTTTTGAGTATCAAGTGCTGTTTGCAATTTCGTGAGGTCTTCTTTGACCGAAACCAATTTAGCGGTTGCCTGTTCTACGTCTTCAATGCGCTTAGTGACTTCTTCTGTTGAATTAGAGGCATCTTCAAGCTTCGTGATCTGGCTTTTCAAGGCTGCAATGGCAGCCAAAGCTGCGGTCAGAGTTTCACTTGTGTCACCGCTTTCAGCAGCTGACAGTGTCTCAGAGTTTTTTTGCACGTCCGATTGCAGTTTTTCGAGCTTTGTTTGCAACTCAGTAGGAGCAATGACAGTTGCTAATTTCTCATCAATAATTTTGGAAAGAGCGGTTTCATCGATTGGTCCAGATTCTGTATTTGAAGCTGCAGTGGCGGTAACAGCTTCAGAAATGGCAATCTGTTTTTCTGAAATTTCCTTTAA
Source organism: uncultured Rhizobiaceae group bacterium (assembly GCA_938010435.1). Taxonomy (GTDB): domain Bacteria; phylum Pseudomonadota; class Alphaproteobacteria; order Rhizobiales; family Rhizobiaceae; genus Pseudahrensia. The sequence goes on along the minus strand of CALLUS010000018.1, from coordinate 92,810 downwards.
GTTCGCTGCGAATTGCGTTTTGGTGGCGGTTAAATCTTCAACAGATGCATAGGTGCCCGCAGGTAAAGATGGTGCAGATGCTGTGACACCGGGTGTTCCCAACACACCAAAATATTGAAGAGCGCCAGCGCCACTGAGTGCAACTATGCCGCCGACAAGAGCAGCTGCAAATTTTCCGATTAAGCCGGAAGACTGTTTTTTATCCGTTGGGGCAGGTTGTTTCACATTGTCTTGTTTATGAGCAGGTGCGTCTGTTTTTGGTGATTTATTTTGTGCAGGGTTTTGGGATGTTGATTTTATGTCATTGGTTGCAGCAGGTTGGTCTTTGCTGTCTGGGTTTGGCTTTGAGGTTGCAGATTTTGGAACTGAACTACGGCCGGTTTGGATTGTCGCAGTTGGTTTCGTTGGCTCAGGTGTTGAAGTCTTGGTCACTTTTGCTGCTTCAGCTTCCAGGTCGATGGTCACCGGTTTTTTGGTCATTTTTGAATGACGGGGGCCGGCTTTAGTTCCTGTCGGTTTTGTATTTTTCGGTGATTTACCCATAACCAATTGCTCCTGTGCGACCCTAACGGTTGTGTAAGCTGAAAGGCCCAATGTTGCAAACCTAACCTAACGTTAGGTTTGTATCAATCTTGATGAAAAATATCTTTGATTTTTTGCCTCATGCTCGATTCATTTGGATCTGTCGAAACAATACACATTTGAGCGAGGTATTGAGGTAGTGCATCTTGTACATTTTGGCTGATTGCTAACAAATGAGGTGATTTTTCCTTTGACATTTGTTTTGCCCACAGTGTGGCAAAGCTTTGCGCAGTGCGCCTTGAATACAACAAAATGAGGTCAATCTTACCCTTCTTAAAAAGCTCTAAAGTCGGACAGGAAAAATGACCACGTTCAACCGTTTTATAAACAGGCCAGTTGATACATGTAATGTCGTGCGGCTTTAGCAAATCGGCGAGATCGTGGGCTGGTTCCAGGGCACTGGGATAAAGCACGCGCGCGGGTTGGCCACTATATCGATTTCGTATGAGGGCAGCCAGCTCAAGAGCGCCACCATTTGATGATTTTACATTGGTGAATCCTTGGGCAATCGCCTTATCCATTGTTGCGGTACCAGTTGCAAAAACCGGTTTGTTCACATGATCTTTTAAATCGGAAAACGAAAGAGCGGTTGCGCTGGTGAGTGCGATTGCATCAAACGGTGCCTTAGGAATTGCCGTTTCAATCGCTTCGAATGTTAGCAGAGGTTCCAAGACAATGTCATGTCCATCATCTGTTAAAGCGCGTTGTGTGATTGAGGATTGAGATTTGGGGCGTGTGACAAGAATGCGCAGGGTTTAGGCCTCCGGTTCGGAAGGTGTAGTGTTTAATGCATCTAACAAATCGGGCGTTTCAATGGGCGCAGCCATGGTATTACGTTCCTTCGATCTCGTGGACTTCTGCCGTCTTTCAAAGGTCCAACGAATTTCCCCGTGCTTGGATGAGTTGGCGTGAACCACAATTTGCTCGGTCTTGCGAGGATGGCCCGGTCCTGAAAAATAGATGCTTTCTTCAAGACTGATTGGGGCATCGACACAAGTAAATGTCCATGCATCGCCATTTGGCGCTGCTATCAAAATTGAGTATCCGGAAGATAAGAGACTAGCACTTAATTGGGGTGGTAGATGAAATCGAATGGCTATAGCCACTGCCGCAGACTTACGTGATTGAGATTCTACAAATCGATCAACGCCGTTGAACTGCACACCATTTTTTGAAAGGTTCAGTTCCCTTTCATGAATAAGGCCAAAATTGGATTCATACCCGTTGTGGCTGGCATTGACTTGATTAAAACCATCGACCAACTGGCGCGAAAAGTCAGAAACTTTTGGTGCCAATACCAATGAAGACGGGAGCATTTTGTGCAGCCAGGATTCACCTGCAAAACGGCTGGACGATGTGTCTCCTATTGTTGCTGTTGAATGAGCGGCTGTGGCTCTGGAAAACTGCACATATTTGCTGCGCTCGATTTCTGGAACACCGCAATTGGTTATGAAACGGATTGACCCGCTGGTGAGTTCAAATGATAGTGTGCCTGCCATTGCGTCACTTGCGGTGGCTTTGTTGATGGGGCACCCGGTGTCGACAATCACGGTGGTCTGCCCACCTTGCAGTCGTTCATAGCAGCTGTGAGGTGCGGATATGGGCGCTGGAATTTTACTTTCATCGCGTGCGAGTATGCGTGCCACCAATTCGGACGGGGTTTGACCTGTTCCGTTGAACTGTGCCAATTCTTTGCTGTAATGAGTGAAAAAACGAACCGCGCCAATCATACGATCAATCGCTGACAACAGTTCTGGAGGCGGTGGATAGCCTCTATCTTGATACAGTTGTTTCAGTGGAATCAAATCTGCCAATAGATCAATTAATACAATCGGGTTTCTTGATATATGGCCACCATCCGGCAAAATTTGCCGTGAAATCTCGCGCGCTAGATCTTTGCCGACAGAGTGAATATGTTTTTCCAAGTTTTGAATGCATAGGCCCGCAAATGCCAGAGCCATATACGAGATTAAACGCGGATATCCATCCCGTGTGTGTTGAGCGTTGTATTGAAGATATTTTGTCTGTTTAGTGACCGATTTCTGGAATTTACGGACACTCGCTTCAGATAGGTTGTGAAATAAGGTTGGCCCGTGGGACAACCATGCAATCAAACGCTGTGCCAAAATATCTGAACGCCACGGTCTGCTTTGATAACGACTGCCCCAAAGATCAATCCAATCAGAAATCAACGCAGTCCCGTTTGATCTTGCCAACTCATTGTCAGCGGCATGCAAGTGGCGCAGCCACTGGAACCTGTGTAGATGTTCCATCCACTCGGCGTTAGATGTTTCTAGTGCGAAAGGAGAACTTCCGCTCGTTTCCACGGTTTCACCTGCAAATGTAAACTGACCTGCGTAATAGTTGCGGGCAAGTTCCGGTTCACCGGGGCGCAGATCAATTGGAGAATAGGATATTTTGGAAAGCCCAGCAGATGCAAAACGCCACCGATAAAGCGGGCCAGACTTTAAATGCCGGGCGCCTCTGCGCCATAATTCTGAAACTGCAAGTGCGCCAATAGTGAGAGAATCAGGTGCTCGCATATTCAATTTCAAAATGATGAGTGACGAATCATCATCATAGAACGAAACTGGAGTTTAGAATATGTTTGTATCTAACCGAGTTCGTCATCCGTACGAATAAACCTTGCAGCAAAAAAACCGTCTAGGCCGCCCATTCTTTCGGGTGCTATTTCGTTGTCTCTTGGTGGAGTGATGTTGAGCATATGGGAAGGAAGTGTTCGGGCGGTGCCTTGTCCGGTGATGCATTCTTCCAGCCCGAACATATCATCGGGAGTGAGTTTTTGCGATTCTAAGCCAAACCCGCCTTTGTTGATTTTGGCAAATAAATCCTCACCTTCTGATCGCATCAATGAGCAGTTAGAAAAGACCAAAATGCCGCCCGGCTTTAGAAACCCTGCTGCATGGGTGGTCATATTGAATTGCAAGGTTGCGAGTTCTTCGATCTGGTCTTTTGATTTAGACCATTGAACATCTGGATGTCGGCGGATCGTTCCTGTCGAAGAACAAGGCGCATCGAGCAACACCGCATCGAACAATTGATCGGGTTTCCAATCAAACAAATCTGTGTTTACAATTTTAGCGTCGAGCTTTAGGCGGGTTAGGTTTTCTTCTAATCGATCACATCGACTGCGCACAGCTTCCAATGCGGTGACAGTTGCACCTGCATTGATAAGTTGCGCGGTTTTACCGCCCGGTGCGGCGCAAAGGTCGATCACGGACTTGCCCGAAATATCGCCTAGCAAATGTGCGGGTAAATGTGCTGCAAAATCTTGAACCCACCATTCCCCTTCTTCAAAGCCTTCCCAAGTATCCACATTGCCTTTTGCAGGCACACGGATTGAATTTCCATGCAACACAGTACCACCGAGCTTTTCTGCCCAACTGACGGGATCAGATTTTACGGTGAGGTCAATCACCGGTTCCAACATGTGAAGTTCTGCAATTTTTTGAGCGCGGTCTTTACCAAACGATTTTCGGGTTTGCTGCCACATCCATGGTGGCATATTTGACCGCGCCTGCTCTTCGGATGACAAAGAACCCAATAAATCTTCTTTGGTTTTTGATAATTTCCGTAAAACGGCATTGCCGAGAGATGCAAACCGTTCAGAACGGGAATTTCCTGACAGGCTGGTGACGGCTAGATCGACGGCGGCGCTGTCTGGCACATCCATAAACAATATTTGCGCACCTGCGACGTGGAGTGTGTGCAGCAAATGCCGTGCATTTTTGGGTGGTTTGCGACTCATCAACTTGTTGAGGCAATGATCAATCATTCCACGGTTTCGCAACGCAGTTGTGGCGATTGCGCGTACCAATTTGTTATCGGCAGGGGATAGGTTTTTTAAACCTGACGGACCGTGTCGCGTCTCAAGAATACCGTCCAACCCGCGCCCATCGTCAATCACGCGTGCCAAAACAGTCGCTGCGACTTGACGTGCTGCGAGACCGGGTTTGGGGTTTCGGTCTTGGTTTTCTGGACGATTCGGTATCGGAAGATGTCGTTTTTTTGAATTAGGTGCCATTTAGCCCCATGGACCTTTAGGTTTTTGTGGCGTTTCTTCCTGATCGACCTGCCGTATCTGTCCGGCATTTCGACCCCAGACTTCGCGCTGTGGTTTTCTTGGTGCCACTGGTTTAGCTGAATTGGGCGAAGGTTCAACCACATTCCAATTGCGGCCCAATTCCTGTAACGCTTGAATGCGGTTTTGAGTGTTGGGGTGGGTGGAGAACAGATTGTCCATAGATCGACCATTTAATGGGTTGATGATGAACATGTGAGCCGTAGCGGGAGCCGCTTCCGCCTCTTCATTCATTGTGCCACGGGCGTAAGCTTCAATTTTCTCCAATGCGCCGGCAAGCCATAAGGGATTGCCGCAAATTTCTGCACCATCCTTATCGGCTTCATATTCACGTGTGCGGCTGATTGCCATTTGTACAATTCCTGCGGCCATAGGGGCAACCATCATTGCCACGATCATACCGATGAATCCGAACGGACTGTTGCGGTTGCCGCGAAAGAACATGGCAAAATTGGCCAACATGCCGATGGTACCCGCCAATGTGGCGGTAATGGTCATGGTGAGCGTATCTCGGTTTTTGATATGTGCCAGTTCATGGGCCATCACAGCCGCGACTTCTTCATCTGACAAACGGTTTAACAATCCGGTACTGGCTGCAACGGCTGCATGGGCCGGACTGCGGCCTGTTGCAAATGCATTGGGTTGATCAGTTTCCAAAATAAAAACGCGAGGCATGGGCAATTCTGCGTTTGCGGCTAAGTCTTCAACCATTTGGTAAAGCGCAGGTGCTGAATCTACATCGATCTCGCGGGCGTTATGCATTTTCAATACCATGGAACCCGAATTCCACCATGAAAACATATTCATACCAGCTGCCATTACAAAAGCGATCAACATGCCGGTTTCTCCGGCAAGCATATATCCAACGGCCATAAACAAACCCGTCATGGCGGCCAATAAAATTGCTGTCTTCACGAAGTTCAAAGCGGTCTTGCCTTTGTTGTTCTTAAGTCCCAAATAATGGATACCACATGGGGTTGGTGGTGAGGTGAGTCAATATGAACCAAAGAAACCACTCGCGCGACGCAGTATAGGTGCAATATGAGTGAAGCCAAAAAACCATCTACAGAAACGGCCCGACGCGCTTTAACCGAAGCAAAGGCGCGTCGCGACAAATCTGAAACTGAAAAGGCTCCAAAAGAGCTGAATGGTCGTAAAGGACCGGACCCTTCGCGTTATGGCGATTGGGAGAATAAGGGTATCGTATCTGATTTTTGACACCCTTATAAGTTGCATAATTCTTTTTAGGTTGTAATTTCCACCGAATCATATATAGGAAAATTGTCCTCTAAATGATTCTAATGGTTCCTTGCGCATTTTTCTTTTTCTCTTGTATAGTTTTTTAGTTTGGCCATCACTTTGCTCTGCGCGCGATGTGATAGTCGGCCCCATTTTTGCTGATGTTCAGAAGGTTCGAGACGGGGACAGTATTGTGGTACGCGCGCATATCTGGCCGGGGCAAGTGGTTTTGGTTTCTGTTCGCCTTCGTGGAGTTGACGCGCCTGAATTGCGTGCAAAGTGTCCCAACGAAAAGCGACTGGCTTTGGAAGCGAAACACGCGGTTGAGCGATTGGTTGGAGCCAAGCAAGTGAAACTATACGCAGTGAGCGGTGGTAAATATTTCGGGCGCGTTCTCGCGCGGGTTGCGGCCTACGATGGTACTGATGTGGCTTCATACCTGCTGAAAGAACAACTGGTTCGGAAATATAAGGGCGGTAAAAAACGTTCTTGGTGCAACCAGAACTCCACAGTGGTATCTGACAGTTAAGTGTGAGATATTCCAAGAAAAAGGTCATTCGCATTTTCCGGTTTGGAAAGGCGAATGACCCCGCATTTTCTTTTTCCGGAGGATCTTTTCAGCCTGACATCTCAGTCAACGCGTGAAAACAACAGTCCGGTTTTTGGAATCAGCGTGAAGATTGCTCCACTGCTTTTCCCTCAAACAAAGACCCTACCGTAGTCGTGAAAGTGCTCGACATTGGATCACCTCCTTTCAATGCGTTGAACAAGACTCAACTATGGGCACTGGAAATGTGTCTTGCAAGGGGGCGAGAGCGTGGGTAGTGGGTCAGTTTGAAATCTTGCCTAGAAATTAGCAAGGTTGGGCGCTATGTGTAGATCATGACAAATAAAAAGCCAAAACGGCCAAAAGATGCAAACCAACTAGCGCATATGATTGCCGCTCTCGCAACTAGCGAAGATGTAGAGCACAACCCAGATGTTTCTGGTCAGCGCAAAGGTGGTGTCAAAGGTTCTGAGAAACGCGCAGCTTCTCTTACCCCGAAAGAACGTGAAGAAATGGCAAGGCTCGCCGCTACGGCTCGCTGGAAAAAGAGCTAAGCTGCCCGCTCTCCACCAAATTTACGCTCGTCAATGTCATCTCTAAAATCAAACAGCATTTGAATAGGGCGCTGTTCGATATGGATTCCGTTGTAAGCTTCTACGTCTGTATTTAACTGCACGCAGTCACCAACAATTTGCTCTCTACGCTGGATAAAAGCTTTCTGCATGTGCTCGCGCGGGGCATCTTTCATGATCGCCCAGAACGTATATTGGACTCCGCCCTTGCTCACACGAACTGCGTGATTGACCCTATATCGCCGCCCCTCTTTGTCCACCGCATATTCCTCTCGGAGTGCCGTGGACATGTCGGATGCAAGTTTATCGAGAGGGTCAACTTCGGGAAGGTCAATCATTCCTCGTCTGACACCCCACGAAACAGCTTCTCGCGCGGTAGCTGGAACTGACCCATGCTCAGCCTCGTATTTGCGCCAAACGGATTGAAGTTGTTCTTTGTACCTTGCCATTTTCATACCTTTATAGGCTCACCGGAGCAGGATCACCCCAACCATCAATAGTCGCGGAACCATGTAAGAATTGCCGGACTTTCACTTTATGTTTCGCCAGCCAGTTGTATTTGTTGACCCCATATTCTGCATTCATTTTGAATTGCAATTGTCCAACGACAATACCGGGATGCCTTTGGAGCCGACGTGCAAGCCCTAAAGTGTCTTTCTCAGACATATAAGGATATTTGCGAATCATGAACGATTCCAAGGCCTCTTGGTCTGCGCAAAAATGAGACGCGGCCTTATTGGCCCTTACTTCTTCATCGGGCAAACCTTGTGCTTCCGGGTCGAGGTCAACATCAACCATGTCCGCTGATAGATTTTCTTTCTGACCGTCTTTATTCAAAAGGTGTTCAATTTCGTGCCGCAATACGAACCAAAAATTGTCAATGCGATCATGTCTGCATGTCATTCCAATGACCGGAGATTTACCATCTAACCAGAAGCATACTCCATCGATATTTGCTTTCGGAAGCGTCTCTACGACAACGAAACGAACCCCAGATTCTTGCAAAATTCTAGGAATGTGTCGTATTTCTTCTTCATCAACTAGAAACCTCTCGAACTCGCTTAACCCATTGCGAAGCTTGGCCTCTGAATAATTCGGCACAACCATTTCAACAGCGATTTGTCTGACCCTGAATAACCAAGCCCATTCAAGCGGAGTTGTCTCTCGATAGTCCCCTCCCTTTTTTGCGTTATGTGCAAGGCATGGAACTTGATCGAGAGAGTTAGTTTGGAAGAGCCTCATTATTTGCGTCTCAAGTAGGGAAACATCTTGAGTTTCTTCAAACCAATTCCTTTTGATCATTTCTCGAATTGGATAAACGGATTGAAGCTTTGCCCTTCGTTCAATTGATGGATCAGCTTCTCGCGCGGTTGATAACTCATACGCCTTTTGAAGATTCAGAAAATACTCGGCAGACAAGCCAAACGCTTTGGAAAGCGATTGAGCCATATCGGGGCTAATACCTCTTTTGCCTGACATAATTGGGTTAATGGCCTGATCTTTAACGCCAAGAATATATGCAAGGTCGCGTTGCGCCCATCCGCGTGCTTCTAGTTCGTCACGGATAAATTCACCAGGATGAGGAACTTCTTTTAACAGTGATGCGATGCTCATTTCAGTTCCTTTCTCTAGTGCGGGTCGCCAATATAGGTGATCGTTGCGGTTGCTCCGGCACCTTCGCCGGAGACTGTGAAAAAAATGCGATACTGCTTATTCACGCGAATTTGCCTAGTTTCATTGTCGCCTCCCCTGCGAATTTTGTAGTCAAGCCCACCTATGTTGAAGAGGTCACTTTCGAAAGTTGCGGCTTCCAGCTTCAAAAGCGTTTTACGAGCTGCCTTAATTACAATAACCGGCAACCCCAACTTGTGGGCTTCATCTGTGCATATCCGTGCCAGATCGTCATTTGCGAACTTAACTTCCATGCCGACTCTACATATATCATGTCGCCTTTTCGGTCAATAAGCTAATTAACTCGACGCGTTTATTTTATTATATGCTTGACTATCGGTCAGTTTGAATATAATTTGAATCCATGAACAAGCTTGACCCCAAAGACCGCGCCCGTATCCTGCACATGCTTTGTGAAGGTCAATCAATTCGCGCAATCGCACGCATTATGGGCAGCAGCAAAAACACCATTGCAAAGCTTCTCAATGACGCTGGCAAAATCTGCGCCGCCTATCAGGACGAAGTTATGCGCGATTTGAATACTACTCGCGTTGAAGTCGATGAAATTTGGTCATTTACCTATGCCAAGCAAAAGAACGTCAAAACAGCCAAATCTGCGCCGGAAAGTGCTGGCGACACTTGGGCTTGGACCGCTATCGACGCTGATAGCAAACTGGTCATGTCTTGGATGGTTGGCGGTCGTGATGGTCAGTATGCAATGGCTTTCATGGACGATCTTCGCAGCCGTCTAGCCAATCGCGTTCAACTGACCAGTGACGGTCATAAGGCCTATCTAGAGGCCGTTGAGGGCGCATTTGTTGGTGATGTGGACTATGCGCAGTTGGTCAAAATCTATGGCGCTGCACCAGAAAGCTTCAAAGGGCGCTATTCGCCAGCCGATTGTACGGGCATCAAGAAACGCGCTGTAGAAGGCGACCCAGATATGAAGTACGTATCCACTTCATATGTTGAGCGTCAAAATCTGACCATGCGGATGCATATGCGCCGCTTCACCCGCCTGACCAATGGCTTCTCCAAAAAGGTTGAAAGCCATTCCAATGCAGTTGCGCTTCACTTCATGTATTATAATTTCGTTCGCATTCACCAGACTTTGAAAGTCACACCTGCAATGGCCGCTGGCGTCACTGAAAAGCTTTGGGAAATGTCCGATATTGTTGCACTGATTGAAAAGCACGAAACGGAAGTCACACCAAAGAAGCGCGACCCCTACAAGAAAAGAATTTCAAACTGACCCACTACCAGAGCGTGAGAAGCACAGGTGCGACCTTTGGTACAATTAATGAAAAACGGAAATAGAAAGATTTGGAGTGCTATATCTAAATATCAGAGTAATTGTTGCAACTGACGTTCAATCCAAAACCTTGGAATAAAATGGCCACGTTTATGAACGTCTAAAATGACGCTTTTGCCCGTCTTACAATTGTTCCAAACGTGACGATTGAAACTCAATATTTCCACCGTATTCCATGATGACTTTTTGAGTGAATTATCATTGCAAAGATTGCGCTCGCGCCACAGTTTTACAGCGTAGGTTACATCATTATTGTTGCCAATTGGCATGTCCATCACAGTGTCGCTGGTGCCATGGACATGGCGAATATTTACAGGTGCTGCGCAATCGGCATCTTGAGAAGGTAAAGTGCCCGAAATTGCCAGAAGGGTGTTTATTTTGTCACCCTTGGCACATGCAAATCGCCAAGCCATAGCGCTGCCGTAAGAATAACCAGATACGAATATTTTATCGCGATCAATGGGCCAGCGATTGGCTGCATCTTCCAAAACTGAATCTGCAAACGGTATGTCTTTGGTGTCTTTGGACCAAAATTGCCAACTGCGACCCCGACCGTTTGGAGCCAGTAAAAGCACGCCCAATTTACGGGTGGCGCCTGCAATGCGGCCGTGCTTCATAATTAATGGGCCTTGGCGACCCCACCCATGAAAATGCATCAACACCGGTAGAGGTGTCTTGCCGTCCCAACCATCGGGCGTGCGGGCGTGATAAGAGCGTGAGCCAATCTGACATGGTACGTCTAAGACGCATGGTGCGGCAGCTTCTGCACTTAGGTTGAAAGGTAGAGGGCTGACTAAAGTCGAAACAACGACAGCTAAAGAAGCAATAATAGGTGTAGAATATTTCATAACCTACCCTGACACGTGTTTTGAATCACGCAAAATCAAATTGAGGTCAGCACAAAAACGTTAAAGTGAGCTTGCAAAATAGGTGTTGAAACAGCCATCGTTCTTTGATGAACATCCAGATTACCAATCAACAAGCGCGACAAATCATTCTGCATTTGCAGGGGCTAACACGAGAGCCCAACAAAAAGTTATCTTCTGATGATTTGTATGACCTAATCGTGCAGCTGGGCTTTGTTCAAGTGGATTCCATCCAATGGGTGGAACGTGCACAACACATGACTTTGTTTGCGCGTAATCAGACTTACAGGCCAAAGCATTTGTCTCTTCTCATTGAGAAAGAAAAGAGACTTTTTGAAAATTGGACCCATGATGCGTCGGTTATCCCCATGGAGTTTTTCCACTTATGGCGCCACAAATTTGAGCGTGATCGAGAAAGTCTGGAAGGTAAATATCACAAGTGGCAGGGCCCGGGATATAAAGATCGATGTCAAGATTTGCTGCAACGGATGGAAGAGAGCGGTAGCTTACGTTCGCGTGACTTGGAAAAACCCAAGGGTGTGAAACTTGATATGTGGCAATGGCACGATGGGAAAGCTGCGCTGGAATTTCTATGGCGCACAGGAGACATTTGTATTGCTGCGCGAGAAGGATTTCAAAAAGTCTATGATCTATCCCACCGTGTGGTGCCTGAACATCAATTGAATCATCAGGTGAGTCAGGATGAGTTTGTGGATTGGGCATGCCGCTCTGCGCTGGACCGCTTGGGTTTTGGCACGGCCAAAGATATTGCAAAATATTGGGATTTGTTGTCGATCCGTGAAGTGACTGATTGGATTGTTCATCAAGGCAATAATACGTTGACTACAGTTGAGGTTGCTGGAGTTAAGGGAACCCCCAAAAAAACATTTACTGCACGAGCAGATATTGAATCCATTGTGGCCAACCTTCCAAAGATACCAAAGCGAGTTCGTACTCTCTCCCCTTTTGATCCCGTTATTCGTGATCGCAATCGTTTGTCGTGGCTGTTTGGATTTGATTATCGCATAGAAATCTACGTACCTGAAGAAAAGCGCATTTGGGGATATTATGTTTTTCCCTTGTTAGAAGGTGATCAGCTCATTGGTCGCATTGATATGCGTGCCAAAAGAAAAGAAGATTGTCTGGAAGTAAAGCGTCTGTGGTTGGAACCAAAATGCAAAATGAGCGATGCGCGTAGAGCACGTTTGGATTCAGAACTTCAACGACAAGCGCGTTTGGCAGGTGTCAGCTCCGTGTGCTGGCTCGAGGGTGCTTGGGCAAGTTAATTCACTATCTCCAAGTCCGGCGCGGACCGGTGTCGATGTGAATATGGCCGCCACGTTTTGCAGCATAAAGTTTATGACCACCGACCGCACTTTGTTTTTTCACATAAGCATACACTTTAGACATATTAGCGCCGCGCACTTTGAAATCCACCGCCTGACATGTCTTGTGATACGAGCTGCTGGCTCCGCCGACTTTGCGGTTGTGCCATGGACTGCGCCAAGTGGAAAATACAATTACATCGCCATAGTGATGGGCCACACGGCGTAAAACCCGTTTCAAACTCCACGGTACACACCACGATGTCTTTTGATAAATGACTTCACCTTCACCGCCAATGCGGTAGAGGCCAGGCCAGCTTGCGCAAGACGTCAGTGTGAAAGCCATTGCTATAAGCAAGGCTGCGGAACGTAAGCTTGATTTTCGTTTGAACATGAAACTGTCCTGCTCATCTGGAAAAATGATGTTGGCGTTGGGTGGGCCGCATTCTTGATGAACAGTTTCTCAAAAAACTGCTTAAAATTGATGAGAAAGTTTGGTTAATATAGAGATGTTTCAACGAATGGAGGCACTCATGTTTGACAATCTCAACTGGATCGCAATTGGAATATCAACGCTCGTATCTATGGCAATCGGTGCTGGTTGGTATAGCGGATTGGCCAAGCCGTGGATCGCTGCAAATGGATTTAGTGATGAGCAGATTGAATCTATCGAAGCTAATGACACTCCGATCATTTATATTGTTGCTGCTGTATGTCACTTGGTGATGGCCATTGTATTGAGTGGCGTGATCTTTCATGCTGGCGGCACAGATATTACAATTATGGATGGCGTTTTGACGGCGTTTCTTATTTGGATAGGATTTGTCGTTACGACCATGAGTGTCAATCACCGGTTTCAATTTAAACCGTGGGCTTTAACGGTAATTGACTCTGGTCACTATTTAGCAGTGATGTTGGCGCAGGGCATAATTCTAGGCTGGTTTGGATTTTTCTGATTGCCAAGTGAACCTGCTTACCAGGTTCGCTTGGGGCCGGTATCAATGTGATAAAAACCAGTGCGGTAGCGCTTGAAACCGCCCACTTTCGGATGGCGTGCAAGCCATCGGGTCAAGCCTCTTGTTCTGCCACGGACACGAAAATCCACCGCACGACAACCAATGTGGTATGATCTTCTCTTGCCACCAACAAGCCGGTTGCGACGGCGGCTTCGATGGGTGCTGTTGATGACAACAGGACCGAATTTTCGCGATACTTGGCCTATTACAGATTTCAATCGACCGGGTACACATTTCCACGGGGCATTCAAAGATATGCGTCTGATTTTGCGACCTACGTAGGCAGACTTACGTTTGCGTGTACGCCTTTTCTTACTTTTGCTGACCCGCGTTTTTCGAATGATCTTACGAGCAGATTTCTTGGCTTGTTTTTTGGTAACGGCTGATTTCTTGGCTGCAAATGTTTGACCAGATAAAGATGTGGTCCCTATAAAAAAGCATAGCAGTATTGCCACGGCCTGCGTGCCGCGCTTTAAAATATTATTCATTTGAAAATGTCCCTGTTTTGGGATGTCGCCCGAATGGCGAGGTCGGCTTCCCTAATTTCCAAGTTCACTAGATATCAAATGTGGCCGGCAAAAGGTGAAATTTCCCCGACGTTCGTTAATTGTTAAGCATAACGTGGCGGACCATTGGTTAGCTCGTGCCCTTACTCAAGTCTAATGGACTGGATTTTGGCGCATGTGTAAGACAACATGTAGAAGAACTGGAAAGCATAGCTTTCAAATGTTGGGAGGTCCAAATTATGGATGATAAAATTTACGAAGTGCCAGTAGATGTGGCTACTAATGCACACGCTGATAATGCAAAATACAAATCCATGTATGCCCAAAGTGTCAACGACCCTGATACCTTTTGGATGGAAGAAGCAAAACGCCTTGACTGGATGAAGCCTTATACGAAGGCGGGCAATTGGACCTACGAATATCCGGACGTTTCGATCAAGTGGTTCGAAGATGGCGTGCTGAATGTTTCTGCCAATTGTATTGACCGTCATTTGGCTAAACGAGGAGATCAGGTCGCAATTATTTGGGAAGGCGACGACCCATCTGATGATTCTAAGATCACATATAATCAACTGCACGAACATGTGTGTCGCCTTGCTAATGCCATGAAAGAAAATGGTGTTAAGAAGGGTGACCGCGTTACACTTTATATGCCGATGATCCCGGAAGCAGCTTACGCCATGTTGGCGTGTACGCGTATTGGTGCTGTTCATTCGATCGTGTTTGGCGGGTTTTCACCTGATGCCTTGGCTCAGCGTATTGTTGATTGTGAATCCACTTTTGTGGTCACAGCGGATGAAGGTCTGCGTGGTGGTAAGTCTATTCCTCTGAAAGCCAATGTGGACGCCTCAATTCAAATTGCTGCCACGCAGGGCGGTTATGTGGAAAATGTTTTTGTTGTGAAGCGCACAGGCGGGGTCATTGATTGGGAACCGGGCCGTGATGTTTGGTATCATGAAGCAACAGAAGCGGTATCTGCCGAGTGCGATCCAGAACCTATGAATGCGGAAGACCCGCTGTTTATTCTTTATACGTCCGGGTCAACAGGCCAGCCAAAAGGTGTTTTGCACACCACAGGCGGGTATCTCGTTTGGGCAGCGATGACCCATCAATATGTATTCGATTATCATGATGGTGATATCTATTGGTGCACGGCCGATGTGGGTTGGGTCACGGGCCACAGTTACATCGTCTATGGACCTCTCGCCAATGGCGCGACCACTTTGATGTTTGAAGGTGTGCCGAATTATCCCGACAATTCCCGCTTCTGGCAGGTGTGCGACAAGCATCAGGTCAACACATTCTATACTGCGCCTACCGCTATTCGTGCTTTGATGCAGCATGGCAACGACCCTGTGATGTCAACGTCGCGTTCATCTTTGCGTTTGTTGGGCACAGTGGGTGAACCCATCAATCCGGAAGCATGGGAATGGTATCATAAAGTTGTCGGCGACAGTCGTTGTCCGATCGTGGATACTTGGTGGCAAACGGAAACGGGTGGCCACATGATTACGCCGTTGCCGGGTGCCATTGCGTTGAAACCGGGTTCAGCGACAGTTCCGTTCTTCGGTGTGCAGCCTGAATTGGTAGACAATGAGGGTGAAGTGTTGGAAGGCGCGACTGATGGAAACCTTTGTATCACTGCATCTTGGCCTGGCCAGATGCGTACCGTTTATGGTGATCATGAACGTTTCGTTCAGACATATTTTTCGACTTACAAAGGTAAGTATTTTACGGGTGATGGCTGTCGTCGCGATGAAGATGGTTATTATTGGATCACTGGACGTGTGGACGATGTGATCAATGTGTCTGGTCACCGTATGGGCACTGCGGAAGTTGAATCTGCGTTGGTGCTGCATGATGCGGTATCTGAAGCTGCTGTGGTGGGTTACCCTCACGACATTAAAGGACAAGGTATTTATTGCTATGTGACTTTGATGAACGGTGTGGAATCAACAGACGAACTTAAAAAAGAACTGCGCAATCATGTGCGTTCTGAAATCGGCCCGATTGCTTCACCGGATGCAATTCAATTTTCTCCGGGATTGCCAAAAACCCGTTCTGGAAAAATTATGCGTCGAATTCTGCGCAAAATTGCAGAAGATGATTTTGGTTCACTGGGTGATACATCGACATTAGCTGACCCAGCCGTGGTCGAAGACTTGATTGAAAATAGGCAAAACCGCCAAAGTTAAACAGGTCGGAATAGGGTTTTTCGAAAAGGTGGTTCGAGAGGGCTGCCTTTTTCATTTAAAATTGACAAAATATCTAGCGGGAGAATGCGGATTTGAGCAAACTGAAACCTGCTAAAGTGAACAAACCCGCAATTGTGCTTTCAAACCATCTGCGGAAGCGCTGATAAGTCTTCCTCATGCCTGAAAATGAAAAAGCAAGAGCGTGTATGGAATAGTTTAAAACGCCAATCAGCATACAAATTAATGTTGCTACGATGAGTTGATGCGTGTTGTCTCCAACAGCCATGCCGGTAGACAATGCCGCCATCCAAGCCACGACAGCTTTAGGGTTTGAAAGATTGAGAACTAAACCTCGCAGAAACCAGTTTCCTCCTTTTCCAAATCTTTGATTTGGACTCACGGGCTTCGCTGCAGATTTGGCAGTCTGATAGGCGAGCCAAAGTAGATACAACCCGCCGAGGAGTTTCAATGTGAGCAAAGCGAGTTCAGAAGCTTGCAACAGCACTCCAAGGCCAGTTGCTGCAAAAAGCCCCCAGAAGGCAAGACCGACCGACAAACCTAATGCGAACTGCAATCCTGTTTTCCGTCCGGTGTCCATGGCAACTGAAGCTACAGCTATGTTGGCTGGCCCAGGGGAAACAGTGACAACAAAGAACGCGATGAGAATTGGTAGGATTGTCTCGAGGTTCATTATTTCCCCTCTGTGAGTAAAATTTTGACGGCGAAAACAGTAAACACCGTACCGAATAGATAGTCGATCATACGGTTGATTTTTGGGTTTACTTTTAATGTTTTGGCAAAGCTATTTGCAGTGATAACAATCATAGCGCTGATGGGCGTTGCAATTGTGTTCAGCAAAAGACCAAGGAACAACATTTTTTGCCAGGCATAAGGATCAGTCACGGAGACAAATTGGGGCAAGAATGTTAGGAAGAAAATCACAACTTTGGGGTTAAGAATATTTACGCTCAGCCCAGTGAAAAAATTATTCCAGAAACCTGTGTGTGATGATTTCTCTCTATTCAAACGAAAAGTTGAGCCTTTAAAAATTGCTGTAAATGCCAACCACAACAAATAAAGGGCGCCACAGATTTTCAAAACAAGAAATGCGGTTGTTGATGCGGCCAGAATGGCGGAAATGCCTATGACCGCGAATATGGTGTGCATAAAGCAACCTGTTACCGTTCCCAGCAAAACAGAAAGCCCTGCTTGTCGGCCATTGGATAAAGTGCGTCCTAACATCAAAGTCATGTCTGGCCCTGGAGTTGCCGCCAACAAAACTGATGCTGCTGAGAATGCAAATATGATGGGCAGTGACGGCAAAAAGTTCATAGTGCAACATTTCTGATGTTCGTGAACTGTAGATTATCCTGATTGATGTTCATGGAACACCCGCTATATGAGACGAATGTTATTTAAAGAATCTGCCAAAGCTATCATAGATCCTAGACCTCGCCGAGCGGGCGTATGGTCAGTGGTGTTGATCGGGTTGAGTTTTGTGGTTCTTTTCATTTTACGTGCTTTGCCTGAGTTTGACGTCGCAGTGAGTGCGATTTTCTTCGAAAAGATGACCTGCTGGTTGGGACCAAATGGTCCCGGCTTTAATAAATATTCGCCACGTTGCGGAAAGTTCTTGCTGTCGCAAAATTATGCGCTCGAATTTATACGTATGGCTATTTGGTGGTTTATAAGTTTTATTGCCATTGGAGCTTTTTTTTGGTGTTTCTGGCTAGTTTGGAATAAAGACTTAACACAATTGCATGGGATCAAAGCTCCGCTCACCGGGGTGGTTTCATATCTGATCGGGCCAGCTCTTATCACCAATGTCATCCTGAAAGAATATTGGGGTCGTCCACGCCCTTATACAACGTTCGATTTCGGTTCAAAACTACCCTACGTTTCTCCCGGTGATATCAGCATGCATTGCGATACCAATTGTTCGTTCGTTTCCGGTGAAGCAACCGCGGCATTCTGGTTGTTTTGGATCGTGTTGTTTTTGCCCCACAAATACCGAGCGATCGGAATTATTGTGATTGCTTGTTTGGCTATCTATGTTTCGTTAAGCTGGGTCATGTTTGGCGCACATTATTTTTCAGATGTGGTTATGTCTGGAATGATTGCTCTTACCTCAATCGCAATTGCTTGTTGGTTCGTTCGAACCCGTTTTGTTTCTCGATATCTCGCAAAACTCTTTGGTTAGTACCTTGTGAAACGGCGCGATCTAACTAAAGTGCGGCGCAAATATTGATCTGCTGACGCAAGATGCCGTTGCGCAAAAATGGATAGAAGAAATCATGTCTAAAATCAAAAAGGGTGATGTCAAAAAAGTTGTACTGGCTTATTCGGGCGGCCTCGATACATCGATTATTTTGAAATGGCTGCAGACCGAATACGATGCGGAAGTGGTTACATTCACGGCTGACCTTGGTCAAAGTGAAATTGCTGGCGGTGCTGAACTTGAAGAAGCTCGCCGCAAAGCAGAAAATTTGGGTATCAACGAAATCTACATCGAAGATGTGCGCGAAGAATTTATTGCGGATTTCGTTTTCCCAATGTTTCGTGCCAATGCTGCTTATGAAGGAATTTATCTTCTTGGCACATCTATTGCGCGACCGTTGATTTCAAAACGTTTGGTTGAAATTGCGGAAGAAACCGGAGCGGATGCAATTGCCCATGGTGCTACGGGCAAAGGCAATGATCAGGTCCGTTTTGAACTGGCAGCTTATGCGCTGAACCCGGATATTAAAGTAATTGCCCCTTGGCGTGAATGGGAATTCAAATCTCGGACCGATTTGATTGAATTTGCTGAATCACACCAAATACACGTGGCCAAAGACAAGCAGGGTGAAGCACCGTTTTCAGTTGATGCCAATTTGTTGCATTCGTCTTCTGAAGGAAAAGTTCTGGAAGATCCGGCAGTTGAATCTCCTGAATATGTTTACATGCGTACAATCGACCCTCAAAACGCACCTGACAAAGCGACCGATATCACCGTTGGTTTTGAGAAAGGTGATCCGGTTTCTATCAACGGGAAACGTATGAGCGCTGCTGAACTTTTTACGAAGTTGAACGAGTTGGGTCGTGATAATGGTATTGGGCGTCTTGATCTTGTCGAGAATCGTTTTGTTGGCATGAAATCTCGCGGTGTTTATGAAACCCCAGGGGGAACAATCCTGCTGACAGCACATCGGGCCATGGAATCTATCACGTTGGACCGGGGGGCTGCGCATTTGAAAGATGAGTTGATGCCACGCTATGCGGAACTTATTTACAATGGATTTTGGTATTCTCCAGAACGCGAAATGTTGCAGGCGGCTATTGATCATTCCCAAGAACATGTGGAAGGTGAGGTCAACCTTAAACTTTACAAGGGCAACGTTATGGTCACTGGCCGTTCAAGCCTTGCTTCCTTGTATTCAGAAGAGCTTGTTACTTTTGAAGATGACGCTGGCGCTTATGACCAAGAAGATGCCCATGGCTTTATTCAATTGAATGCATTGCGCCTACGTACATTGGCGGCGCGTAAGCGTAATCTAAAAGTTTAAGCTCACCGCATAACCAACTTGCGCTTGTCTTTGTCGTTTGCTTTGCTGCGAACCAATTGAGGGGGTTGAGTTGGCGCATCTGTTTGATGTGAGCGG
The DNA here is from genome assembly GCA_938010435.1 of uncultured Rhizobiaceae group bacterium. Classification (GTDB taxonomy): domain Bacteria; phylum Pseudomonadota; class Alphaproteobacteria; order Rhizobiales; family Rhizobiaceae; genus Pseudahrensia. The sequence goes on along the minus strand of CALLUS010000018.1, from coordinate 73,236 downwards.
CTGGGGAAGAGATGCTTATGCGCTGGATCTATACATCAGTATTTGCACTGATCGCAGCCGTGGGCGTTTTCGGCTATTGGTATGTCTATGAACGTAATGTTGAACCTGTTGTTCTAACGGTTTCAGCTGGTACGCGTGACAGCGATACTTATCAATTGATGCAAGAAATTTCACAGGTGTTGGATCGCCATAGCAAAACTGTGCGTTTGAAGGTTGTCACCAGCCCTAATTCATCTGAAAGCACTGCAAAAATTAGCCGTCGATTGGTTGATTTGGCAACGATTGAAGCCAACACCCCAGCCTATACCGACATTAATTTGGTGACTGAGCTGTTTGAAGATTATTTTTTGCTCGTGGCCCGGGATGAATGGGGACGTCGTGATGGCAGAGAATCTTACGACACTGTGAATGATCTGCCGACAAGTCCTGTTGCTATTCCTCCATCAGGCACTTCAGAAAACCGATCCTTTTGGGCGGTGATCGATCACTATAAGGTTGCACCAGAAACGTTGCGTACGCTTGCAGTTGAAAATGAAAAAGCGCGTGACCTGTTTTTGAGTGGCAAAGCAAATGCCATTTTTCTTCAGTCTTCTCTGCGTGACCCGTTTCTTTTGTCGTTTATCGGCGAAGCTGGACTAAGGGGTATCAAATTAAAATTTCTGCCTATTGATCAAGCTGACGCGATGAAATTGAAGCGTCCATATCTCGACCCCGTAACCGTTGTAAAAGGTGCGTTTGATGGTCGACTTCCTTTGCCTAATGAAGATGTGACAGTTCCAAGCTTAAAGCGCGTGTTGGTTGCGGGTGCCCATGTGGATGAAGATGCTATTCATGAATTGGTGCGAGTGATCTTTGAGAACCGCCTTGATCTTCTGATCCGTATGCCATTGTCGTCACGCATCACTAATCCGCGTGATAGCGCCGTGACAGGTCTTGGGCTTCATGTGGGTGCAGCACGTTATTTTGATCGTGATCAACCGTCTTTCTTGCAAGAAAATGCGGAGCCAATGGCTTTGGTTGTAACAATATTTGCTATGTTGTTCTCAGCACTTTTGGCTTTACGCCGGAACATGAAATCCCGTGCGAAGAATACGGGTGACAAATATAATGATCAGTTACTCGATATTGCCCAACGCGCTAGAGCAGCAAATATGCGATCTGAACTGGATGAAATGGAAACAGAATTGGTTGCGATGCTGGAGCGTGTGGTTCATGCATTGGACACCGACCAAATTACAGAAGAAGGGTTTCAATCATTTGCATTTTTGTGGAAATCTACCAAAGAAACGGTGAGTGATAGAATCCGACTCTATTCTTGATAGTTAGGTTTTGCTGTGCCCAACCAGCGACCTGCCCGATGACCGGATAGAGCCCAATAGATAAAACCAGAGACAAACCCGGCTGAAAGAAATGTGATCCAAACCTCTGAAGAAGGATATGGGAGGGCTATTTCTTCTCCGGCTCCTAGCGGACTCATAACAATTACAATAAGTGCAATTGCACCTCCGGCAATAAGGTTGATCGTGAAGCCCGTAGCGCGGGTAAATTCTAAAAACGGAATGACGATCAAAAATGGAATGAAAGCTATCTGAGCGATGGCAAACCAAGATGCAGTGGCAAATCCTATAGATCCCAATGCTGTTACGGGATCATCTTCGATCCAACCAAGATCAGATCCTAGAAACAAAACGAATGTAATGAACAGGGCAGCGGCAAGTGTGGCTAACGTATATGATAATATGAGCGATATAAAGCGTATCAGTCCAAGTATAAATACGGTCACTGTCAAACACCCACCCGATCAATCCCCGTGGCCTGTGACCATAGCTTCTAAGGCAAGTCGTTCTTTGATGCGCATACGTTCGGATTCAGATTTTAATTGTCCGCAGGCTGCTAGAATGTCTCGCCCACGTGGGGTGCGAATGGGTGAAGCGTAACCATTAGCGTTGACAAAATCCGAGAATTTTTCAATCTGATTCCAGTCTGAACATTCATAGTTAGACCCCGGCCAAGGGTTGAATGGAATGAGATTAATTTTGGCTGGAATGTCTTTGAGCAGACGCACCAATTCCTTGGCATCATTCAAAGAATCATTCACGCCTTTCAACATCACATATTCAAATGTGATGCGCTTCGCATTGGAAACGCCTGGATAATTTCTACAAGCATCTAACAATTCGATAATCGGGTATTTCTTGTTGATTGGGACGATTTCATCGCGCAATTCATTGTTTGTCGCATGAAGAGAGATTGCCAACATGCAGCCGATCTCGTCTCCCGTTCTTATGATACCGGGCACAACACCTGATGTGGACAAAGTGATACGGCGTTTGGAAAGTTGCAATCCTTCATTGTCAGAAGCAATCAGCAGGGCCTTTTTAACGTGGTCAAAATTATAGAGCGGCTCGCCCATTCCCATCATCACAATATTTGTGACTTTACGATCGCCTTCAGGTACGAAACCCATGCCTTCTGCTTCTTTGTCCGGGAAATCTCCGAGACGATCGCGAGCGACAACTAACTGCATCAGAATCTCTTCTGCCGTCAGATTGCGCACCAGTTTTTGAGTTCCAGTGTGGCAAAATGTGCACGTGAGCGTGCAACCAACTTGCGACGATATGCAAAGCGTGCCGCGGTCTTGTTCTGGAATATAAACGGTCTCAACTTCAACGGGTTTGCCTGCTCCTCTTGGAGGAAAGCGAAAAAGCCATTTTCGCGTTCCGTCGTTTGAAATTTGCTCTTCGACCATTTCCGGCCGTTCAATAGTGAAGTTTTCTTTGAGTTTTTGACGAAGCTCTTTGCCGATGTTTGACATGGCATCGAAATTGTCGTGCCCGCGCAAATAGATCCATTGCCAAATTTGTGACACGCGCATGCGAGCTTGCTTGGGTGCAACACCGACAGATTCTAATAATGCAGCCAATTCTTCGCGATTGAGCCCAATGAGATTGGGTAAATCTCCATCAACAGATGTCGAGACACGCGCCGCGACTTCTGCGCGCGTTTTATCATTCGTGAGATCGATTGAAAGTGACATCAGATTGCCATTAAACAAAGACGGTGACGTCTATATGGCGCTCACCGTTCGTCTTCGCAAGTGGGATGTCATTTGATGCTATAGGCGTTAAGTAAACCGAGTGGGTTTTAGCGACACTTAGTCACTTCGTTCAAAGCTGCTGTTACGCCTGAAAGTGAATATGTGTAGCTGGTCTGTGTTCCACGAGTGGACTGGCCGGAAACCTTCATGGAACGCCCATTTTTCATGGCAGCTACTAAGTTGGATTCTTGGCTAACATCAGTGAGCCAAGCGTTGTTACCTTGGCTAAACATTTTGAAAGTTTTGCCATCAACTGTGACTGTGACGCTAGCATCAGCTTTCAGTGGGTATCCAACTTCAACTTGTGGTTCAAATGCAGCTGAGCCATCTGGTTTTTGACTGACCAAGAAAAACACGTCGCCGTGGTCGCGATCACTTGGCTCTTTGATGGTTGGGATAGACAAGATGTAGCAAATTGTACCGGCACGAGCATCTTTATAGGAGTAAGCACCCCAAGCTTTATGTTGTTTTATCGGTTTTGGAGTTTGCGCAAACGAAGTTGCGGGAGCAGCAACGAGAGCGACAGTCAGTGCCAATGTTCCAAAAGATGTTTTCAGCATTTTCAATCCCACCAATTCAATCAATATCGCGCCTTGCGCGGTGAACCTAATCCGAGTTCTTTCGTTTCTCAAAGCACCATGCCTCTAACGGCGTTACAAAACCTTAAACAGGTATGGTAAATTTTGATAAGATTTAACTCAAATTGTTCATATCGCAGCCACCTATGGATAACCTTATCTAAGAATCAGGCAATAATTTGAAGCTTGAGCTTTTACATCATGATTTTTTGGATACTGAACTTGGCGCACGGGTTCCAACAACCGTTGTGCGGTCTCGCCCCTTCTTCGCAGGGATTTTAGTTCCTGCGCGATAGGTGGGTTTGCCATAATGATGTGGTTTCAAGGCTTCAACAGGACCACCCACCTTAACAGGTCGTTCAGCATACCTACCCAAACAGGCCATTCTGTCATACATAATAACAGCGCCTGCGGTGGCCACATTGAGACAAAAAATGGTTGGAATCTTAACGATAAATTCGCAGCGCGCCGTCATTTCTGGCGAGAGGGATCCGTTTTCAGGTCCCAAAACATAAGCGGCTTTTGTCGGGTGACGAAAGCTTTGCAGTTCGATTGCATCGTCCGTGAGTTCAATACCGACCAGCCGACAATCATCGGGCAATTGCATAGTGCCCAAACTGTCGAAAGTGTACCATGGCATGTGCTCATCGCTGCGGGTGGTGTCAGAATCCGGAACCTGAAACCGTTTGCCGGGAGAGACAGTGAACACAAAGCTCGCACCAAACCCGTAGGCCGTGCGTGATAAGTTGCCAAAATTGTTCGGTTTGGAAATGCCTTCCACCCCGATCCCGAAATATCCACGTGCTTTCATAAAGTTTGTTTATCGCGACAAACGCAGAACAGCAATTGGCAACGTATGTAAGACTGCATTAAGCTATTTGGAAAATTCCTCATTCTAAGTGTTGTTTATGAAAGCTCTATTGTCCAAGGAACCAGGCCCGCCATCCACATTGGTGGTTGAAAATATCGATAAACCAGCTCCGCGCAAGGGAGAGGTGTTGATCAAAGTGAATATTGCAGCTTTGAATTTTTTCGATTGTTTGATCATAGAAGATAAATATCAAATTAAACCGCCGCGCCCGTTCTCTATTTCATCTGAATTGTCCGGTGTTGTGGATAGTGTGGGTGAAGGGGTGACACGCTTTAAAGCTGGTGACCGTGTCTGCGGATATGTGCAAGGATCGGCTCGTGAGTTTGTCGCCGCGCCAGAAGTTGTGTTGTCACATATTCCAGATGGTGTGACTGACGAACAAGCAGCATGCATTATGGTGACTTATGGTACATCTTATCATGCTCTCAAAGATCGAGGTGATTTGAAAGCTGGTGAAACTCTAGCTGTGCTGGGTGCTTCTGGTGGTGTGGGTCAAGCGGCTGTGGAACTCGGGAAAATTATGGGCGCCCATGTGATCGCGTGTGCTTCGACTGATGACAAGCTCGATTTTGCAAAACAATGTGGTGCAGATGAAGGCATCAACTATACAAATGAAGATCTCAAAGACCAGTTGAAAAAACGCACCGGTGGCAAAGGTGTTGATGTGATTTATGATCCAGTTGGCGGTGATTTCTCTGAAGCAGCGTTTCGATCTATTGCTTGGGAAGGGAGATTTCTCGTGATCGGGTTTGCTTCGGGACCAATTCCAAAAATTCCCCTGAATTTACCATTGCTCAAAGGTGCAGATTTGCGTGGTGTGTTTTGGGGGACGTTCACAATGCGTGACCCGGCTGGAAACCGTCAGAACATTGATGATCTTCTGGGTTGGTTGGCTGATGGGACACTAAAGCCTCATGTGGATTCTGTTTTTCCATTGGAAGAAGCTGAAGTTGCACTTAATAAAATTGCGGCGCGGGATGTGAAGGGGAAAGTATTGCTGCGCGTCAACTAGTCTCGCTGTTTTTTACTTTTTCACGCTCAATGGCATCGCGGGCTTTCTCGCGATGCTCATCCGTGACATGAGATTGAACTAACGTGAAAGCTGCGGTGAACACTGCAATATCATCACCCAAACCCACAAAAGCTAAAAAATCCGGAATCATATCAAGTGGCATGATAAAATAGACTAAAGCGGCCAAAAGCGTGCCGCGTACTTTGAGCGGTGTCTTTTGATCGGTTGCACAGTAGAAGGCCGCAACAGCGTCTTCTGCAAAAGGAACGTGTGTAGCGAAGGCACGCAGTTTCGGCCAGAATTGTTTCCGAACCATTTCTTCCCGCTCACGTGTTTTTTCCAACGGTACAGGCGTTAGAACTGCGCTCACTTCTTCTTCACTTATTTTCTCAGCCATGCTTTTAATATGGGAAGTCAAAGGGTGATCTGCAAGCACTGGCTTGCGCACATGAAAAGAAGGTTAAAAGCTATGAAGCTGAGCAATGAATATGCAGCAATTGTCACTGGCGGTGCTTCTGGATTGGGCGAAGCCACCGCGCGTCGATTGGCTTCTCATGGTGTTAACGTTTCTCTCTTTGATTTGAATGAAGAACGCGGCAAGGCTGTGGCAGAAGAGCTCGGTGGCACTTTCTGCAAAGTTGATGTGTCCAATGTGGACAGTGTTGCAGCTGGCTTTGAGGCAGCGCGTGCGGCTCACGGGGTTGAACGCATTCTCGTTAATTGCGCAGGTATTGGTGTCGCCATGAAAACTGTGACGCGTGACCGGGAAACAGGTATTGTGCGCACACATGATTTAGCGCTGTTTGCCAAAACCATTTCCATCAACCTCATTGGTTCTTTCAATTGCATTGCATTTGCAGCACAAGGCATGGTTGATCTTGATCCAATCACTGACGACGGCGAACGTGGTGTGATCGTGAACACAGCTTCAGTTGCTGCAGAGGATGGTCAAATAGGACAAGCCGCATACTCCGCATCCAAAGGCGGTATACGAGGCATGACATTGCCTATCGCACGCGATTTGGCACGAGACGGCGTGCGGGTGTGTTCCATTATGCCGGGACTTTTCAAAACGCCATTATTTGAAGGATTGCCAGAAGAGGCAGTCAAAAACTTATCAGCTTCAGTGCCGTTCCCGTCGCGTTTGGGCCGGCCAGATGAATATGCGGCTCTTGTTCAACATATCTGCGAAAATGAGATGTTGAATGCGGAAAGCATTCGTCTTGATGGTGCGATCCGAATGGCACCGAAATAAGGAGCTTAAAGTTCTGAAGCCGGGATTTCTTTCAGCAGCACTTTTTCATAAATACGAGGATGCCATTTCATGGCTTCCTCTAAAACAACCCTACCAGCTTTATAGCGTTTTTGATGCCTGATTAAAATGCGTGCCATGCCCGATAAGCATCCGAGATGGCGCGGCTCGATTTCAATGACCCGTTCGCAGTCCATTAAGGAACGTCCGTAATCTTTCTTTAGAAAATAAACGTAGCTGCGTTCGTTTCGTGCTTGTGCATAACCTGGCAACCGTTCGATCAACGGATTTAAAATGCGGATCGCTTTATCAAAATTAAATCCACCACGGGCGCGCAAAGCTTTATTCATAGATTCAGCAGCCTCTTCATCGGGTGCAGTCATCCAAGTGGAATATAAATCATCAAAAATGATACGGGAAGCAGTTTCATTTGGCGCTTTTGATAGTTTGCCAAACAGTTCGTCTAATTTGGCTTTTCGATCAAACCCCGGTTTGGCGGCGGTGGCTGGACCCCATGTTTTGGATTGAGCCATTGTTGATGATGAAAATATCGCCAGCAGAACTCCGACCCAAAACAGTTTCATGGTACCAGCCCATCCATGAATTTCGCCAGTTTGATATCAAGTTCTGTCAAACCACCTGCATCATGGGTCGTCAGCGTCACGTTGACGGTTTTGTAAACATTTGACCATTCGGGATGATGGTTCATCTTTTCTGCAACTATGGCGGATTGGGTCATGAAGCCGAACGCCTCGACAAAGTTCTTAAACACAAACGTCTTCGTGATCGCATTTTCAGTTGTATCCCAACTGGAAAGGGACATTAAGGCCGTGCTACGTTCTTGGTTTGTGAGCAGTTCCACCATAGGTGATACCTCGCTTGATTTTTTCTTACGACAATCCGCGTTTTTCAATCATGGCATCAGCGGTCGGCATTTTTCCACGGAAAGCTTTGTACGTTTCTTCCGCATCCACCGAACCACCAGCTGAATAGATGTGATCATGCAAGCGTTTGGCCATGTCTTTGTCAAATGTATCGCCCGCCTCTTCAAAGGCTGAAAATGCATCAGCGTCCAAAACTTCTGACCACATATAACTGTAATAACCTGCCGAATATCCGTCACCGGAAAACACATGAGCAAAATGGGGAGTACGGTGCCGCATGGTGATGGCAGATGGCATACCCAAACGTTGAAGAGCTGCTTTTTCAAATGCGATCACATCTTCAACCGGTTTTTCATGGGCTTTATGAAATTCCATATCGACCAGTGCTGACGATGTGAATTCAACAGCATTGAAACCGGCGTTGAACTTTGAAGCTGATAGCACTTTATCCAACAATACCTGTGGAATTGGTTCACCGGTTTCTACATGACGTGCATGTTTTGACAATACATCGGGCAGTGTCAGCCAGTGCTCATAAAGCTGGCTCGGCAATTCCACAAAGTCACGGGCAACAGATGTGCCAGAGACGGAGGGATATGTGACGTCAGATAGAATGCCATGGAGCGCATGTCCAAATTCGTGAAATAGCGTTCGAGCGTCGTCCAATGATAGTAGTGTTTGTTCGCCCTCAGGAGCTTTGGCAAAATTCATCACATTAATAATGATCGGTGTTTCACCCTCGTTGAGTTTGTGTTGACCTTTGAAGCCGCTCATCCACGCACCGGACCGTTTGGACGACCTTGCAAAATAATCGGCAAGGAACACAGCTCGGTGGCTGCCGTCTGCATTTTTGACTTCGAATGTGCGAACATCCGGATGATATGCTTTGACGCCTTTATGTTCTTCGACGGTAATATCAAACAAGCGATTGGCCACATCGAATGACGCGGCGATGATGTTATCGAGAGTTAGATATGGCTTCAGTTCAGTTTCATCAAAATCAAACTTCTGCGCACGAAGTTTTTCGGAATAGTGGCGCCAATCCCAAGGCTCGACGGGATGGTTGGTTCCGGTTTCTGCAATAAGAGCCTCCAGTTCGGCTTGTTCGTCACTTGCTTTATCCACTGCACGCTCCCAAACCTTTTCGAGCAGCTCTATTACGGCACCCGGTTGTTTTGCCATTTGGTTTTCAAGTTTGAAGTGGGCAAAACTGTCATAACCAAGAAGCTCTGCTTTTTCTTGGCGGAGTTTCACTGTTTTGGCGACGATCTCACGGTTATCATGTTCGCCCTGGTTTTCGCCGCGTGATGTCCACGCCTGAAAAGCTTTCTCACGCAGATCACGTCGTGCGCTGAATGTGAGAAACGGATCTATGATGGAGCGCGAGAGAGTGACTGCAAATTTGCCCTCATGATTGCGTTCTTTAGCAGCAGCTTGCATAGCGCTTTTTAGGAAGTCAGGAAGGCCGGAAAGGTCATTACCGTCTTCCAAGATAAGTGACCAATTGGCTTCATCTGCCAATATGTTTTGGGAGAATGATGATCCCAGTTGAGCTAATTCTGCATTGGTTTCAGAAAGTTTTTTTTGCCCTTGCTCGTCCAGAGCAGCACCCGCGCGCACAAAGTTTTTCCAATGCTTTTCCAACACGCGAATTTGTTCGTGTGAAAGCTCTAAAACATCCTTCTGTTGCCATAGTGTATCAATGCGTTTGAAAAGCTTTTTGTTGGCAGCCGTTTCCGACATGTGACGTGACATTTTTGGCGCAATGTCACTTTCCAACTCACGCAACGTATCATTGCTATGAGCACCCATCAGGTTCCAAAAAATAGCCGATACTTTCTCAAGCATTTGCGCATCGGGTGCTTCAGGAGCTTCTAATGTATCAATTGTATTTTTATATGTGGGCGCATCCGGGTTGTCTGCAATGGCGTTGACTGCTGCGCGATCAAACTTAAATGCCTCCTTAAATGCCGGTGCGAAGTCAGCAGGATCAATTTCTGTAAACTCCGGCAAGCCCATAGGTCCTGTCCATTCAAAGAGTGCTTTGTTGAGTGACATATTAAGGTTCCGGCTGTTGAACTGGTGAATCGACATGTAAGAGCTGCACTTTCGCATACAAGTGATTGAACACAAGCTGTAAACTGTCTCAATCTTTTATATGGAGAGGGCTGACATTGCGATGCTTGCGCATTATGTGACGAACAGTGTTTGAACAAGGTCAAAGCCAATGCGCGATACAGTCGCAAAACTAATTTCAAATCGCAGATTTGAATATGCGATTATCGCGCTTGTGATCCTGAATGCGCTCATTCTTGGCTTAGAGACCAGTGACAACATTATGGCTCAATTTGGCCCGTTCCTTTTGGCATTGGACCAATTAATTCTGTACATATTTGTTGTCGAACTTTTGATGCGTTTCTATGTGCATCGTTTGCGGTTTTTTACAAACCCATGGCGCGTGTTTGATTTTGTCGTTGTTGGTATTGCGCTGGTTCCGGCTTCTGCAGGGTTTGCTGTATTACGTGCATTCCGAATTTTGAGAATTTTGCGTTTGTTGTCGGTGATTCCCTCATTGCGCAATGTCGTTACAGGTCTCATCGCTGCACTGCCAGGCATGGGGTCTATCTCGGTTCTCATGTTGCTTGTGTTTTATGTTTTCTCGGTAATGGCCACTAAGCTTTTTGGAGATTCATTCCCACAGTGGTTTGGTACACTGGGTGCATCGGCATATTCACTCTTTCAAATCATGACGCTAGAGAGTTGGTCTATGGGGATTGTTCGGCCTGTCATGGAAAAATATCCCTATGCATGGGGCTTCTTCATTCCGTTTATTATGTCGACAACCTTCACGGTCTTAAATCTGTTTATCGGTATCATCGTTTCCGCAATGCAAGCAGAGCACGATCAGGAAGCTGCCGATGATCGTAATCAACTGCATAATGAGCAAGAAGAAATCTTGTCAGAGATAAAAGCTCTACGCCGTGAAATTGCAGAAATGAAAAAAACTTAGACAGGTTTTAAAGTGTCCGGATCAACACCACCCATGCGGCAGACCTCAACCCATTCGTTTCTTTTCACTGGCTGAACTGAAAGGCGCATGGATGTGACGAGTGACATGTCGGCCAATTTTTCATTTGCCTTTACGTCTTTCAAAGATACGGGATTTGGCACATCGGCCAATGCGCGAATGTGCACACAGTCCCAACGTTCGTCATCTGTTGTGGAATCTGGTGCTGAAGGCGCGCTGACTTCTGCAATGCCCACAACGTTGAGACCTTCATTGGAATGATAGAAGAAAGCGCGATCTCCCACTTCCATGGTGCGCATGAAATTGCGTGCTTGGTAATTGCGAATTCCATCCCACTCCTCACCAACATCGCCTTTGGCTTTTTGCTGTTCCCATGACCATTTGAAGGGTTCGGATTTGAACAACCAATATTGCATTATAGACTCCGTCGTAATTTTGAATGTCTGATGTGATGTTGCGGTTTGTGGCCTAGAGGTCAAGTCGAAGTTTCGTCGCGCAAGGGCCGTGACATCAATTCTTGTACGGCGTTGGCTGCAGAAAGATCGCCGGTTAAAATCCGATTCACCGATTCTATAATTGGAGCAGAGATTGAATGATCGCGTGCAAGAGCCAAGGCTTGTGCGGCAGTATGTGCTCCTTCCGCCAGAGGAAGATTGGTCAAGTCCTGCTCTTTTGCCAATGCCATGCCGTATGAAAAATTACGTGACTGGGGCGAAGAGCACGTCAATACAAGATCACCCAGACCAGATAAGCCTGACAGAGTTTCAACCCGTCCACCCAACGCAATCGTTAATTTGCTCATTTCTGCAAACCCGCGTGCGATCAGTGCAGCCTCGGCGCTAGCGCCTAGCTTGAGGCCTCTCACCATGCCAACAGCAAGCGCCAAAACATTTTTTAAAGCACCACCTGCTTCAACACCTTTGATATCGTCAGTGGCATAAATTCTAAAATTGGATGCAGATAGGCGTTGGGCCAGATTTTTGGCGAGATCGAATGATGAGGCAGCGCAACTCACGGCTGTTGGGAGACCTCTTGCTACGTCGTTGGCAAAGCTTGGACCTGATAATACTGCCACACGCTCGCTGCCTAATACCCGGGCGGCGATTTCGTTAAGAAACTCACCGGATCTGTGGTCAATGCCTTTGGCGCACAAAATAAGTTGGGTGTGATCTGCAACCACTTGAGAGAGTTCTTGAGCCAAGGTTGCGAAACTTTGAGCTGGTGTCACGCACAAAAGAATGTCCCTTGAACAGACATCAGAGATATCACTTGTGGCATACAACCCGGATGGCAGTTTTATATTGCCAAGATAACAATTATTTTGATGATTTGAATTTATGTCATCTACGGTTTTGATGTTCCGTGCCCACAGCAAAGAATGGCCATCACGAATAGCCAACATTGAAGCAAGAGCAGTGCCCCATGCACCTCCACCGATGACACCGATAGTTTTGTCTTCGCTCATGCTTTGGCTCCTTTGCGTCCAGAACCAATCTTGGAAGTTGCATTCTGGTCCAAAGGCCAACGAGGTTTAATACCTTCATCTATATTTGGAATCTGCAATCGATGACGTTCAAGCCCTGCCCAAGCGATCATCGCGGCATTATCTGTGCAAAGAATATGCGGTGGCGCGACCCAACCCCACCCGGATTTTTCACATAAGGATTGCAGGCGAGATCTGATCTCAGAGTTTGCAGCAACTCCACCAGCGACGACCAATGCAGATGGCCGGTCATAGAGCGTTGTAAATTTTTCTATGGCACGGGCTAACCGATCTTCCAACACATCTGACACCGCAGTTTGAAATGAAGCGCATATATCACTGATTGCACTATTGTTCAGATTGTCGGATTCTTGAGCAGCTTTCCGCACCGCTGTTTTGAGACCGGAGAATGACATATCCAGTGTGTCACGGCCTTTTAAAGGGCGCGGAAATTGATGGACCTTTGGATTTCCATTTAGAGCTGCAGTCTCTACTTGCGGTCCGCCGGGATAGGGTAAACCCAAAAGCTTGGCCGTTTTGTCAAAAGCTTCGCCAAGTGCATCATCAATTGTGGTGGCCCAGCGTTCATACTCACCAACACCCCGCACCAGAAGAATTTGAGTGTGACCACCAGAAACCAATAACAATAAATATGGAAAAGATGCGTTGTTCGTCAGCCGCGCGGTAAGTGCATGACCTTCTAAATGGTTGATTGTGTAAAGGGGTTTGTTGTGCACAGCGGCTATGCCGCGGGCCATCATAGTTCCCACAATTAATCCCCCTGCCAACCCGGGTCCTGATGTGACTGCAATGCCATCAATGTCTTTGAGAGATGTCTTGGCGATGATGAGCGCTTTTTTGACGATTCCTTCAATGGAATTAAGGTGGGCGCGGGCTGCTATTTCTGGAACCACCCCGCCAAAGGGCGCATGATCTTCTGTCTGGCTGAGTATAATGTTCGAAAGAATTTCAGCTGGTGCGTTGTCCTGATCATCTGCGCGCACAATGGCGGCAGCGGTTTCATCGCAACTTGTTTCAATGCCCAGAAAGATCATCGCTGTTTGTCCAAACGTTTAATGCTTTCGCCTAGCATTCTGATAGGGGTGCCGCCAAGTTTTTGCAGGAGAAACTCAAATCAGTCTGGACGCTGGTGGAGATGCGCGTCATTAAAGGGCATTCCTACATTTAGACTTTGGGTCTTATTATGGCAATCGCATCCCGTTCTATTCCTGCTCCTGACCTTGTTCCTGTCAAACGCGCACTCTTGTCAGTTTTTGATAAAGTCGGATTGATTGAACTTGCAACAGAACTTTCTCAACTTGGGGTCGAATTGCTCTCAACGGGTGGTAGCGCCAAGGCGATTAAAGATGCTGGCATTGCGGTGAAGGATGTTTCCGAAGTCACTGGTTTTCCTGAAATTATGGACGGGCGCGTTAAAACACTGCATCCGGCCATTCACGGGGGGCTTCTTGCTATTCGAGATGCGGACGATCATGTGACTGCCATGGCTGAACACGGTATTGGTAATATCGACTTGCTCGTGGTCAATCTTTATCCGTTCGAACAGGTGCGTGAAAACGGTGCGCCAGCTGATGAAATTGTGGAGAACATCGATATTGGTGGTCCAGCGATGTTACGCGCTGCTGCCAAAAACTACGCCTATGTAAGCGTTTTGACCAGCCCTGATGATTATGCTGGTTTTCTTGCTGATTTGAAAGACAATGGCGGGGCGTCCACATTGGCAACGCGCAAACGATTGGCTCAAGCCACTTTCGCACGGACAGCCAGTTACGACGCTGCTATTTCCAATTGGATGGCGACAGAATTTGATGTGGCAGAGCCACCAAGCCGTGCGATCGGGGGACGTTTGCAACAGACAATGCGTTATGGTGAAAACCCTCATCAACAAGCCGCACTTTATACGACTGGTGAGAATCGTCCCGGTGTGACGAATGCACGACAGATTCAAGGTAAAGAGCTTTCTTACAACAATATCAACGATACTGATGCTGCGTTTGAATTGGTGTCAGAGTTTGACCCAGCTAAAAGTGCGGCTGTTGCGATTATCAAACATGCAAATCCATGCGGTGTGGCAACAGGTGCAAACCTGTTGGAAGCCTATAAGATTGCGTTGTCGTGCGATCCAGTTTCGGCATTTGGTGGTATTCTTGCGATGAACCAAATGCTTGATGGTCCAACTGCAAAAATGATGATCGAGACATTTACTGAAGTGATCATTGCGCCTGCGGCAGATGATGGAGCTTTGGAAATTTTGGCTACAAAGAAGAATTTACGTTTGTTGCTCACAGATGGGTTGGCCGACCCTCGTAGCGCTGGGTTGGCATTAAAAACGGTCGCGGGTGGAATTCTGGTTCAAGGACGTGATGCAGGCAATGTGGATGATCTAGACTTGAAAGTGGTTACCAAGCGTGTTCCTTCGGAGGAAGAAATGCGCGATATGAGTTTTGCTTTCCGTGTTGCAAAGCACGTGAAATCAAATGCAATTATCTACGCCAAAGACGGTGCAACTGTTGGCATTGGAGCAGGGCAGATGAGCCGTGTGGATTCTTCTCGCATTGCCGCACGTAAAGCCATTGATGCTGCTGAAGCGGCTGGATGGGATCAACCAAAGACAATCGGATCTGTTGTGGCGTCAGATGCATTTTTCCCGTTTGCTGACGGTTTGCTTTCAGCCGCTGAGGCGGGTGTCACTGCGGTCATTCAACCAGGTGGCTCCATGCGTGATGATGATGTGATCAAAGCCGCAGATGAAGCAGGCCTTGCTATGGTCTTTACCGGTATGCGCCATTTCCGCCACTAGGCGAGCTTAGCTTCTAATTCTGTTTTCTTGAGGCGCCGGTGCCGTTCGTAAGATCAGCCAACCGACGATGAAGAACAACAGAATGACCGCCATACCCAATCGAGAAGAGCTGGTGAGATAGGTTATTGCCGCAACCGATGCGGGAGCGAGAAAGCTGGTGGCTCGTCCCGCGAAGGCATAGAGACCGAAATAACGGCCGGATTCATTGGGCGAAACGCTTCGCGCCAGATATGATCTGGATGATGCTTGAACGGGCCCAAATGCAGCTCCGATGAGTAAACCAAATAGAATGTAAGCTTTTTCTGCTGATGAACCGAATAAGCCCGCAGCTCCAGCATCGTTAAACGATATCAATCCAAACAATGTGTAATCTGCGCCTGTGGATACCACGCCCACGGTGGCTGCCATAAGCATGAAGATCGAGATTGTCACAATGCGTTTTGACCCCATTACGGTGTCTAACTTTGCAGCTATCAAACAGCTTGGAATAGCAACCACGTTGAGAATGATACCGAAGATGCCGAGTTCTGTCGTTTGCCATGCAAACATACCAGCTGCGAATGTACCGCCCAGTGCGAGAAGTGCGGCCACACCATCTTGATAGATCATGCGAGCAACAAGAAAGCGGAATAAGCCCACACGTTGTCGGGCTTCGCCAATTGTGGACTTTAGCTCAGAAATGCCGGACTTAATTGCGTTCTTCAAACTTGCAGAACGGTCTCCTCTTTCTGGCGTCAACAAAAACATGGGTAGAATGAAGATGAAATACCACAGAGCAGAAAGCGGACCCGTAGCACGATCACCTTCTGCTTGTGCTGGGTCGAGACCAAGAATTGGTGAACTGCCCAGCAGTGTCAGACCCGTTTCCGGGTTGGCGGCCATGAGGAGCAACACCAGAATGAGAACGATCATACCACCTGCATATCCTAAACCCCAAGCTATATTAGAAACGCGTCCAATTTGTTTTTGTGGAATGATCGATGGCATCATGGAATCGTTGAACACGATGGAAAATTCTGCAGCAATTGTTGCTAGGATGAATACGCCCAGCACCCAAATCAAACTTGAACCGGGAGCTGCAAACCATAATAAAGTGAGACAGGTAATCTTGAGGACTGCAAACACACCAATCCATGGTTTGCGTGGACCTGTTTTGTCGGCAATTGATCCGAGAATTGGAGACAGGACAGCGATGAAGAGTCCTGCAATCGCGATGCTGGCAGCCCACGCGGCTTGCCCTGCATCGGGATCTGATACCATACGTGAAACAACATACGGACCGAAAATGAATGTGGTCATTACCGTGAAGAAGGGTTGAGCGGCCCAATCAAAGAACATCCATGCCCAAATTCCTTTTTTGGAAACAGGGTGTGTTTCAGCTGTTTGTTCTTCGCTCATTTGGCCTCCCATAGTGCCAACGCATGTACACGGCTTGGCACGGAAGATAACCTGTCATGGCGTTTGGAAAAATGCGAGTGAAAAGAACAGTACAATTCTTTCTGCATTAATAGGATTTTGAACCTTGCAACCAACTTTCTTCGTGCAACCTGCTGTTTTGAAATTGAAGAGAAGCTGCAGAGGAAATATCGTCAGGAGTGGAAGACATAAAAAAGGGCGTTCCGTTTGGAACGCCCTTTCTTCAATTAATTTTGCTTCGTCTATTCGCGGTTGCCCATGAAAGAGAGCAAGAACATGAACATGTTTACGAAGTTCAGGTAGAGGCTCAGCGCACCCATGATGGAAGATTTGGCCATCATTTCAGCATTGTTGGCAACCATGTCGTATGTGTTTTTCAGGCGTTGTGTATCGTAAGCGGTCAAGCCAGCAAAGATCAGAACACCGATCACGTTGATTGCAAAACCAAGTGGTCCTGAGCTGATGAACATATTTACCACAGATGCGATGATCAGACCGAACAGACCCATCATAAGGAAGGAGCCCATGCCAGAAAGGTTACGCTTGGTTGTGTAGCCGTAGAGGCTCAATGAACCGAATGCAGCCGCTGTTACGAAGAATGTCTGTGCGATTGAACCGCCGGTATAGACCAAGAAGATCCATGATAATGACAGGCCCATCACAGCTGAATAGGCGAAGAACACCATACGAAGAGTGTTCGCTGCCATTTTGTTGATACCAAAAGACATCACCATAACGAAGGCCAATGGTGCAAGCATGATCACCCATTTCAAAGGAGACCCGAATAATGTTTGTGCAACTGTTGGGTTGCTGAACATATAATTCGCCATTGCCATGGCGACACCACCAGTGATCACCATCGCAATCATCATGTAGTTGTAAATGCCCAGCATATAGCTGCGCAGACCTTGGTCTATCTCTGCTGCCGAACGGCTTTGAACGCCTGTTTGGAACTGTGTTTGTTCTCTAAAGTCAGCCATGGAAACCCTCTTAATATGCGGCTCGATTTATGAGCCGTGGTTGACGAAATTTCTCAAATGCAGATTTGCATCCGAATTTGACGTTAATATGAGGGCAATTCCCCTCTATTACAAGATGCGGCACTTTAACACTTGCTGATTGTTCGTTCTGCGGGAGACTCATCCATAAAACCTTAATAAAATATTAAAGTTCCCGTAAAACAGGTGCTGCTTTTTGACCAAGCACGCGCCATGTGCCGATCAAACCAAACCCGACTGTGAAAACAAGTGCTGCAGCAACCGTAAACACAGCCACATCGGGCAAAAGCGTGAATGTGAACCCCATGATTACATCGATCACGAACCAAGACGCTAAACCACCAGCGAGTAAGGCAAACACGGCAGTGGCAAACCCCAAAATGGTATATTCGAGAACAAATGCACCGATCAAAGTGCGGCGTGTGGCCCCCAGCGTTTTCAAAATAACGGCATCATGAATTCTGGCGCGGTTGCCTGCAGCCAGGGCCCCGCCTAAAACCAATATTGAAGCTGCGAGCGCCAATAGAGCGGCAGCACGAATGGCGGTTGCCAGTTGTGAAATTAAACCATTCACCGCATTTAATGCGTCGCGTACCCGAATAGTGGTGACGGTTGGGAATTGTGTGGTGACGGCTTTGAGAATGGCACCATCGCGTTGAGTTTGAGCAGACGTTTCTTCGCCCGATATCGCCGTCTTATCGCCTGCACGCAATGTTGCCATGTGGGCGTGGGGCGCGCCTGCAAATGTGTTGGGTGAAAACACCATCACGAAGTTAATGGACATCGATTGCCATTCCACATTTCGAAGATTGGCAACCTTTGCGGAAATGTTGCGGCCCAAAACATTGACAACAATCACGTCACCAATTTTCACACCGATCTCTCCAGCTTCTTCAGCGCTGAAGGAAATCAAGTTTTCGCCGCTGTGGTTTTCATCCCACCACTCGCCTTTTTCCAGAGATGCATTTGGAGGCATGGTAGCGGCATAGGTGATGCCGCGATCTCCACGCAGCACCCATTTCCCGCCTTCTTGCGCGTCAATTTCCGAAGCCGGCACATCATTGATAGACACGATGCGGCCGCGCAACATGGGAACGGATTGCACTTTGCCCTCTGGTGCTATTTCAGCTAGCGATATTTTAAACTGATCAAATTCGCTGGATTGAATGTCCACAAAGAAAAAGTCAGGGGCTTCTTTTGGAATGTTAGATGAAATTTGAGTTCGCAGGTTTCCATCAATCATAGCGAGAGAAACGAGCAGGGCTAAACCCAAACCAAGTGATAAGACGACAGATGGGGTCAGCGCGCCGGGACGATGAATATTGCCAATGGCCAACCGCAAAGGTGTCGATTTCACCTGCGGCGCTTTACGTGCGAGCCACTGAATGGCTGTAGAGACAAACCGAAGCAACACAAAGGAAGCTGCAATGCCACCAATAAAGGTCAAAGCGACGCGTTTGTCTGCAGCCTGCCATACTGCCAGTGCAATGAGGGCTGTGACAACCACAGCAGTTGCTAAGACGTAAGAGAAACGCGGGCGAGGAGCATCGTCTCGAGAGGCATTTCGAAACAGTGCAGTTGCAGGAATATCACGCGCTTGACCCAATGGCCAAAGTGCAAATGCTAAAGCTGTCAAAATACCATACGCTACTGCAGATAGAAGAGCTGCCGGATGAAATGCGCTGGTAGAGCCAACTGGCAAGATTCCGGCCAGTGCAGATTTTGCAACGAATGGCAAAGCCGTTCCGATAACCAATCCAATCAAGATGCCGATTCCAGCTAATAACAATATCTGAATAAGGTAGATGGAGAAGACAAACCATGCAGGTGCGCCAAGACTTTTGAATGATGCGATGACACTGCTTTTGGTGTCGAGAAATGCACGTACCGCATTTGCCACGCCAACACCGCCAACGATCAATGCTGTTAAACCTACCAAAGTTAGGAATTGTGAAAACCGTTCGACATTTCGGGTAAGAGCTGGTGCAGCATTGCCTCGTGATCTAATGCGCCATCCGGCCTCTGGGAACTTGGTTTTGGCTTCTTCTATGACGGCCAATAGGTTCTCTTCCGAAGGGTCGTTTAGAACAACGCGGTTGGTCCATTTTACAAGAGAGCCAGGGCGAATGAGCTTGGACTGTTCCAGACTTGTTGTGGACATGATAACTTTAGGCCCAACGGAGAATCCATCGCTTACGCGATCAGGTTCTTCTGTGATTATTCCTGAAACTGTGTAAGTGCCGGACCCGATGTTTAATTGGTCACCGATTTTAATGTTCAAACGTGCCAGCAATATTTCATCGACCGTCACGCCGTCAGACCCGCGCAGAGTTGCGGCTGAACTTTCCGGTTGCGTGGTCAGGACACCTTGCAGAGGCCATGCCGTATCAACGGCTTTCAGTTCGATTAAGGATTGGTCTGAACCATCGGGCAATCGAGCCATGGCGCGCATGGTTGCAGCTTCGCTGATGGAACCCTTGGTTTTCAGCCAGCTGCGCTCGTCATCCGTTAATGTGCGTTGAGTGGTGGAAAATGCTGCATCACCTCCGAGCAGTGTTTTGCCTTCTTCTACGATGCCTGACGTGATGGAAAGAGCCACTGCATTAACGCCGGAAATCGCGGCCACACCAAGTGCAATACAGGCGAGGAATACGTAAAAGCCCGTTAATCCACCTCGCAGTTCACGCAAGGCAAAACGGAACGCCAATTTCAAGTCGGCAGCGCCATTTGGAGATGTATTGAAAGAAGTGTTGCTCATGCAGCAGTTTTCCTGCGTGTTTTCTTAATAGGCTTTTCAGTCTGTTGCTCTATTTCACCAGCTCGCACGCGTAACGTGATGTCGCATTGGGCCGCCAGTGATGGGTCATGAGTAACAAGAACCA
The DNA here is from genome assembly GCA_938010435.1 of uncultured Rhizobiaceae group bacterium. Classification (GTDB taxonomy): domain Bacteria; phylum Pseudomonadota; class Alphaproteobacteria; order Rhizobiales; family Rhizobiaceae; genus Pseudahrensia. The sequence continues at coordinate 52,914 of CALLUS010000018.1, read as the reverse complement.
ACGTCATGCCGCGTTCACGCTGTTTGGAAAACAACAATTCGGTTATTTGGGTGCCTGTGTCTTCGTCCAGATTGCCCGTTGGCTCATCTGCCACCAGAATTTTAGGATCAGGGGCCAGAGCGCGGGCCATTGCCACACGTTGTTGTTCGCCACCTGACATTTGTGTGGGATAGTGGGTGAGGCGTTCGCCAAGACCAACTGCACGCAATTCCGTTTCTGCTTTTGCAAATGCATCTTCCACCCCTGCCAACTCAAGCGGGACAGCTACGTTTTCCAAGGCTGTCATGTTGGGAATGAGGTGGAAGGATTGAAACACAATGCCAATATTCTTGCCACGAAAGGCAGCCAAATCATCTTCGTTTAATTTCGAGAAATCTTCGCCAACCAGTTCGACCTTACCGCTGTCTACACGTTCAAGTCCTGCCATCACCATGAGTAATGTGGATTTGCCAGACCCGGAAGGGCCGACCACGCCTACAGACTTTGCATTCGGCACATCCAGCGAAATTCCCCGGAGCACATGAACTTGCGAAGCGCCTTCGCCTAAAGTGAGATGAATATTTTTTAATGAAATTGCTGGTTGCATTCGATTGATCGGCTTCTCATGTTGGTTTTGGAGTGAAACTATGAGCGTCATATTAAGAACACGTATCTACTCATAATGAGTGATATGGATTTTGGGGAGGCAATGTCAAAGTGAACAGTGTAAAATATTGTAAAGCGGCTGTGAGCTTTTGCGCCTCTATCTGGTTTTTTATTTGCGCCAGTGTTGCGTTCGCTGACGACACAAAACCGAAAATCGTTGTTCTGGGTGATAGTCTTTCTGCGGGCTATCAACTTGCCCAAGGCGAGGGATTCCCTGAACGTTTGCAAGCTGCACTGAAGGATGAAGGTCTTGATGTGGAGGTTATTGGTGCCGGTGTCTCCGGCGATACAACCAGTGGCGGGTTGTCTCGATTGGATTGGTCTGTGCCGGAGGGAACTGATGGCGTCATTATTGAATTGGGCGCAAATGACGCACTGCGCGGATTGCCCCCCAAGACATCTCGCGAAAATCTTGATAAAATGATTGTGCGGTTGAAAGAGCGCGGTATTGAAATTTTGTTGGCAGGCATGTTGGCTCCACCCAATATGGGTGAGGTTTACGAGAAAAAGTTCAACGCTATTTTTCCCGAACTTTCAGAAAAGCATAATTTGTTGCTCTATCCGTTTTTTCTTGACGGTGTTCTCACGAAACCTGAGTTTCTTTTGTCTGATGGTATCCACCCAAATGCAAAAGGCGTGAATGTGGTGACATATCGTATTTTACCGATGGTGGTCAGTTTCATTGAAGTGATCCGACCGTCTCCGTAGATTCTTTACGCGGGTACCTCTGTTCCATCATAGGCAAAGATTTTGCCGGTATCCGCAGGTGTCACGGCTGTGATGACGTTGAACATTTGTGATACGGAATAATCAGCAGTAAACAATTTTCCATCAGCCACATTACGTTGGAAAGGTTTCGACAAGTCTGTATCGACGGTTCCAGGATGTAAGCCGACTACCACGCTTTCGGGCCAACGCCTTGCGTGTTCGATACTCGCTGTGCGGAGCAATTGATTCAGACCAGCCTTAGCCGCGCGATATCCGTACCAACCGCCTATGGAATTGTCTGATATTGAACCCACTCGTGCGGACAGGGCGGCAAAAACAGATTTGGTCTCTTTGTTCAGCAGCGGCAAAAACGATTGGGCGACAAGCGCTGGTCCAATTGCGTTGATTTGATAGGCGCGCGCTAGATTGTCCGCATTTAACTGGCGCAGACTTTTTTCAGGGCCAAACCCGTTTTTGTTATGTAACAGACCGGTAGTGACGATTGCGAGATCGATCGGCGCGTCATTCTTGACCTTCGTTGCCGCTGATAAAATAGTTTCTGGTTTTTCATAATCCAGAATGTGGTTTCTAATTCTCACGTCGTTTGCACTGATTTGACCAGACCGTGAAAGACAGTGAATTTTTTCAACACCGTGTTGTTGGAGTAAATGGTCTACAAATGCAGTACCAATACCACCGCTGGTACCGACAATGACGCAGTTTTTTGGGAGCCATCTCATCTGGTGGATTTGCCATCTCGCTCAAATGTTTGATCTCTGAGTTCAAAACCCCAACGCGTGCCCAGAATATCTTTGGTTATTTTAAAATTGTGTTTTTCATAAATATGCTTTGCGGCTTCTAGCCCGCCGAATGTGGTCAGCCAGCATTTACCGTCGCAATGTGTGTCCACATGATCGAGAGATATGTTGAGCATTTGATTTCCTAAACCGGTGCCGCGAGCGATATCGTCCAGAATAAAGAAACGCAGGTGCGCCCCACGTGAATCACTTTCCGGATCGTTTACGTCAAGTATCAATGAGCCAACGATTTCTTCGTCGAGCATTGCAATGATCACGAGGTCTTCATCTGAATTGTAACGCGAGGCAAACTCTCCAAGGCCTTGTGCAACCTTGCTTTCAAAAACCGTACCCATATTCCATTCGTGAGCGTAATATGATCCGTGCATCTGCACGATGCGGCCTATTGCTCCAGGTGGAAAATGACCCGTGATGATTTTTGCTTTACCCTTCAAGACGAACCAAAAGGTCTTTGGCATCAATTTGGTCGCCGCGTTTGACGAGAACTTCTGCAACCACACCATCAGATTCCGCATGAAGTGCAGTTTCCATTTTCATGGCTTCGATGGAGAGAATAACATCGCCAGCGGCGATTTCCTGACCTGATTCCACCATTATTGTAGAAACAACACCCGGCATTGGTGCACCGATTTGCGTGCGGTCGCTTGCATCCACTTTTGGGCGTACAATGATGGCGTCTGCTCCGCGAAGGCGATCTGGTACACGGGCACGACGTGGTTGCCCGTTCAACTCAAAGAACACTGTGACCATGCCTTGGTCGTCCATTTCTGAGACAGCCAAACAATGAACGACGAGCAATTTGCCCTGCTCGATTTCGATCATCACTTCGTCGCCCGGTTCCATACCATAAAAGTAAACGGGGGTCGGTAAGGTCGCTGTGGGGCCATAAGTGGCGCGTGCCAATGCATAATCGGTGAAGACTTTCGGATACATCAGGTATGATGCAAATTCAGTATTGGTGACTTCACGTCCCAAGACCTCATTAATGGTATTACGCTCAACTTCCAGATCAGCGGGTTTCATTAAAGCGCCAATACGGTCAGTTAATGGTTTCTCACCTTTAAGCACTTTCTTCTGAAATGCCCCCGGCCAACCTTGTTTCGGGAAACCAAGTTCTCCCTTCATCATTGAGACAACAGATTCCGGAAAGGAGATTTCCTTGTTTGGATCTTCTACTTGTTCACGAGTGAGATCTTGGCTCACCATCATCAAAGCCATGTCGCCGACCACTTTCGAAGATGGCGTCACTTTCACAATGTCTCCGAACATATCGTTCACATCTGCATAGGCTTTGGCGACTTCATTCCAACGTGTGTCCAAGTTCAAGGAGCGCGCTTGCTCCTTTAAGTTGGTGTATTGACCACCTGGCATTTCATGAAGATAGACTTCCGAAGCTGGTGATTTCACATCACTTTCAAACGCAGCATATTGAGCCCGTGTTGATTCCCAATAGAGTGAAATCTGACGGATGGCATCTGCATCCAAACCAGGGTCGCGATCGGTACCGCGCAGAGCTTCCACAATCGAGCCAAGACATGGTTGAGATGTACCACCAGAAAGTGAATCCATGGCTGCATCCACAGCGTCTACACCGGATTCAACAGCAGCCAGAACAGTTGCTGCGGAAATGCCGGATGTGTCGTGGGTGTGGAAATGTATCGGCAGGTCGGTCACGTCGCGCAAAGCGGGGAAAAGTTCTCTCGCTGCAGCCGGTTTCAATAGGCCTGCCATGTCTTTGATAGCGATGATGTGTGCACCAGCCTTGTGCAATTCTTCAGCCATATCGAGATAGTATTTCAAGTCATATTGGCTGCGGCTTTTGTCTTGTAGGTCTCCGGTGTAACAAATTGTGGCTTCCAACAACTTGTCGGTTTCTAACACTGCATCCATGCAAACGCGCATGTTGTCGACCCAATTGAGAGAATCGAACACACGGAAAATATCAACCCCACCTTTAGCTGCTTCATGGACCCAGTGTTTAACCACATTGTCGGGATAGCCCGTATAGCCAACACCATTTGACCCGCGCACCAATGCTTGTAGCAACAGGTTGGGCGCACGTTCGCGAATGAGGGCCAAACGCTCCCATGGGTCTTCGGTGAGGAAACGCATGGCAACATCGAATGTGGCTCCCCCCCAACATTCCAGTGACAGCAATTCGGGCAAAGCTTTCGCATAAGCACCAGCAACAGCTGCAATGTCATGGGTCCGCATCCGCGTAGCCAATAGAGATTGGTGCCCGTCGCGCATGGTTGTGTCTGTCAACAAAACTTGTTTCTGATCACGCATCCATTTGGAAAAAGCTTTAGGCCCGTCTTTTTCCAAACGTTGCCGCGTTCCGTCTTGAATTTCAGTATCAAACCATGGAGCGCTTGGCTTCGGCAGATTCTTGGATGGACGGGCACGGTCGCGAGCTTCCGGGTGGCCATTTACCGAAACATCCGCAATGTAGTTCAACAAACGTGTTGCGCGATCGCGACGCTTCACTTTTTCAAACAGTTCTGGTGTCGTATCGATGAATTTGGTGGTGTAAGTGTTGTCTAGAAAACTCGGGTGCGTGATGATATTTTCAAGGAATGTCAGATTGGTTGCAACACCCCGAATACGGAATTCGCGCAGGGCGCGGTCCATCCGTTTTATTGTTTCTTGATATGTGGGCGCCCATGCGGTGACTTTTTCTAAAAGTGGGTCATAAAAGCGTGTGATCACGGCACCAGAATAAGCGGTGCCACCGTCCAAGCGAATACCGAAACCTGTTGCACCACGATAGGCAGTAATACGACCGTAATCAGGAATGAAGTTCTGCTCAGGGTCTTCTGTGGTGATACGGCATTGAAGTGCGTGACCGTTGAGTTTGATGTCTTTTTGTTCCGGTACACCAGATTCAGGTGTACCGATTTTATGACCGTCCACTAAGTGAATTTGTGCCTTGATGATGTCGATCCCTGTCACTTCTTCGGTGACAGTGTGTTCCACCTGAACGCGTGGGTTCACTTCGATGAAGTAGAATGCACCTGTGTCGATATCCATGAGGAACTCGACTGTGCCCGCGCCAAGGTAGTTCGTTTTGTTTGCGATCTGTAACGCGTAGCCACAAAGTTCTTGGCGTTGCTCTTCTGAGAGATAAGGTGCTGGAGCGCGCTCCACCACTTTTTGATTTCGGCGCTGTACAGAACAATCACGTTCAAACAAGTGAACAGCGTTGCCTTGACCATCACCCAAAATTTGAGCTTCCACGTGACGGGCGCGTTCTACCAATTTCTCCAAATAGATTTCATCTTTGCCAAAAGCAGCTCTGGCTTCACGGCGAGCTTCAAGTGCTTCGTTTTCTAAATCTTCAGCTGAGCGAATAGTGCGCATACCGCGCCCACCACCTCCCCAAGATGCTTTAAGCATAATCGGATAGCCGATTTCATCAGCCATTTTTTTGATTGTGTCGATATCTTCAGGCAATGGGGCTGTGGCAGGGACAACGGGTACACCTGCATCAAGCGCAAGATTTCGGGCGGCGACTTTGTTGCCGAGTGACCGCATTGTTTCCGCTTTGGGCCCAATAAAGGTAATGCCTGCTTCTTCGCATGCATCTACAAATTCAGGACTTTCGGATAGCAAACCATAGCCGGGGTGGATCGCATCTGCGCCAGATAGTTTTGCAATACGGATCACTTCTTCAATTGAAAGATAGCTCTCAATCGGACCCATCGCTTTAGAAAGATGCGGACCGGAACCGATTTGATATGCTTCATCCGCTTTGAAGCGATGTAAGGCCAGCTTGTCTTCTTCTGCCCAAATGGCAACAGTCTTTAAGCCGAGTTCGTTTGCCGCGCGGAACACGCGAATGGCAATTTCAGAACGATTTGCGACAAGAATTTTTTTGATGGCCATCGACTAGGTGGTTCCCGAATTGAATTCTGGGGGCTTTATAAAGCCCAAGCAGCAATACGCAAATGGCTTGGCGTGCAAACCACCTATGCGTCAATCCGTGATATTACTGAACCCGCGGCTTCATATCTTTTTCCGGTAAGCAGATATTGAATTCGTTGCGCAGCCAATTATCGGTTGCCGAATCTACGTGATTTGGAAAAAACTCGGACAATACTTTTTTCTTACGTTCGATGGCTAATTGAACAATATCCGGCTTGCCAAGTTCCGCCCATTCTTTCGGACTGAAGCGGTTTGCAAGATCAGGATAAAAATATTCTTTTTGCATCAGATCAAGTGTCTGGCTGTGTCCGAGGTAATGTCCGGGGCCATCTACGCACACATCACGCATGGCATGGATGCTTAGGGTTTCGTCTGTTACTTCAATTCCGCGAACACAGCGCAACGCCTGGCCCAGTGCATCATTGTCGAGGAATAAGCTTTCAAGGCAAAAACCCATGAGAGAGCCATGCATGCCGGCAGCCTCGTAGACCATGTTTGTTCCAGCCATTCCGGCTAAAACATAGGCAATTCCTTTTTCCCATCCAGCTTGAATATCTGGCATTTTCGAGTCGCACATTCCTGCGGCTGACCCACCGGGCAGATCATAGAAATTTGCCATTTGGCCACAGGCGGCCGTCAGCAATGCTTGCTCACCCGAACCACCTGACATGGCCCCTGTGCGTAGGTCGGATACAAACGGCCAAGTGCCAAAAAGTGCAGGGTGGCCGGGTACGAGTGCATTGACGAAAACAAGTCCGGCCAAAACTTCTGCGACAGCTTGAACAACGGCTCCTGCAATAGCCGCGGGAGAAGTCGCGCCTGCCTGGCCGGCGGACAATAAAAGAACAGGCATACCGCCATAAACACAAGCTTCTAAAACGTCTGTGGCATCTGCAGCAAATCGTAAGGGAGGAACGACGAAGCAGTTTGAATTGGACACGAATGGTCGTGCGCGGAAGGCTTCTTCACCACCAGCCACTTTGTACATCATCTTCAATGCATCGGGTACATACTCAGCCAGTGTGAAAGACGTTCCGATGTGTTTTGTGGTGCCCGCAAGACATGCGTATAGTGTGTTAAGATCAAGATCGAGAGGGTCTGGCAAATCGCGGGCCACCATTGGGCGTTGGAAGAAATGGATATTATCCAACCCCTCCACGATGCGCGCTGCATCGTAGATATCTTTGAGATAGCTTTCGCGATATTCGTTCTTTTCCACATCAACCACGTGAACGGCGGCGCCTGCTGTTCCGAAGTGAACTTTTTCACCTTGGGGGTGTAGGTCGTATTTCGGGTCACGCGCATGAACTGTTAAGTTGCGGTTGGCGTTTTTAATTGTATCCATCACCACTTGGCGCGGAAAGCGCAAACGACCATCGTCACCCATAATCGCGCCAAGCTTTTCACAAGCGGCAATGCAGGTGGGTGTGGCTTGGGAGAGGCCTATATTCTCCAGAACATCCAGAACGGCTTCATGGATTTTTTGAACATCACTGTCTGACAGAGGCTTATATTCGCCTCCGTTCATGCCTGCGCGAACCGGTTTGATGTCTTCAGATAATGGAGCGGCACGAACGGCGCGTCTTGCGGACCGTCCGCCTGAACGTCCGGCCCTTGCTGGAGTTTCTTCTGCGATGCTCATATTGTCCTCCCAAACAATAAATGTGTCGTCAGGCGCCGTTTCCTTTGAGCATACGATCTATTTCGTCACCGGAAACACTGCGCCCCAATTGTGAAAAATCTCCATCATCCAGCATGGCATGACCAGCCTCTAGAACGACCCTGTGAGTCGCTCTTGCTAAAGCGGAGCCAATAGAGATGCGGCCGACACCTGCTTTTGCGAAATCAGCTTTGGAATATTTGGTATTGGACCCCGCGCACAAAACATTCACGGGAACTGAGACCGACGCGCAAAGGGTGGTAACATCGTTCATGGTTGGTAGAACCGGAGCATAAACAAGATGTGCACCCACTTCCTCAAAGGCCTGACAACGGGCAATCGCTTCTGCAGTGTCGTAGGCTCCGATCATGACCCCATCAGCGCGGGCGCAGAGAGTGAAATCAAATGGCAGGCTTTCAGCTGCATCCACGGCTGCACGAATGCGTTCGACAGCAACGTCAAAATCATAGGCGGGTTTTCCGTCTTCAAAAGTTGTGTCTTCGATACAGCAACCAACCATCCCTACTTCTGCAGCGAGTATTATAGTTTCTGCCACACCGTCCGGATCATCTGCATAACCGTTCTCTAAATCACCGGAGACCGGAATATTCACGGCCCGTACGATGTCTTCGCAATGATCCAACATTTGATCGCGGGTAACGATGGCACCATCAGGTTCACCAACGGTGAAGGCAAATCCTGCGCTTGTTGTCCCAATTGCGGCCGCGCCCATTGTCGCTAACATTTTTGCGGAACCCACATCATACGCATTGGCCAGAATGAATGGACTTCCGGGCTGGTGAAGTTCGCGAAATATTTTGCCTTTGTCTTCCTGGTCCATTTTATTTTTCCTACGCTTTCACACGTTCTGATTTCGGGTCGTACATTGGACGCAAGCTTGCTTCAGCTTCCACACGAACGCCAGCAATTTCGATCTCATAGTTGGAAGAAAGAACTTCATCAGGTTTCTCACCTGCGCAAGGCACGTATCCCATACCGATCGCGCCACCTAAAGTGTGGCCGTAATTGGCTGATGTGACGTAGGAGACGATTTCTCCATCACGAATAACAGGTTCATTATGGTACAACATGGGTTCAGCGTCTTTCAGCTTAAACTGCACCATACGCATATCGAGGCCGACTTCTTTCTTGGCCAGAACTGCATCACGGCCAATGAAGTTTTCTTTGGCGGTTTTAACAGCAAACCCGAGACCTGCTTCGAGGACATGGTCTTCTTCGGTAATGTCGTGGCCGAAATGACGGAACCCTTTTTCAATGCGAAGCGAATCCATCATGTGCATCCCACATAGTTTGAGATCAAGATCTTTGCCGGCTTCGTGGAGTGTTTCGAACGCATGAGTCGCCATGTCGCTTGAGATGTAAAGCTCCCAACCCAGTTCACCAACATAGGTCACGCGGTGCGCGCGGGCGAGGCCCATACCCAGTTCAATGTCATGGGCTTGTCCAAATGGGTGATTGGCGCTTGACCAATCGTGAGGGGATACTTTTTCCAACAATTTGCGGGCATTTGGACCCATGACTGCCAAAACACCTTCAGCGGAAGTGGTGTCAGTGATCACCACATTATGGTTGCCTAAATGTTTGCTCATCCATTGCAGTTCACGTTGGACAGTTGCTGCTGGAGTCACCACAATATAAGCGGTCTCAGACAAGCGAGTGACGGTGACATCGGCTTCGATGCCGCCACGGTTGTTCAAGAATTGCGTGTATGTGATTTTGCCAACGGGTACAGAAACATCATTACCGCAGATGTAGTTGAGATATTTCTCAGCGTCACGGCCTTCAACCCGCAATTTGCCGAATGATGTCATGTCGTACATGCCAACATTGTTGCGTACGGCTTCATGCTCGCGTTTAGAATTTTCAAACCAGTTCTGACGTTTCCATGAATATTCGTATTCAGGATTTTGATCTTTATCGGCAAACCAATTGGCGCGTTCCCATCCGGCAACTTCACCAAAGACAGCACCTTGATCTTTCAGATGTTGATGAAATGGTGTGCGGCGGACACCACGGGCGGTTGCCATTTGGCGATAAGGGAAGTGATCTGCATAAAGCAGGCCGAGAGATTCTTTGGCCCGTTCAAACAGGTATGTTTTATTGCCTTGGAATGGTTGCATACGGCGAATGTCCACGTCACCAATATCGAATGGCGGATGACCATGTTCCATCCAATGGGCGAGTGCCATGCCAGCGCCGCCGGAAGATTGAATCCCGATGGAGTTGAACCCTGCGCAAACCCAAAACCCATCGAGATTGGGTGCTTCGCCCAGATGATAAGCGTCGTCTGGTGTAAAGCTTTCAGGGCCGTTGAAGAATGTATGAATGCCGGCCTCTGCCAACATGGGCATGCGGTCTACGGCTTTTTCCAAAATGGGTTCGAAGTGGTCAAAGTCTTCGGGCAGTTGATCAAAGCAGAAATCATCAGGAATGCCATTCATGGCCCAAGGTTTGGAAACAGGTTCAAAAGCGCCGAGCAACATTTTGCCTGCATCTTCTTTATAGTAGGCGCATTCATCCGGCACACGAAGAACGGGAAGTTGTGTAAGACCTTTGATGCTTTCAGTAACAATGTAAAAATGTTCGCATGCATGAAGTGGAACATTAACACCCGCCATACGCCCCACTTCGTGCGCCCACATACCACCGCAGTTCACAACACAATCCGCTTCAATGGTTCCGGCTTCGTCACTTCCATCGCGAGACCATGAAACACCCGTCACACGACCATCGGCCTTATGAATGTCTGTGACCTTGATACCTTCCATCACTTTGGCACCGTTCATACGTGCGCCCTTAGCGAGAGCTAATGCGATGTTGGCCGGATCACCTTGACCGTCGAGGGGCAGATAAACTGCACCTGTTATGTCGTTGATGTTCAAGTGAGGATATTTTTCTTTCACTTCGGCGGCTGAAATCTCATCCACATCCACGCCAAATGCGCGGGCCATAGAGGCTTGACGTAAAATTTCTTCTTTGCGTTCGTCGGTCAGGGCAACGGTGATTGAACCGCAACGGCGAAAGCCTGTGGCCACACCCGTTTCGGCTTCCAGTTCACCGTAAAGTTCTTGACTGTATTTGGCCAAACGCGTCATGTTTTTGGTTGCACGTAATTGTGCAATCAAACCAGCGGCGTGCCAAGTTGTGCCTGATGTCAGTTGTTTGCGCTCCAGCAATACAACATCTTTCCAACCTTGTTTGGCCAAATGATAGGCCACGGAACAACCAGCCACACCACCACCGATAACGACGGCCCGGGCTTTTGTTGGAACTGTTTTTTTATCGTCTGACATTACAGTTTTCCTGTGAGTGTGTGTCCAGCTTCAACCAACCGGTCAGCAATTTTCTTGATATGTGCAGGGCCAACTTCACAGCAACCGCCTACAAGGGTTGCGCCGTGGTTCACCCATTCCATGACATGTCTGGCGTAACTCTCAGGATCAAGATCCGTACGCTTGTCCATATTATCGACGGTGCCGCCAATGCCAAGATCGCCTGCGGCATTGGTAAAACCGTTAGCCCAACCCCCGAAAGGTAATCCGGTGTTTGCAAGAAAGGGTAGAGCTTGGGTAACTGCTTCAGGCCATGAACAATTTACTGCGACCGCAGCAGCGTCCGCATCTTTTGCAGCTTGAGCACCTTCTGCCAATGGCTCTCCGGATCTCAGCAACGTGCCGTCTTCATCTTTGGTGCTCATACCGCACCAGACGGGAAGGCCGGATTCACTGCCGGCTTGAACAGCAGCTTTTATTTCTTTGACCGACGACAGTGTTTCGCAAATCAAAATATCCATCGCGTTTTTTTGTTGTGCCACAACGCGGCGATAAGTGTTTAGGCAAATGTTGAAGTCAGGGGCATGTTCCGGGTGGTAGCTGCCAAATAGTGGTGGCAGGCAACCGCCCAAGGTTACGTCTGAATTGGCAGCAGCGCTTTCAATGATCTCAATTGCCTTGGCTTGCAGTGATTCAAACAAGTCTTCACTGGCATCCCGTGCCAATCGTTCAGGCGTCGCGGAATATGTGTTCAAAGTTAAGACCTTGGCACCAGCTTTAATATATTCTGCATGTACGGCCTCAACAATATCAGGCTCGTTCATCATTACATTTGCAGACCACAACGGGGATGGTGGGTTGGTTGATCGAGCTATCAATTCCTGACCCATTCCACCGTCTAAAAGTACAATATTCGCCATATCTGTGTCGCCTCGCCGTTAAGCGCGGATTCTTTCGTTGTCTGGGTCCCAAAGTGGTTTGTCGTCTTGCACGACAGCTTTGTAGCGGGAACCGTACATTTCAATTTCCAATTCTGTTCCGGGTTTTGTGAATTCCGACTTTACCACACCAAGGGCGATAGATTTGTTGATGCGGTGGCCCCACCCCCCTGATGTGGTTTCCCCGATGACAGTGTCACCGTCCCAGATCGTAGACATATAAGGTGCATCAAAATCACCGGCTTCCACGATCATGGTGACGAAACCTTTTTTCACACCTTGTTGCTTTTCCTGCTCCATGGCTCCTTTGCCGACAAAGTCGTCTTTCTGCCAACGCACGAAGCGTTCTATGCCGCCTTCCAGAATGGTGTAATCTGTCGAAAGATCGCCTTTCCAAGTGCGGTAGCTCTTTTCAAGACGGAGCGAATCCAGCGCGTACATGCCGAAAGGTTTTGCGCCTGCGCCTAAAACAGCATCGTAAAGCGTAGGGATGTTTTCGGTTTTGGCGTGGATTTCCCAACCCAGTTCGCCAGCAAAAGATACGCGTGCCAATGCGCAACCTGTGCCAGCAATTTTTGCCGGATTATGAGTAAGCCAACTTGATTCAAGATCAGCCTCATCGGCAATGGATGAAATTACATCGCGCGACATTGGGCCCGTTACCAACAAAACTGCATATTCTGTACTGTGGTTGGTCAGTGCGAGCGAACCATCTTTCGGAAGTGCTTTTTGTAGCCATTCAAAATCGTGCCATTCTGCGACGGCTGCTGTCATCAATGTAAAATCATCTTCACCATGACGAATGATCGACATTTCTGTAACGATGCGGCCTTTTTCATCGGCAAAATAACCAAGGTTCAATCGACCAGTTTTTGGCAATCCACCTGTAATCTGTTTGCGCAACCAATCCGCAGCGCCTTCACCTTTAAGATTATAACGGGAAAAGCCCGGCATATCGAGAACACCGCAGGCATCGCGCACGGCTTCGCACTCTTCTTTGACACGGGGTAACCAAGGACCTTTGCGTTCCCAAGTATGTGTGGCTTCTTCCGATGTGTCATCGCCATCTTTGGAGAACCAGTTGGCGCGCTCCCATCCATTGTAAGCGCCCATCTGTCCACCGAGTTGTAGCAACTTGCTATGAACAGCGGAATGTTTTTTGTCACGCGCGGCAGGCCATTCGTGGTATGGAAAATGCATGGCGTATTCGTGGCCATAGGTCTCCTTTGCTTTGGCAAGGCTGTATTCATGATCGACATGTGCGGTGTAACGGCGGGGGTCAACTGCCCACATATCCCAATCAGGGGCGCCGTTGACGATCCATTCGGACAGAACTTTACCTGCGCCGCCTGCTTGGGCGATACCGAAGGTGAATGAATGGGCTTCAAATGCATTCTTTACTCCGGGCATTGGACCAAGCAAAGGCAAGCCATCGGGTGCATAAGGAATAGGTCCGTTGATGACACGTTCCACACCTTGGGTGCCGAGAATAGGCATCCGTTCCATTGCATCTTCAATATAAAACTCAAGACGTTCCAGATCATCTGGGTAAAGCTGGAAAGAGAAATCATCGGGCATTGGATCTTCCGGTGTGATCCAATGAGCTTTACAATTTCGTTCGTAAGGGCCGAGGTTTAGGCCATTTTTGTCTTGACGCAGATAGTAAGAAATATCCACGTCACGAACCATGGGCATTTTATGCCCCTGTTCCTTGGTCCATGCTTCCAATTCAGGAATTTCCGCAGTGAGGAAATATTGATGGCTCATCACCACCATGGGCACGGTGCGGCCACCGTAAGGTTTGAACCATTCACCAACGCGTTGGGCGTAATATCCACCTGCATTGACCACATATTCACAGGTGATGTCACCTTTTTCCGTGTGAACAATCCATTCGTCACCGTTTTTGCTGACGCCTGTTGCAGGGCAAAAACGCACAATCTTCTGGCCCATGTCGCGGGCACCTTTGGCAAGGGCCTGGGTCAATTGTGCCGGATCAATGTCACCGTCGAGCGGATCGTACATGCCACCAACAAGATCGTGGGTTTCCATAAACGGATTGTATTTTTGTAGTTCTTCGGACGAACAAATTTCTACGTTCAAACCTTGGTAGCGGGCCATGCCTGCAACCCGTTCAAACTCCTGCATACGCTCTTTAGAATGGGCCAGACGAACAGAACCTGTGACGTGGTAGTTCATCGGGTAGTTTACTTCGTCCGCCAATCCTCGATACAATTCCAATCCGTAACGCTGCATGTTTAATACGGCCCAAGAATTAGAGAAGTTGGGGCAATTGCCAGCAGCATGCCACGTAGACCCGGCTGTCAGTTCATTTTTTTCTAATAGGACGCAATCTGACCAACCAAGTTTGGCGAGGTGATAAAGTGATGAAACCCCTACAGCTCCGCCACCAATGATGACAACGCGGGCATGGGAAGGGAGATTGTTTTGTGTTTGTTCTTCAGACATAGGTTTTTCTCTTAATAAACGGGCGGGCTGACGACCCACACAACAACTGCGGGAATCTCACCCATATTTTTCCAGCGATAAGGCTTGTGATCGAAACGAAAGGAATCTCCCGCTGTTAAGCAAAAGTGTTTCCCCTCAATCCAAATATCGAATTGTCCGGAGACCACGTATCCGGCTTCTTCGGTTTCGCGATAGATTTCTTTTTCAAGTTCAGCACCCGACTGAAATACAGACCTGAACATTTCAAAAGAACCACCAAGGTCTGGTGATAATAATTCTTCCACTATTCCAGATTCAGGTGTGCCTAAGGCCCGACGGCTGTTTGCGCGCACGACTAAGCCGCGTTCACTGTCATCTTGGGCATCATGGGCAAAAAACCAACTTGTTGGCACATCAAGAGCAGATGCGATGGCCCGCAAATCATCGATAGATGGAGAGGAAAGGCCACGTTCCACTTGGGAGATGAATCCAACGGAACGTCCTATTTTTAAAGCTAATTCATTGAGGGTTAATCCGCGGGATTTTCGCAACCCTCGAACATCATTACCCAAAGCTTCCACGCCTTGTGACTCATTTTCCTGAATTGATGCAGCGAAAGCCATGCAAAGTCCTCCAAATATGGAGAAAACATCACTGTTATGAAAAAATCAATCAAAATTTCACGAAATATGATTTGTAAATGAGTAATTTCAAACGGTCATGTCTTGTTTCTGGAATATGAGTGGTGAAAGGTGGTGAAAATAATTTTCCGGACTGAAATCTATGGATGCAAAACAAGTTGTTGATGATGCCATCATAAGCCGACGCTCTGTGCGAGCTTTTTTATCCACTCCTGTGTCTGATGAAGCTGTTCGCGAAATATTGAGTGCGGCGGCTCGCGCACCTTCGGGCACCAATATGCAACCTTGGAGAGTTCATGTTTTGACAGGTGGTGCGAAAGAGGCTTTATCGACTGCGGTGCTCAAAGCGCACGATGACCCCAACTATAATGGCAAACGGGCTTACAAATACTACCCGGATGAATTTCCGGAACCTTATTTAGCGCGACGCAGAAAGGTTGGTTGGGATCTCTACAACGTTCTTGGCATTGGCCGTGAAGACAAAGATAAGATGCATGCGCAGCTCGGCCGCAACTATACATTCTTTGATGCGCCTGTGGGTCTCATGTTCACATTGGACAGTCGGTTGGAAATGGGGTCTTGGTTGGACTATGGCATGTTCATGGAGAATATCATGATCGCTGCCCGAGGACGTGGTTTGGACACGTGCCCACAAGCAGCCTTTGCCAACTTTCAAAATGTGATCAAATCACAACTGGATATTCCAGATATTGAAACTGTGATCTGTGGAATGGCAATTGGACATGCGGACCCGGATGCAATTGAAAACAGCTTGGTAACGGACCGTGCGGAGTTAGAAGACTTTGCGACCTTCCATGACTAGGGAAGGCTATCAGTTCGTGGCGGGCTGATCGTTTATTTTGCGCTTGCGCATGGGCATGGAGTCGATGAGCTCAAAAAACTCGTTGGGTTGAACAACTCGTAGCCAACGTCTTTTTTCCATCCCGTCTTTGCCCACAAGAATGACGCTCATACCGCTGCCGATAGGTTTGAATTTGTTGCGAAGTTCGCGTGACGTTCCGCGTTGAATGGATGTGTATCCGATGACTGATCGTGTTTCTTCGTTTCCGGTTGTTTGCAATACAATGAGATCACGTTCGCGCATTTCGGGGCGAAAATTGCGCAAAATATCCACCTGTTGCCCCAGCCCAGCTGTACTGCGGGATTTAGCAAACAAAAATATCACGCGTTTGTTGCCTTGCAATTGATCCAGCGTATTAGCTGAGGTTGCAAAATTGCCGGTCAATGGTGAAATGGCGACCAATGTTGCGGCCATGCACAATGTAATAATTTTTCTCATGTTATTAAGATAGTGCGTGAAAAGCCATTGTGCCATGGCTTTTCACAGTTTGTGGCAAACAGTCGCTTAAGCAGCGCTTGCTGCATAAGCGGCCAAAACAGCTGCACCCATTTCATTTGTGTTCACGAGGGTCATGCCGTCAGACATAATGTCTCCAGTGCGCAGGCCATCATCCAAGACTTTTGCAATTGCGCCTTCCAAGCGGTTGGCTTCTGAAATCATCTCGAATGAATAACGTAAACACATTGCCAAAGAGGCGATCATTGCGATCGGGTTGGCAATGCCTTGGCCGGCAATATCGGGTGCGGAGCCGTGTACAGGCTCATACATGGCTTTACGCTTCTTGGTGATTGGATCAGGCGCGCCCAAAGAGGCAGACGGCAACATGCCCAAGGAACCCGTCAACATAGCTGCCACATCCGACAACATGTCACCGAACAGGTTGTCCGTTACGATCACATCAAACTGTTTTGGCTGGCGCACAAGCTGCATACCGCCAGCATCAGCCAACATGTGAGACAGTTCCACATCTTCAAACCCATTCTTGTGAGTATCCGTCACAACTTCATTCCAAAGAACGCCAGATTTCATCACGTTGCGTTTTTCCATGGAACAAACACGGTTGTCGCGGGTACGGGCTAGTTCGAATGCCATCGCAGAAATACGTTCAATTTCGTAAGTATCATAAACCTGCGTATCAATGGCACGTTTTTGACCATTGCCGAGGTCTTCAATGGTTTTGGGTTCACCAAAATACACGCCACCGGTCAATTCGCGCAGGATCAGAATATCAAGACCTTCGACCAATTCCTGTTTCAAAGACGAAGAAGCGGCGAGGGCTGGATAGCATATAGCAGGTCGTAAATTTGCAAACAGTTGCATGTCTTTGCGCAAACGTAAAAGACCAGCTTCCGGGCGCTGATCATAGGGAACATTGTCCCATTTAGGACCGCCAACCGCACCAAATATTACCGCGTCTGCGGCCATGGCCTTTTCCATGTCGGCATCGGAAATGCTCTCACCGTGGGCATCGTAAGCAGAACCACCAACAAGACCTTCTTCAAATTCAAATCCTGCACCTTCTTCCGCATTCATATAGTCAATGATTTTGCGCATTTCAGCAAATGCTTCTGGGCCAATACCGTCACCGGGAAGAAGAAAAAGTTTGCGGTTCGCCATGATTTTGTCCTGTCTTGATGGCCTGCTATCAAAAGAAAGTCATGCAGGCTGAATTGTCTGATGTGGCTTAAAACGAAGATCGTTTGTTTTCAAGCAAAACGGATTGAAACATGTATGGATTTGGGAACGGTAAAATGAAATTTCGAAGCATACCGACAGCGATTGTTATTGGAATCATGACGCAAACGCATCCAATTGCTGCAGTTGCAGAAGAATTACCCCAGTTTTCAGCACCGCTGGATTGCATCAACGGACCTGAATGCTTTCTCCAAAACATGATGGATCTTGATCCGACCAAAGGCCGTCTTGATCCATTGTGTGGGCAAGCGACTTATGATGGTCATAAAGGAACCGACATACGTGTTCGCAGTTTTCAGGAGATGAATGCAGGCGTGAATGTTTTATCAATGGCGGATGGTGTGGTGCTGCGAGCACGCGATGGGGCAAAGGATCATCTAGTGGAAATGAAAGAAGACTTCGCTGCCGTGAAAGGCCGTGAATGTGGCAATGGCATTGTCATCGATCACAGTGCTGCTGGATATGGAGGTTGGTCTTCGCAAACTTGTCATCTGGCGGAAGGCAGTTTGCTTGTGAAAGCTGGTGATCAGATCAAACGGGGTCAGGCGATAGGTCGTATTGGTTTGTCTGGTTCGACACAATTTCCCCATGTGCATGTGACTGTTCGCAAAGATGGCAAAGTACGAGATTTGGTGACGAATTTGCAGGCGGGTGAGGGCTGCAATGCCAAGTCGCCTCAGAACTTATTTTCTGCGGAAGCTTGGGCAGATATTCTTTCTCATAATGCGCCTTTGATTGACTATGGATTTTCCAACGGGGCGGTGAACGGTAAGACGCTGTTGAAAAATGAAACTGTGTTGCCGACTGTGAATTCGCCATTGGTATTCTACGCTAAATTTATCAATCTTCGAAAAGATGATGAAGTGTTGTTAGAAATCAAATCAGAAAACGAAATCTATGCCAGCAGCCCTGTAAAACCCCTAACGAAACATCAAGCCACTTACACCGCGTTCGCCGGCCGTAAAACACCAGGCGAAGTTGGAAAGACTTATACTGCTTCAGTGAAACTCATGCGGGATGGCAAAATTGAGTTTGAAAAGGGCGGGATAGAAATTCGATTTTAGGGTCATCAAACAAAAAGGGCGCAAATCGATATGACCTGCGCCCTTTGAATTTGAAATGTTGGTATAAAGCCTATTCAGCAGAACCTTCCGCAGCAGCGGCTTCTTCAGCAGCTTTTGCGGCTGCTGCATCTTCGGCAGCTTTCTCAACTGCAAGTGCTTCAGCGGCTGCAATCTTTTCTTCTTCGATGCGTTGCTTCTCAGCCAAGAATGCTGCGCGTTCTGCTTCGTTGAGTTTCTTAGAACGTACGCCTGTGTTTTCAACGATACGTGCTGATTTACCACGACGGCCACGTAGGTAGTAAAGTTTCGCACGACGGACCTTACCGCGGCGAACGACTTCCACACCTTCAACAAGTGGAGAGTAGATCGGGAACACACGTTCCACACCTTCACCGTAAGAAATTTTGCGAACGGTGAAGCTCTCGTTGATGCCGCCACCTTTGCGTGCGATGCAAACGCCTTCATAGGCCTGCACACGTGTCCGGCTGCCTTCAGTCACACGTACAAGTACGCGAACTGTGTCGCCTGGTGAAAATGGTGGAATTTGGCGTTTTGCTTCAATAGCTGTGGCTTGCTCGGCTTCGAGCTGCTCAATGATATTCATCGTATTTACCTTTTCATCACGTTGCCGCCCCTCTATTTTCAAGGGTTTAACCAACGCTGTTTTGTTTATAAGCAAGTCAGAGCGCCTGATCCGAACGCTGTATCAAAACAAAAGCTTTGCCAGCCGCCGGATGGTTTCCACTGATGTGAAGAACCAAGGCGAATTCACCCGTCAATTCGGTTTTTCCGAAAATCGAAGTTGCTTTAGGCCAGAAGTCAATCTTTGTCTAGTGTTGTTCGTCTTTTTGCGATCAAATCCGGGCGACGCGCTTTGGTCAAAGCTTCTGACTGCTTGCGTTGCCATTCAGCAATTTTTTTGTGATTGCCGGATGTCAGTACTTCCGGGATCTCGTGCCCTTCCCAAACTGCAGGGCGCGTGTAGTGGGGATGTTCTAGAAGATCGTTTTCGAAACTCTCATGGGTGCCGGACATTTCATTGCCCATTACGCCGGGTAAAAGCCGGATAATTGCATCAAGTAGAACCGTTGCAGCCACTTCTCCGCCAGAAAGGATATAGTCACCGATAGACACTTCTTCGAGATTGCGGGCATCAATGACGCGCTGGTCTACACCTTCAAATCGACCACAAACGATGACTACACCTTCGCCAGTAGCAAATTCACGAACACGGGTTTGGGTGAGGGGTTTCCCACGAGGTGACATTAGCAAACGGGGGCGTGTGTCCTGTGATGGGGATGCGGCATCAATGACTTGCCCTAAAACATCTGCACGCAACACCATTCCGGCGCCTCCACCCGCAGGGGTGTCATCTACATTGGCATGTTTGCCTTCACCAAAATCGCGGATCGGTACTGTCTCGTAAGCCCAGTCGCCACGTTCCAATGCACGTCCTGCTAAAGATTTGCCAAGGGAGCCGGGAAACATATCGGGATAGAGTGTGAGAATGGAGGCGCGAAAGGTCATGGGCCTCTATAAGATGAAAAGTGGTTATTCGACCAGCTTCAATTGCTTTTCAAATAATTTCAAAACTTGCGGCAGTTCTTGTCCGCGTTTAAGGATGCGTCCGCTGGTGTCCACAATTGAATACGCTCCCTGACGACGAGCGAGTTTTGGGTCTTTTTCAATGCGATAGAGCGCGGATTCATTAGCACGTTTGAAAACGGAGAACACTGCGCGATCTTTCAAATGGTCGATTGCATAATCACGCCACTCACCATCGGCCACTTTGAAACCGTATATTCGCAAAATGGCCGACAGCTCTTGACGGTCAAAACTAATTTGTGATGGTTTGACCGGATTACCGGTAGACGAAACAATAGAATTTGAAATGCCTGAACTCGAAAGTGGCTTGCGGGAAGCCAGCGTAATGAGATCGGCAGAATTATTTTTCGGAACGTTTTGAGCCAAAGTGTTTCTGCAACATCGGGTTTATGTCTACTTTTGTGAGTTTGATTGCAAAATCGCGCTGGTTCAAGTGTAAACTGGATTGAACCTGAGTTTGGGTGAAATTACTGACGCAACGTAACTTATTGTGTTATAAGAGAAAAATCGATCACTGGCTGAAATATTTTGAAACAGGTGTTTACCAAATCCGGGCTTTCGCCACAGTTTCGCCATAACATGTCCGCCTTTCAGACA
Organism: uncultured Rhizobiaceae group bacterium; assembly: GCA_938010435.1. Taxonomy (GTDB): domain Bacteria; phylum Pseudomonadota; class Alphaproteobacteria; order Rhizobiales; family Rhizobiaceae; genus Pseudahrensia. Next base: position 32,016 of record CALLUS010000018.1, on the reverse strand, counting down.
AACTTGACGCTACATTGGTACATGTTGCCCCGGCAATTTGTTTGGATCTTTTGTCTCGTTCACAGCCCCCCAGCCCCCCTGGGACGAAAGATTTCAGCAAAATACATACCCAACGGGCCCTGTACTTCAGTTTGAAGCGGCGGGACTTTCTCTTCCCCGGAGATAGTGCACATTTTAGAAGGTCGATCGTTTGAGAAGAGCGATCGACCTTCTTTTTATGGCATAATGTGGTTTATTAAAATCAATAGAGTGCCATCAAATGCGTGAACTAGATGCAATTGATAGGTGCAGATTTATTCCGCTTTGCTCTAGGAGTTGTTGAGATTGTCTATAACGGTGGCGCCTATGATTGCGCCCGGAGTTCCGTGTTTTGTCGTCTTCTGCAAAATAATTGCATAAGCTTCTACGCCGTGGCTCTTCAGTTCAGCTATGGGCATGGTAATGTCCAGTTTACCCAATTTCATCATACCGAGCGTTGAGATATCGCGAACCACATTGTGATAGGTGATTGTTTTGCCAGCATTCTCGCCTCTTCTGATTTTTACGTTTCGCTTCTTATCGAAATAAACGATGTAAAGTGTCGCATCCCCCGCTTGAGCGTTGGTGCTGATATTTATGGTTCCGTTGGATACAGAAGCGTTGATAGGAACATTCAAACCACGATTGCTGGCTTTATATCGATCTACTAAGTCGGTAATTTCCGAACCGTAAGACCCGACCACGTGATTGCGACCGTTCACAACAGCTTGTGGTGTGTAAACGCCACGACGCGCAAATGAGACAGCATATTTTTGCTGACGTTTCGTAAATTCTGGTTTTGAAAAAGTATCCTTCCATCCCAAATAATTCCAGTAGTCAACGTGCATGGAAAGCGCCAGCACATGGTTTTTTTGGGCATAGGCGGCTACGATTTCATCGGCTGGCGGACATGAAGAGCAGCCTTGAGATGTGAACATCTCAACAACGGCTATTGGTTGATTGTCGCTCGCATAAGACGTGCCTTGTGTTCCAAGAGTTGCCACTAAAAACGCGAAAGCTGACGCAATTGTTCTCATTTTGGTGTCAATATCCCAATTCTTGAGAGAATTTGTCATGTTTGTGTGCCCAATTGTCTTTTCTGACCTTACAATGATCATGTGGTGGCTCACATGCAACTCACATCTGCGTCACGGAGGTGGGAGCAATTCAAAGAAAAGACTCCAACTTTTCAATTGGAGTCTTCAAATATCTAAAACGGGTAGCGTTGTTTATGCAGCTTCGCGGTTCAGATTGCGCAACACATAGTGGAGAATGCCACCATTGTTAAAATAATCCAGTTCGTCTTCTGTATCGATGCGAGACAACAATGTGATCTCTTTTGAAGATCCATCTGCCATTTCGATTGTGGCTTTCATTTCTTGACGAGGTGTTAGACTGCTCAAGCCAGCGATGGAAACTTTTTCATTTCCGGTTAGGCCCAGACTTTCCCAGCTGTCGCCGTTTGTGAACACCAGCGGAAGAACACCCATGCCAACAAGGTTGGAACGGTGAATGCGTTCAAAGCTTTCAGCGATCACTGCGCGAACACCTAAAAGGCGTGTGCCTTTGGCAGCCCAATCACGTGATGAACCAGAACCGTATTCTTTGCCTGCAAATATGACCAATGGCACACCTTCGTCTTTGTAGCGCATGGCCACATCGTACATGGCGCCTTGTTCACCAGATGGATAGTGTTTGGAATACCCACCTTCCACGTTGTCGAGCATTTGGTTCTTGATGCGGATGTTGGCAAATGTGCCACGCATCATAACGTCGTGATTGCCACGACGGGAACCGTAGGAATTGAACTCCACGGGGCGCACCTGATGGCTGCGCAGATAGTCACCTGCAGGGCTGTCGCCTTTGATGCCGCCAGCTGGAGAAATGTGGTCGGTTGTGATGGAGTCTTTGAATAAAGACAAAACACGTGCGCCTTCGATGTCATCTATTACTTCAGGTTCCATAGTTATGCCATCGAAGTAAGGCGGGTTTTGAACATAAGTGGATGCAGAATCCCATCCGTATGTTTCGCCTTCACCCGCATCAATACCCCGCCAAGCGTCATCACCTTTAAAAACGTCGCCGTAACGTGTGCGGAACATATCTTCGTTGATTGTTTCGCGCATGATTTCTGAAATTTCAGCGCTGGATGGCCAGATGTCTTTCAAAAACACATCATTGCCGTTCTGGTCTTTGCCAAGGGAGTCTTTGGCCACGTCCACATAAAGCGAACCTGCAATCGCGTAAGCAACAACCAATGGCGGTGATGCCAAATAGTTGGCGCGTACGTCTGGAGAGATACGGCCTTCAAAGTTGCGGTTGCCGGAAAGTACGGAACAAGCGACGAGATCGTTTTTATGGATCGCGTTGGAAATGTCTTCCTGCAACGGGCCTGAATTACCAATACATGTTGTGCAACCGTAGCCAACGAGGTTGAAGCCCATCGCGTCCAACTCTTTGGAAAGGTCGGCTTTATCAAGATAGTCGGTGACAACTTGCGAGCCTGGTGCGAGTGATGTTTTCACCCACGGTTTGACTGTTAGGCCCTTTGCACGAGCATTGCGGGCCACCAAGCCGGCAGCAATCAAAACAGAAGGGTTTGACGTATTGGTGCACGATGTGATGGCGGCAACAACAACATCGCCATTGCCAAGGTCGAAATTCTGGTTTGCAACTTTAACACGTTCACCACGACTATCTTTGTTGAATTCAGACTTCATCGCTTCGACGAAAGCTTTGTCAGCTCCTGCCAGATTCACCCGGTCTTGCGGGCGTTTCGGGCCTGAAATTGATGGAACAACATCAGCCAAGTTTAATTCAAGTGTGTCGGTGAACACTGGGTCAATAGCATCTGAATCACGCCACATGCCTTGTGCCTTCGCATAAGCTTCAACAAGTGCTACGCGATCTGCATTACGACCAGTCGATTCAAGATAGCTGATTGTGTCTTTGTCGATCGGGAAGAAACCACATGTAGCTCCGTATTCCGGTGCCATGTTTGCGATAGTTGCTTGATCCTCCAATGTGAGGTTGTTGAGGCCCGGGCCGTAAAATTCAACAAACTTACCAACAACGCCACGTTCACGCAGCATTTGTACGATCACGAGAACAAGGTCAGTTGCAGTAATGCCTTCCGGCATCTTTCCTTCAAGGCGGAACCCAACAACTTCGGGGATCAACATTGTAACAGGTTGACCAAGCATCGCCGCTTCGGCTTCAATCCCGCCAACACCCCAACCCAGAACTGACAGACCATTGACCATGGTCGTGTGGGAATCTGTGCCCACAAGTGTGTCCGGATAAGCTAAAGTTTCACCGTCGGTTTCCTTTGTCCAAACAGTTTGTGCCAAATATTCGAGGTTTACCTGATGACAGATGCCGGTTCCTGGAGGAACAACACGAAAATTCTCAAACGCCTGCTGACCCCATTTCAAAAACGTGTAACGCTCACCATTGCGTTCGTATTCCCGCTCAACATTTTGTTCAAAAGCACGGGCATTGCCGAAATTATCCACCATGACAGAGTGGTCGATCACAAGGTCCACAGGAACCTGTGGGTTGATTGCAGCTGTATCGCCACCAAGGTTTGAAGTGGCATCACGCATGGCAGCCAAATCTACGACGGCTGGAACACCGGTAAAATCCTGCATCAACACACGGGCGGGACGGTAAGCGATTTCTTTGCCGGCGGAGCCTTTGTTGTCAATCCAATTGGCAACCGCTTGAATGTCTTCCGTCTTGACGGACCGACCATCCTCAAAGCGCAGAAGATTTTCCAAAAGCACTTTCAAGGAATATGGTAATTTAGATGCGCCAGTGAGCCCATTTTTTTCAGCCTCAACAAGGCTGAAAAAAGTGTAATCTTTCCCATTCACAGTAAGTTTTTTTTTGCTTTTAAAGCTGTCGAGCGATTGGGTCATGCACACGGGCTCCCGAGATAGACTTCGATTTATGAGATTGGTTAATTTATAGGCTAATCTCACATGCGGCGTCCAGTGAAGGGAAATTACCTGTTCTGCAAATAGTGAATGTTTATTTCAATTTGTGGTGAAGCCCTGTTATACGCTCCATCGAATAATCATATAAGATGACATATATATGTTGTCGTCATACTCCGGATAGGGACACTCCTTGCAAGAAACATCTGAGAAAGCCAAAATTTCACCTGCGTTGAAAACCGCGTTGGAACTTGGGCCGATATTGCTTTTCGTGCTGGCTTTTAATTTTGGTGATCGTTTTGTAAGTGCGTTCGGAATTACAGGTGTTTTGAGTAAGCCACTGTTTTTGGCTACGGCTGTCATCATGATTGCCACACCAGTTACTATTGCAATTTCGTGGTTTTATACGCGTACATTGCCTGCAATGCCCTTGGTTACATTGGTGATTGTTACCATATTCGGCGGTCTCACATTGTATTTTGAAAACGAAACCTTCATCAAAATGAAACCGACGATTATCAACACCCTGTTTGGTGTGGCGCTTTTGAGCGGGTTATATTTCGGGAAAAGCTTGTTGCAGATTATTATGGACACCGCATTCAGCATGGATGATGAAGGCTGGCGTATTTTGACGTTTCGTTGGGGGTTGTTCTTTTTATTTTTGGCGGTGGTCAATGAAATCGTCTGGCGCAATTTCTCAGAAGGATTCTGGGTTGGGTTTAAGCTCTGGGGAATGACAGGGTTATCGATGGCTTTTATTTTGAGTCAAACCCCGATGATGCAACGACATGCACTGGAAGAGGACGAGAGTTAAGAAGACCCGTTTAGCTCTTTCACAAGTTTGTCGATTTCACTCTTTAATTCAGTGAATTTTTTGGTGCCGATTGGCCCTACAATTTTATAGCGAACAATTCCGTCCGGTCCAACGAGCAGTGTTTCTGGAATTCCATAGAAACCCCAATCTATGGCCGTACGTCCTTTTTGATCCGTGCCGACACGATCATAGGGATTTCCCAATGCTCCTAAAAAACGCAATGCATTTTCATTGATGTCCTTATAGTTGATGCCAAACATCGTAAGATCTGGGTTTTTAGAAAGAGACATCAGCACAGGGTGTTCTGCCCGACATGGCGCGCACCAAGATGCGAAAATATTGATCAGTGTGACTTTGCCTTTGAAGTCGTCTGATTTGAGCCCCGGTACATCGCCATCATTAGTTTTGAGTCCCGGTAATGCTGGTAAATCAAATTGGGGAATTGATTTGCCAATGAGAGCAGATGGTAGTTCAGAGGTGTCGCGGCCAGATATGAGTTGAGTAAAGAAAACGGCAACCAATGCTCCAAAAACAATCAGGGGTGCAAAAATGATTAAAAGGCGTAGAGGTGATGATCCAAGTTTCCCGGTGTGCTGCTCTTGATCGCTCATTTACTGCTGGCCCGTTTGATGCCTGCTGCTTCGAGCTTGGCGAGTGCTTTTCGGCGCGCGCGATGGGTCCACAAAATCCAAAAAGTTATGGCAAGCAAAACAAATAATGTAATGCCGAAGGAAGATGCGATGAAGCCGAAATATTGTGTGCCAAAAATCTCGTTCATGTCGTGGCCTGTTTCTTGGCGCGAATGTCGCGTGTGGCTTTGCGTTGCAGTGTTCTGATTTGACGACGCAGAATTTCATTACGCATGGCCATCAGATGCAAAGTGAGAAATAGAAACAAAAAAGCAAGACCCATGGTGAACAACGGATAAAGAAATTCAGGAGCTAAAGTGGGACCGTCAGACCGCAATACACTTGCGGGTTGATGCAGTGTGGTGAACCAATCAACCGAGAATTTGATGATTGGGATATTTATTGCGCCTACAAGGATTGCGACTGCCGCCATGCGGGCTGAACGTGCGGGTTCTTCAATCGAATTCCAAAGAGCCATAAGACCCAAATAGATGATGAAGAGAATAAGAAAGCTGGTCAGGCGTGCATCCCAAACCCACCAAGTGCCCCACATGGGGCGCCCCCAGATGGAGCCGGTTGCAAGACCGAGAAATGTAAAACAAGCGCCTAATGGGGCAGCTGCTCTGGCAGCCACGTCAGCTAACGGATGCCGCCAAACCAATACACCAAGGGCGCTTGAAACCATAACCATATAAGCACCCATGGCCATCCAGACAGATGGGACATGAACAAACATGATGCGAACTGTGCGGCCTTGCTGATAATCATCGGGAACGGAAAAACCCATCCATAACCCGATAGCCAACAGGATGACTGTGATAAGAGTGAGAAATGGCAGTACGATACGCACGAGCGCAAGAAACCGCGTTGGGTTGGCCAATGCAGTTAAACCGCGTGGAATGTTGGGTGAATCTACAATCGTCATAAGGTTTTTGTAACGGTCTTGTTTGTGACAATCAATTGGGGTGGTGTGAACAGGTTTTCACATTTGCGTGGAGGTAAGTTGATCTTATTCATGACGCGCCTTGCCGCAAGGCCAAAGCTGAAGCGAATGGCCCGATCACTGCAAAGAACAGTGAGATGGCTGCCACCAAGAGAAAGGGTGGCAGAAAGGGATCAGGTTCCGTGACAGCAGCACGAACTGCACCAACACCAAATATTAAAACAGGTATACACATTGGTAGAACAAGGACGGAGAGGAGCAAGCCACCACGGGCAAGCGAAACCGTGATGGAGGCGCCCACGGCACCAATGAAAGATATGGCCGGTGTGCCAACCGCCAAGGTCGCCATGCTTGCTAACAATGCGTCTTGGCTCATGCCGAGAAACAAACCAAAGACAGGTGCCATTATGGTGAGTGGCAAGCCTGTGACCAGCCAATGAACGAGGCTTTTGATAAACACTTGTCCACCTAATGGAACCGTTGAAATCAACATTTGATCCAGTGAACCATCTTCCGCATCGCTTTGGAACAAACGTTCCAGCCCCAGCAATGAAGCCAATAGTGCGCCAATCCAAAGTGTTGCTCCACCAATGGTGGAGAGAAGAATCGGATCGGGACCAATGGCAAAAGGCATGGAAATCACAACAGCAAAATAAAACAGCAATGCTATTGCTGCTCCACCTCCTGAACGCAGGGCCAGTTTGAAGTCGCGTTTGAACAACGCAATCATTTAATTGCTCCAAAAACCAACTCTTTGGTGGAGTCTAATCCAAGTGGAATATGTGTGGCTGCAAGGATGATTCCATCATCTTCAAGATGAGCTTTCATCAATTCTGAGAATTGTTTTTCAGACGCCGCATCCAACCCGGCTGTGGGTTCGTCCAGCAACCAAATTGGTCGATAGCTGATAAGAAGCCGCGCTATGGAAATACGACGGCGCTGGCCGGTTGATAGGTGGGCAAAAGGAACATCTTGCAAACCGTCGAGTCCTACCATGTCCATTGCTTCATCAATGTCCAAATGGGGCTGGCCTGCAAATTCCTGCCAGAAAACAAGGTTTTCTCCGACACTCATGGCAGGTTTCATCGCATTTTCATGACCGAGATAATGGCATAAATCAGTGTGAGTCGTGCCGCCAAATCCGTTTGTTGGATCTTCGATTGAAAATGATCCAACCTCCAGCGGCAACAAACCGGCAATCGCACGCAGCAGAGTAGATTTCCCCGATCCGTTCTCTCCCCGTATAATCAATGCTTCACCCGCAGAGACGTTAAAAGAGACATCTTGAAGGATCAGATCTTCACCGCGGATAACTGCAATATTTGAAGCGATTAATTTCATGGTGTTTCGATTAATCTTCTAAACCAGCAATGGATCGCGCAAAGTCACGCGCTTCGAATGGTTCCAGATCTTCAACCTGTTCGCCAACACCGAGGAAATAGACAGGAAGTTTGAACTTGGAGGCGATGGCCACCATTATGCCGCCTCGTGCTGTGCCGTCGAGCTTGGTCATTACAAGTCCATTTACGCCTGACACATCTTTAAAAATTTCCACTTGATTGAGAGCATTTTGGCCAGTGGTGGCATCCAATGTCAGTAACACAGTGTGCGGAGCAGTGGGGTCTTGCTTTTTCAGAACGCGGATGATTTTTTCCAACTCGTCCATGAGTTCGGTTTTGTTTTGCAAACGTCCTGCTGTGTCCATCAACATGACGTCGCGACCTTCATCTTTTGCTTGTTGGTAGGCATCAAATGCGAGGCCTGCTGCATCAGATCCGAGAGGGCGGGAAAGTGTTGGGGATTGTGTGCGTTCGCCCCAGATTTTCAATTGTTCAATGGCAGCGGCACGGAAAGTATCGCCAGCAACAAGCAATGTGGAGAAACCCGCATCATAGAGCTTTTGTGATAGTTTACCGATGGTCGTGGTTTTACCTGATCCGTTGACACCCACGACCAGCATCACGTGAGGTGTGTGGTCAAGGTCGAGCTCCAATTCGGCTGCTACAGGGTCGAGAACTCTCTCAATTTCTGTTGCCATGAACTCGCGCACTTCTTCATCGGTCACATCCTTGCCCATGCGCTGGGAAGCGAGGGCTTCTGTGATGTTCATGGCGGTTTCAACACCAAGGTCTGCTTGAATGAGAATGTCTTCCAATTCTTGCAGTGTATCTTCATCCAGCTTGCGCTTTGTGAAAACGGCTGAGATGTTTTCTGTGAGTTGGTTCGATGAACGCGCCAAACCGCTTTTTAAACGTGTGAACCAGCTTTTCTTTTCTGGTGCATCAGAAGATGGCTGCTCTGGCTCTGGCTCTGGCTCTGGCTCTGGCTCTGGTTGTTGTTCGGATAGTCCGGCTTCTTCAAGCGCGGCTTGTTCCGCCTGTTCGGCGGCTACACGCTCCGCTTTTTCATTCGCCAAACGTTCGGCTTCTTGTTTTTCCTGTAGTTCGGTCGCTTGCTTTTCTTGCTCAAGTTTTTCGGTTTCTGCAGCCAATCGATCAGCTTCGGCTTTAGCCTCACGCTCTGCCTGTTCGACTTGCTCCTTGGCAAGCATAGCTTCTTGCTCAAGGCGCATTTGTTCTTCTTTTGCAAGTCGCTCTGCTTCGCGTTTTGCGGCTTCCTGCTGAGCTTCTGCCTCTTGGCGTTCTTGTTCAGCTTTCTCAGCAGCGATCTGGACTTCTCTTTGAGCAGTTTCTGCCTTGGCTTGCTCACTAGCCGCCTTTTTGGCTGCTGCGATATCGGCAGATTTCTTGGCCTCCTCGACTTTTTGGGCGGCCTGTTCAGCTTCTTTACGCGCTTTCTCTTCAGCCTTTTGCAACGCTTTGGCTTCCGCTTCGCGTTTTGCGGCTGCGGCAGCTTCCTTTTTTTCTGCGGCCTGTTGCGCCTTTTCTGCCTCTGCTGCCAGCTTTGCGGCTTCGGCTTCTTCTTTTAGACGTGCAGCCTCTGCCTCGGCATTGGCTTTTTCTTCTGCGGCGCGACGGGCAACTTCTTCTTCAGCAGCTTTGAGTTCAGCTAAAACCTTAGCCTCCGCAGCAGCGGTCTGTTCAGCGGCGAGTTTGTCTGTTTCTGTTTGATCTGTGGCTTCGGCAGCGGAATTATCGATTTCCGGTTCTTCGTCACGGCTTTTCTTGCCGAACCGGAAGAGCTTTTTTAAAAAACCTTCTTTTTTCTCAGCCATAAATTCCCCTACGCCGCTTTACTGTGATCCGGCACGGTCCCCGTCAACCGAACACCATCATGACCTGTGATTTGAAGTTTCACCAGTGTGCCCGCTTCGGCGTTGTCCACATTCACTGGCGTGAATTGAACCGTGCGTCCGAGACCATCTCTCTCCATCAATACATCTGCATCTTGGCCGACGCAGCAGTCGAGAAATGTCTCAAGACGTTTTTGGCCTAAGAGGCGCAAACGTTTGGCTCGTTCCACCACGATTGATCTGTCCAATTGGGGCATACGTGCTGCCGGCGTTCCTGCGCGTGCGGAGTATGGAAATACATGTAAATGAGTGAGACCTGCTTCTTCAACAATCGCGAGGGAGTTTTGAAACATCTCTTCGGTTTCTGTTGGAAAACCGGCAATAATATCCGCGCCAAAAACCACATCTGGTCGGGCCGCGCGTACATCATTACAAAACTGAATCGTGTCTTCGCGCAGATGGCGACGCTTCATCCGTTTCAAAATCATGTCGTCACCAGATTGTAGTGACAAATGAAGATGGGGCATGAGACGTTGATCACTCGAAATTGCGTCCATCAAGGGTTCATCTACTTCGATGGAATCAATGGAAGACAGACGCAAACGTTCAAGCCCGCGTACATTGTTCAAAATGGATTGCACAAGACGCCCCAAAGATGGCGTGCCAGGCAAACCGCCGCCCCAAGACGTGAGATCAACACCGGTCAATACGACTTCGCGATAGCCATTATCGCAGAGTTGTTGAATTTGAGCGACAACTTCTCCGGCGGGAACCGAACGGGAATTACCGCGGCCATAAGGAATGATGCAAAATGTGCAGCGATGGTCGCATCCATTTTGGACTTGAACGAAAGCGCGTGTCCGGCCTTCAATGGCTTCCACCATGTGAGATGCCGTTTCCTTCACTGACATGATGTCGTTGACGCGCACTTTTTCAAATTGGTTCACACCGAATTCTTGCAGTTGCCGATACGAGTGGGCGTGTAGTTTTTCTTCATTGCCGAGAACAAGATCAACTTCATCCATCAGTGCAAACGTGTCTGGCTCCGTCTGTGCGGCACAGCCTGAAACAATAATGCGTGCGTCCGGGTTTTCACGGCGCGCTTTGCGAATGGCGCGTTTGGCGTCTGTCACTGCTTTGCCCGTCACGGCACATGTGTTGATGATGATCGCTCCGCCCTCAACTTCGGGTAAGCCGGCAGCTGTCGCTTCACGGCGCATGACCTCGCTTTCATAAGTGTTGAGGCGACAGCCAAATGTGATAATATCGAGCTTGCTCATCACGCTTGCTCCCAAGCGCCGGTGAGTGGATCAAATATGCCGTCAAATTCGTGTTCGGTTGGCCCCGTCATGAGAATAAAGTTGTCTGCGCGCCATTCGATTTCCAATAGACCACCGGGCAAATGGGTGACGACTTTGCGACCTGTTCGGCCAGTGCGTGCTGCATTTACCGCAGCAGCACAAGCGGCAGAACCACATGCTTCGGTTAGGCCTGCACCACGTTCCCATGTGCGCATGGTCAATTCATCTTCACCCGTCACCTGCGCGATTGTGATGTTCACACGATCGGGAAACAACATGTGATGTTCCAGCATGGGCCCAAATTTATCGAGCGCATAAGTGTTCACATCTTTGTCGGCCCAAAACGTGATGTGGGGATTACCGATATTGGCCGCAGACGGTGTGTGCAGAATAGGTGCGCCGAGTGGCCCCACTTCAAGTTCAATGCCACGGGTATCTGCAAACTCGTCTGAAAGCGGTATTTGGTCCCATTCAAAACGTGGGACGCCCATATTGACGGTTACGCGACCATCGTCCAATTTTTGCGCTTTGAGTTGTTGACCGTTTACTTCGAATGAAAAAAAGTCACCATTTTCCGGTTGATCGAGCCAATTTACAACGCAGCGCGTGCCATTGCCGCATGCGCCTGCAATTGTTCCGTCAGAATTGAATATTTTAATCACAGCATCCTTGCCTATTTTGCCGGGTGCATGGACTGCCATCAGTTGGTCGAAATGGGTCTTTGGATCACTGGCTAAGGCAATCGCGGCTGCTGATGTAATGTGATCAGCACACGCGCGCATGTCGGCAACAATAATCTTGTTGCCGAGACCATTCATTTTCGCAATGGGAACCATCGTGCTCATGGCGCTTATATGGCGGAGGTCGCGACAAAATACCAGATATTCGTGTTCAGAGATGTTAACGGCTATTTTGCCAGTGGAACATGCTTTCCTGCATCTGCACGAATTGTGCCGTCCAATCGTGGGTCAGGATCAACAAAATCCCGTTCTTGATAGACCTTAAAGCCGCGCTTTCGATAATTTTCCAATGCACTTTCATGGTCAAGACTGCATGTGTCTAATATGAGGGGTACTTGTTTTAGGTCTGCAGCATATCGAATAGCGGCGCTGAGAAAATATCCGCCTAAGCCGCGGCCCAAAAAACCCGGTAACATTGCAAAATATTTGATTTTGCTTTCATTGTGACACTCTATATCCAGTTCACAAAAACCGGCAGGTGTTCCGTTTTCATACAGGACCATCAGGTGACACGTTTCTGGTGTGATCTGGGACAGCAACTCTTCATCGCTGATGCGCCGACGATCTCCCCATAAAAACTCTTCTCCAGCGCTGTTATAAAGAAACCGATAAAATTCTATGGTTGGATTGATGGCGCGGGTAATGGATACGTTTTCATGGGGTGGTTGTTTTGCTTCAATCTGCGAAGGGTCGTCAATGCGTAAATACCATTTGTGGACGGGCAAATGACCAGTTGGCACATCTGTGCGCGTAAACTGACGTTTTCTTTCTCTTTGATAGTCGGTCAGAGGCATATCTAATGTCTCATGCTTTCATTGGCGCTTTTAAAGGCACATTCCAAACCTGACCTGGTTGAAGTGCGCGAAAAATATCGTCGCCCACTTCGTGTTTTTGGCGAGCTTCTTCCAGATGTGCAAGTTGGTCTTCAATGCCTTCGTTGGTCAATTTAAAAGTCCCCCAATGATGGCCGAGTGTAAATTCTGCACCGCAGATTTTGTGACCACGCACTGCTTCGTCAGGATTTTGATGTTGGTGTTCCATGAATCGGCGCGGCTCATAGGCCCCAAACGGCAAAATGGCCAAACGAAAGCTGCCGTATTTTGCTTTGGCTGTTTCGAAGTTCTTTCCATCATGAAAACCAGTGTCGCCCACATGATAGATATTGCCGTTGGGTGTTTCGAGTGCGAAGGCGGACCATAGGGCGTTGCGTCTGTCACCCATGCCGCGGGCAGACCAATGGTGCATAGGTTCGAACGTTGCTTTCACGCTGGGTGAAAGTTCAACCGTGTCGCCCCAGTCACCCACTGCTACGCGCAAATTGGTATTGTGATTTTTCAAAATACGATCGTTGCCCAAAGGGGTCACGATCAATGGTTGAAATTTCTCGTGTAATTTTGAAATTACTTCCAGATCGAGATGGTCGTAGTGATTGTGAGATAACAGGATCACATCGATTGGCGGCAGTTTGTCAAAATCTATCCCGGGCGGGTTCACGCGCTTTGGTCCTGCAAAACTAACGGGTGAACAGCGTTCTGCCCAAACGGGATCTGTGAGAATGTTCAGGCCAGCGGTCTGCATTAAAATGGTTGCGTGGCCTACAAAACAGATCCGTAATGCGTCTCCGGCAACTTTCTGAGGTGGCTCGTCTTTATAAGGTGACGGATATTGATCCGGCCATTTTTTAGAAGGACTCGTGAATCGCGTTCTAAAAAACTCGATAATACTTTTGGGAGGGTGACCATCAGGGTTGTAGAAATTTAATCCGTCAAAATGATCACTTATAGGGCCTGAATAATAGGGGTTTCGAGACTTTGCGATGGTGATTGTTCCCGTAGCAACAGCGGTTCCACCCAGCCCAAAGAGGGCTAAGATTTTGAGAAATTTTCTGCGTTTCATGATGGAAGTCGTGTCGTGGCAAATGTTGTAAGTCAAGCCAATATAGCAGACTGCGTCGAAAGTGACCGGCAAAATTGCTAAGTTCTTGACTCAGTACGGGTACGCATTCGTTTTGGCAAAACGATAGCTGTGATGCTCAATGCGGCGATCCAACAGACTTTCAATGTTGTTTTGTATCGGTGCATCGGTATGTTCGTCAGCGATCATGGCATCTGTCGAACTGGCTTTTTGCTCTTCGGATTTGTGGGTACGCTTCTCGTTTTCAAAGAACCACATGGTTCCACTCCTGATTTATCGATACGCCCCGAATCGAAGTCTTAAATAGATTATGCCTGTTTAGCAGTGAGATTTGGCACATTGTATGGTCATTTCTGAGATAGTGACGATTTGTGAGCATGCCAAACACAAGGGATTGCTTGACTCTCGACAGCAAAACCGCTTTATGCAGCCCATTAGACAAAACCATTTGTCGAAGAGCCACCGACCGGCCCCTGTAAATTTGCAGCTTCCGGAGGTCACCACCCGTCAGCGTTATACGCCCGCGGGTGCTTTTTGCGTATGGTTTTGATTGTTAAAAATCACTATCTTTAGGATGCTTATGCAACCTGAAGAAAACGGAACCAACCATGTTTGAATCACTTTCGGATAGATTAAGCGGTATTTTCGACGGCCTGACCCGTCGTGGTGCACTTTCCGACAAGGATGTCTCAACCGCTTTGCGCGAAGTGCGCAGGGCATTGATTGAAGCTGATGTGGCTTTGGATGTTGTGCGCTCGTTTACCGAGGCGGTGCGTGAGAAGGCTGTTGGTGCGGAAGTCGTCAAATCGGTGACACCCGGTCAAATGGTTGTCAAAATTGTCCATGACGAGTTGGTCAATATGCTCGGTGAGGAAGATGTTCAGATCGATCTGAACGCTCCCGCACCCGTTGCGATAATGATGGTGGGCCTTCAGGGTTCTGGTAAGACCACAACAACCGGTAAACTTGCAAAGCGCCTGAAAGAAAAACAGAACAAAAAGGTTCTGATGGCGTCGCTTGATGTGCGCCGTCCAGCAGCTCAAGAGCAATTGCGTCAGTTGGGTGAACAAACGGAAACCGAAACGCTTCCGATCATTGAAGGCCAATCGCCTATTCAGATCGCCAATCGCGCTGTTCAAGCGGCAAAATTGGGCGGCTTTGATGTTGTTATTTTGGATACAGCCGGCCGCACATCTATTGATGAAGCGCTTATGGCGGAAATGGCGGATATCAAGACCGCTGCCAACCCCCATGAAATTCTTCTGGTTGCTGATGCACTGACGGGTCAAGATGCTGTCAATCTCGCACAGAATTTTGACAACCGTGTTGGCATTACCGGTCTGGTTCTTACCCGTATTGATGGGGACGGTCGCGGCGGCGCTGCTCTGTCCATGCGTGCGGTCACTGGTAAGCCGATCAAATTACTCGGTGTTGGCGAGAAAATGGATGCGCTGGAGGATTTCTATCCCAAGCGTATTGCGGATCGTATTCTTGGCATGGGCGATATTGTTTCTCTGGTTGAGAAAGCGTCTGAGAATATTGATGCCGAACAAGCCCAAGCTATGGCTGCAAAAATGCAGAAAGGTTTGTTCGATATGGATGACCTTTCGCAACAACTGGGCCAGATGTCGAAAATGGGCGGTATGGGCTCCATCATGAAAATGATGCCTGGCATCGGTAAAATGGCCAAACAGATTGAAGCGGCTGGAATTGATGACACCGTGTTCAAACGTCAGCAGGCGATTATTTCATCCATGACGCGCAAAGAGCGTAAAGCGCCCAAACTTCTAAACGCCAGCCGCAAAAAACGCGTGGCGGCCGGTTCCGGATCTTCCGTACAAGAAGTCAATCAACTGCTAAAAATGCACCGCCAAATGGCGGACATGATGAAAAAGATGTCCGGTAAGGGTGGCAAAGGCATGATGGGTAAAATGGCTGCTGCCATGGGTATGCCCGGCATGGGTGGAAAAGGTATGCCGGGAATGGGCGGCGGCGGAATGCCCGATATGGCTGGCATGGACCCGAAACAACTGGAAGATATGGCCCGCAAAATGGGCGGTGGTGGACTTCCAGGCGGTATGGGCGGTGGAATGCCTAAACTTCCAGGCCTTGGCGGTTCGCCGTTTGGAGGGAAAAAGAAATAATGACATTTCTTCTTCCCATGCCCGTTCTTGAAACTGAACGGTTGATTTTGCGCAGTTGGCGCAAAGATGATTTCGGTGCGATTGCGACTATTTTCGGTGATGAAGAGAACGCACGTTTTATTGGCGGCAAGAAAGCTGAATGGGAAGCGTGGCGCCATTTTGCTATGATTATTGGCCATTGGCACTTGCGCGGTTTCACCGCTTTTGCGGTGGAACTTAAGAAGACAAATCAAACGCTTGGCTACGTTGGTCCATGGTTTCCGGAAGGATGGCCTGAGCCTGAAATCGGCTACTCGCTCATCCCGAAAGCATCCGGTAACGGCTATGCGACTGAGGCTGCGGTGGCGAGTTTGAAATATGCTTACGATCAACTGGGTTGGACCACTGCCATCAGCATGATGGATAAGAAGAATGACGGATCTAAAAAAGTGGTGCGTAAAATGGGCGCTATTTTTGAGAAGAACTCCGTTTTGTTCGGTAAATCAGAGGCTGAAATTTGGCGTCATCTGCCCCCACAAAAATTTCAGGAGCGGTTCGCATGACCCCTCAAGAACAACTTCAGCAATACCGCAAGAGTATCGATAATTTCGATGCGGTTCTGATTCACACTTTGGCCGAGCGGTTTCGCATCACTAAAGCTGTAGGTCAGTTGAAAGCTGAAAATGATTTTCCACCTTCAGACCCGAAGCGTGAAGAAGAACAAGTGGATCGCCTGCGTCGCCTTGCGGAGCGCGCTGATCTCGACCCGGATTTTGCCGAAAAATTTCTCGAATTCGTTATTCGCGAAGTCATTCAGCACCATAAACAGGCTGCTTCAAACCAGTCTTAATTAACACACGAACATGACCATTTAAGGAACTTAACTCATGGCTACTAAAATTCGTCTCGCCCGTGGCGGCTCTAAAAAACGCCCGTTTTATTCAATCGTTGCTGCTGACGTTCGCGCACCGCGTGACGGCCGTTTCATTGAGAAACTCGGCACATTCAACCCGTTGCTTGCGAAAGATAATGCGGAACGTGTGAACCTGAAAACGGAACGTATTCAGCATTGGCTTTCTGAAGGTGCGCAACCAACGGATCGCGTTTTGCGTTTGTTGGATGAAGCCGGTCTTGCAAAGCGTGAAGCCCGTAACAACCCGAACAAAGCGAAGCCTGGTAAAAAGGCTCAAGAGCGGATTGAAGAAAAAGCGCAAAAAGAAGAAGATGCCAAACAAGCCGCAGCAGATGCTGAAGAAGCTGCAAAAGCTGCAGCCGAGGAAGCTGCTTCTGCGCCAGCAGAAGAGACTCCTGCTGAGGAAGCATCAGCGGAAGAAGCTGCAGAAGAAAAGCCAGCTGAATAATAGCTTCGTCTTTTTGAACAATTTGGGGCGGTTGGTCTTTGCGATCAGCCGCCCTTTTCGTATGGGTCATATATGAAACTCGATAATCCAGTATTGCTTGCCCAAGTGGGTGCTGCTCACGGCATCCGTGGTGAAGTGCGTGTGAAAACATTTACGGGCGACCCATTGGCCATTGGTGATTATGGATCGCTCTGGTCAGAGGATGGACGTAAATTTAAAATCACCAATTTAAGACCTCAAAAAACAATTGTTGTGGTCAAATTTAAAGGCATAAACTCCCGCGAAGAAGCCGAAGCTCTGAATCGGTTGGAACTTTTTGTAGATCGCTCATCTCTACCGGATGATACGGAAGAAGATGAATTTTACGTCACAGACCTGATTGGGTGTGATGTGCTTGATCAAGATGGAAAGCACATTGGGACGGTGATGACTGTACCGGATTTTGGTGCCGGACCTGTTTTGGAAATTGCGTCATTGAACGAAGCTGGCGGGTTGAGTTCAAAAACTTACTTTATGGATTTCAGTCGTGAAAATGTTCCCGAGATCGACTTGGAAAAATGGTCGGTCACTGTCTCTCCGCCGGCAGAAGTGAGCGAGAGAGATTCAGAATCAGGCGACGACTGAAAGCTTTTTTGATTTTTCTTGAAAATTGCCTTCGCCAAATACACAGGTGCGGTCACAACCTGTATTTTTCGCGAGATAGAGTGCTTTATCCGCCCGTTCAAACATCGTTTTCCAATTGTCATCCACATATAATGACGTCACGCCGCAGCTCAACGTGATTGATGGCATTCCTTCAAATTGATGCATGCTCATGGTTGTTCGTAAGGTTTCCGCTAACAATTTTGCGCCAGCTATATTGGAATTCCACATCACAATACAAAACTCTTCACCGCCGACCCGCGCCGTGAGATCGCTTTTGCGAGCTGTTTCGTCAATGAAGGAGGACAATTTTTGAATGACTTTGTCACCAGCCCCATGACCATAAGCGTCATTAATTTTCTTAAATTGATCTATATCGCATATAACCAGCTGAACTGGTACGGATGCGCGAATACTTCGTTCACGCAAAGTCGAGAATTTTTGCTTCAGTCCGCGTCGATTCAACAGAGATGTGAGATGATCCGTTTCAGATTCCTGTTTCAAACTTCCGAAGATTTCCAAGCCAAATGAAAAGAACAAACAAGCTGCAACGCACAAAGCAGCGACTGAGACGATGAATTGCATCGACAGAGCAGTCATGGAGGTCGCATAGTTGGCATTGGTCAATGTCTCATGAAAAAACGAGATCGTGAGAATTGCGCGGACGAAAAACTGGAATGCAAAAATGCCAACGACCCAAGCGAAGACTTTGTCGATGGGCAATTTTTTTCCTTGGTAGATGCAATTTGCAGCGAAGAAAAAATGATTCCATTTCCGCTGTTGGCAACAATTGTTCTGGAGGCAATGCTGGGCTCCAGATGTAAAAAATATCCGATTCCAATAAATAATGCGATTGTAACGACCGCTATTTGAATCACAGGGATTTTTTGTTTGTAGCGAACGGCTGCTGCAACAGCGAACAGGATTGCCGTGATATTGTAAAAAATATTGGACAGATAAGCAGCGAGTACGGGATCAATGTCAGCTCGGAAGAATTCCAAAGTAACAGCTGCTGCTCCGAAGAAATATGACAATCCAAAAATTTTGGCGGCTACCAAACGTTTTTCAAAGTTATACAGCAAGAATAGCCCAGCCGTTAAGACTAGAAAAATCATTGGTGATATCAATTGAAAATATGACTGCTGAGCCATCGTGTTTCCCCGATTGTTGCAGACACATTGGTGGTTCAGAGTTGCAAGAAGGTTATTTCTGAGTGATTTGACGTCGTTACTGGTAAACTTGGTTACCAAAGAAAAACGGGTTCTGCCGCATTTGACAAAACCCGTTCTGAACTCATTAACATTGTTACGATTGGTTTTACGTATCGCGAACGTCTACAAAGTGGCCAGCGATGCCTGCGGCAGCTGCCATGGCTGGCGATACTAAATGTGTACGACCTTTAAAGCCCTGACGGCCTTCAAAATTGCGGTTTGATGTAGAAGCACAACGTTCTTCCGGTTTCAGACGATCATCGTTCATGGCAAGACACATAGAACAACCCGGTTCGCGCCATTCTGCTCCGGCTGCCAAGAATATTTTGTCGAGACCTTCGGCTTCTGCTTGCTCTTTGACCAAGCCGGAACCTGGAACGATCATCGCAGACACCGTGTCAGCAATTTTCTTACCATCGAGAATAGCGGCTACTGCACGGAGGTCTTCAATGCGACCATTGGTGCAAGACCCGATCCACACACGGTCAATTTTAATATCCGTGATTTTGGTTCCGGGTGTCAGGCCCATATATTCAAGGGCACGCATTTTAGATGCCCGTTTGTTTTCGTCTTGGATCAATGCCGGATCAGGGACTTCACCCGTAACAGCAATCACGTCTTCAGGGCTTGAGCCCCAAGAGACAATTGGAGTCAGATTGTTTGCATCGATTGTGACGATTTTGTCAAAATGAGCATCTTTATCTGTTTTAAGACTCTTCCAATATTCCAAAGCCATGTCCCAAGCTTTGCCAGAAGGGGCCTTTGGTTTTCCTTTAATATATTCATACGTCTTTTCGTCCGGTGCAATCAGTCCAGCGCGTGCGCCGCCTTCGATTGTCATGTTGCATACGGTCATGCGACCTTCCATGGACAAAGCTTCAATGGCAGGACCACAGAATTCGATTACGTAACCTGTGCCGCCAGCTGTTCCGATTTCACCGATGATGGCCAAGATGATGTCTTTGGCGGTTACACCATTGTTGAGGTCACCAGTGACTTCAACTTTCATGTTTTTGGCTTTTTTCTGAATCAGTGTTTGAGTGGCCAAAACATGCTCGACTTCTGATGTGCCGATACCGTGTGCCAATGCGCCAAATGCACCGTGGGTTGATGTATGGCTATCGCCGCAAACAATTGTCATGCCAGGAAGCGTGAAACCTTGTTCAGGGCCAATAATATGCACAATGCCCTGGCGTTTATCGGTTTCAGAATAATATTCCACATTGAAGTCAGCTGCGTTTTTCGCAAGCGCCTCCACCTGAATACGGCTTTCTTCATTTGCAATCCCGCCAGCGCGGTTGGTGGTGGGAATGTTGTGATCCACAACAGCAAGCGTCTTTTCAGGTGCGCGAACTTTGCGGCCAGTCATCCGCAACCCCTCAAATGCCTGCGGGCTGGTCACTTCGTGAACGAGGTGACGGTCGATATACAAAAGACACGTCCCGTCCTCTTGTTCGTGAACCAGATGGTCGTTCCAGATTTTATCGTAGAGGGTGGTTGCACCAGACATGATTTGCATTCCTTGCAAAAGTCGAATTTTGAAACAGGATATGCGATAACCTAGGGGTTCACGTCAAGAATTTCGAGATAAACTCTGAAAATTGAAAAGGTGAAGCCATGACAAAAATTACAGTTTCTCCATATTTAACCGTCAAAGGCGCGAAAACTGCTATCAAGTTCTACGAGAAAGTCCTCGATGCAAGATGTTCATCGGTTATGGAGACCGAAGATGGTGAGCGCATAATGCATGCCACTTTGATGATTCAAGACAATCCGGTGATGCTGTCTGATGAATTCCCTGAATTTGATGGTGAGCCGGGAGCCGAGGCAGGCAAAGGATCTCCGGTAGCAGTGAGTATAACTTTGAGCGATCCTGCAGAAGTAGACCGAATTTACACTCTTGCCATGGAGAACGGATCGCAAAAATCTCATGCTCCGGAAGATATGTTTTGGGGGGATCGGTTTTGCCAATTCTATGATCCGTTTGGGCACCGTTGGATGTTGTTGGCGCCGGTCGCTGAAAAATAGACATGTCGCAATGACGCCGTGATTGCTTGGTAACTTCATTTTTCATGATTGGAGGGTACATGTTTTCGCGTCGCCAAATTTGTTTTTCGTTTGTTGCTGCCGGATTGGTTGGTGCCAGTACTTCTGCACAAAAACTGAATATCGGCCCGGCCATGGCAGGCAACGCCTTGCAGTCGCCAAAACCCTTTGCGGGTGTTTCACCGGTGGCGGCAAAGCTCATTGCTGCTGCTGAAGCGCAAGTGGGTCAAACCGTCGAGTATGATGGGGCCTATGTGGGGCTGAAATACCCGATGGGCGATATCCCGTTGCGGACAGGCGTTTGCTCGGATGTTGTGGTCCGTGCTTATCGCGATGCGTTTGGGGTGGATCTCCAAAAAGAAATTCATGAAGATATGAAAAGCGCTTTCAATAAATATCCCGGTATTTGGGGGTTGAAGCGACCGGACAAAAATATTGACCATCGGCGGGTTCCTAATATGGAACGGTTTTTCGCACGTAAGAATGCCAGATTGGATATCGGAACGTCGGGCGCTGATTTTCTACCAGGTGATTTAGTCTCCCAGCGATTGCCCGGAAACCTACCTCATATCGCGGTTGTGTCACATTATGCCAGTCGTGATGGCAAGAGGCCCTTGATCATCCATAACATTGGTGCTGGAACTCAGATTGAAGACCGGTTGTTTGAGTTTAAGATTGTTGGGCATTTCCGGTATTTCCCGAACTAAGGATAGTCGTTTCAGCTGTGTGGGAGTTTTTAGCCTCAATATTTTGTACGTTGTTCGGCACGTGCGAAGACAGCAATTGCAGGGCAGTTTCATACGCCAATGTTGATCATACGGTTTGCACCTATGCGGTTGATGAAATTGAGGTGCGATTATTTTTGTCGAGTACGAACGGGCGTCCGTTCGGTCGTTTTTCAAAGCTGGAAGCCAGTTTGAAGGAAACCGAACACCAGCCTTTGATGTTGATGAATGGTGGCATGTACCACGCAGATCTCTTGCCGGTTGGTCTTTACGTGGAAAACAGTCGTGAAGAAAAGCAAGTTTCCACAAAAGCCGGATGGGGTAACTTTCATCTATTGCCCAACGGGGTGTTTTGGGGGCGTGATGGAAAACTCGGCGTGAGTGAGACAAAATCATTTTTGAATACAAAGCAAAAAGTCGATTTCGCCACACAATCGGGCCCAATGCTGGTGATCGAAGAAAAGTTGCATCCTAAATTCCTGAAGGATTCTGACAGTTTGAAAATTCGAAATGGAGTGGGCGTGTCTGAAAACGGTACAACCGTGCATTTCGCCATCTCTCATCGGCCTATAAACTTTTGGAATTTTGGCAGGTTGTTTCAAACGGAACTACAAACACCAAACGCACTCTTTCTGGACGGCACTGTGTCTGCACTCAAGACACAATCCATGTCTCGTGGAGGATGGCGTGACCTTGGCCCAATGATTGGTGTCTTTCCCCGGAAGTAACAGCTGTTAAAATCGAGCGATTGCGGTCATGGTGATGCACCATCTGACGAGGACAATATTTATGAGTGTATCTAATAATGGCCCGCTTTCAGGAATTCGTATTCTGGATTTGACCTCCATGATTTCAGGGCCCATGACCACTTTGATGTTGGCGGACCAAGGTGCCGATGTGATCAAGATCGAAAATCCCAATGGCGGTGATCATACCCGTTCAGTTTCCACGAAACGCAATGGATTTTCGGCCTCATTTGTCAACAACAACCGCAACAAACGTTCCTTGACGCTAAACCTAAAAGATCCGCGCGGCGTTGATATTTTCAAAAAACTTGCCCGTGATGCCGACGTGATTGTTCAGAATTTCAGGCCCGGTGTGGTGAATAGAATTGGCGTTGATTATGATGCGATCAAGGAAGTTTCATCTTCTATAATCTATGTCTCCATTTCAGGATTTGGTGATGTGGGGCCCTATGCGCAAAAACCGGTTTATGATCCGCTTGTGCAAGCTCTCTCCGGTCTCACAACTGTACAGGGTGGCTCTGATGAGGTGCGACCACGTTTGGTGCGTACAATTGTCCCCGACAAACTGACGGGCTATGCGGCCGCGCAATCGATTAGCGCTGCACTCTTTCACCGTGAAAGAACAGGTGGCCGTGAATCCGGCGAAGGGCAACACATCAAGCTGTCGATGCTGGACACAGTGGTTTCCTTTTTGTGGGGGTCCGATATGGGTGCCCATACGTTTGTTGGAGATGAGCTTGCCAGTGAAACCGCTCAGAGTTTTATCGATCTGATTTATGAAACAGCGGAAGGTTATATCAGCGTTGCGGTTCAGTCAGAAAAAGAATGGACTGGGCTTTGCAAGGCGTTTGATAAATCTGAATGGTTGAACGATCCGCGCTTTGCTACATCTGCATTGCGTGGACAGAACATCGATGAACGTTTGCAGCTGACGCAAGATATTTTACTGACTGATACAGCATCGAATTGGTTAAGTCGGTTAGAAGCAGAAGATGTGCCATGTGCACCTGTTTTAACCCGACGTGAAGTTATTGCGCATCCGCAGATTTTGGCCAATGAAACAATTGTTGAAACCAACCATCCGCTGGCAGGAGCATTGCGTCAGGCGCGACCCGCTCCACAATTTTCTAAAACGCCCACTGCATTTCGGTTGCCCGCTCCATCGCTAGGTGCAGACAGTCATCAACTGCTTGGTCATTTGGGTTTGAATGATGCGGAAATTGAAATGTTGGCGGCTGATGGTGTGACCAGTTTGGGGGATGTATCGTGAGCAAGCTACTCGATTTTTATTACTGGCCGACGCCCAATGGTTGGAAAGTCTCTATCCTGCTGGAAGAGCTTGGTATCGATTATGAAACTCATTTTATAAACATTGGGCAGGGTGATCAGTTTAAACCGGCGTTTTTAGAGATCAGCCCAAACAATCGTATGCCAGCAATCGTTGATCATGATGTTGAAGGTGACTCCGTACCCGTCTTTGAATCCGGTGCGATTATGTTTTATCTCGCGCGAAAATATGGACGGTTTTTGCCAAATGACCCTGTGCTTGAGAAAGAAGTGTTGGAATGGTTGTTTTGGCAAACAGGCAATCAAGGTCCAATGATGGGACAGCACAGCCATTTCTTCAATTATGCGCCGGATGAGGAGCGACAAGGTTATGGGCGCAAACGCTATGAGGTTGAGACCATACGATGTTTGAAAGTGCTGGATACGCGTTTGCAAGGTCGCGATTGGATTGTGGGCGAAGATTATTCCATCGCAGATATGATTTGTTGGCCATGGGTTCTGATTGCAAAAGCCATGCAGTTGTCTCTGGACGACTTTCCCAATCTAACTCGCTGGCGTGCGGCGGTTAAAGATCGTCCTGCGGTTCAACGCGGTGTTGCATTGGGAAAAGACAGCAGACGACAAAGACCGCCCACTGATGAAGAGCGCAAGATTTTATTCGGTCAAAATGATTGAAATTATGCGCCGTGAAGATCAACACATTCTGGTACGGGTGTTTCGACTGTTCCGTTCGAAAAATATGAAACGAGATTTTCGACCACTAAATCAGACATAGCCTGACGGGTTTCCCATGTAGCGCTGGCCACGTGAGGGGTGAGCACCACATTTTCCATGGAGAATAGTTCTTCGGGAACGTTGGGCTCATCTTCAAATACATCAAGTCCGGCTGCACCCAACCGCCCATCTTGAAGAGCTTTCACCATTTCAGATTCATCCACGACAGTTCCGCGCGCAACATTGATAAGCGTGCCTTCCGACCCGAGCGCGTTCATCACATCGCGATTGATCAGCTTGTTGGTGGCAGGACCACCCGGCGTGATGACAACCAACACATCGCAGTCATGAGCCATTTCAATTAGATTCTCATAATAGCGATAAGTCACATCCGGTTTTTCATTTCTGGAATGATAAACGGTTTCGCACTGGAAGACCGACAGTTTTTCTGCAATCGCATCGCCAATGCGCCCTAAGCCTACTATTCCAACTTTCTTTCCACGAATGCTTTTGGTGAGAGGGGCGTTACCTTCCGTTACCCAACGGCCTTCGCGGAGATATTTATCTTGCGCAATGATCCGACGCATGGTGGCGAGGATCAAAACAATTGTTGTATTGGCCACATCGTCATTCAAAACATCGGGCGTGTGCGTGACTAAAATACCGTTTGAAGTTGCATGATCTGCATCAACACCATCATAACCCACGCCAAAGCTGGAAATCAGTTTGAGATTGGGAAATTTTTCGATCAGATCAGCTGGTGCCCATCCGAATGTCGCTAGCCCTTCGATCTCGTTGCACTGTTCGGGCGACAGTTTTTCAACGTCAGTCCGATTAGGGCATTCTACAACTGTGAATGACTTTTGCAGATCTGAATTTACACTTGGAAAGAAAGTCCCAATGGTCAAGATTTTTGTGATTGTATCGGTGCTCATTGGATTGTCCTCAAGTGAATTCAAGAAAGCTAAACGTCTAGGCTTTTTTCGAGCGCTCGGAAAGTGCTGTGGTGCTTCCCCCGTCCAATAAATATCTTTAAGAGATATTTGAAACTACGATATAATTCCGGAGCCAATCGTGCACAGCATTACACTAGAGACACGTCCACATTTTTCAAAACTCTTGGCCATGTGTGCCCCGCTCGACCCTTTGAAAACCGCCGTAATTTGTCCTGAAGAAGCAACAGCTTTGGAAGGCGCATTGGATGCGCGTGATGAAGGTTTGATTATTCCGATATTGGTTGGTGATCGTATCCGTATTGAGAACACCGCCAAGGGTGCCGGTTTTGATATTTCCGGCCTTGAGATCGTTCAAGCAGATACCGAAGAGCAGGCGGCTCATCATGGTGTTGATTTAGTGGCAGACGGAACTGCCCAAGTCTTGATGAAAGGCTTTATTCACTCTGATACCTATTTGGCGGCTGTTATTCGCAAAGAAAACGGTTTGCGCACATCGCAACGCACCAGCCATTGTTTCGTAATGGATATTCCAAATTGGAACCGTCCAATGATCATTACCGATGCCGCCCTCAATGTGGCTCCGACCGAGAACCATAAGATTTCGATTACACAGAACGGGATTGATTTGGCGCGGGCGCTGGGGGTGGAAACTCCGAAAGCTGCAATTCTTTCGGCTGTCGAAAGTCCGAACCCTGGAATACCGTCATCAGTTGAAGCGCGTGCGGTTGCTGATGCTGCGGTAAATGGAAAAATCACGGGTGGCCTGGTCGACGGCCCGTTTGCGTTGGACAATGCTGTGAGCAAAGAAGCTGCAAAACTTAAAGGCATTGATTCTCCTGTTGCGGGCGATGCAGATATTCTGGTTGTGCCCACAATTGAAGCCGGCAATATTTTCTTCAAAGCACTTACGTTCATGGCGGGCAGTGAGACAGCCGGGTTGGTGGTTGGTGCGAAAGCACCCGTTATTTTGACCAGCCGTGCAGATAGCGCAGAAGCAAGAATTGCTTCATGTGCGCTGGGTGTTCTTTATGCAAAATATCTCAGCGAGCAGGTTTAGTTTTGCTGAGTTGAGGTCTGAAAAGACCGAGTATTATGAGCACCCATCCGATGACTGCTTGGGCGTGAAATGACAAGTTTGTATTTTCTGCGAAAAATAAAATTCGGATAAGATCTCTTGGTGTAGGCGGTGGTTGAATGACCACCTGCCACGGAACGCCGAGTAAGAAGATATAATAGGTATAATAAACCTGCGGCATCAACCAGATGAACAGCATGAAAAGAAACAGGGCGATTGCTAACCGCAGCCAAGCGGCTTTCCCACGTGTTGTTCGCCAGCAGATGTAAATAAAGACTACTGCTAAAACCAAAGACAATGCGACCAATCCAATCTGACCGCCGATTGTCAATGTGAAGAATGAATCTTCGCGGTACATGGATCAATAGTCGCCTAATTTAATGTCAGGTGAATAATCCACATCGGGCACTTCTTTCGTCACAGGTTGTCCGCATATTGTTCGACCACGGACAGCATCGAATGTGAGTGATGCGCTGCCTGCCAGTTGCCAACCATTGGATAAAGCTCTGGAAATACGATGACAGAATTCATTATCATCGGGTCCGGTGATCATTCTGTAGAGTTTCATGACGAACTAAGCCTGTGTTGATCTTGGCGATTTGGAAAGTCTGGTGTAGATCATCCTCAATAGACCGCACAAGAGACTTTACCTCATGGACAAGTTCACAAAAATGACAGGTGTTGCTGCACCGCTTCCGATTATCAATATCGACACTGATATGATTATTCCGAAGGACTATTTGAAAACGATCAAACGCACCGGCCTGTCGGAAGGCTTGTTCGCCGAAATGCGTCTTAATGAAGATGGTAGCGAGAACCCTGATTTTGTTCTCAATAAACCTGCATATCGCGACGCAACCATTTTGGTGGCGGGTGATAATTTTGGATGTGGCTCTTCGCGCGAACATGCGCCATGGGCTTTGTTGGATCGCGGCATTCGCTGTGTGATTTCAACAAGCTTCGCGGATATTTTTTACAACAACTGTTTCAAGAACGGTATTTTGCCGGTTCAGGTGAGTGAAGATGAGCTTGAACATTTGATGGACGATGCAAATCGCGGTTCTAACGCTGTTTTGACCGTGGACCTCGAAAGCCAAACGATTTCTGGTCCTGATGGTGGCACCATCTCGTTTGAGATCGATGCCCACAAAAAGCACTGCATGTTGAACGGGTTGGATGATATCGGTTTAACACTGGAAAAAGTTGACAGCATTGATGCTTATGAAAAGAAATTGAACGAGCGCGCTTGGGTTTGATTTTTGAATTGAAAAATGTGTGTCTTGAAAACCCGGATGGCACTGCCTTTCGGGTTTTTTTTGGATTGTTTGAATTCTAATATCCCTGACAACCAAAGCGGAGATGTGAAAATGAAATTGAATGCACCCACGCTGGAATATGTTTGTGATATTGAAGTTGCTCTTGGGCCTGTTCATGAAATGGGCAATGGAAGAGCTGGCCAACGAAGGATTATTCCCATTGTTGGTGGTGTGGTCATTGGGCCGCGGATCAATGGACGTGTTCTTGATGTAGGCGCGGATTGGCAAACAGTGATTGATGGCAATTTGACCGAGCTCGATACACGTTATGCTTTGGAAACGAATGATGGTGCGACAATCGAAATTATCAACTATGGATATCGATTTGGCTCACCAGACGTTTTGAAAAAACTGGCAGAAGGTGAAGAAGTTTCACCAGATCAGTATTACATGCGCACGCAAGCACGGCTTGAGACGGGAGATCCACGTTACAGGTGGGTCAATCACATGCTTTTTGTGGGTACAGGTGCAAGGCACAAGTCTGCAGTGACCACGGCGCTTTACGCGATTGGCTGACACATTCTACAAGAGAAGGAAAATTGGAGCGGGCGATGAGATTCGAACTCACGACCTAAACCTTGGCAAGGTTTCGCTCTACCCCTGAGCTACGCCCGCTCGAGCGACTGACCCGGGTTGGCCAGCGCGCTGTATATGGGCCAACATGAAGCTGAATGCAAGGTGCAAATGCATTCAAAAAGGCGGAAAATTTTGCCTTGATGAAGGATTTGCAAACAGCCTTTCGTTGAGGTGTAGGCGATGCTAGTCACATGGCGTTGTAAAACTGTCTTTGGAAACGAATATGTCCAAACCCCTTCCCAATGCGCCGGTTGGTCGCGAAGCGTTGCTTGCTTATCTTGATACGTGTGGTTTTCAAACTGAAACCAAAGATCATGCACCTTTGTTCACAGTGGAAGATTCTCAAAATTTGCGCGGCGAAATTGATGGTGGCCACACGAAAAACTTGTTCTTAAAGGATAAGAAAAGGAATTATTTTCTTCTTACTGCTGAAGAAGGCAGTGTGGTGAATTTGAAAACCCTGCACAAGCTGTTGGGTGGCTCGAGTAAATTTTCTTTCGGTAAGCCTGAAGCTCTTGAAGAATTTTTAGGGGTTATCCCCGGAGCGGTGACGGCGCTTGGAGTGATCAACGATCGTGAAAACCGTGTTATATTTGCTATTGATCAAAGATTGATGCGTCATGATAAAATCAACTGTCATCCGCTTACCAACGATGCAACGACGACAATTGGACGAGATGATCTTATCGCATTTGCTAAAAACTGCGATCATGACCCGTTGATTGTGGATTTAGACCAAGAGGTCTAACTTGCAAATTCGGGCTTTCGCCCCATTTTAGAGTAGATATGCGCCGCCAATTGCATTGAATTCAGGAAACAGAACATGAGTGAAGACCCAAAAACACCGAAACAAAATATGTCTTACTCCATGGGTGGCAGTGTTTCTGCTGGTGCATCGATGGCTCCAACCTCTGGTGGCGCTTCATTTGGTGGTGCGCCGTCACCTGTGCCCGCTGCTTCGCAAGGAATTGCCGCTGATCAATTGATCAAAGATGTGACAACCGACAGTTTTATGGCTGATGTTTTGGAAGCTTCTAAGGTTGCGCCTGTCATCGTGGATTTTTGGGCACCATGGTGTGGCCCATGTAAACAATTGGGTCCAGTGATTGAGAGCGCTGTTACTGCGGCGAAAGGTGCCGTTACGTTGGCTAAAATGGATATCGAAAAATATCCTGATGTAGCTGGCCAAATGCGCATTCAATCCATTCCAGCCGTTGTGGCATTTGTGGATGGAAAGCCAGCTGATGCTTTCATGGGTGCAAAACCTGAAAGTGAGGTGAAGGCCTTTGTTGATAAAATTGCTGCGATGAATCCGAATCCGCCGGGTGCAGATTTAAATGCAATTTTGGATGAGGCAGATCGGTTGCTAAAAGAAGAAGATCTTGGTGGGGCAGCGGATTTATACAGCTCCGTGCTTGCCCAAGAGCCTGGCAGCGTAGATGCGCTTGCAGGTATTGGACAATGCTATTTTGCCGTTGGTGAACATGATAAAGCACGTGAACTTGTGGCAACAATTCCAGAAGAGCACCATAATCAAGGCTCGTTGGCTGCCTTGGTAAAAAGTCTTGAATTAGCAGATCAAGCCAATGAACTTGGCGATATTTCCGCTCTTGCAGAAGCATCGGAAGCTGATCCCAAAAACCACCAAGCGCGATATGATTATGCGATTGCCTTAAACGCCCATGGCCGCCGTGAAGAGGCGGTGGATCAATTGGTCGTAATTGTGAAAGCGGACCGGAAATGGGAAGAAGACGGTGCGCGCGAGAAGTTGCTCGAGTTTTTTGCAGCTTGGGGCAATATGGATCCTGCAACTGTTGCGGGTCGTCGCGCATTGTCGTCAGTATTGTTTTCATAACAATGTAATCGTGCGTTATGAATTGAGGAGATTGAGATGAAGGCTGGAAATTCGACTTATACAAAAGTTTCTGATTTGCCTGAATCTATTCCGCTTTTCCCTTTGTCTGGAGCTTTGCTTTTGCCTGCGGGGAATATGCCGTTGAATATTTTTGAACCGCGATATTTGGCGATGATTGATGATGCCATGGCCGGGGATCGCATTGTTGGAATGATTCAGCCTCAATTTGATGCTGAAGCTGATATCACTGATGCAGACCCTCTCTGTACGATTGGTTGCCTTGGCCGCATAACAGCCTATCAGGAATCAAATGATGGTCGCTTGATGATCAATCTGGCGGGGATCAGCCGGTTCAGACTTCTTGACGAATTGGATGAAGTGAACGGATATCGAATAGGGCGCGTTGCCGGATTTGCTGACGATCTTCTCGACAATGAAGAAGCGGCAAAGGCTGTGGATCGTGAAGGATTGTTGACCACATTTAAACAATTTCTTGAAGCCAATGAGATGGAAGCTGATTGGGATGGTGTTCGTGAAGCCAGTACAGAAGCGCTGGTTAATACGCTATCGATGATGAGTCCCTATGGTCCTGCCGAAAAACAAGCTTTGCTGGAAGCGCCTGATTTAAAAACACGATCTGAAACTTTGGTGGCGATCACCGAAATTATGCTGGCACGCGAAGCGGGCAGTAATTCAGGTACACTGCAATAAGAATGTCTGAACGCGACCAAAAGATTCTTGATCCGAAAATGCTTGATCTTTTGGTGTGCCCGCATTCTAAGAGTTCACTTGTGTACGATGAAGCGTCGCAAGAGCTGATTTGTAAGAAATCCAAACTGGCCTATCCTGTGCGTGATGGTGTTCCGATCCTGTTGATCTCTGAAGCGCGCGCGTTGGACGACTAAACTCATTCGTGTAAGACAGAAGAGAATTCGTTTCTTACACGGTTGCACGATGCAAGATAGTTCCGACACAACGCTAATAAAACCAAGACGTGATTTGGTCGAGCCAGAGTTTCCACGGAAACTGCTTGGCGGGTACGCGCATTTCCGCAAAAACAGATTGCCGCGTGAACGCGAACGCTATGAAGAATTGGCACAATTGGGTCAAAAGCCGGACACAATGATTATTGCCTGTTGCGATTCACGTTCTGCACCAGAGGTTATTTTCGGTGCTGCGCCGGGAGAAATGTTTGTGGTGCGCAATGTGGCAAACATCATGCCGCCTTACGAACAAAATGGTGACTATCACGGCACATCCGCCGCATTGGAGTTTGCGGTTCAGGAACTTCGCGTGCGCCACATAGTGGTCATGGGTCATGGACGCTGTGGTGGCATTGCCGCATTTCGCCAGCAAATGACAGGTGAAACCACAAAGCCACTCTCGCCAGGTGATTTTATCGGTAAATGGATATCTCTGCTTGAACCGGTTGCTCAAAATTTGAAATGTACTGGTGCGGAAACCCAAGAAGAGTTGCAATTTAAGCTGGAAGAAGAATCCATCCGGCAATCTATCGCACACCTCAAAACATTTCCCTGTGTGTCGATCTTGTTGGACCGTGAGCAAATTGGATTGCATGGCGCATGGTTTGATATTTCATCTGGTGATTTGTGGACGATGAATGAACAAACCGGCGAATTTGAAAAGCCTTTTGGATAGTTGAGAAAGATCAGTTTACTAAAATCTTATATGCTAGATCGCCAAACCCCCAAGTTAGAGTAGATACTAAACTGCTTAGAATATAAGGCCATTTTTGACCGCGTGTGCGATGAGAACGGCATCGAACATCGACTGACCAAAATAAATCACCCTTGGACAAACGGCCAGGTGGAACGAATGAACCGAACGATCAAGGAGGCGACGGTAAAGCGATACCACTACGCCAGACACGAC
>CALLUS010000017.1 GCA_938010435.1 uncultured Rhizobiaceae group bacterium | reverse complement strand
CCCGCCCCGGTGAAATCACGCACAACTATCTCGTTGGTGATGAGCTGATTTGGGTGCATAATGCTCGAAAGCCGAAGTTGACTAACATAGGCCCAGATAGCAAAGCTGGCGGATATCCTCATACAACACTAGGGTGCGGACCCGGCGATAAAATTAGAAATGCTGTTACTTGGAAACCCAATAAATGTGATCCAAAAGGTATGTCGCCTGAGGTTAGATATAGGCATGCTGGTGAACCTCATGGTGGCCAGCAACCGCCATTTTATATTCCAGGTGGAAGCGCAAAGGCGTTCCCATTATGAAGCGATCTCTTTTTCAGATAATTCAGTCTAAAAATTTAGATGAAATAAATGGTGCATATGCAAACCACATGACGATACCCAGGGCTCTGCTTGCCTATCGGTTGTTTTGCCCTGTAACACAAATAGTCGCCGGCAAAGTTGTGCTATTTAACAATGTGATTGATGAAGGGTCATCAGAGCAAATAAATGACTTTAAGGAATGGGTTTCAAAAGGTAACAGCCCTGATTCATATAATTGCATTGTTCTCAACGGCTTCTTTGCCTCAAGTGAAATTAATGAATATGAATTGCTAGATGAGCTTGGTAACTCAATGAAGGATTCTTGGAAAGTTTGGTTGTTCAATTGTTACCCTGATCGCCAATTTGAAACTTTCATCGACTATGAAGATTGGTCCTTGTATTTTAGGCAACTTAATTAGATTTAGATCAATGGCAACTGCGGTGATTTAGAGCTATCGATGCGTTAAAAGAATCATTCATTCGAACATGTCCTTCTGGAATGCTACCTCTCCGCGTTTGCTTTGCGATTGCCTGACGGTCAACGACTGTGGAGGCAATGAAAATTAAAGTTTCAACTTATCCCTGCATCAAAAACTTCCCGCATAATCGCTCCATCTCACCCACACGGGAACGATGGCGGCGTTCACCGAACCTATCATTGTGGGGCAGAAATTTCTACTGCCCGATGCAAACTGTGCAGAACTCCTAGCTGTTATATGAATTCTATTCTGGTATGCGCTCCCAACCTCTATGCTGGTGGCTTAGAGGGCAAAGTCTGTGATGCGAATTTGGTTTGAATGGTTATGGTCTGAATTGCGTTTGGCATTTATGCCAAATGAGTCGCGGTGCGGTGAGCTCTACTTCGAAGCAAATGCCGCGAGTGTTTCGCTTCACAGCAAGGGTTCCAATCCATTCAATTTAAGTTCTGGTGAAACTTCGCCTCGTGTTTTGTTGAGAAGCACCCGAAACAAAAAGATCGTGCTCTTTATAAATTCAGGGTCTGCTTTGGTGCGTAGAATAGCAGCACTCAATTTTCCGCACGCGCATGTCAAACGCATGGCAATGCTGGATGCGCAATCTTCAACACCATTGTCTCCCAACACAGTATATTTGCTCTATCGTAGCCCTGAATCCCAGAATGATGGCACGTCTTATGCCTTGGTGAAACGCCATTTCTTGGATCAAGCCGTTCAGCAGATCAAGCAGCATAAACTGAATATATCCGCGATCGTTGTGAAAACTGAAGGTGGGACCTTTGTTGCAAGGCAGGATGTCATGAAAGAGCTTGGTCTTATCTCAACTTGGAAAGAGATGGCCGGCAAAGCAGTAACTTATCTTATGATTGCATTTTGTCTGTTGGGTTTGGGCACAGCAGCCCATGCATATTTGCGGTTGAGTGAGGCGGAAACGAAAGTCGATGTTGCATCGGAACTGGCGCGCGGTTCACTCACCACTTTGCGCAAGAGGCAGGTCGAACGCAAAAAACGCATCGACATTATGGAATCCACCCGCCGCCAAAAACTAGAACGCGCCCCCATTGTGGTCGTGTGGGAAGAGTTGACGAGGGTGGTGCCGGATTCTGCTTGGGTCACCAATGTTTCCATCGACAATGAGAACGTGAGTTTTTCGGGTTTTGCGCACTCAGCGTCCGGCTTGATCGCGGGCTTGGAAGCTTCCCGATTGTTCAAAGACCCCGTTTTTGCAGGTTCGGTTACCCGTGACGCAGGTGGCAATCAAGAACGCTTCAATATCAAAATGAAGTTGGAAGCCCAATGACGGAGCTTCTGATCAAATTGATGAACGCACCATTGTGGGTGCGAAGGCTTGTTGCAGGTGCGCTTTCGCTCGTCATTCTAATTTTCGTGTGTTTTGCCGTTTTCATGCCTTTCAATATGCTGTCGCAGAAAGCTGCTAGTCTCCAAGATAAACGAGAGCAATTAGGCCGCTTTGAACGTGTGATCACGGCGAGTAATGGGCTGCCAGAGGATAATCGTTCTGAAACTGCATCGCAGTTATTCCTGTCTGGCGAAAATCAAGCCGTGATGCAGGCCGAACTGCAAACACGCCTGAATGCACTTGCCCGTAAGAATAATGTGACAGTATTCTCCGTTGGCCCCGGAAAAATATTCGAAACCAATGGCGTGCGTTATATTGGCATTCGCGCAAACCTTGGCGGATCTGTAGCAGGTATTCACAATATGCTGTTTACGCTGGAAAGTTCGGTCCCCGTGTTGTTTGTTCGGTCAGCAAGTTTCACAGCGCCAGCAAATGGAAGAAACATTTCGGGAAAATCTGAATCTAACCTCCAAACTGAATTTACCATTTATGGAGCGATTGATCCGTTCGCGCAGGAACAAGGCTGATGTGGAGAGTGTTTTTCATTTTAGGTTTTGGGGCTGGGATATGCGGCTTCATATTTGCCAATATTTGGTTATTGAATGAGCCTTATCCAACAACCGCGATTGCGGCCACTGCGAATACGAAAGCAAGTCAATCTACACAAGATGAGAATAGCATTGATGCAGATTTCCAACTGGCGCTGACAAAATCTGTCCATACGCTTTCTCGCCCTTTGTTCGACCCGACGCGCCGCCCATTTTCGGATAAACCAGCAAAGCCAAAGGCGGTTGTTGTTGTGAAAACTGCACCTTCAGTGAAGAGACCGGTTGAGCGGCTTGATCTCAACTTGATGGGAATGAGCGCCACTCCAGAACGAAGAAATGCGCTCGTTGCAATTGACGGTGGGGACGCTGTTTGGGTTTCAGAAGGAGAAGAAATCAATGATTGGCAAGTGTTGTCAGTTAACGGTGATGGGATCGTATTGAAAAACGGGGAACGAACGGAAGAATATCTGCTGTTTCCTGACAGTGATGCGGTTCAAACAGAATGAAACAACAACCAGTCAGAGATGAAGATGGGTTCGCATTGATTGCAGTGCTTGGGTTTCTGTTTGTTGTCGCGCTGTTTGTGACACCGTTCGTGTTACAAGCCAGAACAAGTTTTTTTCTCGCCGCGAACAATGCCAAATTGGGGAAACTGGGATTTTTGGCAGAAGGTCTTATGCAAGTCGCACTCATGCGTCATGAAGGAGTTTTAGCTGATGGTGGTGTGGCAAATGGAACAGCTATGACCTGTTCCACGGATGAACTTCTCATAGCGTTATCCGTACAAGATCATCGCGGTCTGATTGATTTAAATGCATCAGGAACAACGCTCTTGGCTGCAGGCTTTCGATCGTTGGGGCGTACAGAAACTGAGGCGAAGAAACTTGCAGAGTCGGTTGTCTTTCACAGAAGCGTGCGTCGAAATTCAGCTGCAACTACAATATACGAAATGCGGGGAGGGCAAAGGCATCGCAAATTTGTCAGCGCGATTGAACTTACAGATTTGGTTGTTGATCCGCCGCTTCAAGATTGGAAATTGACCAGTATTTTCACGGTTCATACGAAGAGCGGAAGACTATTTAGTCTGGTGGCGGCACCCGACTTAGCTTTGTTGTTTTCCGAAAATGGAGCAGCCGGTTTGCCATTGGATAAACGAATTCCAGTTGCGTTTGCAGCCGTATCTGTGGAGGTTTCCGTCAGCGATAAACGGCGCGGATTGGTCAAAACACTCAATCGGGTTTTTGTGCGAGGACAAGGTCCTGACCGTGGATTCCAATCGATGGAAAGTTTGCCTTCCAAAACGACAATCGATCGTAGACCGTCGCAGAATTCCAAACCTCAATCCTGTGATCAGATTTTTGGTAAGATTGTAGCAACAGACCTCAATGAGTTCAAAATATGACTTCTCAGTTTGCTTCTCTGGCAGAGAAAGGCGGTTTGCATGACTGCTTGTCTTATTTGGTGTCCGCGAAAGTATTGGATGTCATTAGTTCAGACAGAATACAGGCAGCCAGTGTAAATTCATCACAACCGTTGGATGTGATTGTAACCGAACTAGGGTTGATGCGCGACCTTGATTTAGTTGATGCCCTCAACAAGTTTCTGGGCGTGTCTGATTTTGATACTGCGAAAATCGTTAGTGATTCAGTATTGATCGAACAACTTGGCGTTGCTTTTTTGCAAGCTGAATCCATCTTGCCAATAAAGACTTCTGATGAACTTGTGTGCCTCTTGATTGCCGACCCTATGAATATTTCTGCTGTAAATACAGTGGCATTTGCTGTTGAGAAACCTGTTCATGTTCGTGTGGTTAGCCGCTCTGTACTATCAACGGAGATTGAAGCACTTTCGCAGACTGACATTCTTGAGGATGATGGTTTGGACCGTGGACAAACATCTTCCTCACCTGATGATGATATTGGTCGATTGCAGGATATTGCGAGTGAGGCGCCTGTCATTCAGTTTGTCGCGCGAACGATTCAAGATGCAGTAAAGTACAAGGCGACGGACATTCATCTTGAGCCTACCCCCGATGCTTTAGTGGTGCGTTTTCGGATAGATGGACTTCTTACAGAGATGCCGATTGCGCCAAAAGCTATGCATGCAGGCGTTGTCACGCGAATAAAAGTGCTGTCGCGGTTGAACATTGCGGAACGTAGGCAACCACAAGATGGTAGAATGCGTGTAGCTGTTCGCGGCGATAATATCGATTTACGGATTTCAATATTGCCAACAATAAACGGTGAATCTGTCGTTCTTCGTGTGTTGGATAAATCTAATATTCCACTTGATCTCGATGCTCTAGGATTCGAGCTGAAAGCTCAGAGGCAATTGGATGAATTGGCTGCAAGACCAAATGGAATTGTGTTGGCAACGGGGCCGACGGGTAGTGGAAAAACCACAACTCTATATGCCATGCTGCGCAAGATTATGAGCCCACAACTCAAGGTGTTCACTATTGAGGACCCTGTTGAGTACAAGCTCGATGGTGCCGTTCAAATGCAGGTGAATCCGGAAATTGGTCTTGGTTTCGCTGATGCACTGAGATCTGTTTTACGACAGGACCCGGATGTCATATTGGTTGGTGAGATACGTGATAAAGAAACTGCTGAAATTGCTATTCGAGCATCTCTTACTGGTCATCTGGTGTTTTCAACCCTCCATACAAACTCTGCAATGGAAGCTATTACGCGCTTGCGTGATATGGGTGTTGATAGCTTTCTATTAGGTGCCACCCTTCGCGGAATTGTAGCTCAACGATTGTTGCGTCGGAGTTGCTGTTCTTGCCAAGGAACTGGCATCGAAGTTGAACAGGAGGGCGAAGGCAAAACTTGCACTGAATGTACAGGCAGCGGTTTTAATGGGCGGAGAGTGACCTATGAAATAGCCTCAATTTCTCAAGAGCTTTCGGAAGGTATTTCATCGGGAGAAAATACCAGCGTTGTTTTTTCAAAAGCCGTGAAAAATGGATTTTTACCTATGATCACACATGCTGGTTCTTTGGTTGTTGAGGGAAAAACAACGATGTCTGAAGTTAAACGTGTTGTAGATATTGAAACGCAGTATGATGCGTAAATATCAATACACAAGCTTTTCAATTAACGGGTCAAAAGTCTTTGGCGTGGTTGATGCAAAAACGGAAAGTGATGCTGTTAAATTAATAGCAGCCAAGGGTGAAACTGTTATGGAGGTTGTGCCTGTAACAAACTCAACGGTTATCCATCATAAAAAAGGGGGGGGAACTAAGGCTCTTAAGCTCAATACGATTGAGTTATCTAAGTTGTTTCGTGGCTTATCTCTCTTGCTGGAAGCGGAGTTTTCATTTGACGATAGTATGTCGATCGCGATCCAAACCCAATCGAGCAAAAAACTAAAACAACTTTTGGTCGGAATTAGAGAGATGATTGCTGAGGGAAGTTCTATTGCTGCCGCGTTTGAGCAGAAGGTGGAAATGTCCAGCGGCTGTAAAGCTATGCTTATGAGTGGAGAGCAAACAGGATGTGTGAATGCATCGATTGAAAAGCTAGCGCAATACTATTCTAATCAAGCGGACTTCAAGAAGACCATTCTGGAGAGCTTGGCTTATCCCGTTTTTCTGATCTGTTTGTTGATTATCGTTCTTGTGCTCCTGTCTCTTCAATTGGTTCCAGCGTTGGAACCAATTTTTTCTGAGACAGGATCTACACCGCCGTTTCTAATTTCTGCACTTGGTGCCGTTGGCGAATTTATTGAATCTAAGGGCATCATCATTCTGGTGCTTCTATTTGCTGTCCTTGTTTTTCTGTTGCTCGAAGGTGGCCGCAAAGCAGCGTTCAAAGCACTGTCGGGGTTTTTATCCAAATTGCCTTGGGTCGGAAGTTATTGGCGAAGACTGTTTGCTGGTCGATATTTGCGGATGTTGTCTGTTTTGGTTGAGAGCAAAGTCCCACTTATCGGTGCTTTACAATTATCAGCAACAGTTTCCGAAAACCTACAGCCAAAGCTGATTGATGTATCCGTTCGCGTTTCCGAGGGAGCTTCGCTGGGCAAAAGCTTTCAAAATGCAGAGGTGTTTGATGACTACATTGTGTCGATTGTTTCGATGGGAGAAGCATCAAACCGACTTGCCTTCAGTCTTGATCAGGCTGCAAGCCTGATTGAAGACAAATCAAAGTCGACCATGGATCGGGTTTTAGCTGTATTTTCACCGACCATAACAATTGCAATCGGCCTTCTTGTGGGTGGCTTGGTGATTTCAGTCATGACCGCACTTCTCAGCCTAAATGACGTTGTGTTGCAATGACTTTGAAGGCGTGTAATCCGTCAACTGTGTCGAAAGATAATGGTTTCTCTCTATTAGAGATGATCGTTGTTCTGTCAGTCGTTTCTATGATTGCAGTTATCGGACTGGCGAGCACACAACGAAATGCTCGAAAAACGTCCGCGAATGAAGCTTTGATTCAGATGCAAGCAATAGCGCTTAAAGCGAGAAATATAGCAATTTCAGGTTCAAAAAGGGTGCTGTTTGAACTCCATTTTGAAACTGGAGTACTTTCGATAGATGGCAAAGAGAATGGTCTGATTTCGAAAGATATGAAGGTAGATTTTACAGGTGCATCAAAGCTTCTTGAAAAAGAAAATGCAAAACTGCTTTTCAACCCTGACGGTAGTTCTTCTGGGGGAACTATCAAAATCACAGACGCATCCGGCAGAAAAGGTTCAATAATTGTCAACTGGATAACGGGTATTCCTAGAATCGAACGAGCGAGCAAATAAATGATATATTGCGCCTCGTTTAAAAAACACGATGACGGATTTTCCATCTTTGAATCACTGGTAGCATTTTTAATCTTATCCATGGTTTTGGCCGGTTCGATACAACTTATAAGTTCCACATCACGAGTTTTGGGAACTGCTAAAAACTACACATCTGAACGCTCAGCAATATTAAAAGTAAGATCAGAGTTGGCACGTTTGATGGCCGAAGATGATGATTTGACCGCTTCCGAAATCGTTTTGATGAACAGAAAAGTACGTGTGGATCTAATAATTGATGATCAATTTTTAGTGGGTGAGTACCGTCTATTCCGTATTCAGATTTGGCCGCCAGATGAGGCCAATGTGCAAGCTGGACAATCATACCTTGGGTACCTGTCCTTATTCGAACGAAGCATCGATTGAGATGGTACGACCTTCGCAGACTAGCGTTAAATCGAATTGTACTTGTGCATGTGATGATGGATTTTCTTTAGTTGAAATGCTGGTCACTCTCGCAATATTAGGAATGATAGGAACCTTAATGAGTTCCTTCGCTGTCCAATTGCGCCAGTTGGATAGCCGATCAAAAGCAATAGCTTTTGACACTGAATTAAATGTTATTCTGGATCACGTGGTTGATATTGTTGGGACTGCTGTGTCTGAATCATTTCAAACGACTTCTGGACAACCCTTAAGAGTTTTCACAGGCCGATCTGATCGTGTGCGGTTTGTCGCCAATTCCCGTGTGAATAGCTCGAATATGGGGCTTCGAGATGTTGAGATTTCTGTTGTCCAAAATGCAGATGGAACCGCTCAATTATTACAGAAACAAGCGTATCTCACTCCAAGTTCTCAGGAAACCGTTCTCGCCTCAGATCCTGTCGTTCTGCTGGATGATTTCATCGAGTTGAGTTTTCAATTTGCCAACGACCCAAAACTCGCCTGGACAGATGTTTGGGAGAAAACCAGTCAACTGCCTTATTCGGTCAAGATATCGGTTTCTTACGCAATAAATGGCAAAGAAAGATCAATTGTGAAAACCACACGATTTCTCAATAGCGTTGACTAAGGTCAGTAACCGGATCAATTTGAGACATCTTGATCTTCTCCAGTTCCGCCTAGCTTTCCATCACGCCCTAAGCTTGAAACTTTGAAGCTGGAACTGTTTTCATCTGCCTTGTAGAGGTATGGCTTCCCCCAAGGATCTTTAAGGTTGCCAGCATTCTTCAAATAGGGCCCATTCCAATTAGAAGCTCCCGTAGGCGCCTGTTCCAAATCAAGCAAGCCGGTCTGATCCGACGGGTATTGTCCGTTATCGATGAAATATAATTCCATAGCGGACTCAATGCTTTTGATTTGTGTTTGTGCAGTGCCAGTCCGCGCTGTTCCCAAATATCGAAGAACTTGGGGGAGGGCGAGCCCTGCTATCAGCCCGATTATGGCTAAGACAACAAGAAGCTCAACGAGTGAAAACCCATCATCATGTCTATTTGTATTTTCTTTGTGTTGGCTATTTGTCAAAGAAAGACCCTTCCCATGAGTTCATTTTGTTCAACTGCAACTAATATCGCCAAGGCAATTGCGATAAAGGGGCCAAATGGCAACCGTTCATTATGAGACATGTTTCTGATGCTGAAAAAATACGACATAGAAAAATAAATCAATGCTGAACCGCTTGCCAATAACATCAGCATTGGAAATTGGAATGGATGAATCCAAACACTGGCCGCGGTGAGCATTTTTACATCTCCAAACCCAAGCCCCGATTTTTTACGCACTATGAAATATCCATGACGAACAATTGTAAACAGCGCGAAAATGGCGATTGAAAAGACGAATTGATGGATCAATGAAAGACCGTCATTTAGATAGGCGTAGGCTAAGCCACTTAAAAAAAGTGCATAGTTTAAAACATTTGGAATTCGCAACTTTTTTGCATCAATAATCGCGATCAAAAGTAATATAATGGCCAGAGCAGAGATGAGAGAAAACCACATTGTTGAACTACTCAATATTTCAACCGACGATAGTTTTGTTGAGTTGAGTTTGCTCCGCCGCGCCGCTTGTCGATGGCTGTTTCAAGGCGAAGTTTATTCCTAAATTCGTTCGTAATGCCGTTCGCTTCTCTTGTGTTGCGAACCACACGAGGTCGCACGAAAATAATCAGTTCGGTCTTCTTGATTGTATCCGTTTTATTTTTAAAGGCATTTCCTAGAATTGGTATGTCACCAAGTACTGGAATTTGTCCGCGTGTTAGAGTGTTGCGTTCTTGAATGAGGCCGCCAAGTGCAATGTTCTCGCCATCATTCAAGATCACTTTTGTTGATATTTTTCTTTGTTGGATAGTCGGAGAATCAATGCCGGATGTTGTGGTCTGAACCACGCTGCTCGCCTCCTGATCAATCTCTAACATCACTCGGCCAGACTTGTTTATACGAGGACGAATGGTCAAAATTATTCCAGTGTCTTTTAGTTCGACGCTGTTTATCACAGGTGCATTTGGTGAAATCGTACTGGATGAACTCTGCGTAACGATCGGAACTTGATCGCCAATCTGCAATACGGCCTTTTGGTTGTTTAAAGCCATAAGAGTTGGCGCTGAAATCACATTCACATCGGTAATACTGTTCAAAGCGTTGAGTGTTACTCGGACATCTTGGGTTGCAAACCCCCAAGAAAATCCCGGAAAGGTCGCCCCAGTAAATCCCGACGCCAAATCTGAAAGGCCCAGACTAAAATTACCAGACTCGATAGCCCAACGAAGCCCAAATTTAAGTTCGTCGTTGAGTGTGACTTCAGCAATAACAGCTTCTATCAAAACTTGTGTTGGAAGGACATCAAGCTGATTCAATATCTGCCGAATCCGTCTGTATTCTCGCTCAGTTGTTGAGATCAAAAGGGCGTTGTTCTCAACATCTGCAACGATGGATGTTTTGACTTTGTTGTTCCCAGAAACGGAAGAAGTAGTTTGTATATCGTTCTGATCGTCGCCATTTCCGATATCGGAAGAAACCGTTTGAGCTTGTAGATCAGGTGCAACGCTGCCGATTGTTGAATTGTTTTTTTGGTTATTTGGATTGAGAACAGATTGCAGAACTTCGGCCAGTTCTTTTGCAGGCCTGTTTTGAATTTGATAGACGAACAATTGCCCTTCATTCGAATTTGCTAATCGGTCCAGTTTTTTCACCCAAATTGCGGCACGCCTCAACAATTGAGGACGTGAGGTAATAACCAAGATTGCATTAAGACGCGAATTTGGAACAAACTTTATCAGATTTTTTCCAGCACCATTCTTTGATCTGAATATTGTCTCCAACTCTTGTGCAACAGCATCGGGTGCTGAGGCGGTGAGCGGATGAACAGCCACTGACATTCCCCGCATCCAATCAACATCAAATACACTTATCGCTTCACGCATTGAACTGAGTTCAGAGTTCGTTCCTGCTAGAACCAAGTGATTGCGAGTTTTGTCCACTCGGACGATTGAGCCAGTTCGACTGATCGGTTCCAGAATGTTCTTCATTTCTTCGGCAGACGTGTATCGAAGTTCAATCACTTGAATTTTGGTGCCCGGGCCAGAAGGTGTAACGGAAGGCACACTAATAGGTGCACCCGATCCGACAGCTTCTGCAGATGGAACAATTTGAAACACACTTTTTCGTTGAACAATAGCGGCATTGTTGAGTGCAAGTGCTGTTTCAAATGCATCTATGATTGCATCCTTTGTGACAGCTTGGCCTGTTTGAATAGACACGTTTCCAGATACACGCGGATCAACAATATAGTTTACTTTTAAAATATCGCCCAGCACGTTCTTTGCTGCGGTCGCGATTGGTGCATTAGCAAGATTCAATGTGTATCCAGTACCGCCGCGTATGGTTTTGCCTTTATCAATTGAGG
The DNA here is from genome assembly GCA_938010435.1 of uncultured Rhizobiaceae group bacterium. GTDB lineage: Bacteria > Pseudomonadota > Alphaproteobacteria > Rhizobiales > Rhizobiaceae > Pseudahrensia. The sequence continues at coordinate 87,640 of CALLUS010000017.1, read as the reverse complement.
GTGCACGCGATGATACGAAAGAGCCGGTGCCTTCGGACTGAACACCTGCGAAGGTTCTGTTCTTTGATGTATTTGATATCTTTTGGGCGGATGCATTAAAATGAGAAGAGTTCGCTGGCGTCGCATTAAGCCCTCGCATCGTTTCACCGAACAGATCTTGTACAGGAATGTTTGAAGTGCAAGCCGACAGGCACAAGCAAATAACGATTGTACTGAAAATTCTAAACATAGATGCGCCGCAGACTTTGTTGCCACTATTGGCAGAAGAACGATGCTAGGTTGAATGATTAGTGAATCATATTGTTGTTGGACAACAAGTCTACCTATCCACATAATTGTACCGTGTATTTTCACATATAAAAATAATGTACCTTCAAAATACGAGATTGAATCGCGAAATGCCTTAAGAGGAAGTCAAACTCCCAGCGAAGAAATTTTGCGCCAATTTCCAAAAATAATGAACATGATAGTTTCAATTACCGTACCAGGGTTGATCCCCCCACCTGAGTGGTCCAGTTTGGGAGCGATAATGCTGCGGCGTAGGCACTATTTTAGATCCATGTATTTCGATTTTGGACCGTCATACGAATCTCGCCAGAACACCTTAGCGTAATTCCAGGATCTAAGTCAGGAACACCTGTGTTCAAGAGCTGGAGATCGAAATTTTGGTACACATTTGCTATAATTCGAGTAGCTACCGCGCGTACCATGTGCAAACCAACGCACCGATGTTTACCCAAGCCGAACGGGATATAGTCATGGCGGGTGCGCTTGTGTTTGTTTTTTTCAGAAAAGCGATCTGGATCAAAGGCCTCTCCATTTTCCCAGAGCTCGGAATTGCGGTGGAGCAAGTAGGGAGATATAAGCACCGATGATCCGCGCGGGATATGATAGCCACCGATTGTCTGATCTGAGATCGCGCGTCGTTCAATAATCCAGATTGAGGGATACAGGCGTACGGCTTCCGAAAAAACGGCATCCACATTATCCATTGAAACCCGTTTTTCTGGCGATTTCGCTATGAGATAAAATGCCCAAGCCAAAGCGTTTGCCGTTGTCTCATGACCAGCCAAAAGCAACGTTATGGCAGCGTCTCGCAACTCTTTGTCTGTCAATCCTTCAACGCCTTCTTCTTCATGGGCGTTGAGAAGACGAGCGAGTAAATCGTCTTTGCCAATACGGCTCTTTCTGCGCTCCTCGATAATGCCGATGACAATGTCGTCAATAGTTGCAAGAGCTTGTTTGAATTTCCGCCTGTGAAACTTTGATGATAGCGAAGAAGGAGCCAATGGCGATTGAAGGCGTCGCCAAGTGTCATCCAGAATAATATCGAGTGATTTTTCAATCAGCGTTGCACTGACCTGCGATCCGAACAAAATTTGGGCAGATGTCGAAATGACTTGGTGCATCATTTCCGACACCACATCGACACTACCATCTTGATAAGCAATGCCTTTCCAACGGCTCAACATCGGTTGTACAGATTGATCTATGACTGTACCGATCGTCTTCATATAGTTGGGTTGGAACACTGGTTGGATTAGTTTGCGATGCCGTTGCCAAGCCTGCTCATTGGCTGACAAAAGACTGTTACCACAGGTCGCTTGAATTTGCCTGACGCTATACGTGTTTTTGTCAAAACTCTCGGCATCGCGGGATAGGACCTGATCAATAAATGTCGGATGATTGATCAAATGTGCTGTTATTGGTCCAAAGCGAAATCGCACAATATCTCCGTACTCTGCCAAGGACTGAGAGAAAAACCCGATAGCATCTTGCTTGACCGCAGAGAGCGATCCCATCAAAAATGTCCCTCCTGGACCGGGAGCACGTTGCTTTTGGATTGTCATGGTAGGGGTCACTTATTGTTCAGGCTTTGCATTGAAATGCGGTTTTGTTGAAAACTGTTTGCGAAAGTCAATACTGATCATAGCCCCAAGTTTCGAAGCTTCGTTTCCATCTATGTGCAACAATTTTACGGGTTGCATCATCAAGGTCTGAAAATGTATTTTTCTTATACCCTTTCAAAGTTGACACATACTGCCTCAAGGCTGGCTCGAAACTTTCGTAATTGTCGAGAGATAAATCTGAATAAACTTTTTTGATTTGTTCTACGGGGTTGGCTTCAAGTTCATTAAAACGAAGTTCTGAAAAATTTCCCTCTGGGATCAAATCGAGATCTTCAAAATAGGCATCATACATGCGTTCATGACGAGCTAGAATGCCTTCATCAATCGCTTCGAGATCGGGGCGCTGCATGTATGTGTACCAACCTGCTGTATCAAAAAAATGTCTTTGAGATTGAAACACCCGGTATGGATCTCTGTGAATGTGTACGAAACGGGCATCGGGAAACATTTCCAAAATGGTTCGTATTCGGGCAGTGTGCGGTGGCGATTTTAGCAAAAGCGAACGATCATCATTCAACGACAGCTTTTTGCAAAACTGCATAAATGCATGCTGCCATTTTTCAATTTCTGCTTTTTCTATATCTCTAAACGATAGGTGCTTATCGTAATGTTCTGTGCGTCTTGGAAAGCTGATTCCTAAATAAACTGATTTCAAAGTCATCAACAGCGGCGCAAATTCATCTTCTTGAGGAGAACTGAATTTCAGCGCCATATTGTCCATGGGGCGTGTCGGAGGAATAAGGCGTGGAAACATTCTTGTGATGAGATTTTCTGTCGTCATGAATGTCTGTGGGTTGACCACCTGATAGGTATTCGCAAATTGAAATTGAGATACATCTTGAGCAAGTAAATCATGCAACAGAGTTGTTCCACTTCGCCAGTGCCCAAGAATAAAAACGGGGGGCTTCGTGACTTCTACAGCATCAATTTTTTTGCCATATCTTTGTTTTTCAATTGTCGCAAAAACAGAATTTGCCATACTCGCAAATGTTATAAATGCTGCACGGTGCCAATAAGCAGGGGAAATATAGAATTTGTTTTCTGACAACAATCGGCACCACTGACCAAAGGTGATGCCCGTCATGTAATTATGGCTGATACTCCATTGGTGCTTCAATTGCTTTGACATATTCGATCAGCCATTTTTTCAGTTTTTTCTTCAAATTATTTAGTGAAAGATCATTCAATAAGTATTACTGATTTTAATATTCCTGACCAAAATCTTTTTTTAACAACCTGATGGCACTGTTATTGGAACTTAGATTAAGCTTGTTCGGGGAGCGAAATATGAACTTATTGCCTCAAAGTGTGGTTTCAATGCTGCAGTCCCTGCACAGTCAGGGTAGCATTGAAGAACTGGGCAAAAAGCTTGCTGTTTCTCAAAAACGTCCTGCCGAGCGATTGAGACCCAAGCAAACATCAACACCCGAAACGGTCAATGCATTTTGGCAACGGCTGATCGATGATGGTCCTGCTACTGCTGTCAGCAAAGATGAGTTGGCAGATGAACAGTCCGTCGACAGGTCTGGCGCATACAGCTCCAATATCGAAAATTACATTGGAACCACTAAAATTCCCATGGGCGTTATCGGTCCACTGAGAATGAATGGCCTGAATGCTTCGGGTGATTACTTCGTACCAATGGCAACTTCAGAAGCGGCGCTGATTGCTTCTTACGGCCGTGGTGCAGAGGCGTGTTCAAAGGCAGGCGGAATTTCGGCAGGTGTGGTGCGTGAAGGTGTATTAAGAACGCCCGCATTTGTTTTCGAAAACATGACCAATTCAGGCGCTTTCATCAGTTGGATCGCCGCCAATACGGAAGCTATAAAAGCTGCTGCGGAATCAACAACCCGCTTTGGAAAATTGGTTCTTATCGAACCATTTATGGATGTGGATATCGTCTTTTTGGTTTGCCGTTTCACCACTGGTGATGCAGCCGGTCAAAATATGGTCACCGTCGCAACTCAAGAAATGTGCAAATTCATCATCGACCATTGCCCCATCAAACCGAAGCACTGGTTCATCGAAGCGAATTTCTCTGGTGACAAAAAAGCATCCTATTTAGGTATGCACAGTGGTCGTGGTCGTAAAGTGACTGCCAGTGTTATCATTCCCCATGACGTTATTCGGCGCAATTTGAGAGCGGATGCAGAGACCATGCTCACTTACGGAAAAGTGGCGGGGCTCGGTGCGGTTTTAAGCGGGCAATTGGGCGCGCAAGCCCACTACGCAAATGGGTTGGCAGCACTCTATTTGGCGACTGGCCAAGATGTTGCATGTGTTGCTGAATCCGCCGTGGGCTTCACGCGTATGGAACCACGCGAAAATGGATTGTTCTTTTCTGTGACGATGCCAAACATCATTGTTGGCACAGTTGGAGGTGGAACAGGGCTGCCCAGTCAGTCGGCAGCACTATCTATTATGGGTTTGCAGGGTGCGGGGCACGCAAAAGCATTGGCGGAGATAACGGCGGCAGTTTGCCTATGTGGAGAAATCTCTATCATTGCAGCAATCTCCGCTGGCCACTTTACGAATGCTCACCAAAAACTGGCGCGTTTTCGATGACATCGATTCCTAAACACCCTCAAGCCGATGCAAGTTTTTTCAAGCGGCTTTGGATTTATCAATCTGAACGTTTTCCAATTTTCAAAACCGCATTGCTGCTGGTTGTTTTTTCAGCCGCCAGTATCAGTGTGTCTGCGCATCTCGGTGGACGTAATATTCCGTCTTTCTCGGTTTTTATCTGCGTTTGGTTGGTCACATTCATCATTTTCTTTCAAATGCGCGCTTGCGATGAATGGAAAGACTTGGATGACGACACAATGTATCGTCCCGAGCGTCCCATCCCCAGTGGTTTGATCTCAATGCGATTTGTTCTTGTGACAGCATTGGCAGGGGTGATGGTTGCTATTGGCTTGTCGCTGAGTGTGAATTCTTACCTACTATTACCTTTGGTTTTAGTTTGGTTTTGGCTTGGATTGATGACGTTTGAATTCTTTGCACCCGATTGGCTCAAAGCAAAACCGTTGATCTATCTTGTATCTCATATGATGATTATGCCGCTGATCGACTTGTTCATTACGGCTGCCGAATGGATGCCACAGGCTGGGCACCCGCCCGCGGGACTATGGCTGTTTTTAGCATTGAGTTTTGTCAATGGATGCGTTTTGGAAATTGGACGAAAAGTTTGGGCCGCAGAAAGCGAAAGGGAAGGTGTCGAAACTTATTCTGCGCTCTGGGGGGCAGCAAACGCTGCATGGATTTGGGCTGCGATGTGTTCTTTGGCGTGGCTTCTCCTACTGGCAGTAGGTTTTTCGGTTAATGCAATTTGGGCTGTCGTTGGCCCTGGCACTTTTGCACTTCTAGCAGTGGTGTTTGTCGCAAAGAAGTTTGTTGAATCACCAAATGCCAAACAAGAAAAAGCGATCGAGAATGTCGCAGGTCTTTGGGTGTTTGTTTGTTATTGCCTTGCAGGCTTCGCTCCCTTCATCTCAGGTTGGATTTCGTTGTGATTATATCAAGTGGTGGTAAACAAGACATCGCCAAAACGGGTGGCAAATCCGCATCTTTGATGCGCCTTGCCAGTGCTGGTTTTAATGTGCCGCCATTCCTAACCATTTCAACCGACGCTTTTCATAAAGCAGGTATGGACAATGCAACTCGTGCGCAATTGCTTGATGCTGTCACCAAACTTGGTTCAGGCCCGTATGCTGCACGCTCCTCAGCTATGGAAGAAGACGGTGATGCGCATTCTCATGCAGGGCAGTTTCTATCGTTATTAAACCTCACAAAGCGACAGTTGCCAACGGCTTGCGTCAAAGTATTCAAGAGCGGAAAACAAGAGAGTGTCACCGGTTATCGGTCCACCCGAGGGTTGGAGGGTGAGGGGGGCGGCACGGCTGTTCTTGTTCAACAGATGGTTGATGCAAGAGTAGCAGGTATTGCTTTCACAGCCGATCCGGTGAGCGGGAAGCGCAACCGCATTATTATCTCAGCCATTGAAGGCCTTGGTGATAAACTGGTTGGTGGTGAAGAAGATGGCGAAACATACATCCTCGACAAATCAGGAGCCGTATTGGAAAAGAATGTCGAGCAAGATATTCTTTCCAAATCGGATTTAGATGCACTTCATCAACTTGTGTTGAAGGTTGAAGAAGCTTGCGGCAGCCCACAAGATATTGAATGGGCGTTTGAAGATGATGAACTGTTCTTGCTTCAAGCACGCCCCATCACGACACAGCTTCGACCGGAACCTGTTGAAGATACGATGCTGACCATTTTCGACAATTCCAACATCGTTGAATCTTATCCTGGAATGATTTCTCCGCTCACTTATTCATTTGCCCAATATGCCTATGCGAGAGTCTATCGGTCATTTATCAAATTGCTGGGTGTGAACGGTCAAAAAGTATCAGATAATGCAGCGATTTTTGACAATATGTTGGCTCGTCTTGACGGGCGAATATATTACAATCTGATCAATTGGTACAAAGCCTTGGCTCTGCTTCCTGGCTTCTCAATTAACAGTGCACACATGGAAACCATGATGGGTGTTGATGAACCAATGCCTGTTGAAATCACAGATAACCTTGCCCCGCCACCAGCCAAAGGCATAGCCTTGGTTTTGGAATGGTTGCGTGTTGCCAAGTCGGCTGGCCTTCTGGTGTTTGAAGCTGTCCGATTGTCATCGACGCGAAAAGGCTTTTATAAACGTCTCAACTCTGCTTTGGAACAACCTGTATCAACATTGGATGCAATGCCGCTTACAGATTTGGCAAAAGAATACCGTCGTATTGAAGCTGACTTGTTGGACCGTTGGGATGCCCCTTTGGTCAATGACTTCTTGTGCATGATTGCGTTCGGCGCATCGCGCAAAATGTTGGAAAAATGGGCAGGTTTAGAAGGGCTCGAACTTCACAACGACATCATGATTGGCCAAGGCGATATTGTTTCGGCCGAGCCTGCCCAGCGAATTCGCATGATGGGCAAGTTGCTGGATAAGTTTCCCGAACTTCAAAAAGAGCTTTCAAACGGTAACGGTGAGAACATCGGGAACCATCCAGAACTGGCAAAAGAGTTTGCCGGTTATTTGGACAAGTTTGCTGACCGTTGTGCTGAAGAGTTGAAATTAGAATCTATAACTTTGGATCGTGATCCGTCGCCGCTTTATCGCGCAATTGCTTCTGGAGTAGGCGGTGGTCAGAGTTCAAACCACTCGTCAGATTCAGATCACAAGCTCAATGATTTGGATACCGTATTTGCAGGCAAGCCCATCAAGAAGTGGATTGCGAAACCTGTTATGAAATGGGCAAAAGCGCGCGTGCGTGACAGAGAAAACTTGCGTTTCGAACGAACCCGAATTTTTGGGCGTGCGCGTCACCTGTTTCGAGCGGTTGGAACGCAATTTACTGCCCATGGCATGTTGGATGAAACGGACGACATTTTTCTGCTTACAGTGCAAGAGGTTTTGGGTGCCATTGAAGGCTTTGGACTGACAGCGGACTTGCGAACGCTTGCAAATTCCAGACGTAAAGAATTCGAGTTGGCTGCGAGTAAACCGGACCCGGATGAGCGCATTGAAGTGCGCGGTGCTATTTTTGCAAATCTGAAATCCATTATTCCTGTGCAGGAAACCACCAAAAGCGATGACATGGAACGCACTGGCACAGGGTGCAGTGCCGGTGTTATCGCCGCGAAGGCCAAGATCATCCGCGACCCGCGAACTGAAGCTCTCAAAAAGGGTGATATTCTCGTTGCACGCCATACGGACCCAGGTTGGATTGCGGTGTTTGCAAACGCATCAGCAATTGTCGTCGAGCGCGGCAGCCTCTTGTCTCACTCTGCAATTGTGGCACGTGAGCTTGGGATTCCCTGTGTCGTTGGCATGAAGAGCGCAATGAATTGGATACAAGACGGAGAAACAATTGAGGTTGATGGCGGTTCCGGCCTTGTCAGGAGAATATCATGAAGACTGCAGATATTGCTTCGCGGGCAAATTTTGAAGCCATTCGCTACGCGCAATTGTGGGAAGATGCGGACGTTTTGATTGATGCACTTGGAGATCAAAAAGATAAAACGTTGGTCTCAATATGCTCGGCGGGTGACAATGCACTTGCAATGTTGCTGCTTGATCCCAAAAAAGTGGTCGCAATAGACTTATCGCCAGCGCAAATTGCTTGTCTTGAGATACGAATTGCGGCTTACAAAAATCTCGACCATTTAGAATTTCTGGAATTGATGGGTGCTCGTGTGTCTACACGCCGTACGGAATTACTTGATCGGCTTCTTCCTGATTTGGATAAGAAAACGGCTGAATTTTGGTCAAGCCAAACCGCACAGGTTGACGAGTTCGGTATTGGTGGTGTGGGAAAATTTGAACGCTATTTTCAAATCTTTCGAAAACACGTTTTGCCTCTAGCGCAATCCAGCGCGACTATTGATGAAGTCTTTCGATCTAAGTCCAAAGAGGAGAGGGAGCACTTTTTCAACAAACATTGGAACAACTGGCGTTGGAAGTTGCTTTTAAAAGTGTTTTTTTCAAATTTTGTCATGGGCCGATTGGGGCGTGACCCAGCGTTCTTCGACCATGTTGAAGGTTCACTGGCAAATCATGTTGCCGGCAGACTGAACCATGCAGGTATTGACTTGGACCCGAGTGAAAATCCTTATCTTCATTATATTCTCAAGGGGATTCAGGGGAAGGCATTGCCTTTGCCGTGGCGTGAAGAGCATTACTCCACAATTCGTGATCGGTTGGACAGATTGGAACTGCGGTGCGGTTCGCTTGAAGCTTTCGTGGCCACTGGTGAAAAAGCTGATGGTTTCAACCTTTCGGATATTTTTGAGTATATGAACGAAGACGTTTTTACAGATGTCTATCGCTCCATTGTGAACGCTTCAAACCCATCTGCACGCTTGGTTTATTGGAATATGATGGTTCCCAGACGAATGCCTGCAGTCTTTAAAGAAAACATGAAATCTCTCACTGAGGTTGAGAAAAAGGGAAAATCCATGGACAAGGCATTTTTCTACTCAGACTTCGTGGTGGAGCAAGTTCGTTGAGCAACAGGTGGTTGATTATCAACTGGTATGAAATAGGACTGGTGCCCTTCGTTATTCTAACCATCCTGATTTTGATGGCAACAGTGCGATATCTGGCAAGCCAATTCCAGATATCTGCGGAGATGCAGCGCAAAATTATTCATGTCGCTGTTGGCATATCATCTCTTTTCTTTCCATGGATTTTCAGCAGTCCGCTTCCCGTTTTTATTTTAATTGCATGTGCCATCCTTGTTATGTTCGCGATGCGGCGTGGTAAGGCAAAAACTCAAGGCATTGGTGCTGTTTTGCATTCAGTCAGTCGTCCGTCTTATGGCGAAATCTATCTTGCTATTTCTGTTGCGTTTTTGTTTTTCAGATCAGAAGCAAACCCTGTTCTTTATGTTTTACCACTACTCATTATTACGTTGTCGGATACAGCCTCGGCGTTGGTGGGAACGGCCTATGGTAAAATGCGGTTTTCTGTTGTGGAGGGCACTAAGAGCATAGAAGGCGTTGTTGCCTTCTTCATGGTGACTTGGATCAGCGCAATGATCGTGTTGCTGCTCATGACGGATGTAGCGCGTATTAATGTTATTCTGTTGTCATTTTTGGTCGCCGCATTTTGCGCTTTGATAGAAGCGGATTCTTGGCGTGGTTTTGATAATTTGTTCGTACCGGTTGGCGCGCACTTGTTGTTGGAAAGGTATATGGCGACAGAGCCTTTGTTTCTTCTGCTGACTGCATTTGGTTTGATCGGTATGATATTGTTTGCCACCAAGTTTTCAGGTGCAGTTGGGATCACCAAACACGAGGCCAGATCACGAACAATTCTGATTTTCTTGATATTAACGGTAACCCATCCGGTGAATGCTGTTCTGCCGTTTTGCGCCATATTTGCACACACACTGGCCTGTCGGTTTAATCCTTGCATAAGTCGTTCACCTGTTCTCGATCTGATTGCTGTTTCAGCCAGTGTGGGATTATTGTCACTTCTGGTCGGCGAAGCCATTGGAACGACAACAATCGTTCTCTTTAACATGGCATTTGCTGGTGCAGCCGCTGCCTATGCAAGCTTGAGTGTTATGGGGAAACCTGAAGGCGACGTTTGGCGGTATGTGATGTTACCCTTTACGTTCACGATGGTTGTGGTGTGCACGTTGGTTGCGCATGCAAACCCGGAAGAAGCGATGTGGTACAGTCCAATCTGGCCACCAATCCTTATCAGCGTGTGCTTTTCCACGTTTGTTGCTTGGTCCAAAACTGAATGGTTTAAACACTGGCGAAATCCCAAAGTTTTTGGAATTGCATTGATTGTTCCTGCTATTCTATTTTTTGCTGATGGAGTTTTCTAAAATGAAACTTGAAGTTATTTCTCATGAAAATTCTAAAGCCACTCTCCACCGTAACGCTCCATCTTGGATGTCATTAAAAACAGCTGCTGTCGGAAGCATTAATTTCAAGTCCGTTCCTGAAGGGATGGAACTGTTAAACCAGATCGTGAATACATGCCGTTCGGAAGGCTATGAAGCTATTTTGGGACCATTGGACGGTGACACTTGGCACTCTTACCGTCTTGTCTTGGAGAGCGACGGTTCGGCTCCATTCTTGATGGAACCAACAAGTAAGGAACATGATCTTGCTGCGTTTGAGCAATCCGGATTTCAACCCGTTTCGAAATATATTTCGACGAAAGCAAAGTTGAAAAACACTATTGGGGAAAACCCTATTGAAGTTGCTGGTGTTACTGTTGAACCATGGGATGGTGAAAATGGTGATGAATTGATCCGTAACCTTTTCGATATGTCGACAAACTCTTTTTCCCAAAATAAGTTTTTCACACCCATCTCGTTTGAAAAATTTCTTGCGATTTACCAACCTTTATTGCCATTGATGCAAAAGGATCATGTTCTTTTTGCACGTGACAATCAAAATGCGCTGGTTGGGTTTTTGTTCGGTTCACGCGACTTTATGGATCAGTCGGAAAGCCCGTCAGTCATTTTAAAAACGTATGCAAGCAGACTGCGTGGCGTTGGTCACCTTCTTGCTGATACGTATCACAGACGCGCCATCGATATGGGGTTCGAAACCGTCATTCACGCCCTTATGCAGGAAGACAATTTATCGCGCGCCCGCAGTGAAATGCACAACGCTGAGACTTTCAGAAAATACGCGTTGATGGGCCAAAAAGTTTGAGGAGAGATCAGTGAATCTCATCTCAACTTTTCTGGAAACCGCCCGCCGTCGTGCAGATGTTGTTGCTGTTGTTGCTGGCGATGGCCAAAATAGCACCTACAAAGATTTGGCTGAAAAATCAGGGCGATTGGCAAATTACTGGCGTTCAAAAGGCATCGAAAATGGCGATCGGGTATTGCTGGCTATGCCTGTAGGAATTGACCTTTATGCCAGTATTGCAGCCCTGTGGCGACTCGGTGCGACGATTGTATTTCCTGAACCCGCATTGGGTTTGCAAGGCTTAAAGCATGCGGTTTCCATGACACGCCCTAAAGCGGTTTTAACGTCTGGTTGGTATGCAGTTTTACCCTTCATCATCCCAGCACTTTGGGAAATACCTCTACGTTTGCATGTTTCAAGTTCGACAGAAGATTTTGATATTTTACAAGAGGTCTCGCCAGACCACCCCGCTTTGATTTCGTTCACGAGTGGGTCTACGGGGCTTCCAAAAGGTATTGTGAGAAGTCACGGTTTTCTCGCTGCACAAAACGCTTGTGTTGCGGAGATGCTTGTTTCTGAAAACGAAAATGAGATCGACCTCGTCGCATTTCCTGTATTTGTGATCGCAAATCTGGGATTGGGTATAACCTCCGTTCTGCCCAACTGGAAATTGACGCGTCACGATCAAGCTGATCCTTCTGCAATTGTTGATTGGATTAAAGAACAGAACATCACACGTGCGCTTCTACCACCTTCCATATGCGATATTCTGTCAAAGCGGTCTTACGCGATACAATTAAAGGCAGTTTTTACAGGTGGAGGCCCTATTTTCCCTGATCTCATGAAACGTCTGCAAGACGTCATGCCTCACACACAATTCATGGCAGTATACGGTTCCACTGAAGCGGAACCAATTGCACATCAATTGATTGAGCATATTAGCCCTGCTGATTGGAATTCTATGGAAACAGGGTCGGGTTTATTAGCTGGCAAGCCCGTTACCCAAACGAAAACGCGCATCATTGATGATGAGATTGTTGTCACCGGAGAGCACGTCAATAAATCTTATCTTGATGGCTACGGAGACGATGAAAACAAGATTCTAATAGAAGATGAGATCTGGCATCGAACAGGAGATGCGGGACGTTTCGACAGCGAAGGTCGCTTATGGTTGCGCGGAAGATGGTCTGCAAAAGCAGGAGAGCTGTTTCCATTTGAAATCGAAGTCGCAGCCAGAAGTTGGAATGGTGTAGATGCTGTCGCACTCATACCAAACACCTTTCCCCCTAAATTGGCAATCGAAGGCACAGAACCTTCAAATCTCAAATGGCAAACTCAGGCAAACGGTATTGGTGATATAGAAATCTTCAAAATTAAAAAAATCCCATTGGATAAAAGACATCGCTCAAAAATCGATTACGCAAAACTCATCATGATGACGAAAGGAAAGTGAATTTTGTAAATGTGGTGCTGCGGCTGCGGAACGTGATATTCGTGGTTTTGCGATTAAATTTATATAGAAGAAAGTAACTGGGATTTAATTGGCAACAATACGCCCGTTTTCTTTTTACGCGATCCTTTGAAATTCCCTGACCTGAATCATGCGACAAGCGTGATCCACACACAAACATGCGTAACGCTGATAACAACTGGGATTTCTGGACCAATCGATCTGAAGCCTTATATCAAGTTACAATCATGATGTCTGACCGGATAGCTTCGTTCACGCAGCTGAGCTAGACCTACCATTAATCCTAAGACAGTCACTGAGAGACGCGCGGTTGATATGGAGGCTAGCCGTGTAATTAGAGCGGACCAAATGGAAGCCGTTCGGACAGTTTCAAAAGCTTGAAACAACAAAGACTTCCATCAAAATTAGCTTGGAACCGACACTGTAGGGGCGGTAGAAAAGTTTTGTGACTTCAACTGATCAATGCGACATATTTGAGAAGTTTCTTACCCGGAATTTGATATTGAAAAGACTCTTGCAAATAGGGTTTTGAGATGGATTGAAAAGTTACGCATGAATTTAACATATTGACCTTTCCAATGAGTGTATATTATTCTGTATACAGATAATTATGCAAGTATCGTAATTTATGAGGGCGTTTAACGTGAACAATCCGGACCCAAGAGTTTTGAATGGTGCGCAGATCATTTTGAAGATGTTGGAACTTCATGGCGTCAAACATGTCTTTGGTTTGCCCGGGGAAACAACAATCGGTTGGTACAAAGAGTGGCAAGAACATTCGGACATTGAATATGTACTCACCCGCGACGAACGTACCGCGTCCTATGCTGCAGAATCTTATGCAAAAATCACGGGTCGCCCATGTGTTCTGGAGGCTCCTAGTCCGGGCGTCACACATTGTACTCCGGGTATAACGGAGGCGTATCTCAGTTCAGTTCCAATTATTTATTTCAGCTCTGACATTCCTATTAATCAGGATAAGAAACATGGCTTAACCGGAATTGACCAAACCGCGCTCTATGCAAGCATTTCGAAAGAATCCTTTGTGTTGACCAATGCAATGGAAATTCCGTTTTTGTTACGGCGTGCGTTCAGAGTGGCCACCTCAGGGCGGCCTGCGCCGGTTCACATTAGAGTTCCGATTAACGTTTTTCATGAAGAGGCAGAAATTTCGGACCTTTACGCGGAAAGCGAATACAGTTTCTATCCGGCACACCGTCCTGTTGCAGATCATAGTAAAATCCGTGCGGCTATTGATGTTCTGCTTAAAGCTAAGAAACCGGTGATTGTTTGTGGTCAAGGAGGGCTCATCTCAAAGGCTTCAGAAATTCTGCTTGAGTTGGCCGAGTTATTGCAAATCCCCGTAGGAACGACGACACCGGGCAAGGGCACCATCCCGGAAAACCACCCCCTTGCTTTGCGTGTGATAGGGGGGCGTGGCGGCATGGAGTATTCCAACAGTTACGTCCATGACGCAGATACGGTCTTTTTCGTCGGCACGAATACAGATAGTGCAGCCACCGACCATTGGAAGTTATACGGCGATCCGACATCTAAGACGTTTATGCATCTAGACATAGCAGAGGCCCATATAGGCAACAATTTTCCAGTACAGGTTGGGATGGTCGGTGATGCTCGCGCCAGCCTCGAATATATGGTGGATATTCTAAAATCAAACTACCCGGACTTGAAACGGGACAAGCTTGATTTAAACCCCGTAAAGAAATCTGCATTGGACAGAGTCTTTAACGCGAATATTCCAATGCCAGAGGGCACAATTTCACCGGTTAAGCTTACGCAAGCTCTGGACAAAATCTTGCCTGCAAATGCAATTGTTACATCTGAACCCGGCGTCAGTGCGATCTACCCCTCAGCCCTTCTTACAATCAAAGAAGCTGGCCGCCGTTACATCACCAATTATTCTATGGGGGCATTGGGGTATTCAGTTCCAGCTGGACTTGGGGCATCTTTTGCAAGCGATGGCCCTGTGATTTCTTTTACAGGTGACGGGTCTTTCGGGTTTGTGATGGGGGATATGGAGACGATAAAGCGCAGTAAGAAAAACGTCACAATCATCCTTACGCGCAATGATACCTTTGGCTGGATTCGCGGCGAAGCAATATTGCTTGATGATGTGGACGAGCCCTGGTCGACGGATTTTGGTGCAGTGGATTACATCAAATTGGCAGAAGCCTTTGGGTTTCAAACTGCGCGCATTATATCAGAAGATGATATCGAAGCCGTCCTCAGTGCTGCGATTAATCACGAAGGTGCCAGCTTTATCGAGATGATGGTGCCGACACAGGACAAGATCGTTCCGTTCGTACCAAGTTGGGTTCGTGCGGCCAAAGCGAAAAACCTACCCTATTTTGAATAGGGCAGGCATCTTGCAGATATAAGAATGAATAAGTGTAGGTTGCTTTAGAACAAACCCGCGCGCGGATCATCCAGTTCCAACCGGAACCGATCAGGCACTAGACCTTCATGGAACCATTTTACAAATGAATAGATTGAAAAGACCGGCAGCCCCGTCGCTTTTCTGACGTCGTAGGCATAGGGCGTCATATTCGTACATTCCAGTACAATAGCACCAATATCACGGTCTGCCTCGACGATCTCTCTGGCGGCATCGATCATATCTTGACGGCAATCTTCAAAATTAATCATCTCGTGATCGTCAAGAATGCAGCGCGTAAACGCGCTGCCTCCATCTGTGCCATAGATAGGAATGTCCTCCGGATTTGGCACGCCGGCTGCACGCAGATGATCGAGTGTCAAAGTCTCTTTGGAAATCGTTAGCACCGCCACTTTTTTACCGGGGGGCAATAGCGCCTGTACCATCGGAATTTGCATAAGTGATGAGGTTGCGACCGGCACTGGAACAGCTTTGGAAATGCGGTCTTGCGTCAGAGCGAGGAAACCGCAATTTGTGGTGATCCCATCACAACCGGCCTCAACAAGTTCTTTGGCTGCGTCGATAAATCGATCGACCAACAACATTGGATCTTGCCGAACAATTTTGTTAGGGCTGGCACCTTTTACAACACGATATTGAACAGGAAAGGGCCACGTGGTTGCATTTCCAATATCGCCATGGATACGGGGAAATCGGGCTTCGAGCATCAAAATGCCTAACACAGCGCCGTATACTGATTTTCCACCATATTGGACGGTCATGACTGGTGATTCCTTGGGATTTGAAATTAATGCCGTGGGACGTAAAGTTGCGAATAAGCTTTCTCTACGGTCTCGGTCGCTTCTTCTGTGCTGGTCTTGATGTGATTTCGCATTCGCTCGACTGCTGTGTCGGCATCCCGCGCAATAATTGCATTAAAGACATGCAAATGCGCAGTATGCGTGATGTCTATTTTTTCACGCATCGCAATCCACCGCACATAGCGGATGCGTTCATAGGTTAGCTCTATCATACTTGTAATTTCAGGATTGCCGGATAGACCTGCAATCTTGAGATGGAACTCTTCATCCAATGACACGATCTCCCGCGCCGGTGTTCCGTCAACATATCTTGGTGCAATGTCTTTTAAATAAGACTCAATCTCTTGCAACTGTTCATCCGTTGACCGGTCTACTGCCAACCGCACCGCATCGGCTTCTAAAGCCTCACGAAGTTCGTAAAGGCAAACAACAAGCTGGGGGTTGAGAGGTTGGCAGAAAAAACCCCGCCCGCCTTCAAGCATCAAAAGGCCTTCCGCTGCCAATCGGTTCATGGCCTCTCGCAGTGGCGTTCGGCTGGCTCCAAGTCTTTTGGACAACTTGCTTTCGTTGATACGTTCTGCAGGCTTGAACTCAAAATTGGCTGCCATATCGCGAACCTGTTCATAGACCAAATCGACACTTGTGCTCATTTTTGATGACATCCGTATTGTTCAATCTCCTTTTTGCCAAGTTCAATTGGAAAGTCAATATTCTTGTGGACAAAACCGAACATTGACCTGTATACAGGTCTGTGTAAGTTTTAGAATTCCAATTTGCATGTAGTGAGAAACCTTAGATGTCGGGCAAAGAACATATCATTGTCATTGGTGCCGGGATCGTTGGAGTTTCTGCGGCGATCTGGCTCCAGCGCAAAGGCAATATGGTCACGCTCGTTGACAAATCTGCGCCGGGCGAAGGAACATCTCACGGCAATGCAGGTGTTTTAGCCGCTTGTTCAGTGGTCCCCGTTACTGCCCCCGGATTGATCGCAAAGGGGCCAAAACTCCTGATGGATGCCAACTTCCCACTTTTTGTTCAGTGGTCCTATTTTCCAAGATTAGCACCTTGGCTGTTTAAGTATCTTTCACATGCCAACGATAAAGACTCCCGCCGAATTGCAAGTGGGCTAGAACCTTTGACGTATGATGCAGTTGCCCAACATACAGCCCTGATAAAAGATACTAATGCCGCATCTTGGTTACAAAAGAGCGACTACTCTTTTGCCTATACGTCTAGAGCTGCGTTTGAAATGGACAGTTACACTTGGGGTTTGCGACGAGAAGCGGGTTTCGTTCCTGAACTGATTGAAGGAGATGCGGTGCAGCGGATGGAACCGATGTTGTCTGACGATATTGGCCTGCTTGCCGTGATGCAAGAACACGGATTTGTTGGCGACCCCGGCGCCTATGTTAAAGCGTTAGCGGGTGTTTTTGAAACAGAAGGCGGGACCGTCAAACAAGCTGCTGTTAAAGATGTAACGCTCTCAAATGGCAAAGTCAGTTCGATTGAAACAGATTCTGGTACGATGCAATGCGACAAAGTCATTCTTGCGGCGGGTGTATGGTCAAAAAAACTGACGGACAAGCTGGGGATCAAAATCCCAATGGAGACCGAGCGTGGTTACCATATCGAATTTAAAGAACCGTCTGCCCAATTGCGTAATCCAGTCATGGTCGCATCGGGGAAATTTGTTGCAACGTCAATGGATGGCGGATTGCGTTGTGCCGGAATTGTTGAATTTGGCGGACTAGATGCAGGCCCATCACCAAAGCCACTGGCCCTATTAGAGAAAGTGGCGCGCCAGAGTTTCCCAACGCTTGAATTCAGCAAAATTGAAACTTGGCTGGGTCATCGACCCGCACCTGCTGATAGCCTGCCGCTGATCGGTGAGATTGGCCAAACAGGCGTGATCACAGCGTTTGGGCATCACCATATCGGACTGACAAGCGGACCTAAAACCGGCCGTCTTGTTGCTGATCTGTTGTCTCCGCAAGGGGGCACAAACTTGGATCTGACGGCCTATTCACCGAACAGGTTCATCTAAAAATACGAACATTTCTAATGGAGGAAGAACAATGAAAAATACAATGATTGCCATCATGGCAGGGACGTTGGTTTCCATAGGGTCTACGGCCCTTGCACAAACCAAATGGGACATGCCAATGGCTTATCCCGAAAGTAACTTTCACACTGAATACGGGCATCAGTTTGCTAAAGCTGTACGCACCTGCACAGATGGATCGCTTGATATCACTATCCATTCGGGCGGCTCTTTATTCAAAGGCAATGAAATCAAACGGGCTGTGCAAATTGGGCAAGCTCCGATTGGCGAACGTTTCTTATCTGCGCATCAAAATGAGAATCCGATTTACGGTGTCGATTCCATTCCATTCCTGGCAACATCATACGCGGACAGCGATCGACTGTGGGAAGCATCTAAAGACGCAATCAGCACCGCACTCGAAGCGGATGGCCTAGTCTTGATCTATTCTGCTCCGTGGCCTGCACAGGGTTTGTATTTCAATAGAGAAATTACGTCTGTCGCAGATATGTCTGGTATCAAATTCCGCGCTTATAATGCAGCGACTTCTCGACTGGCTGAATTGGCTGGAATGTTGCCGGTTCAGATTGAAGCTGCAGATTTGGCGCAAGCTTTGTCGACTGGCGTGGCATCGTCATTTATTTCTTCCGGTTCCACCGGGTACGATACCAAAGTTTGGGAATTGCTTACACATTTTTACGACACCCAAGCATGGCTGCCCCGGAACGCGGTTTTCGCCAACAAAAGCGCCTACGATGCGTTGACGGAAAAAGAGCGGGATTGCCTACAATCGTCAGGTAAAGAAGCTTCAAAAGGAGCAACGGCAAAATCTGCAGAATTGGCCAGCTGGTATTTAGAACAGTTTAAAGCAAATGGCATGACTGTTGCCGCACCAAGCGAAAAATTAAAAAATGAATTGACTGTTTTTGGTGCAACCATGACCGAAGAATGGCTTGCTGCCGCCGGTGAAAAAGGCGCTGCAGTTGTCAATGCCTATAAAGCTTCCGCGCAATAAAAACACAATCCTTGGGGCCGGCTTTCCTGGTCTCAAGGACCATTTTCTGGGAGGGAGATGAGTGATGAGTAACTTGAGAACGCTGCTGGACAGAGTTTATTTTGTCGGAGGCGTCATGGGGGGATTATCCATGATCGCTATTCTGATCTTAATCTGCGCCCAGATGATCGCCCGGTGGATGGGATTGTCCTTTCCCGGAGCTGCTAACTATGCGGGCTACTGTATGGCTGGTTCGATCTTTTTCGCACTTGCTTATGCCTTAAACCACGGTGCCCATATTCGTGTCACTCTTCTGCTTTCGGGACTTGGGAAATCACGCAAGATCGCCGAAATTTGGTGCTTCGGATTTAGCGCAGCCCTGTTGACATTCTTTTGTTATGCCGCGTTCGAACGAAATCTGCAGTCATATATTTTTAATTTCCGCAGCCAGGGCCAAGACAATATGGCGCTTTGGATTCCTGAACTTTCAATGACCATTGGGTCGGCCATTCTGGCCATAGCACTTTGGGATCACTTGGTGCGTTTGGTCTTTACAGATCACGTTGGCATCGAAGATTTGCCACCTGAAGAGAGAACGGAGTAAATCATGGATCAGTTCACACTCACAGCGATCTTCTTGGTCGTATTGTTTTTTCTTCTCGGCTCCGGTGTCTGGATCGGTCTGTCTTTGATGGGCGTAGGTGCCATCGGAATCATGTTATTTGACAAGGGTTTTATTGGTGCAAACCTAACCGATAAAGCTTGGGAAAGCGCCTCCAGCTGGACGCTGACAGCGTTGCCGCTGTTTATCTGGATGGGCGAAATCCTTTATCGAACGCGATTGTCGGAAGACATGTTTAAAGGACTTGCACCATGGATGGCTCGTCTTCCCGGCGGGTTACTGCACACCAACGTGGTTGGTTGTACCGTATTTGCTGCTGTATCCGGTTCGTCGGCCGCGACACTTACAACGGTAGGTAAAATGTCGATCCCGGAACTACGTAAACGCGGGTATCCAGAGTTCATGACAATTGGAACACTGGCAGGGTCGGCGACACTTGGCCTGATGATCCCGCCTTCTTTGACGCTGATCGTTTATGGCGTCACCGTGAATGAAAGTATCACGCAACTGTTCATGGCAGGTATCTTGCCAGGTCTGGTTTTGGCGTCGATGTTCTCTCTTTACATCGCGGCTTGGTATTATCTGAAAAAGGATCAACGTCCACCAACTGAACCTATAATGAGCTTCAAGGAAAAAGTCTGGAACTCACGCTTTCTTGCGCCGGTTATACTGCTGGTTCTAACGGTAATTGGTTCAATGTATTCAGGCATTGCTACGGCAACTGAAGCTGCTGCTTTTGGAGTTGTGGGAGCGTTAGTGCTGGCTGGTTTCCAACGGTCTTTGACCTTTGAGACATTCTTTGAAAGTCTCATGGGCGCCACACGAACATCTGCTATGATTGCATTGATCCTGATGGGCGCTGCATTCCTTAGCCTCTCGATGGGCTTCACAGGCCTGCCACGGACAATTGCGGAATGGATTGGGTCGCTGAATCTATCACCAACTGTTCTCATCTTTGCACTGATGGTGTTTTACGTTCTGATCGGTATGTTCCTTGATGGTATTTCATCCGTTGTCCTCACAATGGCTGTCATTTTGCCGATGATCACAACACCTGCTTTTGGAGAGCTTGGGTTCGATTTGGTCTGGTTCGGTATCTTCATCGTTGTGGTTGTTGAGATGGCGCAGATTACACCGCCTGTTGGCTTTAATCTGTTTGTTCTGCAAGGCATGACCAAGCATGAGATGGGCTATATTGCGCGTACGGCTGTGCCGATGTTCCTGATCATGGTTGTGATGGTTGGCGTTCTGATCGTCTTCCCTGAACTTGCGACCTGGTTGCCAGAAAACATGCGTTCACGAGGATTATAAACAACCTCCCGCAACTGCCGGGCCGCCGTTATTGAGGTGGTCCGGCATTTTTTTATTGAGAGCAGTATGAGCAAAAAAAGTTCCGAACTGACCAATACCCGACTGACCTTGATTGGCTGCGGGCGCATGGGCTCCGCCCTTCTTAAGGGATGGTTACGGAACGGATTGTCTCCACAAAACGTCAAGGTTTTGGACCCCAATCCATCTGACTGGTTGATTTCGTTATGTGAGAAAGGTGTGCAGATCAATCCAACACAGTTTGGCAAGCCTGACATCGTCGTGTTGGCAACAAAACCACAATATGTCGCTGCTGCTATTGCGTCTATCGCGACGCAAGCAACACCAGAGACTATTTTCATCTCTATTGCGGCCGGAGTAACAATTTCGCAATTGGAACACATGTTGGAACGTCCGGTTTCAGTCGTACGTGCCATGCCGAATACGCCAGCTGAAGTTGGCCATGGCGTCACCGGAATTGTCGCAAACAACTTAAATACCGACCACGCTTTGGAACGGACACGGGAATTGATGCAGGCGGTGGGTCAGGTCATCATTGTTGAAGATGAAGACATGATGCACGCTGTCACAGCCATGTCTGGATCTGGTCCGGCCTATGTCTTTGCAATGGCTGAAGCGATGGAACACAGCGGGGTCAATCTTGGGTTACCGCAAGATATTGCTCGAACTTTGGCTGTAGAAACGATCAAGGGCGCAGGGTGTTTGATGTCAGTCTCTAAACACCATGCGTCGGATCTGCGTGAAGCGGTGACATCGCCCGGCGGCACCACAGCGGCAGGTTTGGAAAGACTTCTAGCAACAGAAACCGGCCTTAATGAATTGGTTTGGCAAACGGTTTCTGCAGCAGCTGCACGCAGTCGCGCACTCGAAAACAATAATTCACCTAATTTGGAGCCTTCCCGATGAAGCGTAATCACATTCTGTTGCCAATCTCCGTGAATCAGTTAGATGCCGCTCAACATTCTCTCGATCAAGCCCTTGATATGGTCGCTGAGGGTGGCAAGATAACTGTATTAAATGCGCAAGAACCTCTTCCTGGGGCAGCCAAACACTACCTGCCCAAAGACGCAATCAAGACACGCAATGAGGACATACATAATACATTGACGAAATTTGTCGGTGATGCACCTGAATGTGCGGTCGTTCTTGTTTCAGGTCGGGCTGGTGTCGCGATATTAGAATACGCAAACGCAAACAATGTTGACTGCATTGTCATTGCATCACACCGGCCAGAGTTGAAAGACTATCTGCTGGGTTCAACTGCATCCCGCGTGGTGCGACATGCCAGATGCTCTGTCTATGTTCTTCGCTGAGATTGTGGTGTTTCAGTTCAACCTGAAACACCATTTCGTTTTCAACAACCTAAATTACTCTCTGAAACCTTCTCCACATTCGAATTCTAAACATCAGCCATTAAAAATTCCGAGATATCTTTGACATCTGCATCATACAGTTCCAGCTTCTTTTACAGGCGGTCTCCTATTCAGCGACCTATGCGTTGAGCCAGTGGGGCAGCAGTGAGGCCATGTAGCACTATTGAAAACAGCACGGTTACAGATACACATGCTAGCAATTCGGTCTCGCCGGTAATTTCGTACTCATCTATGATGATCAGGGTGAACAAAATCGAAGCTAAACCGCGTGGTCCAAACCATCCCAGAAAGAACTTCTCCTTTAAGTTTAACCCAGTTCCCCAAAGCGATATGACGATGGGCGTGATACGAACGATGGTGAGAAACAGAATTCCAATCGCGATTGAAAATAAAGACAAATGCCCCAAGCCATCGGGTAGAAGCAATGCGCCGAAGATGAAAAAGGCTGTCATTGTTAGAAGTTGCCCGTTTCCTTCCATAAATTCAGAGATGAAGTGTAAGTCATTTCGATAACTGTTTCCGAATACTGCACCGGCAACAAACGCAGCTATAAAACCATTTCCACCAATGAGTTCTGCCGCCAGAAAAGCAGCAAAAGCAGTGGTTAAAAAGACAACACCTCTTGCACTTTCCATCGACCAATCGTGATCATCGGCAAAACTCATTAATTTGGCGACTCCCCAGCCCACAAAAATGCCTGCAACAGGGCCCAACACAATTTGTACGATGGCTAAGGTGAGTAACCCGTCTGTACCCGCCGACCCAGAGGCTAAAATACCTCCAAGCAAAACGAACGGAAGTGCCAGCCCATCGTTTAATCCACTTTCAACATTGATTGTTTGGCGAAGCTTTAAAGGTACTTGTGAACTGGAAACAACTGTTTGCCCCAGCGCAGCATCGGTTGGTGTCAAAAGGGCTGCTGTCAATAAAGCCATGGCCAAGCCCCCTCCGGGATTCAGCAAAGTAACTATCAACGTGCCAAACAAAATGGATAAGGGCATGCCGATGACCAACATTCTAAGCGGGAGCTTGTAGCTTTGCTTTAACTGGGAAAGTCGCACGTGGCTTGCATCCGCAAACAAGACAATGATCAATGTGATTTCGGCAAGAAACCGCTTGGTTACATCAAGCACTTCAGGTGCGGCCAACATTTTTGTTGGTTCGGAAGCCAAAAGGCCCAGCCCCGTAAAAATCATCGGCAATGTTAAAATTGTACGGCTTATCGCTTTTGTCAGTAGTGAATAAATAATGACGCAGGCAATCAAGCCGAGAAGGATCAGTTTAATGCTCACTCCATGATCCATCATTGCGGTGTATAGGATTCCAATGGCAGATGATTCAGGGCCTGTGTCATGGATGGTTACCCTTCAATATGCACGATTTGACAAATGGCAAATCTGTGGTGTTGTCTCGCTGTTGAGAACGATTTGCTTGCTACGAAACACAACTAACGCATCTTCGAAATTGATTATCAATAGGAATGGTTTGACATGGAAAAAACGACCGTCGCGAAATTCAGCGAATTGCCCGACAGAAAACCTGCTTATGCGCTCGTTGGAGAAGTTGATTTAGTGGTGGTGCGGTTTGATGAAGAAATCTCAGTATTCTACGGAAGATGCCTTCATCGTGGGGCATTGATGTCAGACGGGTTTGTGAGTGGTGACAATCTGATGTGCGGTGTTCACTATTGGGATTACCGTTTGGACAGTGGCGTTTCAGAATACGCCAACAATGAAGCTCTTCCAATGTTCAAGTCGTGGGTAGAAGGAAATGACATTTGCGTGGATGCTGATGAGATCAACGCTTGGGGGAAGGCAAACCCTCAACCCTATAAACGTGACAACTATCTTGGTCTTTACGCTGACACCTCTCATGGTACGGAAGAAGAACCGCTCAATGGACTTATTCAACAATATGCCCGCGACGGTCTTTCCAAAACGGGTCATCATGGCAAAGTGGATGCCATGGGTGTTCCTGGATATCAACTTCCGAAATGGGACGATATTCAGCTTTTAACCGCGCAATTGCATAAGGCGCCTTTGCTTGATGAAGATGCAGTTGGGACCGAGGTTGTTATCGGACCAAATGCTCAAAAACCATTGAAACTCGATATTCCACTATTTGTTTCCGACATGTCTTTCGGTGCGCTTTCCGAACCAGCCAAAATTGCTTTGGCACGTGGCGCTGAATTAGCAGGTACCGGTATCTGTTCTGGCGAAGGTGGAATGTTGCCGCAAGAACAGGAAGCCAACAGCCGGTATTTCTATGAACTTGCTTCAGCTCGTTTCGGCTTTGATTGGGACAAGTTGAACAAAGTTCAGGCATTCCACTTTAAGGGAGGGCAAGGTGCTAAAACCGGTACTGGAGGGCATTTGCCTGGTAAAAAAGTAAAAGATAAAATTGCCGAAGTGCGGAACCTGAAACCGGGACAAGATGCGATCTCTCCTTCGCGTTTTCCCGAGTGGACTGATCCTTCGCAAGTTAAAGAATTTGCTGACGAAGTTCGCGACCGAACGGGTGGAATTCCCATCGGTTATAAGCTCTCGGCACAACATGTAGAAAAAGATATTGATGCAGCCTTAGAAGTGGGTGTTGACTATATAATCCTTGACGGGCGCGGTGGTGGCACAGGGGCTGCACCCATCATATTTAGAGACAATATTTCTGTACCTACCATTCCAGCACTTGCACGTGCACGCCGTCACTTAGATAAATCTGGCCGGTCTGACGTAACCTTGGTGATCACGGGCGGGTTGCGCAAACCCGCTGATTTTATCAAAGCTCTCGCTTTGGGGGCTGATGCAATTGCTCTCTCCAATTCCGCTATGCAGGCCATCGGTTGTATTGCCATGCGGGCGTGTCATACGAATAACTGCCCGGTTGGCATAGCGTCGCAAAAACCTCATTTGGTGAGCCGTTTGGTTGTCGAAAAATCTGCACGGCAACTCACCAATTTCTTTGAAGCAAGTGTGGAACTCATGCAGGTGATGGCGCGGGCGTGCGGCCATGACCATCTGTCCAAATTCAACCACGATGACCTCACGACCTGGAAGAAAGAAATGACTGAAATTTCAGGCGTACACTTTGGAGGCATGCAGTGAACGAAGCTGAAGCGATCCTCCTTGTCTGCAAAGGGTGGGCGATAACTGGTGTTATCGTCGCTCTTGTATTTCTAGTAATTGGTATCGACAGAATTGATGAAGATGCCCGTGGCGCATACATCTTTCGCCCATTGCTTGTTCCTGGCGTCATTATGATATGGCCACTCGTTTTATGGCGTTGGTATGTGTTGGAAACGGGCAGGGATAATTGGTTCAAACGT
Source organism: uncultured Rhizobiaceae group bacterium (assembly GCA_938010435.1). GTDB lineage: Bacteria > Pseudomonadota > Alphaproteobacteria > Rhizobiales > Rhizobiaceae > Pseudahrensia. Next base: position 62,149 of record CALLUS010000017.1, on the reverse strand, counting down.
CACATGCCAATTCGCAATGCACACCGCATCACTGCATTTTTATTGGCGGCTGTAGTTGTAGCAACGATAGTTATTGGCCAAATGATCCGGCAATCGCCCCCCATTGATTTTGAACCCAAGAAACTCTCTATGTTAGAAGTGGGCTTCGCATGAGTGTCAAATATATCCCTGTTCAGTGGAACAAGAATAAATGGTGGTACGACGGCATCATGTTGTTTGCGGTTGTGTGCTATCTATGGGTTTTCATAGAAATCACACCGCATATTTTGAACCATGAAAGCCCAATAAACGCGCAGGTTCACAATGCGCGTGCTTTTGGTTCCTGCGCGTTTTTGATGTTGTCGGTTATTTTGACCATTGGCCCACTCGCGCGGTTGGACAATCGATTTTTACCCTTGCTCTATAACAGGCGCCATTTCGGGGTGATGACAGCATTTGTTGCGTTGGCCCACGCAGGCTACATCCTTGACTGGTATTTCGCGTTTTCAAAAGCAGGGAAATACGAAGCTCTGTTATTTGCAAACACCAGCTACACCCAATTACTTGGTTTTCCTTTTGAAGCATTCGGCATTTTTGCGCTGCTTTGCTTGTTGATTTTGGCAACCACCAGTCACGATTTCTGGATGAAGTTTCTGACACCTCCAATTTGGAAGGCACTGCACTACCTCATCTATGCGGCCTATATTTCAGTGGTTGCCCATGTGAGTTTTGGCATCCTTCAAGACCAACAAAATCAAGCCTTCCCAATCCTGTTTGTTGTGGTGGCGTGTGCTGTGGTTGGCCTTCATCTTCTTGCGGCAATTTCGGAAAGAAAAAAGGCGGGCGAGCATGAAAAATCCACCGATGGGTGGATTGAAGTGTGCGCCACCAGTGAGATGAATGAAGGCTATGCGAAAATTGCCAAATTGCCGAAAGGCGATAGGGTTGCTGTCTTTCTTCAAGATGGAAAGCTTTCCGCAATCTCCAATGCCTGCGCCCACCAGAATGGACCTCTGGGTGAAGGCAAAATTCTCAACTGCCTAGTGACCTGTCCGTGGCATGGATTTCAATATGACGTAACCAACGGGCGCTCTCCTGCACCATTTACGGAGACTGTTCCCACATACAATCTTGCAGTCGAAAATGACCGTGTATTGGTCGATCCGGAAGCAAACCAACCGGGCACGTTTGTAGAGCCTCTTGTTCTTTCGAAACCAAAGGGTGGTTCATAATGACGCAGAAAACTGAACCCTTCTTCGTTGGCTATCTCAAAGTTCCAAAAGGCTTGCGGTCGTTTTTATTGATGGCGTCGTTGATGTTTGTTGGTGGTTTTCTCGCGGCCTCCCTCGTAATTGGTGCAACGCAAGATGATGCTGGAAAGGCAGGATTTCGTTTCGATTATGGCCGCCAAACTGTAACTGGCGTTGTGGAGTTGAAACCTTATCCCCTGTTGCGTGTCACAAAGGGAAATGACCGGATAGCCGTTGGCCATACGCTTATGTTAACCGGCGGCGGTAAAGCAGGCGTGATGGACCGCGCAACACCGCTCCACGGAAAACTGGCCACAGCATCGGGCGTTATTTTAGAGCGTGGCACATTGGATATGCTGCAACTGCGTGGTGGCAAAGCGGGGTTAAAAGCGGCTGAAGGAGAAGCTTCAATTCCGACCAGTGAACCTTTGGGAAAATGGCGCTTGGCTGGAGAAATTTGTGACGGGAAGTGCCTTGCAGGGGCCATGCAACCCGGTCGTGGACTTGCTCACAAAGCCTGTGCAAACCTCTGTCTTATTGGCGGCATTCCACCAGTGTTTGTGTCGAGCAAGCCAGTTGAGGGAAGCGAATTTCTACTTGTTGCAAGCGCAGATGGTGGTCCCATGCTTCAATCGCTCTATGACAAAGTGGGGCAGTTTATTGAGCTTGAAGGTGAGCTGGAACGTCGAGGCGATATGTTGGTTCTAAAAATCGATGAGACATCGATTGGGTTGGCAAAATGAAACGCTTTTTTGGATTGGCTATAACCGCATTGGTCTGTCTCATTCTTCTATACATTTCCCGTTTTTGGATTTTCGACCTCTGGCCGCGTAGTGGCCTTTTAGGCATCCAAGAACTTCGTCCAAATGGTGGCCTACTCGCCCGTTGGTTGCGCGGAACTGGCTTGGGACCTTACGAGCTCATTATCTGGGCTATCCTCGTATTCCTGTCGTTGACCTACCTTCAAAAGGCTTTTGATCGCCTATCGAGTCAGTAAAATATTCAGCCTGAAGCCCACAGCACAGTCGTATAATATGACACAAAGCATTGCATCAAATTCTAACACCATGGCCGCGGTTCGGGCGAATGGACAATATTGATCTATCGGCTATTACGGATATTGAGCGCCTTGCCGGTTCAGCGTTATGGTGTAGATGCTCGTGGTTGCGGTGATGAAAAGCTGGTGCTTTGCTCTGCCGCCAAAACAGACATTTGATACGAGTTCCGGCACTAGGATTTTACCTAACAATTTTCCCATCGGGTTGATGCAATGCACTCCATCAGCTGCTGAGGACCAAATGTTTCCATCTGTATCAAGCCGAAACCCGTCCGAAGCACCTGGTGATATTGTGTGAAAAATTTGACCATCTTTTGTGATGTCATTGTCCACTTTGTACTTACGAATATGGCGTTCCGCATCTTCTTTGAACATTGCGGCTGTGTCAGCGACATAAAGCAGGCTTTCGTCAGGTGAAAATGCCAGTCCGTTTGGACAGTCCATGTCTGTCACTACTACGGTTATGGAAAGATCGTCTGGACTGACCCGATACACATTGCAGGGCAGTTCTTGTGAAGCTTTATAGCCTTCATAATTGGTCATGATACCGTAGTGGGGGTCAGAGAACCAAATCGACCCATCTGACTTCACCACAACATCATTGGGTGAATTTAATTTTTTGCCCTCATAACTGTCGGCTATCACTGTGATGGAACCGTCGTGCTCAGTACGCGTCACACGGCGGGTGCCGTGTTCGCAGCTGATAAGACGTCCTTGGAGATCACGTGTGTGGCCATTTGAATAATTTGATGGTTCGCGATAGATCGAGATACCTTCATCGGGCGTCCATCGCATAATGCGGTTGTTTGGAATATCTGAAAAAAGCAAACAATTGGCATCGCCGAACCAAACCGGGCCTTCGACCCAATCGAACCCTGTCGCCAATTGTTTTACCGGAGCGTTGCCAAGAACATAGGTTGAAAATTCAGGATCATGTGCTTCAAAAAATGACATTGGTTATTCCTCTTGCGATCCGCTGACTTACGCGAAATTTATTTGGGTTTTCATAGCTTGGCTTCGATCGTTTGCTATCTCAAACCCTTTAACGGCATCGTCCAATGGCACCGTATGAGAGATCAATGGTTTTGTATCAATCACACCACTTTGCATGAGTTGAACAGCCATGAAAAATTCTTCGTGGAACCGGAAAGAACCACGCAGTTCAAGTTCCTTGGCCGTCAATGCCTGCATTGGCACGTTCATGTCTCCGCCCAAACCAAGTTGCATGACAACAGCCTGTGGACGCATTGATGCAATTCCTGCGGCAAGTGCCGGGGCCGCACCAGAGCATTCGAAAAGAACATCAAAATACCCTTTACCTGCTTGATACGGTTTTAATGCATCAGCATGTTTTGCTGTGTTGATGACTATGTTTGCACCCACTTTGTTGGCGAAATTGAGGGCTGAATCTGTCAAATCTGTTACGACAATTTCAGCCGCACCAGCAGCTCTTGCCGCAAGAATGGATAGAGTGCCAATTGGACCTGACCCAGTGATTAAGACCCGTTTTCCCAGCATCTCGCCTGCCCGGCGGGTGGCATGCAAACAAACAGAAAGCGGCTCAGCCATTGCTGCTTCGCCACTGGTGAGGCCATTCGCTTTGACGCACTGACTTGCCTTCGCAATGATCAGTTCGCGAAAAGCACCTTGGATGTGAGGGAATGGCATTGCCGAACCATAAAACTGCATGTTTTCGCAATGGTTCTGTTGCCCTTTGAGGCAATAATTACATTGATTGCAAGGCCTCGACGGTGAAACTGCAACAAGGTCTCCTTCATCTAATCCAACTACATTTTGACCAAGAGCTTCAATCCGACCAGAAACTTCATGTCCAAGAATCATGGGTTGCTTTAATCGGATCGATCCAAAGCCACCGTGATTGTAATAGTGCAAATCCGAGCCGCAAATACCGCCGGTGGTGATGCGTACGAGCACTTCTCCTTCTCTTGGTTCAGAAACTTCTGTTTCTTCTATACGCAAATCTTTTGCGCTGTGGATGACGATGGCACGCATGTATTGTCCTAAATTTGGGTTTGGAGCTTCTTCGGATTTGATTCAGTTGTCACTGAATTATCCTGTTCGAGCGACAGCACAATGTGTTGTAAAATTTTATCCGGTGTTTCCGATATATCGGTTGTGAGCGCAGTTTCAGAAGGTCCCGGTGGTTCAAGTGTTGCGAACTGGCTGTCGAGCAGTTTAACAGGCATGAAGTGCCCTGATCTCTTGGACATTCGATCTGCTATCAGCTGCTTTGTTCCAGCAAGATGAATGAAAAAAATTTGTTCGCCCGCTTTTTCGATCAAGAATGAACGGTAAGATTTTTTAAGAGCTGAACAGCCTGTAAACACCACTCCTTTTTTCACTGCCATTGCCTTTGCAACGTTCTCCAACCAAGGCCATCGATCTTTGTCCGTAAGGGGAGTGCCTGCACTCATTAGTTCAATATTGGCTGCAGGATGGAGATCGTCTCCTTCCAAATAGGTTCCGGAAAACCGTGAAGCCAATGCTTTGCCGATGCTGGATTTTCCGCATCCAGATACGCCCATAACGATGAATAATCTGGACAATTCTTGTGACATGCCTGCTCTCCTAAAGGCTGGCGGTTATGCCACCATCCACATAGATCGTTTGACCGTTTACAAATTCGGAGGCGGCGGAACTCAGAAAAATACATGCCCCAACAAGTTCTTCAACTTTACCCCAACGTCCGGCCGGTGTGCGCTTTTCAAGCCATGCAGTGAAGTCCGGGTCAGCGACCAATGCGGCATTTAATGGAGTGTCGAAATATCCAGGAGCGAGTGCGTTGCACTGCAAGCCGTGCTGTGCCCAATCTGTAGCCATGCCTTTGGTCAGGTTGCCCACAGCACCTTTTGTTGCCGTATATGGGGCGATGCCCGGGCGGGCAAGCGATGTTTGAACAGAAGCGATATTGATGATCTTGCCACGTTTTCGCCCAATCATGTGGCATGCAACTGCTTGGCCAACGTTGAAGACAGATGACACATTGGTTGCAAGCAGTTTAGAGAACATATCTTCAGGGAAATCTTCCAAAGCGGTGCGAAATTGCATGCCAGCATTGTTTACCAAAATGTCTATTGGGCCGTTCGATTTCTCGAAACTATCGACTGCCGTTTGCACAGCCGCGTGGTCGACCACATCAAAAGGAAGTTGATGCACGTCTATTCCATCTGTTTTCAATCTGGAGGTTGCTTCAGCAAGTTTACTCACATCACGTCCGTTTAGGACAATCGTTGCACCTGCTTCAGCAAGCCCTTTGGCCAAAGCAAAGCCAATTCCTTGCGAAGAGCCTGTGATCAGTGCGGTTTTGTTTGTGAGGTCAAATAGGGGATGGGTCATAATATCATGTCTCGCGAATTTGATTGGTAATTTAGTCTTTCGCAATAACTGCGCTGACTGTTGTAACCGGAAATGGGGTACTCATTGTTGGTGTTGCTCAACCTCTGCCAACAAACGGCATAGCTGTGGCCATAACTGTCATGAATAGGACGTTGGCATCGAGTGGCAAATTAGCCATGTGCAATACAGAATCTGCCACGTTTTGTACATCCATAACCGGCTCCGGCTTTATCGAAAGGTCGGCTTGCGGAACTCCGTCTCCCATGGAAGATGTCATGTCAGATGCAGCATTGCCTATGTCGATTTGTCCGCACGCAATATTGTAGGCGCGTCCATCGAGTGCGATCGTTCGTGTCATCCCGGTGATTGCATGTTTGGCACAAGTATATGGAGTTGATCCGGGTCGGGGCATCGTTGCCGAGATCGAACCGTTGTTGATAATCCGGCCGCCTTGCGGGTTCTGTTTGCGCATTAAGTTGAAAGCTCCGCGCGCTGCGATGAACGCACCCGTTACATTTATGTCGATGATCTTGGTAAAATCTTCAACCAGAATATCGCCAATCGGCTGAGCTGGAACATTGGTGCCCGCATTGTTGAACATGACATCAAGTCGCCCATGTTCTTCCTCTATTTGCTCATAGAGAGAATCGACTTGAGCGGGATCTGTTAAATCAGACGCAATGGCAGATGCATTTGCCCCGATTAAACTGACGGTTTCCTCAAGCGCGTTCATACGCCGACCTGTCACGATCACGTGGTGTCCATTTTTAGCTAAAGTCGTGGCGCACGCGCGTCCAATGCCTGACCCACCTCCTGTTACCAGCGTGATCATTGTCATGACGGTTGTCCTTCATAGTTTAGAGAGATGACAGTATTGCAGAGCAAAATGCCGCCGGAATTAGTTTGTAGATTTTTATTGGTTTTCAATTGACCGGCGTCAGTAGCTCTTTGCCCGCAAAATATGCAGCTAGATTATCACGTTGCAATTGCCCCATAACTTTTCGGGTTTCTGTTGTTCCTGATGATTGGTGGGGTTGAAGCAAGATATTGTTCAACGTCAAAAAACGCGGATTTATATTGGGCTCATTTTCAAACACATCCAAAGCGGCTGCACGAATTGTGCTGGTTTCTAATGCTTCTAAAAGTGCTTCTTCATCAACAGTCGTACCGCGAGATGCGTTGACCAAAAGCCCCTCGGGCCCAAGTGCTTTAAGGGCATCGACGCCCACCATGCCAATTGTGTCTGGTCCGCCAGACAAAGTTACTATGAGAATGTCGACAGCTTTGGCCATTTCCACAATATCTTCGTGATGCGTCCATCCGTTGGTTCCTTTCGCCGATCGGGAATAATAGTGAATTTCTCCACCGAATGGTTGAAGGCGTTCCCCAACTGCACGACCAATGCGACCAAGCCCCACTATGCCGACGCTTTTTCCAGTGACTTTGTTCCCGAGTTGGTATGCGCCGTTCTTTGCCCAATTACCGGATTTTATCCATTCTGAGGCCCCAACCATTCCACGCGATTGCGCGATCACCATACCAACTGCAAGATCTGCAACATCGTCGGTTAAAACATCAGGGGTATTGGTCACTCTGATCCCTTTTGAAGAGGCATAAGCAACATCAATTGTATCGTAACCAACACCGTAGTTTGCAATCATTCCAAGTTTTGGAAATGCATTCATCGTTTCGGCGCCCAACTTGTTGTGCCCCTTGAAAGCGAATGCTTCAATATTGGCAATCGCCTCACTGCTCAAGTCGCTGACCTCTCCACCATGGGGCAGATTGTGAACCACATATGTCGCCTCCAACGGGCCTGTGTCCCAATCGTCATAAGTTTCAAAAGTCAAAATGTGGCGTTTCATTGCATCGTTCCAATCGGTGAAATTCTGGGGTGTTCAATATTTATCATGGTGCTTTTCGTTGAACACCCAACCCAATGGGTTTTCGTTGGTTTCCGGGAAGCTCTGGGTCAGGCCCCCAAATTGCTTGATAAGTATCGAGTGCCATTCCATGTTTTTGAAGTATGGCAAAAATGGTAATGAGCGTTGAAAACCAAACGGTCAGTATGATGAACATCCATATCGGTCCATTGGCGACCCACATTCCTAAGAAGGTTGTGGTCCACGCAAACAGCAATGCGAAATAACCCAAGAATTTGTGAATATACTCAAACGCCAGTCTGCGTGGCGTCATGTCGTAATGATCTCCGTGGAGGCTGCCGTTACGTGCAATTTCGGTTGGGCCACCCTTGCTGCCGCGCAACCAACCAGCCAAAAATTGCACGATACAAAAACTGACAACAATCCAACCCATTGTCCGATGAATCCATGCGGCGGTAGATGCTCCAGAATTGTTCCAAATCAACCAAACCGCAAACGCAACTAAGGCGGCACCGCAAGACTGAATGATCCAATGCGAATGCCACCAAACTTGACTGTCGAGTTTTTCCGGCCAGTTTTGTTTCGGAGTCGTCTTCATAAATCGAGCGATGAGAATACCACTTGGAAACAGAATGCCCCATGCAGCAACCATTATCCTGCCATGCCAAGCAACAGTATCTGATACCAGATGCGCACGAGAGGTATCTATTGCCGCAAACAACCAGTCCATCATCAGCCCTTTACAGCCCCCGCTGTCATGCCTGTGATAATCTGCTTTGAAGCGACGAAAGTGAAGATGACCGGGGGAATGGCAAGCAGCATACCAGTAGCCATAATCACTCCCCAATCGATGTCGTATTCCGTAATTGAATTCACGATTGTGACAGGAACCGTTCTTGTGCCCCGGCCTGACAATGCGTTGCCGAGCAAAAATTCATTCCATGCAATTCTGAAAGTGAAAATCGCTGCAGCCGCAAGGCCGGGCTTTATGATTGGAAGAACTACCATAAAGAATACTTGGAACGGATTTGCCCCATCCATCTTTGCCGCTTCTTCCAGTTGAATAGGAACCTGCACGATGAAGCTTTGCAAAATCCAAATCACGAAAGGCAGATTCATAGCCACGTAGACAAGAATGATCCCCGTATAAGTGCCATCCAAACCATATTGAAACGTCCAAATCCCAAACACCGGTACGAGCAGCACTGCGGGTGGAACCATACGCATCAAAAGGGTTGTCATTGAGATCGGGCCGCGACCCATAAATCTGAAACGCACGAGGGCATAAGCTGCCATGCAACCAATAATCAATGTGATGGCCGTTGAAACGAGCGCGATGAAAATTGAATTGCCAAGAGCGCGACCAAACGTTGGGTCACAGTAATCAACACTGGATGGTGAATACCAAAGCACATTGCAAAGCACAGCCTCATAGTTGCGCAACGTTGGTGTGAAGAAGAAAGAACCTACATTCACGTCATTCACGTCAACATTGGTTTTGAAAGATGTGGCCAACATCAACATGATTGGACCCATGGCCATAATGATCAAACAGATCATCAAAGCATAAAACGCAGGACTGGAGCTCTTGTTGGTTTGTACAGACATACCCTTACGTCTCCTGCGCTGCTGCACGCAGACGTGCTGCACGATTTTCAACTGCTTTGTTGTAAACAAACATGATTGTTGTCAGCAGCATCAGTAGAATTAAAAGATAGTTAGACATAGCGGCCGCCACACCAAGTTCTTGAAATTCTTGTGCTGTACGGAAAATACGCAGACTCAAAATCTCGGTCGAAAGCCCCGGTCCCCCATTTGTCATAACCAAAACAACTTCCAGTACTTTGAACGCGTCAATCAGTCGAAGCAGAAGTGCTACAATCAGAACAGGCATCATCAACGGTAGTTTTATATGCCAAATTTTTTGCCAACCGGATGCTCCGTCCAACTCTGCTGCTTCAAGTGCTGATTGAGGCAATGATTGAAGTGCTGCGAGTGATAGAATGAATATGAAAGGTGTCCACTGCCAAACATCGGCAATCACAACGGCTATAAATGACCAGGTGCCATCAGACAGCCATGGTATGGGTTCCAGACCCCAATTTTTTAGGGTTCGGTTAAAAATTCCAACGGTCGGATGATACATGTAGCGCCACATAAGGCCGACCACGATTGGGGCGATCATCATGGGCAATATGAAAATTGTTCGCAGGGCCGCCATGCCACGAAGGTTTCTATCCAACAGAAGAGCCAACCCTACGCCAAGCGCCATTTCCAATGTAACGACCACCGCTGCAAATTTGAGTGTGACGCCAAAACTCTCACGGAACGCTTCATCGTTCCAAAGGTTGATGTAATTTCTAAAGCCTACGAACTCTGCTTCGCTGATATATTGCGAAGGTCGCCAGTCCAGAAAACTTGCGTAAATCATATATCCGATCGGATACAGCAATGCGACAATCAGCAACAACACAGCAGGCGCCAAGAAAAAATAAGGCGTCAATCGGTTAAGTTTTGAAGCGGTCGTCATTCAATGCGTTCCTGAACTGGACATGAAGAGATAAAGGCTGCGGTGCCCAATAAATTGTACAGCACCGCAGGTGGGTGCTTCTCTAATATTGATCAGAGAAGCACCTTAGGCAGACTATTTCCAGGTGTAGTATCCGGCTTCGTCCATAATCTTTTTGGCGCGTTCAGCCACGCCATCCAGAGCTTCTTTTGGGTCAAGGCCTTCGGTCAAAACTTTTGACATCGATGTACCAATATCTGCGTTGATTTTACCCCATGTTGGAATAATTGGACGCCAATCCGGATCCGCATATTTCAATGCCTCACCAAATGTTGCTGAATAGGGGTATTTGGCATTCAGATCAGCATTTTCATAGGTTGAGAAGCGTGATGGATTCCCACCTTGCATAGCAACCATCAGGTCACCCTTTTTGGAAGTGAGCCATTGCATCAACAAAAATGCAGCTTCTTTATTTTTAGCATTGCGCGGAATACCAACACCAAAACCGCCTGTTTGCGATCCACGACGAACACCTTCCGGATGTAATGCATAGCCAACTTTACCAGCGACTTTACTCTTGGATGGATCTTCAAATCCCGCGGCAAAGGCAATGGAGTCCATGAACATGGCTGAAGTGCCTTGACTGAACGAAGCCGCAGCTTCGGCCGGGCCAAAAGTTGTTGCGCCTTCAGGACCGCAATCAACAATGGTCTTCAAAGCATTTGCCGCTTTGACGCCTGCTTCGTTGTTGATGATCGGGTTCCACTCATCGTCAAACACGCGACCACCGAGGGGAGCAAGGTGTAGCAAGAATGCGTGGCTGGCTTGGTGACCTGAAGCTGCGCGAGAGGCCATGCCACCCATACCTTTTTCGACTTCTGGAATTTGGCAAGCCACTTTCAACAATGCGTCATACGTTTTTGGAACTTCAATCCCGTGCTTTTCGAAAATATCTTTGCGATAAGCCAGCACAGATGTTTCTGATCCGAAAGGAATTCCAAACAAAGATCCGGTAGGTCCAGGCAGATAACCTTTTTTACCACCGGCCACACCGATATTTTGCACATAACCATCGATCAAGTCATCGGCATCATATTTAGGATCTGCCAATTTCGGGTTCATGAAGAAACGAGCGAGGTTTTCAAGCTGATCTGCAAAAACATAATCCGCTTTAGAAAACACCACATAAGACATTAGGTCGTAATCGCCCTGGCGTTTTGTAAGCTCCAAGGTGGATTTCTCACGTAGCTTCAAATATTGCAGTTGATCGACTTCAACTTTGATGCCGGTCTCTTTTGTGAACTCAGGCAGCACTTTCATCACCGCATTATAATGGGGATGGGCCGGAAAAATGGCCGTGACTGTTTGACCTTTGTAGTCGTCGTACGGTCCTTTCGAATGGCCGTCAGCCCAGGCAATTGTTGTTGTCGCGGTGGCGACAAGCATAGTTGTAGCAACGAATGTTGCGTTTAGTGATTTCAGCATAGTGGTTCCTCCCTTGCTGTATTTTAAAGTCGTCGTTCAGTTTCTTTGTCGAACACCATTAACTCTTCTGTGCGAACTCCAAATTTGAGTGTGCCGCCGGTACGCACAGGGCTTGAACTCTCGTGCTCAACTAAAACTTCGGCTTCACCACATTTGGTGACGAGCGTTGATTGTGCTCCAAGATATTCAGAAACAACGAGCCGTAATTCGATAGGAGCACCGGCTTTAGTATCAGTGCTAAACGATGATGGGCGCACGCCGAGTGTGACTTCTTTCTTTGAATAACCCTTCAAAGTTGCAGTCATTTCCTTTGACAATGGCAGATTAAATCCATCACCACGTGCCCAGAGCTTGCTCTTTTCAGACACTAATTCGGCATCCAGAAAATTCATTGTCGGGCTGCCGATAAAGCCGGCAACAAATTTGTTTGCTGGTTCCTTGAACAATTGTTCTGGTGTGCCTTGTTGTTGGATAACACCTTCCGACATGACGACAATCCGGTCGCCTAAAGTCATTGCTTCAATTTGGTCGTGTGTGACATAGACCATGTTCTTGTCGAGTGTATCGCGCATCTCTGCCAGTTCAGTGCGCATTTTTCCGCGCAGTTTGGCATCAAGGTTGGATAGAGGTTCATCAAACAGGAATGTGGATGCATCGCGCACCAGTGCACGCCCCATTGCCACCCGTTGCCTTTGGCCTCCTGAAAGTTCAGCCGGCTTTCTGTCAAGTAAATGGCCGATGTTCAACATATCGGCGACGCGTTTAACTTTGGTCTCGATCTCCGCAGCGGGCGTCTTTTTCAAACGCAGTGCGAACGACATATTTTTTGCAATATTCATGTGCGGGTAAAGTGCGTAATCTTGAAACACCATCGCAAGGTCGCGTTCTTTTGAGGCCAGATTGCTGATCGGTTTCTCGTCAAAGTAAATTTCACCACCGCTTAATTCTTCAAGGCCGGCTAAAATCCTAAGGGTTGTCGATTTGCCACACCCTGATGGTCCTACAAGCACCGTAAACTCGCCATCATCTAATGTGAGATCCAACGGAGGCAGAACGCGAACCGCACCAAAACTTTTTTCCACTTGCTCGAAACGTATAGTTGGCAACCGGACCTCCCAATCAAACTTTGCCTTCTGCACGCTTATGAGAAAGCAACATGTCTAACCGTTCAATAGCAATTTTCTAAAATAACGTTAGCGCTAACGTAGATCAAAAATTGTGATAGGGTTGTTAAGTGTTTTGATTTCAGGGAACTGTGATGTCACATCAAAAGCAATCAGGCGGACGTGCCAAAATAGAAGATGTAGCGCGCGAAGCGGGTGTGAGTATCATGTCTGTGTCCCGTGCGATGCGGGGCGTTGAAGGACTTTCAGTCGAAAAACGAACAGAAATTTTGAAAGTCGCTAAACAAATCGGCTATGAACCGAGCAGTGTGGCCGGGTCTTTGGCTGCTGCCAATTCTACACTCATCGGGATATCAGTTCCAACACTTGAAGATGCGGTATTTGGCGAGATTTTCGATGGAATGCGCCCGGTTTTTAACAATGCAGGATTTCAAACTGTATTTGATACCACTGAATATCAACTCAAAAGAGAAGAGCGTTGGATAGATCGTATGATCAGTTGGCGTCCCGCCGGGATCGTATTGAGCGGCGTTGATCACAGCAAGACCGCTCGTCGAAAACTCATCAATAGTGGCATTCCGACTTTGGAGATTTGGGATTATTCGGATGACCCGATCGACCTTTGCGTTGGCGTTGACCACTATTTGATTGGCAAGATGATGGCTGAGTATCTACTTGATTTGGGGTATCAAAATCCAGCGTATGTGGGGGTGGAATATCAACGTGACCAACGTGCGGACAAACGTTTGGACGGTTTTCGCGATGCCTTTGAAAACGCAGGATTCAAGCTTGCCGCAAATGTTCGGCTTGAGGAAGCGGTGTCATTTGAAGCGGGAAAACAGGGGGTGGTACGAGTTTTCGAAACGGCTATAGCGGTTCCCGATTTGGTCTATTTTTTGAACGATCACATGGCAGTCGGTGGACTTTTAGAGTGTGAAAGACGTGGAATAGGAGTGCCAAATGAAATGGGAATTGTTGGTTTCAATGGCCTTAACATCAACAAAGTTTTAGCCAAATCCATTACGACATCGATTACGCCCCGAACGTTGATGGGGAGCAAAGCAGCCGCTCTCTTAGTTGCGCGAATTTTAAATGTAGCGACCGAAAAATGTATATCGCTTCCAGTTGAGTTGTACCCCGGACAAACAGTTCGTTCATAAATCATATAAACTTAAATGATGCTATATGGGGCGCTCTATCGGCGGTTTCTCAAAATCTTGTGATATTGTCCATTTGCATCGAGCGCATAGCAGCCGTGCTCAAAAAAATATTGCAAGTTTGATGAAATATAATAAGATATATTTTGAATGAATTATTAAAATCATGCGGATTTTGCCGTATGTCTCTAGGGCGGGTCATGTTGAAAAATACACAACTACCTGAAGATGTGACAAAGTACCGTGAGACCAAACGGTTCAACCTCACAACTGTACCTAAGGGTTTTCTAAAAAACCATTCGACCAAAGAAGGTGTTTGGGGGCGATTGGTTGTATGCTCTGGCAGCGTAACCTATCAAGATATCGAGACGGCAGAGCGTCGGCGTGTTGAAGCGGATGGTTTTCAGGTCATCGAACCGCAAGCAGTTCACTTCATTGAGCCATCTGCAGAGGCAGAGTTTTTCGTTGAATTTTACAGGTCTTCTGACCTTGAACGAAAAGACACACACCAAGGAAATGTTGTCATTCCAACCCATGCTGTTGATGAGCCATTGGATGGGGACAAAAGCTCATGACATATTTGATTCCAGCAGTTGCGCTTATTTGGGCAGGGGTGTCCTTGGGTGGTAACCTAGTTGCGGCACCTGCCAAATTTGCTGGAACAGACCTTTCGACATCCGTACTGCTTCAAGTCAGCCACGCTCAATTCTTGTGGTTGGGTTATACTGAGTGGGTTTTACTGATTGGGCTGATCATATACGCTTTGGTTGTGAGACACGGCAGCGCTTTATGGTATTTGGTTCCTGTCGCAATCTTTTCAATCCAGCAATTGGTCATTATGCCAATGTTGAATGAGCGAACGCTGTTGCAAATTGCTAATGTAGAAGTGGGCAGTAGTTCACTCCACGTGGTGTTTGTCATTCTGGAATTTTTGAAACTGGTTAGTCTCATTGCAATAAGTTTGATTGAATTAAACTCGCTCAATCGAGATGTTACAATTGCCTAACTTTAAGGCCTGGCAAAAATAAGGAGCTGTATTCAAATGATGGCACAACTTACCAGTAGCGAACGTCAAAATATTATTGCGATAGGGCTCGCCATATTGATTGGTGGTTTCACTCTGGCTATTTTGGGTAGAAACGACATTCTTGGCATTCATGCTTTGCTGTTTGTGGCTGCTGGCGGTCTGGCCATCATTGTGGGTGCCCGCAATCTGTATAAACCTGAACCAAGTGAAGATCGTTCTCAATCTTATTATGATGACCCCAGCAAAGTCGGTATTTTTCTGGCACTGATCTGGGGTATATTTGGTATGTTCATCGGCGATTGGATTGCTTGGCTTATGGCATTCCCGGATATGACTTTCTCAGAAGGGTGGTCGAGCTTTGGTCGGTTGCGTCCTTCACATACCACAGGCGTCATATTTGGTTTCGGCGGTAATGCACTGATCGCAACATCATTTCATGTGGTTCAACGTACCTCACGGGCGCGTTTGCCCAGTCAGGTGCTGCCATGGTTTGTGCTTTGGGGTTACAATCTTTTCTGCCTGCTTGGTGTCACCGGTTACTTTATGGGGATCACCCAGTCACGCGAATATGCTGAACCGGAATGGTACGCGGATATCTGGTTGGTGATTGTTTGGGTGTCTTATTTCGGTCTTTACATCTGGACATTGGCCCGACGTAAAGAACCGCATATTTATGTGTCTAACTGGTATTATATGGCTTTCATTTTGGTGGTTGCTGTTCTCCATATCGTGAACAATCTTGCTGTTCCTTTGTCTTGGGGATCAGCAAAAAGCTACTCTTTGTTTTCGGGTGTTCAAGATGCCATGACCCAGTGGTGGTATGGTCACAATGCAGTTGCGTTTTTTCTGACCGCCGGATTCCTTGGCATGATGTATTACTATCTGCCCAAGCGTGCTCAACGACCTATCTATTCCTATCGGATGTCGATCATCAGTTTTTGGGGCATTACATTTTTCTATATGTGGGCAGGCTCTCACCATCTTCACTACACCGCGCTTCCCCATTGGGTTCAAAACTTGGGTATGAGCTTTTCAGTGATGTTGCTGGTGCCGTCATGGGCCTCCGCAGGGAATGCTCTTATGACTTTGAACGGCGCTTGGCATCGTGTCCGCGACGATGCGGTTCTGCGCTTTATGATGGTTGCTGCAATTTTTTACGGATTGTCCACATTCGAAGGATCTTTTATGGCAATCAGGCCAGTGAATTCCCTGTCACACTATACGGATTGGACAGTGGGCCACGTACATTCAGGAGCTTTAGGATGGGTGGCAATGATTGTATTTGGATCATTCTATGCCTTGGTGCCTTGGTTGTGGAAACGGAAAAGCATGTATTCGGCACGCTTGATTGAGGTGCACTTCTGGCTCGCACTTGCAGGCACAGTTGTCTACGTCTTCGCGCTTTGGAATGCAGGTATCATTCAGGGCTTGATGTGGCGCACATACAATGATGGAGGCACATTGGCTTATTCCTTTATGGAATCTGTAGATGCTATGCGACCTTATTATGTGGCACGGGGTATCGGCGGGTTGTTGTTTTTAACGGGAACCATTCTGTGTCTTTACAATGTTTGGATGACCACTCGTATGGCAACTGAAACAGACACTGAGTCTGTCGATCAATCTGTTGCAACTCTTCAACCGGCGGAGTGATCGATATGTTCAAAACTCACTATAAGCTTGAACGCAATTCTGTCGCTTTGGCGCTGGGTATTATCGTGGTCTCCGGCATTGGCGGATTGGTAGAAATTGCGCCATTGTTCACAATTGATGAGACAGTTGAAGAAACGCAAGATATGCGCACTTACACTCCCTTGGAGTTGATGGGGCGTAATATCTACATTTCCGAAGGCTGTTATGCTTGCCACTCCCAAATGGTGCGGACCTTGCGCAATGAAGTTGAGCGCTATGGCCCTTATTCACTTGCTGTTGAATCCAAATATGATCACCCTCATCTTTGGGGTTCAAAGCGAACGGGCCCTGATCTCGCGCGGGTTGGTGCGAAATATTCTGACGCTTGGCATGTTGCTCATTTGATCAACCCACGGGATGTTGTGCCAACATCAATCATGCCAAAATACGGTTGGTTGGCGAAAACCCCGTTGGAGATGAAAGACCTTTCTTTGCACCTGAAGGCACAGCAACGTGTTGGCGTTCCTTACACAGATGAGCAGGTCGAGAACGCTACTGCAGATGCCTACGCTCAGGCCACGCCGGAAAGTGCCGGTCAAGATGGTGTGCTTGAAAGATATGGTGAAGCGACAAATGTTCGCGCCTTTGATGGTGACCCGAAAACAGTTACACAAATGGATGCGTTGGTGGCTTATCTTCAAATTATTGGTCAACTCACCCAAGTACCTTATGCGGACAACAATTCTGAGAAGAAAGGAGAGTAATATGGACTTTGATCACAATACTCTCGTTGCGTTTTCTAAATCCTACGGGTTGTTTTACCTTATGGGAATGTCGGTTGTTGTCTTACTCTATGCCTTTTGGCCCAACAATCGTGATCGGTTTGATGCTGCAGCAAACAGCATTATCGAAAGCGAGGACAAGCCATGTCAGTAGGGGAACGCGATAATCACTCCGGCCACATGACGACGGGGCACGAGTGGAATGGGATAAAAGAACTGAACACGCGTGTGCCGAGAATTGTTTGGGCCTGTTTGATCGGCAGTGTCATCATATCGGTCATTATGTGGGTTATTTGGCCCACATGGCCGATTTGGAATACCTTCACTCCCGGTATTTTAAAAACTGATGAACGTGCGCAGTTAGTTCAGGAGATACAGCAGGTTGCCGGTAAACGGTCTGATATCGATCAGCAAATTCAAGCTATCACTTATGATGGGCTGATTGAGAAGCCAGAATTGCTGTCTCAAGTTCGCTCTGACGCGCATCTTCTCTTCCAAGACAATTGTGCGGCTTGTCACGGTGTTCAGGGGAAGGGTGAAATTGGTTTTCCAAACCTGACTGACAGTGCTTGGCTTTGGGAGCGCGATGAAGATGTCATCATGGAAACACTGAAAGTCGGGATCAACGATCAACACCCTGACACAAGGACGGCTGAAATGTTGGCCTTTGGGCGTGAAGGTATGTTGGAACGTCAAGCTATAAAAGATGTTATCGCTTATGTGCTTAAGAGCGGCGAAACGCCCATCGACGGGAAAATGGATTACGGAAACGCAGAAAATGGAAGTCTGGTTTTTGAAGAAAATTGCGCGTCCTGCCACGGCGAAGATGCTAAAGGTGATACTGATATTGGCGCCCCGAATTTGATCGATAATGTTTGGATCTATGGTGGGGACACAAGCTCGTTGTTTCAAACTATATGGAATGGCCGCAAAGGACACATGCCTTCTTGGGAAGGCCGTTTGAGCGAGACAGAACGAAAAATATTGACGCTCTATGTCATGGATTTAGAATCCGCAAACAAGGGCAAATCCAAATGATCGAGTTTGGGCGTAATAACTGGAAAATCTTATCGCTGGTCTCTGCGGGCCTTGCCGTTCTTTTTACGGCAAATGCACATCTGGTTTTTGTTGCCTTCAGCTCACAACCGGATTGTGTGGCACATAGTAAAACCAGTGGTGATGTCAATAACAGCTATCGCGCGGCAAAATCATCATGTTGAAGAATATGAACAATGAGCAAACTCTAATATTGAGAAAATGCGAGGTTTAGAACATGGACACGCTTCCTGAAATCGTTCCGGCACTTCCAAAACAGCGAAACTGGAATCGCAATCTTGAGGTTACTGCCCCTTTGCAATGGTTGTCCAAGGGCTGGGGCGATTTCAAAAAAGGAGGCTTGTTGAGCCTGTTTTACGGCATCGCTATATTTGTTGTATCAGTGCTTTTGATTGGCGCTCTTTACAATTTTCAAATTGAACACTTTCTACTGCCAGCCATATCGGGTTTTATGGTCATAGGACCTGCTTTTGCTGTGGGTTTGTATGAGATCAGTCACAAGATTACGACTGGCGACTCCTTCAATTTTTCGAACACGCGCCCGAGATTGGACCATGCAGGCGGTCAAATATTGTTCATCGGGGTAATCCTGTTTTTGTTGGTCATGCTTTGGGTGCGCGCTGCCGTATTATTGTATGCGCTGTTTTTTGGGCTGCTTCCGTTTAATGGGCTGGAAGCAGTGACAAACACTTTATTTTTCACTGGCTCGGGTTGGGCATTGTTAATTGTAGGCAGTTTGGTTGGCGGTTTGTTTGCTGCATTCTCTTTTTCCATAAGCGCATTTTCAATCCCAATGCTGTTGGACAAAAATATTGATGCATTTTCTGCAATGGGCAACAGCATCGCTCTTGCTTGGCACAATAAGGGCGTGATGATCGTTTGGGGTTTCATTGTGCTTTCTTGTTTCGTGCTATCCTGTTTGACAGGGTTTTTGGCACTGACCATTGTTTTTCCAGTTTTGGGACATGCTTCGTGGCACGCCTATTTGGCTATGAAGGAGCCGGGTGTGCAATTCGATGCCGGTGCGTGAACATTGGCAACTGCAGCTGGCAATGAACTTCTGCTTTGCAGCGAGAGGCTGACAGATAAAACATGGCGCACCCGCGTTGCTGTGCCATCACTTCATTGTGCCGGGTGTATGCGTACCGTTGAAAATGCGCTGACAGGTTTGGAAAGTGTTTCAAAGAGCAGAGTCAATCTTTCTCGCAAATGGGTTGATGTGGAATGGTCTGGTGATACACCGCCCGGCCTGATTGAAACCATTGAGGCCTCAGGCCATCAGGCGCATTTGAGCCGCGATGATGACAATATCAAATCAGAGGGCAATTCAAAACTCTTGAAAGCGACGGCTGTGGCAGGTTTTGCCAGCAGCAACATTATGATGATGTCTGTTGCGGTGTGGTCCGGTGCAGAAGCAGATATGCGGTTGTTGTTCCATTGGATCTCCGCAGTCATTGCTTTTCCGACACTGCTTTATTCCGGCCGCGTGTTTTTCCAATCGGCTTGGATGGCACTTAAACACCGTAAGACCAATATGGACGTGCCTATCTCTGTTGGTGTTTGTCTTGCGTTCGCTTTGAGCCTTTATGACACTGTGACCGGACATCATGCTGTTTATTTTGATGCCTCCGTCATGCTGCTTTTCTTCCTGTTAATAGGAAGAACGTTGGATCAATGGGTGCGTAATAAAGCCTCAGACACTGCTTCGGCTATGGCAAAATTATTGCCGGTGGGTGTGAATGTTATTGAAGGCAAGAAATCTGTTTACCGTTCGCTTTGTGATGTTGCGGTGGGTGACACTATTGAGGTGTTGAATGGCGAACGCATATCACTGGATGGACAGGTAGAAGCCGGAATATCCAGTGTTGATACATCCATGGTGAATGGCGAGAGCATTCCAGCTGGAGTCCAAACAGGCAATCTGGTTTTGTCCGGAATGCTCAATTTGGAACGACGATTGCTCGTGCGGGTTAGAGCGACGCAAGAAGATTCATTTCTGTCTAAAACGATAAAATCCATGGAACGCGCATCATCCAGTCGCAGTTCTTACCTGCCGTTGGCGGACCGTATGGTTCTATACTATTCGCCTGTTGTTCATCTGACAGCACTTCTGACATTCATCGGATGGATTTTCTATTCAGGCGATTTTCATCAGTCGATATCAGCTGCCATCGCGGTCCTTATTATCACGTGTCCATGCGCCTTGGCTCTTGCCGTTCCTATGGTTCAGGTGATCGCGATGCGTCGTCTATTCAAATCAGGAATTTTGACACATGACGGTGCTGCGTTGGAGCGGATGAATGAAATTGACACTGTGATTTTTGATAAGACAGGTACGCTAACCTTCGGTGTGCCATCGCTTGTGAACGGTAACGATACTTCCCCGGACGTATTTTTAATTGCACGCGCAATTGCGGCGCACTCAACACACCCGTTTTCACGGGCTATATTTAAATATGAATCAAATCCAGATGATGCCATCGAGATTCCAATTGTTGACGTTACGGAGTATCCGGGCAAAGGCCTTGAAGCTCAATATCTGGGCGACACTTATCATTTGGGTTCGACAAAATGGTTGTTTGCCGACACTAGCGACGCAAAGATTGACGACACATCTTCGTCCGTAATTCTAACCAAAAATGGTGAGCTTCAGGCCCAATTTGATTTTGAAGATTTACCTTTACCCGGCGCTGCGGAACAAGTGAAACGCCTTATTGATACTGGATTGAATGTTCAACTTCTCTCCGGTGATATTAAAAGTTCGGTTCAAAAAACTGCAAACCTAATTGGCATTACGAACTTCAAAGCAGAATGTAGCCCTGATGAAAAACTTCGCATTGTTGAAGATTTTCAAGAGCAGGACCATCGCTTGTTGATGATCGGGGATGGTTTGAACGATGTGCCAGCGCTTTCCGTAGCCCATGCTTCCATGGCGCCAGCAAGCGGTGCAGATGCGGGCCGCTCAGCTGCTGACTTTTTAATGCTGGATGCGGAAAAATTGCCAGTGATGGAGACAATGGAAATTTCCCGAAAGGCAAATATGTACATTCGTCAAAACTTCAAAATGGCGATCTTGTACAATTTCTTAGCCTTGCCCATTGCCATTTTAGGCTTTGCAACACCGCTGATTGCCGCAATAGCCATGTCTACTTCGTCCATACTGGTTGTGTTGAATTCAGCTCGCCTGATGTGGCGCAAACAGCCTTAAATGTGAGGAGCGACCAACGATGAGCAACTGGATTTTTCTGATTCCGATCTCGATTCTGTTGGGTTGCGCGGCCCTGTTCAGTTTTTTCTGGTCGCTTCGTTCAAAACAGTACGAAGATGTAGAAGGTGCGGCGAACCGAATTTTGATTGATGAAGACAAGCCATCAGAATGAAGATGCCCAAATTTGTGATCAACTCACAGATGCTATTGATTTGAACCGATCTGCTTCGCTGGAACACCGCCGACGATTGCATTTTCAGCGACGTCTTTAGCGACTACGGCGCCTGCTGCTACCGTTGCATTGTTCCCGATAGTTACACCGCCCAATATTGAAGCATTGGCGCCAATGTGAACATCGTTGCCAATAGTGATTGGTTCCCGTTTTGCTGGAGCATCGCGTAATAAACCACCATCGGCGCGGTCGTAGGTAGTTGTGTAAATCATTACGCCACTGGAAATTTTGCAATGATCTCCAATGGTGATTCCGCCGGTGCCTGCCAATACCGAATTGCGAGACACATGGCTGAAATCACCAATTATGATGCGCCCACGGGACCCCGCAATGAACTGGGACCCTGAATTGATCGAGTTTGATCTACCAATAGTAATGTTGTTTACGCCGTGGAATAGAACGTGTCGACCTATGGTTGAGCGGTTGCTGCCAAAACGGGGGGATAGGAAAATTCCACGAATTTTTTTCTCGACAGCTTCATCGACGCCCGGGCGCAATAGTCGGGCAAAATAGCCGGACGTTCGCGCGATCAATTCTATGATCGGGTCGGGAAAGATAAGGAAAATTTTGTTCATAATGCATGCTGTCTTCGAGTCGTGAAACTAAGGTCAAGTAAAAGATGCCTCATTTACCATATCTAAGTATAGCCAATTCTTTGTACGGCTGGGTTTGATAGCGCGAATCGTTTGGCACCCTAAATCCGTTCTTATTTCCCGACTATGTGTTCCCGTTCATCACCTGTTCGATACGGTGCAGGGTTTCCATTGCTGGCAGGCATTGGGCCACTGACGAGTTGGGTTCACGGCCTTCCTGAATTGCTGAAATGAATTCACGGTCGATCAATTCAATGCCGTTGTTAGAGACGGCGACACCAGACAGATCAATGGGTTGTTCACGCCCGTCATATAGATCGTCGTAACTGGCTACATAGGTGCCATTGTCGCAGATGTAGCGGAAAAATGTGCCTAGTGGCCCATCATTGTTGAATGAAAGCGACAGGGTGCAAAGTTTGCCACTTGGCGTCTTCAACCCAATAGTCATGTCCATGGCGATGCCCAATTCGGGATGAGTTGGCCCTTGCATACCAAATACTTCAGAAGCGACTTCGCCTGTTTGATATTGAAAAAGATCAACTGTGTGGCAGGCGTGATGCCACAGAAGATGATCTGTCCAACTGCGGGGATTGCCCATGGCGTTCATATTGGATCGGCGGAAGAAATAGGTCTGCACATCCATTTGCTGGATGTTCAAATCTCCACCTTTGATTTTGTTGTTCACCCATTGATGAGATGGATTAAACCGACGCACATGTCCAGCCATTGCAACGAGGCCAGTTTCCTTTTGCATCCGAACTATTTCTTGAGAATCTGCTAAGGTATCTGCCATTGGGATTTCGACCAGAACATGCTTGCCGGCTTTCATGCATTGAATGCTTTGTTTGGCGTGCATTTGAGTGGGCGTTGACAAGATCACCGCATCCACATCATCACGCATAAGACTTTCGGCGAGATCGGTTGTGGCGTGGCCGATGCCGCGTTCCCTTGCAAAGGCGTTTATGGATTCTGCGGTGCGTCCCACAACCGAAGTGACTTCAACGCCGTCAATTTTTGATAGGGCGTCGAGGTGTTTCATACCGAAGGCACCAGCAGCGCCCGCTACACAAATTTTCATGATTGAGTCCTAGCGATTTTCGAGAATTATGTGGCCAACGGCGGTGTTGGAAGCGGGTACATGATAGTGGCGGTGTATTTCTTCGACATCATCGTTCAATGCGCCGCGCATGACATACCACATTACCATTTCAATACCTTCGGAACCCGCTTCACGCATATATTCCAAATGGCTGATTTGAGAACCTGTCACTGGATCTTCAGTCAGCAGATCAAGAAAGCGTTTGTCGAATTCGGGATTGATGAGGCCAGCGCGTTCGGCTTGCAACTGGTGCGACATGCCACCTGTTCCGAAGATCATGACGTTGATGTTTTCGTCATAAGAATCCACCGCGCGGCGAATGGCTTTACCCAGATTATAACAACGGTTTCCGGTGGGTGGTGGATATTGAACCACATTGACGGCCAATGGAATGACGGGACAAGGCCACTCATCCACTTCACCAAACATCACTGAAAGCGGCACTGTGAGGCCGTGATCCACTTCCATTTTGTTCATTATGGTGAGGTCGAATTCATCAAGAATAACGGATTGGGCAATGTGTGAAGCTAAGCGTTGATGGCCCTTTACAACGGGCACGGGGCGAGGGCCCCAACCTTCATCGGCAGGATGGAATTCTGCGGCGCAACCGAGTGCAAATGTTGGGATGATCTCTGCAGAAAATGCGGTGCAATGATCGTTGTAAACGAGAAAGATTACATCCGGTTTGTTGTCTTTCATCCATTCTTGAGACTTCTCAAATCCGGCAAAAACAGGTTTCCAATAATCTTGATCTGTAATATTCGTATCCATAGCCACGCCGATTGCGGGAACGTGGGAACATCCGACGCCTGCTGTAATTTTTGCCATTACTTATCTTTCCATTCGGATTTTGAGCGATTGCCCTCGATTGAGCGGCCCCCATCGAACATCATTTTGCGATAGTCTTCACTGCCCATATTGGTCATTTTTGCAGCCAGTTCTTGGAATGTGATCCCGTCATTAGCAGCCAGTTTTGCGGTGTAATAGATGTTGCCACCAAGTTCTAACATTCCATTCCAAGCACGGTCCCTGACCGCCTGCGCTTGTTCTTCGGTCATTGGATATTGGGCTAAGTAAGCTTCGGGGTCTGCCTTAAAGGCATCACGACTTTCTTGAAGACGTAAGGAAATGCAAAACATGTTGAGGTGATAGCCTTGTCGTGAACGATCGGCATCGAACACAAAAGTGCCGGGAATATCTTCATATTCTTTGGGGTTTGTCATTAAGCCTCACTGTTGATCACTTGTTGCAGTTTTATTATCGATTGAAAATCTGGTTTTGTACACATTAGCCTAAATTTTTTTGTTGAAACTCGTAAATAATGCTGTTTTGTATACATTATGAGCAAAATTCAAACCAACACGCAAACTTTTAGAGCGCTGGACGAACTGCGTGGACGTATCATGAATGGTAAGTTGAGTGGTGGAGACCGTTTGCGCGAAGTGCGGTTGTCAGACAATCTTGGTATTTCCAGAACACCACTGCGTGAAGCTTTGCTGCAATTAGAACAGGAAGGCTTGTTGGTGCGTGGGCGTGGCGGTTACACGGTGCGCACTTTTTCTTTAGCAGATGTGTTCGACGCAATTGAATTGCGGGGTGTTCTTGAAGGAACAGCTGCACGGATGGCTGCTGAAAGATTGAGAGACCCGGCGATACTTGATGAAATCAAGGAAACGTTGATCGATTTAGATACTGTTCTTCAAAGTGGTGAGGCCAGCAGTTACGACATTTTAAACACCAAGTTTCACAAGCAATTGGCGCAGTTGTGCGGCAGCTCTATTGTGGAAGAGGAGGTTGAGCGGGCCAATCGATTTCCGTTTGCGGCCCCAAGCGCTTTCCCCACGCAAATTGAACGCACAGATCGGTTCCTTGCATCACTGGTTGTGGGGCAGCAACAGCATCGCGATATTCTGGAAGCTATTGAAAGCGGGGAAGGGAGCCGCGCTGAATATCTGGCACGTGAACATGCTCGTCTTGCCCGTCGAAACGTTGAAATTGCCTATGCAGATAAAAAGAGAGATGCGCAAAAAGTGCCTCAACTCGCCTTGGTTGAAGGGTGAGCACCCGTGGTTGAGTTGAATACAACAGTGGCAATCATCGGGGCCGGACCAAGTGGGTTGTTGTTGTCGCAATTGCTGGCCAATGCCGGGATTGACTCTGTCATTATTGAACGGTCGTCAAAAAACCATGTGTTGGGACGCATTCGGGCAGGGGTTCTTGAATGGGGCACAGTTGAAACACTCAAAGACGCTGGCGTATCAGAACGCTGCTTTGCCGAAGGCTTGCCCCATGACGGCTTTGATTTGTTCTTCAATGGCGAACGTCACCGTGTGGATGTATCCCACTACACCGGAAAACAAGTCATGGTGTATGGCCAAACGGAAATGACCAAAGATCTGATCGAGCAACGAGAAGCCGAAGAACAGTCGATCTTTTGGTCAACGCCCGACGCGCAATTGCTCGATGTGGATGGGAACAATCCCAAAGTGTCTTTCACCAATGTGGACGGTAAACCTGTGACGCTGAATGCCAAAATTATTGCTGGTTGTGATGGGTTTCGCGGGATTTCACGACAAGCAATCCCCCAAGAAAAGCTACGTGAATTTGAACGTGTCTATCCGTTCGGGTGGCTTGGGGTTTTGGTGGACAAGCCACCGCTGCATCACGAGTTGATTTATGCCAATCACCAAGAAGGGTTCGCTTTGGCCAGTATGCGATCGAACACACGTTCTCGCTATTACGTTCAATGTGATAATGGTGACATTGTGGATGACTGGACCATTGATCAGTTCTGGAGCGCATTGATTACCCGGTTAGGGCCGGAGTTGGGACCAAAAGTGCAAACGGGTGATCCACTTGAAATGAGCATCGCGCCATTGCGATCTTATGTGGCCGAACCTATGCGGTATGGGCGGCTGTTCTTGGCAGGCGATAGCGCACACATAGTGCCACCAACAGGGGCTAAAGGTTTGAACCTTGCTGTGGCAGATGTGCGACGTCTGGCCCGTGCTATCGAAAGGTGGAAACTCAAAGGCGCAGATGCTGCCTTGGAAGACTATAGCAAGGAAGCGCTGAACCGTGTTTGGAAAGTTGAGCGTTTCAGCTGGTATTTGTCTACTATGCTGCATCAATTTCCTGAACATTCCGCATTCGAAAAGCGTATGCAAGAAGCAGAGTTCAGTTACGTCAAATCAAGTGAAGCGGCCACGAAATCCATTGCAGAAAATTATGTTGGTTTGCCATTTTAACGGGTGCCGGTAGGAGAAAAATATGAGCGACAAAAAAACAGCTTTAATCATCAGTGCCCATGCGGCGGATTTTGTTTGGCGGTGCGGAGGCGCCATCGCACTTCATCAAAAGCTTGGTTACGATGTCACCGTTGCTTGTTTGTCATTCGGGGAACGGGGCGAAAGCGCCAAACTCTGGAAACAGGAAGGCATGACACTTGAGAAAGTGAAAATCGAACGCCGCCGCGAAGCTGAAAATGCGGCAAAAGCGCTTGATGTGCATGACATTCAATTTCTCGATCTTGGAGATTATCCACTCAATCTAGATACGGATGCGAAGTTCAAATTGGTGGACATCGTGCGAACTGTGCAGCCAAATTTCATGATGAGCCATTCGAAATATGATCAATACAATACGGACCACATGTACACGACTGAGGTTGCTATGGAGGTGCGTATGATTGCCCAAGCCTGGGGACATAATCCGGGTGAAAAAGTTTTGGGTGCGCCGCAACTTTATTTGTTCGAACCCCATCAAACCGAACAAATGGGTTGGGTGCCGAATGTGTTCTTGGACATCACGGAAGTGTGGGACAAGAAGCGTGCAGCCATCGAATGTATGGAAGGTCAACATCACCTTTGGAAATATTACACCAACGTAGCTGAGAACCGCGCTAACCATTTTCGCCGGAATTCCGGTGGTCAAGCAGGTGGGCGTGCGGCTGAATATGCGGAAGGGTTTCAAGCTATTTACCCGCGTTGCGTTGACGAGCTTTAGGAGACTGAACGATGGACAATATTGTCGTACAAGATATTGAACGCGCTGATACCGCGATTGCAAAAGAGTTGGGCGAAGCTGGTGTTGCAACTGTTCATGAAGCACAAGGGCGCAAGGGCCTTTTGGCATCTTACATGCGCCCGATTTACAAGGGTGCGACGATTGCAGGACCAGCAGTGACTATCCTCTCACCACCTTGCGACAACTGGATGCTGCATGTGGCGATTGAACAAGTTCAGCCTGGCGATGTTTTGGTCTTGGCCGTCACGTCGCCCTCAGATGCTGGCTATTTCGGTGACCTTTTGGCGACATCTTTGCAGGCGCGCGGAGGGCTTGGATTGATTATCGATGCGGGCGTACGTGACACAAAGGATTTGGAGGCCATGGGCGTCCCCGTTTGGTCTAAATGCATCGGTTCGCAGGGCACGGTGAAAGAAACATTGGGCTCTGTGAATGTGCCGGTTGTTTGCGCAGGCGCAGCAATTAATCCCGGTGATATTGTGCTGGCAGATGATGATGGTGTGTGCGTTGTGCGCAAAGAAGAGGCTGCAGACATATTGGAAAAAACCCGTGCGCGTCTTGCCAATGAAGAAGAGAAACGGAAGATTTTGGCATCGGGTGTTTTGGGTCTCGATATGTACAAAATGCGCGATCGCTTGAAAGAATCTGGATTGAAATATGTTTAGCATACCCCAATCAGCACGCTGCATGTGGATGCGTGGGGGAACTTCAAAAGGTGGATATTTCCTTCGCGAAGATTTGCCTGCGGATGTTGAAGCGCGTGACGCATTCTTACTCAGTGTTATGGGTTCGCCTGATGATCGCCAGATTGACGGCATGGGAGGGGCTGATCCTCTCACATCTAAAGTTGCAGTGGTTTCTAAATCTACACGCGATGGGGTGGATGTTGATTATTTGTTCTTACAGGTGGGAGTGGACAAAGCGCTGGTAACGGACGCGCAAAACTGCGGGAATATTCTGGCAGGCGTTGGACCATTTGCAATTGAACGGGGTCTTGTCGCGGCCCAACCGGGTCAGACGCCTGTCTCAATATATATGGAGAATACGGGTCAAATTGCTATGGCGAATGTTGAAACGCTCGATGGTCGTGTGAATTACACTGGCAACGCAACCATTGACGGCGTGCCGGGAACCTCTGCACCCATTCCATTGGAATTCCAAGATACAGCAGGATCCACATGTGGTGCCTTGTTGCCTACGGGAAATGTACTCGATATGATCAACGGGATTGCGGTGACCATGATCGACAATGGTATGCCCTGCGTTGTGATGGCCGCTAGTGATGCGGGAATTACGGGCCAAGAAACGCGCGAAGAATTGGAGAACAATCAACCTCTGCGTGATCGTTTGGAAACGCTGCGTCTTGCATGCGGTCCCTTGATGAATTTAGGTAACGTGACCAACAAGACTGTACCTAAAATGACTATGATTAGCACTGCAGTAAACGGTGGGACGATTTCTACACGTACATTCATCCCCCACCGATGCCATGCAAGCATCGGTGTTTTGGGTGCAGTGAGTGTGGCTACTGCATGTTTGATCGAAGGCAGTGCCGCTTATACTCTTGCTACTATTCCCGAAGGCGACGTGAAGACGATGCCGATTGAACATCCTATTGGTGAAACGACCATTGTTGCGACCATGGAAAACGGAGCTGTGAGTCGTGCAGCTATACTGCGCACGGCCAACAAATTGATGGATGGAGAGGTGTTTGCATGAGTGAAAAATTTGTCATGGATGATGATTATCTTCCGTTTCACCCAAATCCGAAAAAACCTGATTTTGTTCCGCCGATGGGTGCAGTAGATGCGCACTGCCATGTGTTTGGGCCGGGGGATGCCTTCCCCTATGCGCCCGAAAGAAAATACACGCCGTGCGATGCGTCGAAAGATCAGCTTTTTGCATTGCGCGATTATTTAGGATTTGAGCGCAACGTCATTGTTCAAGCTTCATGTCATGGCAAGAACAATGATGCGCTTGTGGATGCTTTACGCACAGCCGGTGATCTGGCCCGTGGAGTAGCAGTTGTGTCACCTGATGTGACTGATGAGGAACTTAAAGAAATGGATGACGCTGGCGTGCGCGCCGTGCGGTTCAATTTTGTGAAACGTTTGGTGGATGCAACGCCGAAAGATGTGTTTTTAGGAATTGCCGAGCGTATTCAAAGGTTGGGCTGGCATATAGTTGTCTATTTCGAAGCGCCAGATTTGGAAGATCTCACACCGTTTTTGAAAACCCTTCCGGGTATTGTCGTGGTCGATCACATGGGTCGTCCTGATGTGACCAAAGGCGTGGATCACGAAGACTTTCAACGTTTCATTGCACTGATGGACGAAAGCGAAAATATCTGGACAAAGGTCTCTTGTCCTGAGCGCCTTACAATCTCCGGGCCTCCCTATGACGACGTTACCGCCTTTGGGAAAACACTGGTAGAACGTTTTTCCGATCGTGTTCTATGGGGCACCGACTGGCCACATCCCAACATGAAATCCCATGTGCCTGATGAAGGTGTTCTGGTGGATGTTATTCCTCGTATAGCTGTAACGACAGAGCTTCAAACTAAGCTTTTGGTCGATAATCCAATGAAGCTTTATTGGAGCTAAGCTGACGTTGCAAACATTGTGCAGTAAAGCGGTCTCAGGAAAACAACCGCGAATACGGCAACGCCCACAATCAATGAGAACAATTGGTTGAGGTTGGAGAAGTGTTGGATTGTTATGCAGATGCCTGCAGCAACTAACAAATGCAGCAACGGTGAAATTGAAGGGGACAGTAAATCGATCATCCGTGTTTTCATGATGGAAGCTGTGAGTTTGGGAAGTGCAATCAAATGCACGATCACAAATAGGGCTGAGAAAGTTACCGGAACAGACCAATATGCTTGCTCCGAATCAAATGTATAGTAAAGCGCGAAAATGATGCATGGATTGAGAACTGCGCCCACCATTAATATTGGAGCATAGCGGCGCACTTCACCTGTGCCTGACAGATAGCGCATCCACCCTTCGCTTAGGTTTCTTGCAACGACACCAATCAACATTATACGGCATGTGAGGACGATATTGCTGGTGAGAAGCGTATCTCCATCGATTTTATCGCCGACCCATAATTGGAAAATTTGAGGAGAATAGATCATCAAAAACCCGCACCCGGAAAGTGTGGTAAGGGCTTGCATCGTTCCACTTTGACGCATTAGCATTAAATGATCTGAACCACCCTTTTCGGATTCTGAGTGCAATTTTGCGAATACAGAATCCAAACCTTGTACAATTCCTGTAGTCAGTTGGCGTGAATAATTTAGCATCTGGGTGGCAATCGCGAAAACGAAAGTGGCTGCACTGCCGAACAGAATGTTGATAATAAACATATCGAACCTGAAATAGAGATTGAATGAAATTGACACAAAACTGTTCCAACCAATTGTTTTTGCGATGCGAGCCAATATGGAAAGCGAGATTCGGTTTGGCAAAAACCTGATGCCATTTACGGTCGTCAACCCATGTACGGCCCAACCAAGTGTCACCGACGTCATGGCTGCAGCAGACATCCATGAGAAAGTGATGAGTACAGCAGAAGAGCTTTCCGAACTGGACAGATAAATAGCTATGGCAGCGGCAGCGACTTCACCACCACGTTCCAAAACCATCCAAATATTCATCGACGCCATTTTACCGTTTATCGGTAATAAGTTCGTACTAGGAGCCGCCATGATGGCAACCACGGTCACGATCACACGCGTGAGCAGAAACACTTTGGCAGCGTATAAAAGGTCCGGTGAAATCTGGAAGCTGGTTAGAAAATAGTAGAACGCCGCTAGTACACTTATAGCGAATAGAGCAGCTCCGGCTGCAATGACAAATGAGTTTACAAAAACACTGTTGAAGTTTTCAACAGATCCGCTGTGAAGGGCGAGGCCAAGTTCTGGCACCATACTGCCACGCATTGCTTCTTTGAAAATTCCGGCTACGCCTATTGAGGTTCCAAGAAGTGCCACGACCACATAGAGCTGATTGTCGACAGCGACCATCATGCGCACAAACAACAGGCCAAGTGCGAGTGTAATCAGCATGCGAGCGTAATTGCTCAGAATGCGTACTTGTTCGGATTGGAGTTTAGGCAAGCTTGTAGTCCTGACCTATAGCTTTAGGCGCACGATCGCGCACCAGCCAGATTATGATCAAGAGCATCAAACCATATCGAAATATCTGAGACATAAAGACCGTTAGGTCACCTGTGAGTAGGGTGAAGGAAAAGAGAATTGTTCCGACTGAATAGATGACAATCGACATCGGACTGTTTCGTCTTTGGATAGTTGCGACATATAGGCCTGCATAAGCTGCACCCACAATGAACATACCCAATACCACACCAATATGTCCAAAATTTAAATACAACTCTGCTGGAAACCCTGGTGGGACACCCGTCTCATTGTTCTTGTCAAAAATCTCTTGGCCGATAAACAAACCAATTCTAACAACTGGCTTTTCAGGCCACATCGTTCTGGGAATGGGCGCTAGTAAAAAATAGGTAAGTGATTCTCCTTTGAGATAATCAATTTCTGAAGGAACCTTGTCAGCGATCACTGCGGTTTTACCTATGCCCATGAAGTATGCTCGGGCGAGGGTTCTGTCTACAACGCTTTGGAAACTCAACCCATCACCAGGTCCATCATTGAAATTTTGATTTCTGATCTGACCAAGTAGTGCGACTGCGATCAGGAGCACAGTTGCCATGGTCGCAATTTTAGGTATTGAAATGCGTTTTCGTGAGTAGTGAAAAATCACAAGGCCAATTAAAAACGAGTAGATCAATTCCAGTCGAGCACTCTGAATAATAGGAACGATAGACGAGCATAAAATGAGCACTGCTAGGACAATATAATTAAAGGTGGTTGGATTTTTTGATTTCAAAATGTTTGCAAGAAATATGAACATCATGACCTGTGGTAATGTCTGTGCGGGTAAACGCAACCACCCTAATGCGGCTCCACGAGGCGCAACTCCAACAGACGCTTCGTGTGTTCTTTTGGCCGAAATTACGCCGCTTTCGTAGGCTTCTGCAAATCCGGTTTGCCTCATAAACTCTACTGAGAAGAACAATGAGATGCCAATGATTACAACAATTGTCATATAAATTTTCTTGTCGCTAAATCGTATCCTCTGTTTGAACTTAAATTGCCGTGTTGGAGAGCTGATGGATTCCATCAAAGTGTAACCGATCACTAATGCCAGCATTGCCAGTGACAATATAAGTGCTCCGCTGTGCAGCGCATCAACAGGTAAGCCATTCAAGCTAAACTCGCTGCCGACCAATCCACTGTCAAAATATACAAGATTTATGGATTTAAGGAGGGATCCAACGGTAGCCATAAAAAAGACAAGCACAAGAGGTGAGAAGACATCTAGATCGCGCCTCCCAACCAAAAACAGAGCGACTATTGTGGAGGGTATAGATGCTGAGGCTATAATCGCTAAATCTGCTCCTGAGGTGACCATCGCCGCCAAACAGATACAAATTGTGATGAAGAGCTGACCTATGAAAATCAATCGTAGCATCAAGTTGGCCGAACTAATTTCATCTAAAAATTGGTGTGAGCTCACTATATGAATAAACGACGAGTGTTGCAATCTAACCAATGCCCATGATCAGCAATCAACAGTTCAAAGAGCTTCAGTTAGAATATGAGTTATTGGGCTAGAGTTTTGATTTGTGATTAACTATCAGTTGGAGTTTAGACGTGCAGCGCTTCATCTAACAATCGAATGGGTCTCAAATGAAAATTTTAATTCTGGGTGTCTCTGGATTAATAGGTCACAAACTTTATCAGATCCTTGCGTCTCGTTTCGATGATGTGCGTGGTACATTCCATGGAGATGGAAGTAAGTTCAGCGATTTCGATATATTTTTCAATGACAACTGTTTTAAGAATATTGAAGCAGCGGATTGGAATTCAGTCGAAAATCTTCTCAATTCCTTTCAACCTGATGTTGTGTTGAATTGCGCGGGCATCACTAAGCGGCGCCGGGAGGTGAACGTTCCTTTGCATGCAATTTCAGTGAACTCGCTCTTTCCACATCTATTGGCTAAGTGGGCTTTAGAAAATGACAGTCGGGTTATTCAATTCAGCACGGATTGTGTTTTTGATGGTGCGCTGGGCAATTATGACGAGCAAAGTCATACCACTGGTGAAGATGCGTATGGAAAAACTAAAGCACTTGGTGAAATTCGCTACGATCACACATTGACCATTCGGTCATCGTTTATTGGTCGAGAGCTCGCTGTGCATTCCGAACTGCTCGATTGGTTTTTGGCGCAGGACGGTAAAACAATCAAGGGATTCACCAAAGCATGGTATTCTGGTATTTCAACGATTGAGATGGCGCGGATCATTGGCGATATTATTGAACATCACCCTGAAATCTCAGGACTTCATCAATTGGCGACGGAAGAGCCTGTTTCTAAATTTGATCTTCTCAACTTTGCGAAAGACGCATTTCACTTAGATGTTGAAATTTTACCTGACGAGAGTTTTGAAATTCAGCCGACACTCAATGGATCATTGTTACGTTCCAAAATGAAGATTGATCTGCCAAGTTGGCCTGACATGATGGCTGAACTGGCGGCGGATGAGACGCCATATCCCAAATTGAGTTAATGATAGTGTAGGCTAGAATGGTTTTAACGGTTCACCCAGTCACTGTTGGTTTCGTAACCAAGCTCTATCAATTCTTTGCCTGCGTAGTGATCAAAAATTTCGCAGGCCTCTTTATTGAAAACGTTTTTCCAGTCTCCAACAATCCCTTTTCGAATAAAGCTGTTGACGTCTTCTTGCCCGCGTTGTCGTTGGGCTTGTTTCTCAAATGAAAAATCATCGACGATTTTCTCCAATTGCCCTTCGGGGAAGTCAGTGTGTCCAAAATGTGTTAGAACTCGTTTGAGTTCATGCAATGGATTTGCGGTCACGGCTTCATAGCTCGTTTCGATAACACCACTACGGCCTTTCCAAGTGTTTACAAAGTCGGTCCAAGAATAACCCGGATACCCTCCTTGAAATGCCCAATTTATAAAAGCCGGCATTTTTTCCTCAATATTATGAGGATCAGTTACGCCTAATTCTTGTTTCATCTGTCTACTGAAGCGACCGCTGGTGATCGGTTTTTCAAACATGAGATGATAGTAAAACGAGACCATTGTGTCGCGTCCATCACGCCATACCACTATGGTGTCAATGTTCTTGTTCACATCAAGGTAGCAGCCGTGAATAATTTGACTTGAAAAGTACGGTAATCGGTTTCTTGGATAAGGGATATCCAAGGCCACTGATAGCATTTGACTCAACCACGTTCCACCAGACTTGGGATATTCCGTCAGCACAACGGGCTTTGCGATGGAATTGATTACCCCTTTTGTGATGGCCCGGCGGGCAGCTCCATTTATTTTGAACCACCATTTTGCGTCGCGTTGGTGAATGATCATGGTGTTGTTAGCTCTTGACCCGTTACAATGTCACTCATAAAGGCTCTCTTTGTTTACTGTACCGTAAACCTTGGCAAATTCTTTATCGCTGAGTTCCATTCTTGCAGCCCAACTCTCAGGCTTTCGAGCGATTAACACCCATGTATCACGCCAATCCGGAAATAGATTGGTGACCAGTTTATAAATTGGGCGAAGTTTCGGCGAAAGATTTTGGAGCATGTGGTGAACTGTGTAGAGTTCAACGACTTCAAGCCCTAGATTTTTGCACAGGCTGTTGAGGTCACCGCGAACATATTCACGCTGTGGACCGCGCCATGGACCTTTATACCAGTAATAAAGATCGTATCTTGGTAAGTTCGTGCGCCCGCGCAAAAGATCAATTCGCTTTCGAATGTTTGCCAAGTTTGGAACTGAGATGAAAACTAAGCCTCCCGGTTTCAAACCATTGACGAGAGCATTCATTAACTCGCGCGGAGAATCATGGATGTGCTCCATCACATCATTCAACATGACCATGTCCAGTTCGTTGGCAATGGGAGGACTGAATTCACGTGAAAAATGAATTCCCATTTCTTTCGCAAATTTTTCAATTTTTGGGATGTTATCACCTCGTAAATGCCAATCATCTTTTAAATCATCAACTGCGGTGCATTCGCACCCAAGCACCTGTGCCACTGCCGTTTTGTCACATGGGCCAGATCCAAGGTCGAACAACTTATCGCCAGGCCTGGTGTGTTTGCTCACCACATCGGCCACGGTTATGTACGATTCAAGGTCACCAGTGATGTAATTCTTAAAAGGAAAACTATCTTTCACTTTTTGAATGGCTTGATGTGGGGTCATGGGGCAAATCCAATTTTTTCATCGTAAGTTCTTACATCAATTCGACCGTCAGCGAACCTTGATCACGCTTTTGCGCAATTGTTTTAATAGTGTCGATAAATGATGCTTTAAGCGCGTTAGATTCTGCAAAATTAAATGGATGTGCCCAGATATGTAGCGTACCGCCTCTGCGGTCCAGTTGCTTCAACCCTAAAGAAACGCGTCGGTTGAGCAATGGGACCCGATGCGATTTTCCTGCATCGTTGAACAACATTGACCCGAATTGTCGAGTGATGCCATTTGGACCGTCTTCTTCGCGACCAGACGGAGGTGCCAGCAGCATTGTCGAAGCGCGATACAGATATCTATTGCGAAATGTATTGTCTGCTGCCACGCGTGCCTTTGTGTAACCTGTTTGGGCAAGAGCTTCGTAATGTGCTTCACGGTTCTCAGGAAATACAAAGCGGTTTGCAAAGATGTTGAAGTCTTTCGCAACTGAATTGAACCGAGTCATGTCTTCAAAAATGACACGATTGTTCACGCCTTCATACGTGAACGGAACATGTGAATAGGAATGGCTGGCAATCAGGTGACTGGTTTTTGAGCCGATTACACTTTCGAATAGGTCACGACCATCGAAACTATCAGGCTTTGCTGCTTTTAAAACTGAATTGACCAAGTCTTTGGCCTTAGTTGGCAAATGGCTAAAATCCCGGTTTTTCGGATGATCGAACATTGCTCCAACAGTTGCCCAAGTCGCCGGAAATTCATATTCGTCCATGGTGCTGAGTATTTCTGGCAGGACCTTACGCAACTTCTTATAAACGCCATTTCTTTCGCGTTTTTTCCATCGTTCATTGGTCACGTCACCCCAACCGATTTCAAAATCAAAACTCAATATAACCTTTGAATTAATCATCATAACCAAGTTCCTGCATCATGGAGCTAATGATCGGTTTCAAGACCTTTGCACCATCATCACCAAGTCTTTTAAGACTGGCAGCATTTGGACTGCGGATCGAAAAGGTTTTTTCGTTTACCGTCAAAGTTTCACCGTCAAAAGACATCGCGGTATTTTTCAAACCGATAAAGCTGAACACATTTTCAAGTTCTGATATTGGATCTTTAATCAAGTTCTCAAAACTCACTATTAAAGAATGATCTACTTTGGATAAACCACCCATCATTGCCTGATTGGCTATCACCCACTGTTCGCCAGTCGTGGCCAACGGATAATGACTGTCACCTGTCTTGTCCACCAACCATTGAGGAGGTTTTGAGCGTCTGTGCAGCCCTTCTGAAATGCAATATCCGTTGCGGTGCAATCCAATAAATTTGGCGTTTGGAAAATGTTGGGCGAGCCATTCAATTCGGGCGGTGTTTGCAACTGACTTATCGAGAAAAATATCCGCACCCTTCTTCCAGAATATGCTCCAATCTTTCATTATTTCTTTAGCTGCATAGGCGCTTTGGTCGGGAGAAGGGGTCGCGTGTTCACGCCAATCTTGTGCCCAAACCATGTGGTGCCCATTGTGCTCCAAATTTTCAAGGTGAGAGGTGAAACGAACACCTTCTCTAGGCATTCCTGCTATATTCTTGTGTGAACTCAAAATGTGCTGCAGCAATGTCGTTCCGGAGTTGTAACATCCCACCAAAAAAACCCATTGCTGAGGTTCACGGGTTTTCACAAACATGCAGATAAATCTGCGCAGCATAGGGTTGGTATAGGTTCGGACGAACAGTTCTTCGACAATCATTTTTAAAAATTTTTGGGGTGTTCTAGCTTTCTGTGCGCTCCGTCTCAATCTGGCTATAAAATTAGAGTTCAATTTTTGAAACCTGACTATGAGCTGCATTGATTTGAACGTTTATTGTTAAAGTGTGTTGGCGTTGACCGCAATCGATCTAAATTTTTTTACGTCTTGTTAACCGCAGCAACTGTAGGCGTTGAATCGATAAAGATGCATTAGCAATTTTCACCTAGTGAGACTGTAGTTAATTAAAAATTGAGGGCAAAATCTTGGCAAACTGGACAAGCAACTCTTACGTGAACGCACTTTTAGTGGGGTCTAAATTTGATACTAATTCATTGACGTATCGTTTTGATAACTCTGGATCAGGTGGAGCTTGGAGTGGGAACGAAAAAAATGCCTTTGAAGATGCATTGGATTCTTGGTCAGCAGTTGCAAACCTCACATTTACAGAAACGACTTCCACAAATGCAGACCTAACAGAGGCGCTCTATTTTAATAGCGCCCAAGGTGATCTTGGTGTCCATCAATTGATAATAGATTATAATAATCCGAGCCTTTTGGAACATTCAATTGGTCTTGCGGGTGAGTACAACACCAATGGGTTTGGTTGGGATGACAATGCGACGGGCGGCTTGAACGTTGGTGGTTTTGGTTATGCAACTCTTGTTCACGAATTAGGCCATGCCCTTGGGCTTGATCACACTCATTCAGATGGTGGTGACCCTCACGTGTTTCCGGGGGTTTCAAACTCTTCCGACACCGGGTCAAATGATCTTAATCAAGACGTCTATTCTATCATGTCTTATGTATCGGGTGAAATTTCGCGCCCACTAATTAATGGTCAGGTTCTCAACTACGGCTACATGGCAGGGCCAATGGCATTTGATATTGCTGCGATACAATATTTGTACGGCGCAAACACGACCCAGAATTCGGGAAACAACGTGTATTATCTACCAACTTCGAATTCCCGAGGAGCTTACTTCGAGACAATTTGGGATACGGGTGGAACGGACACTATTTCGTATCGTGGGGCTCTCAATGCAACCATCGACTTGCGTTCAGCTACGCTTCAAAACGAAACTGGTGGTGGTGGATTTGTCAGTGGTGCGGATGGTATTTACGGCGGTTTCACAATTGCTGGTGATTTCACCAATGCTCTTGGAAACTCTGGCGGTGAGACTGGTGTCATTATTGAAAACGCCATTGGTGGCTCAGGTATGGATACCATTATTGGCAATAACGTTGCCAATACAATTTGGGGAAATGCCGGCGATGATATTATTGATGGAGGAGCAGGAAACGATATAATGTTCGGAAACCTTGGTGATGACACGTTTCTTGGTGGTAATGGTGCAGATCACATGAACGGCGGGTCCGGTCTTGGAGATTCTGTTGATTATTCAGGTTCAAATGCGGCCGTTCAATTCGGCACAAATAATGGTGCGGTGAACACTGGCGGTGATGCTCAAGGTGATGTGTTGATTGGGGTCGAGACTTTGCAAGGCTCTGCTTTTGCGGATAAAATTACTGGGAACACTGTTAAGAATGTTTTGATTGGTGGTGAAGGGGATGATGTTCTTAATGCCTCGAGCAATCATGATTCAATTTATGGTGGAATCGGGGATGACGTATTGTTTGGATCCCGTGGTGCCGATTTGATTGATGGTGGCTTGGGCACAGACACAGCATCTTATTCCAATTCTGATGCACGTGTCATCGTTGACTTAGTGGCAGGTACTGCCACTGGATCAGGGCATGGTAGTGGAGACATACTTGTTGACATAGAAAACGTGTCCGGCTCGCTCTATAATGACGATATTTTTGGAGATGCTAACGCAAACCTTCTTGAAGGATATAATGGCATTGACGATTTGTATGGACGTGGAGGCAATGATACGCTCATTGGGGGTGGTGGTGCTGACTTGCTTTATGGTGGTGCGGGTGATGATACTCTAAGTGGGTCTGGAGGATTTGATCGGTTTTATTTCGATATCTCCAACTTTGGAAATGATGTCATTACTGACTTCACCAATAATCGTGAAAAAATGGATATGCGCGGTTCAGGTTTGAACTATTCAGACCTTACAATCTCGGTGTCCGGTGGAGATACGATCATTTCAGCAAATGGTGGAAGTGATACGATTACGTTGAACGGTGTTACAACATTGATCGATGCTAACGACTTTATTTTTTAACCGTTATAACTTGCTCAAACACATTCTCGAATTGATTGGCAGCTGATCTCCAAGACATATATTTAATATGTTTGTATCCTTTGTTGATAAGCTGTTCTCGTAGATTTGGTGTGTTACACAACAACATAATCTGATCCGAAAATGACTGGGCATTGCCAGCTTGCGCTATCAATGCTGCATCTCCAACGCTTTCAGGCATAGAAGTGGTGTTGCCTACAATTGCCGGGCAACCCCATGCCATTGCTTCCAAGGCAACCATGCAAAATGATTCAACTTGGCTGGTGGATACCAGACAAAGGCTATCGTGGGCGATGGCTTCCAATTCGTCATGTGTCTTAAACCCAAGCCATTCGATACGGTCCCAAATACCTTCCGATTTGGCCAAATCGGTAAATTCTGAAAACGAGTCTGGTGTTCTGCCACTGGCTATTTTTAACTTCCACGGCCTCTCTGGTACTCGCTGAATTAGCTCTTTCAACATATAAATGAGACGAGAATTATCTTTGTGCGGATGCGGTGAAGTAAGTACGATGATGGATGAGCTGTCGCTATCGGACGCTATTTGATGAGACTCTGTCAAAGTCTCATCAATGCCTATGTAGATAACCTGTCCATTGCGAATGGCCGATTTTTTTTCAGCAATCTCTTTGAGATAATTGGATTCAAATATATTGGCATCAGCTTTGCGTAATGCAGTCGCAGCACGATTGTCTCTAATGAGGTCTGCAATTTCGGATGCTTTGAATATGGATGTTTTGGGTCGATCAAACCTCAAAACGTTTAAATGGTAGACCACTTGAGGAACGACACCCGACGGGAAAAAGTGATTAATTGAAAGAATCAAATCGGCTTTTAACTCATTCAATAGGGCAGGCAATTTCATAATCAACCATAGGAACACGTGGATGGTTGAATCAGATGCAGTCGGTTTTAAATAGGTTATATTGGGACGAGGTCCAATAATTCTTTCAAAAAGTGACTTTGCACTAGGATCAGTCCACAAAACTGTAAATGTATTTTTGTCACTAAATCTAGATAACAAGGCAGAGGTAACTTGTACCCCGCCGCCAGGACGTAAATTGCATGCGTTTATAACGATATGTGGCATAGGTTAGGCTTTTAAAACGCGTAAAATCGTTTCGATAACTCGTGTTTGTTGATCGTCAGCCATTCCGCTGCCTGATGGCAAGCAAAGCCCCGTTTCAAAGAGGGTTTTGCACAAGCCTGATCCAAAGAACTCGGTGTTATCGAAAACAGGTTGTAGATGCATTGGTTTCCACATTGGGCGCACCTCAATCTGCTCTTGATTGCACAATTCTATGATGTCACCGCTGCTGCCTTTGGTCTTATTAGGATCCACTGTCATGCAACTTAACCAGTTGGTGGATCGTTGACCTTCGGGTTCGGGCATGAAATCAACACCTTCAAATTGACCCAGTTCACTTTTGTACCGATTGAAGATGCTGCGGCGGCGTTCTACCTTATCCTCAATCATCTCCAATTGTCCGACACCGATGGCAGCGGATATGTTGCTCATACGATAGTTGTAACCAAGCTCAGTATGTTCGTAGTGCAGAAACGGTTGACGCGCTTGCGTGGAAAAATAGCTTGCTCTGTCAGCAAACTCTTTATCATCGGTCAGCAGCATGCCTCCACCAGATGTGGAGATGATTTTGTTTCCATTGAAAGACAGGACTGCTGCTTTGGATCCTTTGCCTGCGTGGCGTCCTTTGTATATGGCTCCTAAAGCTTCTGCGCTGTCGCTAAAAAACATCACATCATATTGCTGGCATAAGGCATCGATCGCGTCGAGATCACAAGATTGTCCGTAGAGATCGGTCGATACAATTGCTTTCGGTAGATTGTTTTTCTTGTTGGCTGTTTCCAGAGCCTCGGCCAAGACATTGGTGTCCATTGTCCAACTGCTGATATCTGAATCCACGAACGATGGTATTGCGCCCATATAGACCGCCGGGGCCACCCCGCCCATAAAGGTTGCTGATGACGTCCACACCCCATCACCTTTTCCGATGCCAGATACAATCATACAAAGATGGAGAGCTGCAGTTCCAGTTGTCAGGGCGATAGCGTTTTCAAATCCAGTATAAGCCTTTATGTCGTTTTCAAATTTGCTGATCATGGGGCCAGCTGGTGCTACGTAATTTGAATCAAAAGCCTCTTCAACCAGTTGCCGCTCGCGTCCTGATATATCCGGTGCAGAAAGGAAAATGCGTTCCATAATGGGTCTCAATACAAGTTTCGGGCTTTTCAATCGGGCTGTCTTGTCGGCTATTTGTATCCGTTATTCGGCTTTCTTCCAAACAGTACGATTGATGTAATCAGTGTAACTGAGCACAATTTTTGTCACTTTCTTGGAAAAATTATCAACATCGTAGTCGCCAACCAATTTAAATGGACGCTCAGAAGATTTTGCTTGGGTAACGACAACATCAATTGCCCGTAAGACGCCTTCTGTTTCCAAACCACTCATAATAAGGATACCTTCGTCCATGCCTTCAGGCCGTTCATGGGCTTGGCGTATGGTAATGGCAGGAACATTGAGGATGGAGCTTTCTTCGGTGATTGTGCCTGAATCTGAGATCACACAATGCGCTTCCATTTGCAGCTTGTTGTAATCAAAGAAGCCCATTGGTTTCTGGAATTGAACGCGTGGGTCTAAATCATCACGATTGAGCTGCTCAAGTTTCTTCCGGGTTCTTGGGTGCGTTGATACGATGACAGGCATGTCGTATTTTTTTGCAATCGCATTCAGGCTGTCGAGTAGGTCGTTGAAGTTTTTCTCGCTGTCGATGTTTTCTTCACGATGCGCAGAAACGATAAAGAATTTTCCGCTTTCGAGACCGAGTCGTTCAAGAACATCGGAAGCTTTGATAGACTCCATGTTGTACTCAAGTATTTCCTTCATCGGCGAACCAGTTTTAATGATTGTCTCTGGCTTTACACCCTCCGCAATCAAATATCGGCGTGCGTGCTCTGTCAGAGGCATGTTGATATCTGATAGATGGTCAACAATCTTACGGTTTAATTCTTCGGGAACCCGCTGATCAAAACAGCGATTGCCCGCTTCAAAATGAAATATCGGAATTTTGCGACGCTTGGCTGGAATGACCGCCAAACAGCTATTGGTATCGCCATATAACATGACTGCGTCAGGTTGTTCTTCTTCGAGAACTTTGTCGGCCTGTGCGATGACTTGCCCGATTGTTTCAGCTACGGAATCGCCAGCAGCATTCAAGAAATGATCTGGCTTGGGTACCTGCAAATCTTCAAAAAACACCTCATTGAGTTCGTAGTCATAATTTTGACCTGTATGGACGAGTTTATGATCGACGTACTGTGAAATATCCGCAATAACCCGGCTTAGCTTTATGATTTCAGGACGTG
The DNA here is from genome assembly GCA_938010435.1 of uncultured Rhizobiaceae group bacterium. Taxonomy (GTDB): domain Bacteria; phylum Pseudomonadota; class Alphaproteobacteria; order Rhizobiales; family Rhizobiaceae; genus Pseudahrensia. The sequence goes on along the minus strand of CALLUS010000017.1, from coordinate 19,038 downwards.
TCCCAACAATAGTCATGACTTTCATAGAGGTATTTCCTTTGTTTCAGAGCTAAAGCGCTTCGAGCAGCTTCTCTGACGTATAAGCTATTTGTTCCTCGCTAATACCAACCCATGTGGGTAGGCAAATACCACGATGAAAGCACTCTTCAGAGTTTGGAAATTCTGATGGAGAAAGGTTGTAGTGTGCATAGCTTGGTTGTTTGTGAAACGGATAGAACATTGAGCGCGGCTCGATTCCGGCTTCGTTCATGTGTTTCATTGTTTTTTCTGCGTCATTTACGAATGCAATGACGCGAAAGGGGATATAGTTGAAATCGTCGCGGATTTTTAGAAACCGAACATTAGCTCCTAAATGCTGATGATAGAGTTCCGCAATTCTTTGTTTCTTTGAAATGATGTCATTCAATTTGGTCAATTGTGAAAGACCAAGCGCCGACTGAATGTCCGTCATGCGAAAATTGTAGCCTATTTCAGGGTGAACAAAAGTTCCGCTGGATTTACGGCCTTGATTGCGCAGGTAAACCATACGTTCGTGTACGCTTTCATTGTTAGTGACCACAAGGCCACCTTCTGCTGTTGTTATTGTCTTGTCAGCGTAGAAAGAAAACGTTCCGGCATCGCCAAAACAACCTGCATGGGTGGTGCCGTTTGTGATTGCCAATGCTTGTGCCGCATCTTCGATCAGAAAAAGATTATTTTGTTTGCAGAAATCTCTGACAGCTTCCACGTTGCTGCAAACCGTGCCGAACAGGTGAGCCAACATGATCGCTTTGGTGTTCTTGTTCAATTTGATTTTGTCCAAATCGACTGTCAAATCATCAAATTGAGGAATATCGACAAAAACAGGTTTGGCACCAGTCATTTCCACGGCATTAGCGGAAGCGATAAACGAAACATTCTGCACGATCACTTCATCGCCAGCACCGATCTCCAGTGCACGCAGTGCCATATAAAGGGCGAGGGTTCCGTTTGAGGCTAAGACTCCGTGATTTGCTCCCGTTAATTCAACAAGCTTGTCTCGGAATTCTACGGATAATGGACCTTCTGCGATGTAGTTGCGTTCAAACACCTGTGCGATGTTTTTGTAGTCGCTTTCATCTACATAGGATCTGAACTGTGGCACTTTCATCTTGGGTGGTCGCTCAGGTTAGTGTTAAAGAATCTCATAGGGTATCAAAGTTTCTTTGACCATCTTTTCCTATCGCGACATTTGCGGTTTTGAGAGGTCAAAATGAAGGTTGCTCAATTTGTTTACGTTGGGTAAATCATCCTTCAACTAGACGCAAACATATTTTCATATCTCATTCTTGCTTAGGGGTTCTAAACTCTCAGTATTCATATAATTACTGACGAGGTCCCGATGTTCGTGAATTATGGCCACTTGAAAGCTCAAATTATGTTCAAGCAGATAGGCAACATGCCAAATTTCTGGCGTTTGCCACCAAGTCATGGATTCAATCTGGAAAACGGAAAACCTTCAAATCAACTCTCAACGATAGCTGTGTAACGTTTTATGAAAATTACAATTATTTATCGTTATTTTTGGCCGGACACTGCGCCGTACGCTTTGCTGTTGAAAGAGCTTTTGCCAGCGCTTGTCGAAGCTGGGTATGAGATTTCAATTATTTCTGGCTATCCATCCTATGGTGCCGATGCGTCCGAAAAGAAGGTCGATCAGCACAGTGTAGAGTTTGGATGTTCAGTTCGACGTATTTCTTTGCTGCCAGAGCACAAGTTTCGTATATTCAAACCTATGAATATGGTGTTGTTTTCAATCATCGCCTTCTTTTTTTTGGTATTTGGAAAAAAGCAGGATGTGTATTGGTCGGGCACGACCCCTCCAGTCGTTCAAAGTTTTTTGGTTGTTCTGGCTGCGAAAATTCGCAGAACAAAATCCATTTATCAGATGCAGGACATCTATCCTGAAATCGCAATTTCTTCTGGTTTGATCAAGTATGGATTGGTCACCAAAACACTATCGAAAATTGATAATTTTTCTTTGCGGACATTCGATGAGGTTGTCGTGTTGTCATCCGATATGGTGCAGACTATTTATGACCGAACAGGTGTTCAACCAAACATAATCAATAATTTTGCAATTGGCGTGGATGCTGAAAGACCGGTCACGAATAAAAAAGTTTCCAGACCGATAAAATTCGTGTTTGCAGGTAACATTGGCGGCTTTCAATATTTGGATAAAATTGTTGATGTGTTTCGTCTTATTGAAGACGAAGAAATCGAGTTGCATTTCTTGGGCGACGGGAAAGCTAAGGCGAACTTGGAAAAAATGGCTTCGGATTGTGACAATGTTTATTTTCATGGTCACTTGTCAGCATCAAAAGCGTTTCAGTTCATCCAAAAGTGCGATGTAGGTATCGTGTCTTTGCAACCGAATCTTTCAAAGTATGCACATCCTACAAAAACACATTCGTATTTTGCTGCCGGATTGCATGTCTTCGCATTGGTTGAAGATGACAGTGAGTTGGCTCAAACGATCAAAGCCAATGAGGTGGGAATTTCGGTCGATGGCAGTTTGGACGAACAATCCATAGCGCAAAGCCTGAACGATTATGTTCATAAGCTAAAATATGCGGGAAGTTTGCAAACTGCACCTGATGATATTTGGAGTCTGAGGGGTGTCATTAAGAAGTGGCTCAAGTTGCTTGAAGGTTTAAAATGAATATCGAAAGCTTACGAAATTCTTCGCCAATTATTATTGTTGGTGCAGCGCGATCTGGCACGAAGTTTCTTCGTGACTTGCTTGCCTCGGACCCAAGGTTTTCTTGTGTGCCTTACGACGTCAATTATATCTGGCGTATTGGAAATGAGAACGTTGAACATGATGAGTTAGCTCCAGAATCGCTTACATCTAAGAATAGAGATGAGATCATCAAAACGCTTTATAAACTTGCCAATATCACTTCCGAAGAGATGTGTATGGTTGAAAAAAGCGTAAGCAATGGTTTGCGTATAGCGTTCATATCGAAAGTGTTTCCAAATGCGCGTTTTATACATCTGGTGCGTGACGGTCGTGCTGTCGTTGAAAGCTCTCTGCGCATGTGGAATACGCCGCCGCAAAAAACTGATCTGATGAAAAAGCTTCGAGGATTGCCGTTACAGAGATTTGGATATGTTTTTTGGTTTGCAAAAAACTATCTTGTTGGAAAGTTCAAAGGGCGAGGCGGTGGCGCTATATGGGGCCCAAGATATAACGGAATTCAACAAGATATTGAACTTCGACCTCTGATCGAAGTTGTGGCAAAGCAATGGAGCAAAACGGTTGATCTTGCTGACCAAGGTTTTGCAGATGTGCCACGCGAACAAGTGATTACAGTTCAATACGAATCTTTGATGAATGGCGTTGGCGAGTTGAAGCGAATTGCCGATTTTATCGGACTGGTCGACCTTAAAAATTTGGAAAATCTATATACTGAAAGAGTTATTCCTGATAACGCACAAAAGTGGCAGTCTGAAATGGATGAAGACACATTGAACGTCGTTGGGGAAATTTCTGGCAAGACCTTGAAAAGATACAATTATGTCTAATGATGAGACTGAAATGAAAGTCCCGTTTTTCCGACCGCATATTGGACCAGATGAGATTGCTGAAGTGGTTCACAGTCTCGAAAATGGATGGTTAACGACTGGCCCAAAAGTTGCTCAATTTGAAAAGAATTTCATTGAGTATTTGGGAGGCGGCGTTGAAGCTGTTGCCGTTAATTCTGCGACGGCAGGTCTACATCTTGCTTTAGAAGCAATCGGAATCGAACATGATGATGAAGTCATCGTACCAGATTATACCTTTACTGCGACTGCCGAGGTTGTGCGCTATTTAGGCGGTCACCCTGTTTTGGTGGATGTAGATTATACCACAATGAATGTTACAGCTGCTGCTATAGAAGCTGCAATTACAAATAAAACCAAAGCAATTATGCCAGTTCATTTCGCAGGTCTGCCATGCAATATGAAAGAGATAATTGCGCTTGCTAAAAAATACGGACTGAAAATTGTTGAAGATGCGGCGCATGCCATTCCAACTTTTCATGATGGAGTACAAGTTGGTCAATTAGACACAGACGCGACTGTTTTCAGCTTTTATGCAAACAAAACTATCACCACCGGTGAAGGTGGGATGTTGGTGACACGTGATCCGATGGTCGCCAAACGCGCAAGGGCGATGCGTCTACACGGGTTCAATCGTGATGCTTTTGATCGCTTCAAAACCGGGAAATGGAAATATGATGTCATAGCGCCGGGCTACAAATACAATATGACAGATATCGCTGGCGCTCTGGGCATTCACCAACTCAAGAAAGCTGAATATTTCCTGGAGGAACGCAAACGCGTAGCCAAAAGATATTCTGAAGGCTTAAAAGGATTACCGTTAGACCTGCCTGTTGATGCAGAATCCGGGGATCAACATTCTTGGCACATCTATATCGTGCGGTTGCGCGAAGACGCTGATAAATCGCGGGATCAAGTTTTTGAAGAACTCGCGCAGAAAAACATCATGTGTTCTGTTCACTACACGCCGCTTCACAATTTCACGTATTGGAAAAATAAGTACGGTCTCTCAGCTGCGAACTTTCCCAGCGCCGATCGCTCTGGAAATAATGCGATTACCCTTCCATTGTACGTTGAAATGCCAGACCAAGAAATTGATTATGTAATCGGGTCTCTAACGCAAATTCTCAGCGTTTGATTTGTTGGCAGAGCTGAGTGGTGTTGGTTGAAGTATGCAATCCGTTCTAAAACGAGTTTTTGACATATGCTGCGCTCTGGGATTGATACTTGTATCATTACCGTTATTTGTGCTGGCTTATGTTGGAATTAAAATTACATCACCTGGCCCTTCATTATACTTTGCTCGCAGAGTGGCGAAAGGCGGCAACACGTTCGAGATGTACAAGTTTCGCAGCATGCGTGTAAATGATGGATCAGGACCCGTAATAACAGCGCCCGGAGACAATCGCATTTTCGGGTTTGGTGCATTTTTGAGAGCAACAAAAATTGACGAACTTCCGCAACTCTTCAATGTTTTGAAAGGCGATATTTCGTTTGTTGGCCCGCGGCCTGAAGACCCCAGTATTGTTGAGCGGTTTTATGACGAAGAAATGTTACTAACATTGGATTATACTCCCGGCTTAACAAGCCCTGGAACACTTCATTATATGAAAAATTTTGCTGCATTTATCGATGCAGGCAACAGCGAAGACAGCTATGTGGAGAATATCTTAGAAGCGAAGCTGCAAATTGATCTCGAGTATGCCAAGCGTGCAAATTTAATTTCCGATATGAAACTGATTGCTGCAACTGGAATTTTTGTGTTGGTCCGAGTTATGGGCAAGCTACTTGGTAAATACGATCATGAATAATGATGAAATTTAAGGAACTGATATGAGCCAGAACGACAGAGATTTATTACTGAGAGTTAAACTCATGATCCCGGAGCGGATTTGGAGGTTAGCTACGAAGCCTGCTGCATGGGTGCTCAAAAAGCTTCCAGAAACCTGGAAATACCAGATAGGGCTAAAATCTCGAGCGAACCGATATCCTTATAAAGCCGTTCGAACAGATGATGTTGTATTTCAGATCGGTGCACCTTCAGATTTATTATTCGTTGGAAGATCGCGTGCTGGGTATTTTGCACACCTTGTTTCGGGGACCGGAAAATTGGTTGTTATGGAACCGGACCCAATCAACTGTCAGGAACTCGAAGCTTTTGCAAAACGATGCGGAATTGAAGATCGTGTTATTGTTGTTCCAAAAGGCGGTTGGCATGAGGAGACGGTTCTAAGTTTCTATCAAAGTCGTGAGCATCCAGCATCGGCTGTGATGAGCGATCTAAATGGTGCTACACCTGAACAAATGGAACGTCGCGGATATACTGAAATCAAAGTGCCTGTCACAACCGTAGACAGTATCATGAAGGAATATAGTTTACCCACACCACGTCTTATCAGTATCACTACAAATGGCGCTGAGCAAAATATTTTGCTTGGCATGAAGGATCTGTTGAAAAATGGACCTGACTTCATTTCTCTTGCCATTGACGATAGTGGATATCGAGAAGAAATGGCCGAAATCGGGTACGAATTTCAAGCTGACGATGATCGCGGGTTTACTTTTAGGCGGGCTGTGTAGTCAATTCTAGGGACGCTAAAAGGAAGCTGACGATAATTGCGATACTCGCCAGCATCCAACCTTGAAACAGGGAAGCACCAGCTACCGTCGATAAAAATAGAACGGTTGTTGTCAGAACTACAGCTTGGGTCTGTTGCTTGCCGAATGCGTTTGCCCGCCAACCAGCAAGGGATAAAAATAGAGTTCCAAGAAGCGCACCAACCAAACCAAAATTAAACCAAATCTGTACTGTTGCACTGTGTGCATGAGTGGTGTGTTTGGTGACGGGGATGAGACCTTTTGTTATACCTGTATATGGAATTTTATTTTCCATACCTGCATGCCGGTCGCCAAACGCTCCATAGCCTAATATCGGCTTGTTTTTGAGCAGATCCATGTGCCCATTCCATATATGTACCCGCGATGCTGCAGTCCAAGCGTTGGCCTTTTGAATTGACGGGATGAAAGGCGACATCACCTTTACGGCGATTGGTGTGAAAAGAAGTGAAGCGGCCATAAGAACAAACACATAGCTTCCCACTTTTGAAAATTGGTTGAGAATAATAAATAGCGTAATTGATAGGAAAAGAGCTAATCGGGCTGAACTGCTGTGACTTAAATAGACAGCTACCGACACCGTCGTGAAAACGATAAGAATTGCAACGGTTTGTTTCTTTTGTCGTTTGGCAAGAAGGACCAATGGCCAAACAAGCCCGATTAGAAACAAGACATTTCGATTCAAATCGGGTGTTGTTTGGCTGCCTTTTTCCCAATGCTGCAATGTGGTGTGCGTGATTTCTGAAATCAAAAATAAAGATGTCATAATTACTGTGATTGTGACAATCCAAAACAATAAGGATCTATCTACTCGTGCAATAGCTCTGGATAGCAACCATACGCAAAGAGCAAAACCGGCAATTGTTAAACTGGAAAATGCCGCTTTTTCAGGTAAGGCGCTCCATGTTATGGAAATCACCATCCACGTCCAAAACAACCAGAAAGAACAAAGCACGGGTGAACACTTTATAGCGGTTTGCCAGTCTGCTTCATTAGTTTTTTTCCAGATTATCAGTTCGGGAATGAGAGTGATAAAGCCTGCTGCGACCAAAAAATATGGCGCAGATCTCGTGATGTAAACTTGCAAAATGGGAAACAAGACAAAAAGTAATGCGATTGCAACAACTGAGTGAATTGGTGTTTTCATATATCTATATATAAGTGATGTCTTCAATGTGTTGGAAGACTGGGTCACCGCATTTCTTTTCGCAAAATCTGCGCTGCCAATTTATTGTCCAAAGTCCCAACGCACGCTTCTAATTCACTCATAAGCTCTGCTAATTGCTTGGAGCTGAGTTTCTTTTCAACGGCTTTCATGATTTTTGGGTGGGGAGTTCCAACCGCATTGTCGTCCACCAACAATTCTTCATAGAGTTTTTCACCTGGACGAAGGCCTATGATTTTAATGGCGATACCATCGCCGGTTCTACCTTCTTCCAAGACAGTCTGTCCTGAAAGTTCGATCATCAATGATGCAAGATCGCTCAATTTTACCGGCTCACCCATATCGAGCAGAAAGACTTCTCCGCCTTCTGCTAAGAAACCTGCTTGCAGGACCAGTTGGGCTGCTTCTGAAATCGTCATAAAATAGCGCGTGACTTCAGGATGGGTGACTGTAACAGGTCCACCTTGCGCAATTTGATCTTTAAACAGTGGAATGACGGAACCGGAAGAACCAAGTACATTTCCAAAACGCACCATGGATATTATGCTTCCTTTGGATTTTGTATGAAGGTTTTGAACTACAAGTTCTGCAACACGTTTTGAAGCTCCCATGACACTGGTGGGTCGTACAGCTTTGTCTGTCGAAACGAGCACAAAACGTTTTACCTTTGCCCTGACAGCCTCTTCACACACAGTCTTAGTGCCAAAAATATTGTTTTTCACGGCCTCAACCGGGTTTTCTTCCACCAAAGGAACATGTTTGTAAGCTGCTGCATGATAGACAAAGTCTACATCGAATTCGGCTAGCGTGCGCCTAATTGCAGTTCGGTCAGTGACGGAACCGAGGCGAAATGTGAGTTTTTCATTGATGAGATCTTTAGAGTTTTCTTCAATCAATGCACGCTCGAATGCATAGAGACCAAACTCGCTATGGTCGAATGCGATTAAGCGTCGTGGACCCGCATCAAGTATTTTTTTACAAAGCTCAGAGCCAATAGATCCAGCAGCTCCGGTGACCAAAATGGTTTTGTCATTCAAATTGTCGTTAATGAGACCGGGAAGGGGAGCGACTGCATCACGCCCGAGTAAATCTTCGATACTCACTTCCTTGAGGGCGCCCAAAGACTTGCCATCAAGTATCTCGCTCAACGGCGGCACAGATTTAATAGGGAGGGATTCGTGGACCAATTTGGCTACGACAGTTCGTTTTTCTGCTGGGGATATGCGTGCCATCGCCAATAAAACAAACTCAATCTGAAATCGTTTTTTGAGTTTGGCAATATCTTTAGGATTATAGACCCGCAGACCTCTTATTTTTACACCTTGTAACGAGGGGTCATCATCAAGGAAACCTAAAACCTTATGTTCAGGGTTGGTGCTGAGCATTGAGGCCGCTTGTCGGCCCATTTCTCCCGCTCCGTAAATCAAAAGACGAGCGGAAGCCTTATTTGAAATTAAAAAACTGTCGTACAAAATTCGCACAGCAACGCGAATAGAGCCCACCGTTAAGAAGGCCACAAGTGCATATAAAATTGGAACGGCGCGGGGTATAAAAACCTTCGGGTCAAAATATGCGTAGGCTGGTAGCGTAAGCGCAATAATTAAAACTCCAAGTGCCATCACCCGTGTGACCTGCAAGCTCAAAGATCTGATCATAAAGTGATACAAGCCAAGAAGCCAAAAGACAATCACGCCTAAAACCGGTAGGAGTAAATACAGGCCATCGAGTCTGGCCGCGGTTGCTAAGTCAAAATCACCCAATCTTAGGATCATTGCGATAAGCAGCGACGCGGAAAGCATAATGGCATCTGCAATGATGAGAATAAATCTCTTTTGATTGCGATTGAGCCTTTGGATTAACAATTTAGTAGAAGAGAAAAATCCGCCCTTTTCAGGCTTGAGAACATCTTGGTTATTGTCGATTTGCATTTATTTAATTTATCCGTTCGGGAGTATGCTGCGTACAACAATGATGGTGATAGGCTTATTGCATATAACCCAACGTCATTATATGGAAGTGAAACATTCACGAAACTTCTGCATGTGCTGAATCGCATTGAATGTTAGGTTGCTACAATCAGTTTGATTGATGGTTGTCGAAGTTCGTTTGAACCAAGGGAATATACAAAAAATGAGCCCAAAAGATGGATTCAACGAGTCTCTCCAAAGTGAGTTTGAAACACATAGCAGACAGGGCAATTCGGATTCTGCATTGCAAAATGAAAAGCATGTTTTTGAAATAGCGAGGCTGTTTTTTTTGAAAATCAGGACCCTCTGGCGATCGAGGTTTTTACTTTTTGCGTTTGTTCTTGCGGGTGCTGTATTAGGTGCAATCGCTTCTTGGTCCTATGCTCCAAGTGCTTCCGGTACTATCGTTATACGTCCAGTTTCTTCTACTCAGATTACGAAGTTTGCCTCTTTGAATGTTATAAAGTCACTGGGAAACCTTGCTGTGGCTGATGAGGTTGAAACAACTACCGTTGAAAAGTTTGTCACCCAAAAGGGATTGCTTAATTCATTTGTGTTTGAATTCAGGACACAACCCTTTTTGAAAAACGCGCTTGCAAAACATTTCGCAGGAAATGGTGATCAAACTGGGATAAGTAACGAGCGGTTATTAAGTTTATTGTCAAACCACACGTTAGAGATGCCGACTAAACGCGTGTCAGAACATGTTGTGAAATTTAGAACCAACCGATTGAAAGAGTCTAAATTAGCAATCAAAGAGGCTTTGTCTAAAACAAACGAAAAAGTAAAAACAGAGTTATTAGCATCAATTAATAATCTCATTGTGGCTGTTGAGTTTGGTATTGAAAACCAAAAAACTACAACTCAGCAACGTATCCAACAGGAACGGGAGCTTTACAGATTAACGACTCAAAATCGTCTCGCATTTTTGCAGGAACAAGCAAAAATTGCACGGGATCTTGGCGTTGTAGAAAACCGACAAGATCCTGTTGTCACTGCTGAAGCAAGCGGAAATGGTTCTAAATCAAATCAGGTTACGATTTTGAACGGAGACACTCAATTGTTTTATTTGCGCGGTTATAAAGCTATCGAAAAAGAAATTGCAACGCTTCAACAGCGGGATCAATCTGAAATTAATCTCTATATCAAAACTTTGCCAAACCTGATACTGAGGTTAGAAGCTCTGCAAAATGACAATAGAGTTCAACGGATTAGAAAAGCAATAGAGCTCTCGAATTTGAACTCGGAAAATTTTCAAGCAGTAATTTATGATGTGGACACGACAAGTGTGAGCAAAGGTCTGCCAGGAAGCTTTTTCTTCCTTTTGGCGATTTTGTTAGGTTTGTTTGCGGGCGTTGTGTTTATTCTATTGAGACCGTCTTACCTCGCAGCAAAGCTTTAAACGGCCAACGTCTAAAGCGACGGAGTAGTTATAATTGTCTTGAAATTAGCTGACTTTCGTCGTTTTACGATGCGAAGGACATTGTTGATCACCTGCGCTTGAAGCCTGGGTTGTTTGTCGATGTTGAAATGACCGACTGTTGAGCTTTTGGAAAAATCGATGTTTTTCAAACGTCCTCGAAACCCACGGGCTACTTTGATAGGTTTTCCCCAACCATCCGTCTTGAAATAATAATTTGTAATTTTGCGCACGTTGGACGGTACCAGTGTTGGGTTTGTGGCTGCGAAAGTTGCCATATAGTCCACGCGAATGCGTTTCTTCTTAAGTTCAGTTGCCATGCGGATAATGGCATTGGCGCCTAAAGAATGACCGATTAACACAACCGGTTTACGCCCATAGCGTTTTTGATTGGAGATGATTTGGTTTGTGGCGCTCACCCAATCGGAATGAGGAATGACTTTAGCCGTCACGCCGCGATCTGCGAGCTTCGTGCCGATATTGTCAAGACCGCGTGAGAAAACGCCTGCAAAACCGCGCAACAAATAAATATCGCCTTGATGTTTAGTCCGTTTGGCAGCGAGTTCAATGGTGCTTTGCACAGCATAAGCCGGCAAAACGGCGGGGTTTGCACCTAAAACAGTCAGGACAGTTGCAAAACAACAGATCAATTTACAAGACATTGTTTTGTTCATTCCCAAAAGCCGCCCAAGTGATTTGCAATTAAATAGTCTTGCAGAGTGTTGCTTGCAATACACATTTTTTAGAACGAAGACTAAAACAGTTTTGGAACGAGACGCTTAGTACGTTTGCAATAGGCGTCATAGTCCTTACCAAACTCTTGCCGCATCATGGCCTCTTCGTTTCCGATGCGGCTGAAATACAATATGGCCACAGCTACAACGCCTGAAAACCCAGCGACCCAGTTGGGAATGAGCAGTGCTTGCGCAATGCCCCAAAGCCAAAATGATGTGTACATGGGATGGCGGATATGGGCGTAAAGCCCATGGTCCACGAGCTTATGATCTTCACGCACTTCAAGAGTAACAGACCAGTTTTTGTCCAACTGCTTGTGGCTGAGATAAAACAACGCCACGAATACCGCCATTGCAACGGTGCCGAGAAGCGCAACCCATGGGGAAAAGTTGTAATTCGCATAATCCAATATATCGCTTGTCAGATAAATGATCGGGACAATCACCAACCCCACAATGCAAAGTCCTAGTGTGGTTCGTTCAGTTAGAGTAACCTGGTCAGCCACCACTTTGGTGCGCTTGGCTTTGCGACGACGTGGAATGCGGATGGCCAGCCACGCAATCACCCCTATGGCCCAAATACATGCTGCTATGGTTGGCGTCATTTCTATCTCAATTCAATTTTGATGTAGCAGAATTTGGTTTTTCGCGATGGGTCAATGCAATCGACCCAAAGCAAATGTCGGGAAAGTCGTAGTGATAAGGTTTGGTGTTTCCAAAGACAAATTGATAGTGCACGCGAAAGAAATTTCGTTTGATGCGTTTATAGGTTTTATCATCAATCATATTCTTGATGCGAATGGCGTAAACATCCGGTTTTTGAGGTTTTGCCACTCCCATTAAACGACTGGGCTGGGTGTTGAAGAAATTTATCAGATCGGTTCTGCATTGATATTCAAACCACTGCACACGTGAATCCTCGTTCAAAATCTCGATCTGTTGTCGAAACCATCCAGCTTTGGGATGAAGCCCAATTTTCAATGCTGTTGAACCAACGGTGAGAGTCGTGACAGGTGTTGCATCAAGTTTTATAGAATGCGTTGCACGAAAAGCTGCATCCAGAATGAGAGCACCACCTGTGCTGTGGCCGACCAAAACAATCTCATCATATTCATTGCTGTTGGCTGCATGCGCGATTGTTGCGCTTACGGACTGCAGCTTGTCATCAATGTCTGAGCGAGAACGATAGATAAAGTCCCGTGAAAAACTCCACAAATCCATCAAATGGAGAACAAAATATTTCTTGGCGACCATTTGAATGAAGGCAGAAAACGCGGCTAAGAAGATCACTGGTGCCGTAAGCCAAGACAAGGATACTCCTGAGTTGAAGATCATAATAGCCAAGGATAGACTCACCAGAGTTCCTATCAGCAACATCAAGAACGGGTAGAAAAAATAAAGAGAAAAACGCCACGCATGTTTGATGAATGCGAATGCAGTTCCGTTGACCGTGTAATCTGAGAAAGTGACGAGATAGCGCCACAGGCGTTTCAAAAACGTCTGGTCGAAGTCTTTCAGCACAATGTCGTCGAGAGATACAAAGTGAAAATCTGTTTCCACGGATGATGCGCCATGGAGAGTTTTGTAAGGCCGTTTGGTGACAGCGTTGCGTGTCTTCGTTATCCCGCCATCGACTTCCGCATCGCGCAACACTTCATAACGTCCGGCCTCTTTGTCGAGACGCTCGTAAAAAGCGTCTGGGGATTTAGGATCATAACCACCGATGAAAAATACGGCGCGGCGTTTTACGGATGTTTCGTCATTCATAACTAACGTATAACTCGGACATGGAGCGTCTTTAAGACATGCCCCTTGATACCCAATGGCAATGCCTGCGTCTATGTTTTGTGATTAGATATGCGCGTCTTTGGCGCCATCCATCAAATAGTCGCGCACATAGGTGGCAAATGTGCGCCAGCATTCCAGCCTGAACGTGTCTTTTGCCGTGCGGTACAAAACAACTTCTGCTTTGCCAAACAGGGTGCGTGAGCATGTGCCGACTGGAAACGCTGCTAGCGACAAGTCGCGGGGGCAGGCGGTATTCAGCGTGTTGGCCGCGCCTGCGCCGGAGATAACGAACGCGCAATTGCGGTGGGAAATATCAACAGCTGAAAAGTTTTTGTTCGCCAAACGCGGAACCATGCTGTCGTTGATGTTTTTGGTATCGATCAATAACCATTCGTCGGGGCCGAGTTTCAAGGCATGTCGACCTGCCTTGGATGCAGTTTCGTGCATTATTGTCGGCAGTTCTAAGCTTATAGATTTGCCGAAGGATTTTGCGCCTGCTGTGGTTGCCCGCAGATTTGTGCGGGATGCAGCCGGTGCTGCTTCGATAGATACTGCGTTGTTGGCAAATTTAAAACCTGCAACAATTTCGCGACGTTCAGCGGTTATTGAATCAGCCATTAAGCTTCTCCCCCTTGGGGTCATAGAAAACAGTGCCCGTCACCTCGACTTCGATTGTCTCATCCGGCATCGGCACATAAAGCGATTTGCCCATCATGTTGAAACCATCTTCCACCACAGCCATGGCGATGGATTGTCCCAACGTTCCAGACCAGTAAGAGGATGTGACAAAGCCGATCATTTTCATCGGGATGGCTTGTTCAGGGTCGCGAACAATCTGCGCCCCTTCTTCTAAAACTTTGTTCGGGTCTTTAGTTTTTAATCCCACCAACTGTCTGCGGCCATCCGCCACGAGATCGGGACGTTGAAGGCCGCGTTTGCCCACATAGTCAGGTTTTGATTTGGCAACGGCCCAAGACAAGTCAGCATCGTGTGGTGTCACCGTGCCGTCCGTGTCTTGACCCACAATGATGTAGCCTTTTTCAGCGCGCAACACGTGCATGGCTTCGGTGCCATAAGCGCAAGCGCCCATTGGTTCTGCGCGATCCCATACTGCTTCCCAAACAGCGCGGCCATAGCCGGCCGGCACGTTGATCTCAAAACCGAGCTCGCCCGTAAATGAAATGCGGAATAAACGGGCCGGAACGCCACACACTTTGCATTCTATAACGCTCATGTGTGGGAATTTTTCATCAGAAATATTTGCACCACTCACCAGTGGTTCGATGATCTCACGCGCTTTCGGTCCTTGAACCGCGATTGTGGCCCATTGCTCCGTGGTCGATGTGAGCCAGACTTGCATGTCCGGAAATTCGGTCTGCAAATAATCTTCCATGTGGTTCAACACGCGGGGGGCACCGCCCGTGGTGGTGGTCACATGGAAGCGTGTGTCAGACAATTTGCCGACCACGCCGTCATCGTAAATAAAGCCATCCTCACGGCACATAATGCCGTATTTGGCGCGACCCGCCTTTAGCTTGGACCAGCCGTTGGTATACATTTTGTCCATGAAGGCTGCCGCATCAGGACCAACAACTTCGATTTTACCCAGCGTGGAGGCATCGAAAACACCTGCCGCTTTGCGAACTGTTTGGCACTCGCGGTCTACAGCGGAATGCATGTCTTCATCACCCTTTGGGAAATACCAGGCACGTTGCCACAGGCTGACAGGTTCGAACGTTGCACCTTGTTCGACCGCCCAATCGTGGATGGGCGTTTTGCGGTTGGGATCGAATAAACTTCCACGGTCGTGACCAACGAAACTGCCGAATGTTGTTGGCGTGTAAGGCGCGCGGAATGTCGTGAGACCAACTTCCGGGATTGATTTGCCCAACAATTTTGCAGCAATGGCCAAGCCGTGCATGTTGGACAGTTTGCCCTGATCTGTCGCCATGCCGTTCGTGGTGTAGCGTTTCACATGCTCGATCGAGTGCATGCCTTCACGCACGGCTAGCTTAATGTCTTTTGCGGTCACATCATTTTGGAAATCGACAAAGGCCTTGCCCTTGTGCTCTTCCGGTCCAACGATGCCGATTGCGCCACCAGCGGTGGACACATCATCCGTAATTTCGATTTTGGTTTTCTTGCCGCCAACAGCTTTGATGGCTTCTGCAAATACTGCATCAAGGTCATCCAACCCGTTGCAGCCGCCAATGTTGACACAGTCCTGTGGGCTCACTCCGGGCAAGAAACGTTGTGTCGCTTCGTCCCAAGCAGGTTTTGCGCGAGATTGCGACGACAGGTGGAGCGAAGGTGTCCAACCACCTGCCATGAGCAAGGCATCGACCTCGAACTCTTTGGTTTCGCCGTTAGATGTTTCGACAGTCATGCCATTGATGCGCAAACGACCGGATGTGCTGGTGATGTTGGCATTGGTGTGCACTTCGATGCCGTGGGTTTTGGCTTGGTCCAGTAGATCTTCGCTGACTTCGGCGCGATGATCGATGATTGCGGCGACGTTGACGCCAGCTTCATAGAGATCGAACGCGGCTGCATAGCCAGTGTCGCAAGCGGCATACACGCCAACTGTATGGCCAACAGCTACGCCATGTTGGTTGAGCCACATTTGTGCGGCACCAGCCAGCACAACGCCCGGACGGTCATTGCCTGAAAACACCATGTGACGCTCGATAGAGCCTTGGGCAATAACAACTTTTTTGGCGCGCACTTGCCACATGCGTTCACGGGGCAAATCAGGATCAGGGCGCGATAGATGGTCCGTAACACGTTCGTTCAACGCGACCATATTTTGTTGGAAATAGCCAAAGCCGGTGGTGCGAGTGAGCACACGGACGTTGTCCATGGCTTGCAGTTCGGCAACTGTATCAGCCGCCCATTGCGCGCCAGACTTTCCGTCAATACGCACATCGCTGTCTGCCAACAGCCAGCCACCCATTTTGGGGTTTTCATCGCAAATGATGACGCTTTGCTTTTTCGCAGCAGCTGTTTTGGCGGCCATGAGACCGGCAGCACCACCGCCGATGATCAACACATCGCAATGGGCGAAGCGGTTGGAATAGCGGTCAGGATCTTCTTCTGTAGGAGATTCACCCAAACCCGCAGCACGGCGGATGAATGGTTCGTAGAGTTTGTCCCACGCTTTGGCGGGCCATTTGAACGTCTTGTAATAAAAGCCAGCAACGAATGCAGGGGAGAGAAGCGAGTTCACCGCGCCCACATCGAAACTCAAGGATGGAAAGCGGTTTTGGCTTTCAGCTTTCATGCCGTCGTACAATTCTTGAACGGATGCGCGCACGTTCGGGTTCGTACGAGCGTTGTCGCGTGTGATGTTCATCAAGGCGCTTGGCTCTTCGACGCCCGCAGACATCACACCGCGCGGACGGTGATATTTGAATGAACGGCCCATGAGGTGAACGCCATTGGCCAGCAATGCGGAGGCGAGGGTGTCGCCTTCCAAACCCTCATAAGATTTGCCGTCAAACGTGAATTGCACAGTGCGTGCGCGCGAAAGCGTTCCAGCACCTTTTATGCGGTAGGGTTGAGAAGAAGATTTGGTCATTTCAGCAAATCCTCAATGTCTTTGTCGGTTGGGCGAGGTTGGCCAGCTTTGTAGGTTTTCAAAAATTTGTCCGTGACGGTGTGGCGCACGGCGTTTAAGAAACGTCCGCACCCCATGGAGTGACGCCAGCGTTCTAAAATAATGCCTTTTGGATTGTCACGGATGAAGAACATGGCTTCAAACTCTTCATCAGACAGACCGTCCATATCTGTAGGGCGTACAATGTGCGCCTGACCCGCATGGGAGAATTCCAACTCAGGGCGATCATCTTCGCAATAGGGGCAATGGATTAGGAGCATTAGATTTCCTCACGCGCAGCGGCGGTTGCCGCGTCGCCAGTATTGGGAGTGCCGGTCGGTTCAATGAGAAGTAAATGAACTTCTTCATCAGCGACAGTTCGGTGTTCAATTCCTTTGGGAACCACAAACAGTTCTCCAGTTTTTAATTCAACAGTTCGCTCGCGCATCTCAATTTTTAATGCGCCTTTGACCACTAGAAAGAAATCGTCCGTGTCATCGTGAGAGTGCCAATTGAATTCACCTTGGCATTTGACAACCATAAGGTCATGGCCATTGAATTGTTCAATAGTTTTCGGTGACCAATGCTTTGAGAATGTGTCTAGTTTCTTGGCAAGATTTACAACTTGAGCGTCCATATCAATGCGCCACGGCTGCTGCTGCGGCTTCGTCGATCAGGCGGCCTGTGCGGAAGCGTTCTAATGTGAAACCAGCGTTGATTTTGTGGGGTTCGTCTTTTGCAATTGTGTGGGCAAAGACGTTGGCTGAACCCGGTGTGGCTTTAAAGCCACCTGTGCCCCAACCGCAGTTCACATAAAGGCCTTTCACAGGCGTTTTGCCCACGATGGGTGAACGGTCTGGGGTCACATCCACAACGCCACCCCATGTGCGCAACATTTTCAAGCGGTTGAATATTGGGTAAAGTTCAATGATGGAATCCAACACTTCCTGTAGCATGTGCATGGAGCCTGTCTGCGAATAAGACACGTAAGCATCGGTGCCGCCGCCAATCACCAATTCGCCTTTGTCAGACTGTGAAATGTAAGCGTGCACTGCGTTTGACATGGTGACACACGGGAAAATGGGTTTCACGGGTTCGGAGACAAGCGCTTGCAGCGGGAAGCTTTCCAACGGCATGCGCACGCCCGCCATCTCCATCAAAATGGACGTGTGGCCAGAAGCCACAACGCCAACCTGTTTTGCGCCAATTGTGCCTTTGGTGGTTTCAACACCTGTCACTTCGCCCGTTGGTGCGCGGTTGATGCCTGTGACTTCGCAATTTTGAATAATATCCACGCCCATATCAGACGCTTGGCGGGCATAGCCCCAAGCCACAGCATCATGGCGCGCCACACCGCCACGGCGTTGAAGGGCCGCGCCCATCACAGGGTAGCGACTGTCTTTGGAAATGTTCAACGGCGGGCAATAGTCTTTGGCTTGTTGGGGTGTGAGCCATTCATTGTCAACGCCGTTCAAACGGTTGGCATGAACATGGCGTTGAGCCACTTGAACATCGTGCACATTGTGCGCCAACATCATCACGCCACGCTGGGAAAACATGACGTTGTAATCCAGTTCTTGCGACAGGGTTTCCCAAAGTTTCAGGGAATGGTCGAACAGGCCTGCTGATTCATCATAGAGATAGTTGGACCGAATAATGGTGGTGTTGCGGCCTGTATTGCCGCCGCCGAGCCAGCCTTTTTCAATCACAGCGATATTTTTCAAACCGTGTTCTTTAGCCAGATAATAAGCTGTGCCCAAACCGTGGCCGCCTGCGCCCACAATGATAATGTCATATTCTTTTTTCGGCTCAGGATTGCGCCATTGTTGGCCCCAACCTGTGTGGCCGCGCATGGTTTCCCGTGCCAGCGAAAATACATTGAACTTTTTCATGGGTAGGCCTCAAATGCAAAAGGGTTTGCGCGTGTGAAATCGCCTCTCCTTTATCTCTCATTTGATGGCTTAAAGCCAACCCCAAAAACGCTTGCGACATTAGGCGACATTGGATGGCGTGAATTGGATAGGGAGAGGTTTCAGATTGCACCTTGATGTCCGCTTGGAGCTTATTCCGTTGAAAAAGTCGTCTGATTGTTCGTGTTGAATGCTGATTTGAGTCAGTCCGTCCTTGGGTTTTACGTTGACTACGCGGTTTGGCTTTGAGCTGGGATAAGTTTTGCTAGTTTTCTGAGG
>CALLUS010000016.1 GCA_938010435.1 uncultured Rhizobiaceae group bacterium | reverse complement strand
AAATGGTTATGCCCGGCGACAACGTTGAGATGACTGTTGAACTGATCGTTCCAATCGCGATGGAAGACCGTCTGCGCTTTGCGATCCGCGAAGGCGGCCGAACAGTCGGCGCCGGCATCGTTGCCGAAATTCTTGACTAAGCTTAATTGCGCTTCATAGCGACAATTCTAATCTTATCGGCGGGCTCTTTGGGGTCCGCCGATTTTATATGGGCTCATAGCACTTGCGTCATCGATTCAGATAGGTGCCGTGGGTGCGGTTGCAAAGGCGGACCAGGTTATCGTGGTTCAAATGGCAAGTGTGTCGGGTTCAAGCGTTTGAACCGGATTTGCGGAAACCCACCATCTCAACGTTGCACGTTTGAAAATGCTCCGGGCACTGGAGCCAATAAAATTTGTGCTACACACAAACATCCGCGATCAAAAAAGGCAGTTCCCAAGAAATGATATTGCGAGCCTTTTGGAATTCGATTGTCAAACTCACCTATGATGGTGGACTGGCAATTGCGTCTAACGTGGCTTTGTCGCTGCTCCTGTCTTTGTTTCCATTTCTTATGCTCATTGCGGCTCTGGTTCGATTGTATGGCGATCCGTCGCTGGCGGGTGAGGTGGTGGAGCTTGTTCTCGGTCATTGGCCGGGCGACAGTGCGAAACCCATCGCGGATCAAGTGGCCATATTGTTGGCGCAAAGCCCAACAGAGTTTTTCTCATTGTCCACATTGATCGTTCTCATACTGGCGACAAACGGAGTGGAGAACGCGAGAGATGGCCTCAACCGTGCCTATAAGGTCAAAGAGACCCGTTCATTTTTCTGGCGGCGCTTGCAAGCGACATTGTTTGTGCTTGGCGGGGCTTTAGGTCTTATTGCCGTCGCATTCGTTCTCGTAGGCACGCCCTTCATTTGGACGTTTCTTGCAGAAAGGCTGCCTGTATTGGCCGGACAGGGATGGACCTTCACCTTGGTGCAATACGGATTGGCCATTGTTTTGCTCTGGTTGATCTTACTAGCGTTCCACAAATGGTTGCCTGATATGAAGCGCAGTCGCAGGCAGATGCGCTGGGGCATTGTGTTGACGATTGTTGCAATCATCATGGGTTCCCAACTCTTTGCGCTATATCTTCAAACTATGGCGAACTACACAGCGCTCTATGCCGGCCTTGCCAGTATGATGATCGCTATTGTGTATCTCTATTGTATTTCAGTGCTGATTTTGTGGGGTGCCGAGTTCAACACCGCATTCAACGAATTGCGCGATGAGAAAACCCAAATGTCTGCTGAATGAACCATTTGCAAAGAAACATTCACGGAAGTGCAAACAGCGCTTGAATGAGAGGCATATTCACACTACTAACATTCGCGATACGATTAGTCGTATTCCCATGTAGGGGTGTAGCTCAGTTGGTAGAGCGTCGGTCTCCAAAACCGAATGTCGTAGGTTCGAATCCTATCGCCCCTGCCATTTTCCAAAACATGATATTTAGAGTTTCCCTGCGATGCTGTTATTACACCTGATTGCATGATTAATGGCTGGTTAATGGCTACTTGTTAAATAGTTGATCCTGAATCAAAACGTGCATTTTGTAACCGGTTGAATGGGTAGAGTGGCTAGTATCATGCATGATGTGCAAAAAGCGTCGGTGTTTTCAACGTCCAACCAAACTGTCGACCCAAAAGAGACCTCTCTTGATGTTTTGCTTTTGCTTGACGCGCTCACCAAGTCGCAATCAGAAAACGAAACCTTGCAAGAACGGATTCTTTTTCTGACTAAGCAAATTGAAGAGCTGCGTTCGCAACCCAAAACATCGCAAGTGGACTATGATGTTTTGGCGGAAAAGGTAATTCAACGTGTACAAAACGCACTGCCCACGCCGCAATTGCAACAACTTGATCAGATCGAAGACCTTCTGCAGATGCTCAATAGAATGAGAACCGCAGATGATGCCGCGATCCCAGGCGACTGCATTGAGATTGCAACTCGACCTGATCATGAGGCCGAAGTTGCTGACCAACTTCATGCCATAAGAGATGAAATCCAAAGATTGTCTGCCGCTCAGTTTTAAAGTGGATGTTCTTCGATGATGACTTTGTCGCCATAAAACGCGATCAAGCCTGTAATATCTTTTGAGAATTCGTGGGGTGTCTCATAACTCCATGCCAAGTCTTCAACACCGTTGACAGAGAAATAACAGGCATCCCCTTTAAGCGGGCAATGAGTGCTTTTATCTTGGCGCACCATTTCAACCGCAATTGCATCAGCTGGAAGATACAAAACCGGATCGTAAATAGTTTTTCCTGATTCAATCAGTCTGATAGAATCCTTAGTATCGGCTATCAAAGTTCCATCCGGTAAACGCACTACGACACGCTTTTTTGCAGGGCGTAAAACCATGAAATGTTGAGGAACGTCCGGGCGGGCGATTGTCGTGGTCATGTGTGATGTCTCCGAAAATTCGATACTATCTACAGTGATATATAATTCAAATTGTACGCAAATTCCATTGTGTGATGACCACGAATAAGTGAAGCCGAAGTAATTTGGTTGACTATCTTTCCCCATGTTGATTAGAGAGCAAACTTTCGTGACCTCGTTTATTGGAATTGATTATGGTCCAACAAAGCCAAACACTGGGTATCGATTTTGGAACATCCAACTCCGCAGCAGGTTATGTCCAAAACGGCAAAGCTCATTTGATCACCATGGCGCCGGATCAAACGAGCCTACCAACCACGTTTTTCTTCGATTTTGAAACAAGACAAACCTTGATTGGGGAACCTGCCAACCAAGCGTTACTGGAAGGGGCTGAAGGGCGTTTTATGCGCGCGTTGAAACGCGTGTTGGGCACGTCTTTGATGCATGAGAAGCGTCAAATATTGAATGAACGGATTACCTTCGTTGATATTATTGGCCGTTTTCTAAGGGAAATCAAAATACGAGCTGAAGCTGAGGCAGGGCAGGTGTTTGATAGTGTTTTGTCTGGCCGTCCGGTTGTCTTCCATGGCGAGAATGATCCGCGTGAACAACAAGCCGAGGACGACTTGCGGGCTTGTTATCGTGTTGCTGGGTTTGAGAACATAGACTTCATGGCCGAACCAGAAGCCGCAGCAATCGCCAACAATGCAACGCAAAGTTCAAGCGAAACCGGTTTGATCGTTGATATTGGCGGCGGTACGTCAGACTTCTCCCTATTTCGTTCCAATGGCTCAAACATCGAGATATTGGCCAATCATGGTGTTCGCATTGGCGGAACTGATTTCGACCGCGCGATCAGTATTGATCGTGTCATGCCGCTTTTGGGCAAAGACACGCTAATTCGCAAACCAATGGGGCCGGGGCTTTTGCCCATGCCCAACGCAACATTCGTTGATTTGGCCACTTGGGAAAAAATCCCATTTTTGTACAATGCTAAAACGCGTGGCACCGTTAATGATATTGTGCGTCTGTCTGAAGAACCTGCGAAATCAAAACGCCTCGCCAAAGTTCTTGGCGATGAACTCGGGCATGAATTGGCCTTTGCTGTGGAACGCGGGAAAATCAAAGCAAATGGCGGGGAACAGAATGCCCAAATATTGCTGGACCAAATCGAAAATGGACTCTTTGCGACACTTTCAGCTGACATGCTGACTGAAATTTTGATGCCCTACGCAAAAGACTTGGAAACAGGAGCACGCGAGACTTTGCGTTTGGCCAACCTTGATCTGAATGACGTCGATCGTGTCATATATGTGGGCGGTTCGAGCCTGATGACGATTGTATCGGACACAATGGCAAAACTCTTCCCAAACGCCTCACATTCATTCAGCGACGTTTTCTCCGCCGTCACTGCCGGGCTAGCATTGGCTGCAGGGCGGGAATAGGGAAGTTTTAACTTGTGAGTATGTGGTGTCAGTACCTCGATGGTGAGCCGCGTGAACTCTCCTAATTTATGGTTTTTGCCCATAATGTCGTAAGTTCTCATACCGTTTGATCAATTCGGTATCGAGATTTATCGGGTCGTGGACACCATCGAGTTCTGGTTCCGATCTCAACGCGCATTCATTCAATTTCGCAAACATCGCAAGCAGCAAAAGAATGGCGCTGTCATCCGAACCTTCTACCAGAGACGGAGTTGCGCGCAATGTGAACAGTCTTTCCAAATACGGCACTTCGCTAGCCAGATTGGCTCCTTTGAGATAATCAATGAGAGTTTCAAGAACATAGTCATCGGAACCGTTCCCGAGATTGAAAATATCAGCCTCATCAAGTGGAAAAAGAGATCCATGTATTTTTAGATAGTGCAATTGAAACGCAAGAGTGTGGCCGGTCGAGCAGTAATGACACCGGTTTAAGACAGATATTACACTGGCCATCATGTTCGTACGAAGAGGACCCCATTTACGGGCTATTTTTTCGTATTTCGGCATGTGTCGGGCAACCCACACAACCGCACCAACCGACCCAAGTTGCTCAACAAAATGTGGCATCAGGGTCGGTTTAAAACCCCATCGTTTCTGACATATAGTTTCGACAATAAATATGGCAAGGCGGGCCCAAAAAGACTGTGAGGTCATTTTCATATTATTTCATTGGAGGCGGTATCTCTAAACACGAACAAATGCACGTACCTAAAAATCCAAATTGGCCACACTCAAGGCATTGTCTTGGATAAAGACACGGCGGGGTTCTACTTCTTCGCCCATGAGGCGCGTGAATAGGTCGTCGGCCTTTGTGGCTTCTGTGACTTTCACTTGTAGCAATGAACGTGCGTCCGGGTCCAATGTGGTTTCCCACAATTGCTCAGCATTCATTTCGCCCAACCCTTTGTAGCGCTGGATGGCGATGCCTTTTTCCCCGGCGGTGAGGACTGCTTTCTGCAAATCGCGTGGGCCATAAATATCCGACTTTTGTTCTTTGCGGGTCAGCACAGCCGGCTTGGCGTAATTGGTTTGCAAATGGCTGGCGAAACCGTCCAGTGCTTTTGCATCTGCTGAACCGATCAAAGCCTGATCAATGATGTGTATTTCTTTTACGCCGCGCACCATGCGGGAAAATTCCATTCTGAATTCCCCATTGGTATCGTCGGTGAGAACGCCCTCCCAGCCTTTTTCAGTTTCTTCTGCCACCACATCAAGACGCCTTGCCACATAGTCCGCAGCCCCTTGAGCGGTTTCGCGGTTGGACATAAGTTCCGCATTCAATGCGCCAGCGATAGATGCTTGTTCCACCACGTTGCGGTTGTAACGTGTGTGCAACCCATCGAGCAGTTTGCTTACCTGAACAGCTTTGTTGACTGTGTCGCGCAAATCAGCACTGGCGAGAATTTCACCTGACGATAAAGCGAGAGAGGCTTCTTCAAGCCCGGCTTCGATCAAATAATTGTCCATCGCATCTTCGTCTTTGAGATACTGAAGCGACTTGCCGCGTTTCACAGAATAAAGCGGTGGTTGCGCGATGTAGAGATAACCGCGTTCAATCAATTCCGGCATTTGGCGGAAGAAGAACGTGAGCAAAAGTGTGCGAATATGTGCGCCGTCTACGTCCGCATCCGTCATGATGATGATCTTGTGGTAGCGGGCTTTTTCCACGTTGAATTCGTCTTTGCCGATGCCTGTGCCAAGCGCGGTGATCAATGTACCGATTTGTTCTGAAGACAACATCTTATCAAAACGTGCACGCTCCACATTCAACACTTTACCGCGAAGTGGCAGGATTGCTTGGTTCTTGCGGTGACGGCCTTGTTTGGCGGAGCCGCCAGCGGAATCGCCCTCCACAATGAATATTTCAGATTTGGCGGGGTCTCGTTCCTGACAATCAGCTAATTTACCGGGCAGGGAGGCAATGTCCAAAACACCTTTGCGGCGTGTGAGTTCCCGCGCTTTACGTGCGGCTTCGCGGGCGGAAGCCGCTTCTACAACTTTTGATACAACAGTTTTGGCATCGGCCGGGTTTTCCTCGAACCATTCTTTCAATGTCTCGTTCACAAGCCCTTCAACAACGGGGCGCACTTCTGAAGACACGAGTTTGTCTTTGGTTTGTGATGAGAATTTTGGATCAGGTACTTTCACCGACAAGACGCAGGAAAGACCTTCGCGGCAATCGTCGCCCGTAAGCGAAACTTTCTCTTTTTTCATGATGCCGGATGCATCCGCATAGCCCGTCACCTGACGTGTGAGCGCGCCACGGAAGCCGGCAAGGTGCGTACCACCATCGCGTTGAGGAATGTTGTTGGTAAAGCACAGAACATTTTCGTTGTAACTGTCGTTCCACCACAGTGCGAGTTCAACGGTGATGCCGTCGCGCTCTGATTTCAGATAAATTGGGTCTTCAATCAGCGGTGACTTCGCACGGTCGAGATATTTGACGAACTCCATCAAGCCGCCTTCGTAAAACAACTCGGTTGATTTCTCTTCAGTGCCGCGTTTGTCGGTGAGGATGATGCGCGTGCCCGAGTTCAAGAACGCGAGTTCGCGCAAGCGGTGTTCAAGCGTGTCGAATACAAAATTGATGTTTGTGAAGGTTTCATCAGACGGCATGAATGTAAGTTCGGTGCCTGTGTAGTCGCCGGCATCGCCTGTTTCAACCAAACGCCCGTCTGCAACACCATGGGTGAAGTTGATTTCATGCCATTTGCCGTTGCGTGCAATCCGCAGTTTCAAAGACACGGAAAGGGCGTTCACAACGGACACGCCAACACCATGTAATCCGCCGGACACTTTATAGGAGTTTTGATCGAATTTACCGCCTGCGTGAAGTTGGGTCATGATCACTTCAGCCGCTGACATGCCTTCTTCTTCGTGCATGTCGACCGGAATACCACGGCCGTTATCTGTGACGGTAATTGAACCTTCGGGATTAATTGTTACGGTCACGCGGTCTGCGTGTCCGGCAAGGACTTCGTCAATGCCATTGTCCACCACTTCATAAACCATGTGGTGCAGGCCCGATCCGTCATCCGTGTCGCCGATATACATGCCGGGGCGTTTGCGAACCGCATCAAGCCCTTTCAAAACTTTAATGGAATCGGCGCCGTATTCTTCATCTTGGTTTGAAGGTGTATTTGTCGGTTCGGTCACTGAAAAAGTCCTTTTGAAGTACATCCCAAAATGGAATGAACGGCTTCGCGCGAATCGTGCAAAACTCCAGACTTAATATAGGTGTTGAACAGCCATTCTACAAATAATTGAACATGTTTCAACGGATCTGATAACACCAAATTTAGTCAGGCTTTTCCTGTGGAACCAAAGCCGCTGGCGCCACGCTCGGTGGCATCCAAGTCATCAACTTCTGCGATTGATACTTGGACCACCGGAACAACCACAAGTTGGGCAATGCGTTCGCCGCGATTGACCACAAATGGCTCACTGCCGTGGTTGATCAGCGGAACATGAACTTCGCCCCGATAGTCCTCGTCAATCGTCCCTGGTGTGTTGATGAGGCTAATGCCGTGTTTGATAGCCAAACCAGAACGGGGGCGCACTTGACCTTCGTGGTTGGCTGGAAGCGCGATCATCAATCCGGTTGGGATCAAGGCACGTTCACGGGGTGCCAGCGTTATTGGGGCATCAGCAGGCACTGCGGCGCGCAAATCTAATCCTGCTGATCCAGCGGTCTCGTAAGCCGGCAAGGAGAGTTCGGTATTATGCGGCAGGCGTTTGATGCGAAGTGTGGTCATTCGATTTGTTTAGCGAACTGCAATTGCAGACGCCATACCGTTTGGCTTGAATATAGGATTAAATTTGAGGTCGAACTTTTCGATCAATTTAAAGATTGAAATGGCGGAAAAATGCGAGCCCAAATGCGTTATCACGACCAGCCAATCCAAGAAGGTAGGTGCTGAAATCAACAGCCTCTACTTTTTGCACTTTCAAATTGGCGTTTCGTGCAGAACATCGCCATAAAAACCCGATATCTTTGTGATCATATCTGCACATATTGTTGCGCCATAATGCCATCAAATCGGGAATTGGGTCTCCCTTTTGCCCATACCGGAATAAGGGGGCAAAACCGGCCATGATACTTGGCGACCCGGTATGATGCGGGTTCTTTTCCAAATGATTTACACCATAACCAATGCTTTTGATTCTAGTGCTTTGTACTTCTTCACTTTCAAAACGAATTTCCGACCCTGCACCAAGTCCCCACACAGTTGGAGGGAATGTTCCGTTCCCGGCTGCCACAAAATGAGCACGGTCGGCAGATGCCAGTTGGCGTAATTCATCACGATAAGCGCGTTGATTGGCAAATGAGTTGCAATAGTAAAACGCAAACAAATGCGTAAAATGTGCGATGAAATTTCCACTTGGTTTGCTGATAACGCTGACGCCATTTATATCACGCATCGGCAGGTTTTTTGCGTCAGAATAATGACGCCGAAACAATTTGTGTGCCGGGCCGATTCGTCCTGCCATTTGTTCGCCGCGCATGGCGATGCATGGTAATATAGCGTATTCGTCAAATGGATTGGCAAACACGTTTCGGAGTTTGGTTTCTTCACGTCCTTTGAAGATTAAATGAATGAGCCCTCGTTCTACGTTGTGAATAGATTTTGACCATCGCACACCACCCACCAACCTTCCTGCGAGTGTAAATACGCGCGATTCACCTTTGCCGGAGCTAAAGCTCTTTGCACTGAAATATCGGGCAGCAATTGCGGTGCCGGCAGCCAACAAGGCTGTATCGATCGTTGAGTACTTGCCTTCGGAAGCCTTTCTGGTCTTCCCCGTTCTGGCATCAATGAAGTGGGGATACCAACCACTCGGCGAACGATCGACAGTAAAGCCGGACTCGCGATCCCGGTTTAACAAGTTACGAAGGGTTTTTATTGCTTTGGCTTCGGCGTTATCGATCACACCAAGGGCATCACCCAGTGCAAGAGACACCATGCCAACTCCGGTAGCTGCAATGGAAGAAGGTACGTGACTGTGATCGTCTTTGCCGATACGGACATAGTCCAAATATTGACCGGTTTCCTGAATGCGGAAATGTCGGTCCATCAATAAAATAGATTCAATGAGCCTTTCACGGATGAATGCGTCTTGATCATCGCGACTTATGCTCTGGGCATGAACTGGTAGTGACAAGACCAGACTGAGAGCCCAAAGCCCTCCAATCCATTTTAGTGCAATTGAGACAATTGATGAGCGTTTTAGGGTAAACTGAGGTTTCATGGCAACGAAACTTTAAAGCGAAAAGTTTGTCAAATTTACCCCGTCGCAAAATAGAAACAAATCAACAGACCGGTTTCTTTTTTACTTCTTCGTGAACGTTTCGTGAGCAATGCGTATTATTTTGATAGCATTCGTTATGAAACTGTAAGGTTTGCACCGAGTGATGTCATTAAGGGTACAAACTCACGAAACGACGTATTGATCATGACTGTGTCATCAACAGAGACCGGGTTTTCAGAGGCCAGACCCATGATGAGAAAGCTCATGGCAATTCGGTGGTCCAAATGAGTCTCGACTGTTGCGCCACCTTTGACAGGACCACCACGAACTTTCAGGTCGGTTTCACCCTCAGCGCAATCAACACCATTGGCTTCAAGTCCACGTGCTGTAACGGCAAGACGGTCGCACTCCTTGACCCGTAACTCATCCAAACCCAGCATGTGGGTTTCACCAGAGGCGAATGAGGCTGCAACGGCAAGCACTGGATATTCATCAATCATCGAGGGCGCGCGATCTGCGGGAACTGTCACGCCTCTCAATTGGCTGGTTCGAACGCGAATGTCGCCAATGTCTTCACCGCCAGACTGACGTCTGTTTCCAATCGTAAGATCGGCACCCATTTCAAGCAAAGTCTCAAATAGACCTGTGCGAGTTGGATTCAACAGAACATTTTCAATTGTTAAGTCGGAATCAGGTGTGATTAACCCGGCTACAATGGCAAAACTGGCTGATGACGGATCACCAGGTACGATCACATCTTGTGCTTTCAGATCTGTTTGACCTTCAACGGAAATATGACGTGCGCCATCTTCATCCATGGTGATGGAGATGTTTGCGCCAAATCCAGCGAGCATTTTTTCTGTGTGATCGCGAGTCATAACAGGTTCAATGACTGTTGTGGTTCCGGCGATATTAAGACCGGCCAACAAAACCGCTGATTTCACCTGGGCAGATGCTACGGGCACGCGGTATGTGATCGGTGCAGGCAAGGGCGCGCCATGCACTGTGAGGGGGAGGCGGTCGCCTTCAGCACTTTCCACCTGCAAGCCGCTTTCACGCAAGGGATTGAGCACACGTCCCATAGGACGGCTGGACAAAGATGCATCGCCGATGAATTTAACAGGAAAATCGTATCCTGTCACAAGCCCCATGGTAAGTCGGGAGCCCGTTCCCGCATTGCCGAAATCCAGAGGTTCCGTCGGCTCAAGCAATGCGCCGTTTCCAAGTCCGTCGACGAACCAAGTATTTTCTTGTTTGACAATATTGGCACCTAAGCCGCGCATTGCGGAAGCGGTGGCCATAACGTCGTCTGCTTCGAGCAAACCTTGAATGGTTGTTTGGCCGTCAGCAATAGCGCCAAGTATGAGTGAGCGATGTGAGATTGATTTGTCACCGGGAACAGAAATTTTTCCGCTCAATCCTGTACAAGCGATGCTGGTCATTGGGACAGGGGGGTGGTTGTGGGAATGTTGAGCCATGGTCATGTTTTTTGAAGGTATTTTTGCGACTAATCGCAAGGCAAGGGTGATGTAGAACTTTCTATTGGCCGTGTCACCCGCATCTCTTAAACACAACAACAATAATTGTAGTGAGAATTCCCTTTGACAGCAGCGCAGACGGGCGCTAACACCTCACGCTAATCCTTCGTTTTGGCTTTGATTTGCCGTGAAGGTTCCTGAATTTACACAAGACGAGGCAGTCCATTGGCTAAACCTGAACTTGGCGAGAAGCGCCTGTGCCCAAGCTGTAGTGCAAAATACTACGATTTGAATCGCGATCCAATATTGTGCCCGAAATGTGGCGCAGCATTTGAGGTTGTTGTTGAAACAGCAAAAGCTAAACCGGAAAAGGAAGCTGAAGAAAAAGCTGCTGATTCCGATGATGAAGACGAAGTTGAGACAGAAACAGGCGGTCCCGAGATCATCAGCCTTGATGATGCTGAAGATGATGACGGTGATACTGTTGACGGCGATGATGACGGTGATGACATTCCGGATATCCCGGACGTAGAAGTTGAAGACGACGATGAAGAAGCCGCTGCCGGTCCATTCCTCGAAGACGATGACGATGACAATGACAATCTGTCGGATCTCATCAAACCGACCAACGACGACAAAGAAGATATTTAACATTTTGGGTTTTCAAAAGGGCTTGAATTTATAAAAGCCCTTTAATAAAACCCGCTCGTTGAATTGGCGGTTCGTCCGCAAATAACCCAAGGTTCGCAACAAACATCGCTGCGAACCAACACCACCAAAAGCACAGATAGTGCTTTCAGATGGGGCTATAGCTCAGTTGGGAGAGCGCTTGCATGGCATGCAAGAGGTCAGCGGTTCGATTCCGCTTAGCTCCACCATTCTTTCCATCGATTTTACGCTGTTTTTGGGCTGCTTGGATAGTGTCGATTTATCAGTAGTTTAGCGGCGTATTAGTTCATTTCTTGAGATCGCGAGACTCTAACTTCCAGCAACTCTCCTCGATTTCTGGTCTTAGTCTCTTTAGGCCATTTTGCTGGCCGCTTGGATTTTCAGAAGCGCTTAAGAGTACAAGGCCATTCGATGTTCATTCGAAGATTATCAAAGTTTCGCTTTTGGAGTTGATAAACACAGTACAGTGGTTAGGCGGAAAATCCCAATTGCTGCCTTTGCTCTGCCCAAAGGATTGGGAGACTATTTGCTGACCTCAGTCGACTTACGGTCAGTTCCACAGGTTGCCGCCCACCCAGAATGTCATCAATGATATCAGGAGCCGGATAACAGAGCGGCACCAGATTTTTGGCGTCGCCATGATCCAAGTCGTACTTGGCAACAAACTCTTTGATGGACATCACTTCGCCCGCCTCCAATTCAACTTTCAGCAAATGTGTTTGGCCACAAGCATGATGAGTCTGGATCAGGATTCGAAGTTGGTTCTTTTGCTTCGCCGACCGCCAATTTCAGTTCCTGTCCGCGTCTCTTGAAATCGATGAGTCTTATGATTTCGATAGACTGACCCAACCACTTTTCACCTTGTCGGTTGCGAAACAATTGTTCTGAGCTGAGTTTGATCAAAATGGTATTCTGCGAGATGACAATCTGTTCAATCAATTCTTGGTAGCGAGCCTTGAGCTCGGCAGATGTAGCTTCTTGAATTTGATCCACTAATTATCTCGCTTCAACAAGCAGTAATTTGGCGGCTCAAATGTCGATATCTTTGCCATAAAGATCGCTCAACAATGTGACTTCATCTGTGAGGTACTCGATCAGGATACACTTGATGGTTCTTTCAATATGGTTCTTTCAATCGCAAGCATCGGCAAGCGATGACCATCTTTTGAATCAAGCTCACTTTCATCATTCCCTCGAATGCTTCTGTTCATATAATAGGGTATTTTTTACCCTGCTTACTGGCATGATACGGAATGAGTTTGTTGCCATACTCATCAAACAAAAGGCCGTTCAGCAAGGCGGGGGAGCGTTGATTCGATCGTGTCTTCCGGTCGACGTTTTGGTGAACCAAGACCTCTTGCACTTCCTTCCAGACTTTTGGATTGATGATGGCTTCATGCTTACCTAAGTAGGCATTGGTTTTGTGCTTGAGCTTGCCCGCATAAACCGGGTTTTTGAGAATGCTGTAAGATGTCCGATCGAGAACGGCGTTTCACCAATAGCCAGCCCCGACTTGCCAATAAGACAACGGGTCCGAACCTTCTGCTTATCAAGCTCTGATTTGACGAATCGAACATTTTTCTCTTAACGATATAACGAAAAGATCAAACGGACGATCTTTGCTTCATTTTCATCTGGAAACAGCTTTTTATCTTTGCTCCGATACCCAAACGGCACCCGACTACCCATCCACATGCCCTTCTGCTTTGAAGAGGCAATTTTGTCGCGAATGCGCTCGGCTGTAACCTCGCGCTCAAACTGCGCAAAGGACCGATGGACTTCCCCGTAAAAAGTGGAGGGATTTTCTGATAGTTTTATCAACTACAGGAGGGGGCAATGATGGATCATGGTTCAGTTTACAGCGTAAAGGTGTAAACAATAATTTGGATCATGTTATGTGAAATGTTGACTCCGCGTAAGAACAGTCAAAACTGAATGCATGATCTAAATCGCAGCGCAGTTGCGTATTACTGTTTTAAACGTTTACCATGCACTTTGTTCTATGATTTTTTAAACGTCGGACGGTCTCTTCAAAAGCTATCGTGAATCAGACTTCAGGTGGTTTTAGAATCCGGTTTTTCAACAAGACCTAGCGTCTTTATTTGATACCTGTTCAAAAGGGTTAACAGAAAGCTTGCTTTACTTTAGCGCTTTAACTTTCGGTTAACCTACCGTAATGTAATTTTTGTTCTAGTAAAAACTGATTCGATGGGTGAGCGAGTTGGTTTGAGTAAGTTCTGACTGAATCAGTATATTTTCTTGGTCATCAACCGCATTTCAGGAATGCGATATTGTCACGTGCTGCATGTTTGCACTGCGCGTGGGTGCTGTTTTGAGGTTGACTTTGTTAGCTTCAATGAAAAGGGGTTTGGGTTGAGCAATTTTAATATATCTACTTTTCGTCGTGGGCATGATGTGTCCGCGGGAGAGTTGTTTTTCGTAAATTTAACTATGTCCCGATCTGTGAAGTTGTTACTTGGCTTTGTCTGGATGCTTTTGCTTTACGCATCTCTCGCCGCTCCCGCGATTGCTGGTCCGTTCACATGTACAAGTGCGATATATCAGGTTCAAAATGGTCAGTTGCGCACTTTTAATACGGCCACGTCTCAATATGTGAATATTGGCGGACTTCAATCTGAATATAATGGTACAGGTTATAATATAGCAGATAACTATGCTTATGGCATGTTTAATAATCGACTAATCAAAATCCACGGTTCGGGCACGGCTCCGGGCTCTGTACTCGGAGATATCGAGAACGCGTTTCCAACGGATTATGGCTTTAATTCGCTCGCGGCTGATGTGGATGACAACAACACCTACTGGGCACGTAGTGGGAACGGCTCCCAGTTTACATCGATTAATATTGCGACAGGTGTTGCCACTCCTCACACAATTAACTTCACTGGTGGTTCGCCGGGTGCTGTTGATTATGCTTTCATACGCATCGCTGGCGTTCCTTATTTGGTCGGTGCTAAAGGCTCTCAGTTTGTCCGAATCAATTTGGATGACTTCACGGGTGTTACTCTGAATATTTCAAGTCTTACGGGTTCTGGTGGTTATGGAGCTGCTTGGACCGACTCCAGTGGGCGTATATTTGTATTTAACAATACTTCAGGTGAAATTTTTGAACTGTTCAATGTGGCTACTTCAACGCCGACTGCCTCTGTTGTTGCTCAAGGCGATCCGAGTGGCAAAAATGATGGTTTCGCTTGTTTGAATGCTTCGTTTCCCAATTTTTTTCCAACTGCACAGGATGACGATTTCACAACGGCTCACAACACTCTGATTTCGGGCAATGTGCTGTCTGATAATGGTGGTGGAGTGGATTCTGACCCTGAAAACGGAACCATTACGGTTCAAACGGCTCCGGTTACACCGCCAGCCAACGGAATCGTTATACTTTCATCGAACGGGGACTTTGATTATACGCCAGCATCCGGATTTGTTGGAACCGATACTTTCGATTATCTGATCTCAGACCCGGGTGGACAGACGAGCACGGCAACTGTGACGATTGTTGTTACAGGAACGCAGGCCTACACAGTTACAAAGACCCAAACTGCAGGCCCAAATCCAGTAACGGCTGCTGGGGAAGTGCTGACATATCAAATTGTTCTGCTGAACACAGGTCAAGGTCAACTCACATCCGTGAACGTCGTTGATACTCTGCCGGATGGCAGTACGGCTGTCTTGCCGGCACCTGTTGAAACAGGTGCAACATTTCCGGCAACTGAAACCGCAGGCGTTTTGGATTCTGGGGAAACATGGACCTACACACTAAACTATACCGTTCAGGCGGGTGATTACTCTCCAGGAAGTAATCTCACAAACGCAGTTTCGGCTACCACGAATGAGGTTCCGACAGCGCAGACGACCAGTGCTGTCACGCCTATGATAAATGCGCCTCCATCCAATCCGCAACTGACGACAAGCAAATCATTCGGGACCCCTGTTTTGAATGCAGACGGGACGTTCACGGTTGAGGTGACGATTGGTGTTGCCAATACGGGTGATGTTGATGTTGATAATCTACAGATCAGTGATGATCTGAGTGC
>CALLUS010000015.1 GCA_938010435.1 uncultured Rhizobiaceae group bacterium | reverse complement strand
TGTTTACGCGAAAGCCCGCTTGTTAGTGCTATACGGACTGCTTCTCGACGAAATTCTTCAGTGTGGCCATGTGCCATAGTCGTTCTCCTTGATGAACATAATTCAATTCAAGGACACGGAACCAAACCGTGGCAAGTCCATTAGAGACCAGGACAACTGGAAGAATACGGATCGGGTTCGTCTGATCTTTCACATGTTCAAACCGGCAAGGGATGTCGAAGCAGAGGCAATCAAAGCTGCGGTTGAAGGCCTCGATCTGGACAATGTGACATATGCATTTGTCCACGTCGCTCCGACCAATCCATTCGTGATTTTTGATATGAACCAACAAGGCCAGCCTTCTGGGGCGCAGCAAAAAAAGGGGGTTTTGGGTCCTTCTAGGGGTATGCATCTTAAGCTTGGCAACTATGAGTCGTTAATTGTGTTTGCCGGTGCGTCGGAGCTTAAACAGGTCACAGACGGGATGCCGCGCGCTTGCCTTCTCAAGTTACACCGTAACTCCACGTTTCGAGATATGACCTATCTGGCAAGGCAAGCGTTTGATTTTACTGCGCACTCCTGGCGGATCATGTCTCCCGAACCATTCCCGATTACGATCAAGTATTCAGACTTGATTGCCGAGCGGTTGACTGGGTTAAAGCAAATTGAAAGTTGGGATGATGATGCCGTAAAGTTCCGTGACATCGGCAGAACTCCTTGGTTTCTGTAATGCACTTATCCGAGGTCAAATCCGAACTTCATATCACTGAGGATGAGTACGGCCGCTTGCCAAACCATGTCGCAGGTTTTTGCGCCTTCATGATAGCGCAAGATCGCAAGAGGCTGGCCTCTTTGGTGAGTGTCGATGGCGACCAAACTGATGAAGTTGCCACTTATCCGATGGTGTCATGCCTAGGCTATGCGATCGCAGTAGACATGGCGACAGAAGACGACCTTGTCCGATTCAGGCAGGGATTTCGGCATTTGTCTGGTCGAACCTTCTTTGCTGAGGGACGGGTTCCAAGGTTTGAGATCGATGGTTTTGCATTACTCGGCGTGTCGTTGGGCATTGAACGGGCTGATGTCCCACTGCTTGAGCGAGATTGGATTGCCGATCTATTGGAAAAATCAGCAACCGTCGTGCCGCGCGACGACTGGGAGTACGGGCTTGTCAAAGCCGCACAGGCTGTCCTGGGCATTGTCGACTGGGCAACCATTCCAGATGCGCTGTGCAGAGTGGCGGTGAAAACTGCGCTAAGTGTCGAAACTGATCCCGATGAAATGCAGCTTGCCTGGGCGAGTGCTGTGGAATTAATCGGGGAGAAAACGCTACCAAAGCGCGCTGCCGGTCGAGCCATTTTTGACTCTTGCATGGGCTCGCTTTCAAGACTTCCAATCCATGGTGCCGGCTTGTCAGAATTGATCACTCTGCTCGACGAAGTTCGGGATGCCATGTCGCATTGGACTTATGAAACCAAAACACGCGTAAAAAGTGTCGTGCCACAACAATGGGAAGTTGATCACGAGTATCACGTCCAAAATCTGCTTTGGACGCTGCTGCGACCCGTCTTCAGAGACTTAGTTGATGAGCAGTCGCTTCCTAAGGTAGGGCACACCACTCCGCGCTATGATCTTGGCATACCCTCACTTCGAACAATCATCGAAGTCAAATTCATGCGCCGAGCCGGATCTGCAGAGTGCCGCAAGATTACACAGGAGATTGCTGCAGATCGCTCACTGTATCTTGGCAATCGGACCGGCTATGACAAGCTCATCGCGTTCATTTGGGATGACTGCAGGCAGACCGAAGAGTATGCAACGCTCGTACAAGGTCTAGAAGGCCTGGAAGGGATTGAGAAGGTGATTATCCTCCCGCGGCCGTCGAGAATGGATCGGTCAAAGGTTCCCGAATAGTTCGATCACTGGCGACTGCCACTGATTTTGGACGGCTAGGTCCCACGGAAAGCAGCGGAACCCAGATCAGACAGAAGTCAGGGTTCAGTTAGACGCAGACGCTGAAACGCTCCTTCTGGAAAAAGGACGTCGAAAGCGCGGCCTGCCATGTTCTCTATGGCAGATTGACCGTGCAAATCTGCAAGATTACGTTCAAGCTTTTTAGCAACTGACGGCGCTTTTAAGAGTTCCAATTTATGTGCCGAAGCTAGTGTCTTGAACGCATTAGACCAGACACGACGCCCTTTAGGTTCCAACAATAACGAATTCACGAGGTGGGGCAGATTGGCAAGGTCGATCTTTGTCTGAACGGTAATCTCGTTTCGGCGCACCGTCGCCAGCACGCCAAGAGAACGAACTGTGTCATAGGGGTCTCCGAGCGCACTCCAGGGCGCGCCGCCGACAATCGCAACGACTTCATCCCAAAGACGGCCAACCCGTTCATGATTACATTCGGTTAGAGCAGCATATAGATGTTCGCGAGACCGTTTGAGTTCGTAGTCGCGCTCAATCAGGCTGTCGAGATAATTGTCATAGCTGCCTCTAACTGACTTGGGTCGATCACCTTGTCGACCCCAATTGATGTCATCAGGAGCAACAATCCGCTCCCGCCAAATAGGGGTGAAGCCGTCATGGACAGGACCGGGCAACAACCGGATCAATCTAAATCGGGGTGCGCTAGCTGCCCTGGCTGCGGTAAGCACTTCGACATCGACAGCAAGAATTTGTCCGTCATTGCGGAGATAGATATCCTTGAACGCGCGGCGATCGAGTTGGCCGATATCACCAGAGACGATCCAACAGAGCCGGATACCGTTTTCTTCGTAGAAGTCTTCACGACGTGTAATCGTTGGGAGTTGCGTCGTGGCCAGCTGGATCTCGAAGGCGGCAGGTCCTCCCTGCCATGATGATGCGTAGACATCCGGAAAGGCATATTGACCATTGGGGGCCTTTGTGTAGCGCTCAGGTGTGATATCCGCAGCCGCGGTATCGACGTCGAATCCAAGAACCTCGCAAACCATCGACTTGAGGATCTTGTGATGCTCACCTTCCTGATTTCCTCTGAACTTTGACGCATCTATTGACCGGTAACTCGAGGCGTTAGCGTCCGCCCATCGACAGTCCTTGATGTCTGTCCCAAAGTGATAGCAGTGACGTCGTCCTGCCGTTGACTCACGCCCATAGACTGGGCCGCGGCAGTCACCGCACAAGAGAACCGGATCACCACTTCGCCTTGAGCGGGTCGCCTCAGCACGCAACTCAGTCCATTCAGTATCCGATAATGCCTGCAAATACGTTTCGGCGTGAACGGCGTGTTGGAAACCCGGAACATAGATGGCTTCGATACTGAGGCTGAGCTTTTTCACGGAGCTTCACTCAGCTGTAGCTCCGGCAGATCCCGCAGTGTCTGCAGATCAAACGTCACCAAGAATTCAGCCGTTGTCACAAAGGTATGCGGCGCACCAGGACGTGGTGACCTTGGGCCCGACGAAATGAGATTCTTGAACCTCAGCCGTGCCAGCAGATCGCGACTGACCTCCTTGCCAAAAATGTCAGCCAGACCGGCCCTGTCGATGGGTTGGTGGTACGCGACGGCACAGAGCACGGCCATTTCCGTCTCGGTGAAATCAAGCGAAGGGTCGCCGAGATCGGCTGCCGCCTTGATCGCATCGGAAAACTGTGTGCGGGTCCGGAACATCCAGCCAGAGCCAGACACGCCGTTTCCGACGCGGGCGATTTCGTAGGGGCGTCCCTGCAGCTCGGCTTGGATATCCTCAATCAGCATGTCGAGTGATGCCCCCTGCCCCACGACACGGGCCAGATCCTCACGTCCAACCGGTGAAGCGCTTGCGAACAGAACCGCCTCGATCCG
Source organism: uncultured Rhizobiaceae group bacterium (assembly GCA_938010435.1). Classification (GTDB taxonomy): domain Bacteria; phylum Pseudomonadota; class Alphaproteobacteria; order Rhizobiales; family Rhizobiaceae; genus Pseudahrensia. Next base: position 136,243 of record CALLUS010000015.1, on the reverse strand, counting down.
ACCCATCCATTCGCGCCACTGCAGGTCTGCAGGAAGGTCCGGCAAGTCTCGGTCAAACGCATGTGCGCTCTCATCTTCCCTCTTTTTCTTGATTGAGGCGCTCATGAGCCGATCCCGTAAAGCCTGAACGTTGCACGTCCGGTCAGTTCTTTCACGGCACCCAATTCGACAAGACGATCACATAGCCGACGCGCGGCCCGACCCGTCATCGGCGTTGTGGTCCCGCGAATATGCGGTGAGAGCATGCCGGAGGGCGCAACTGCATCCTCGGTCAGGAAGAGGTTGATGGCCGCGTCTGACCCTTTGGCGCGTAGTTTGGGTGTAATAGCCTGCAGGGATGCAGCCCCTGCGGCAAGCGTGGTGGCCAGTCTGAAAGCAGTTTGGGCACTCTTGGCGATGGCAAGCTGGATTGCAAAATCCGCCTCGCCTACCCGATCCTTGAGATCGCGCAAATCAGCCTTGGTCAAATGCAGCGCCGTAATCGGCAGCGGCTGCTTCCACCCTAAAACCTTGGCCAAAACCATATCGGACAGCAGACAAGCGATCCGCTCCGCGCGGTCATCAGCCTCAAGTACGGTGCGCAGGATGATTGTGGCGGCTATCAACGGCCCCTGCGACTTGGCCTGCTCCATTGCGTCTGTCAGCCAATCCTCAACCGCATCCGCAAAATTATCGTCGACAAGATCCGCAACGCTCCCCATCCAATCCGACCCAACAAGCCGCATGCGCACGGCATTTCGCCAAAATGACAAAAGATCGCCGTCAGGACCCAAATGACGCGCCCCATCAGCATCGGGCGGCGTCAGATGATAGGCGTCGCGGATGTTGGCTTCCCGCGCCAGCCGCCCTTCCAGTTTCGACGTCGCGACGGCAGCCTTCAGCGCTAGGGTGTTCGCCAGCAGGGTTTTGGGAACTGATTCACCGGATTGCTGTAGGACCATGTCCAGCATCGCGAAGGATGCGCCTGACAAAAAGGCAACGTTTTGCGGCGTTTCGCCTGCTCGGGAGGTGACCCAGCCTGGCAGCTTGGGTAGGGTAGTTGGGTCGTCTGAGATGGCAGGTGGTTGGTAGGTCATACCACAACCCTATCTCACAACGGCGCTTTTGCCCACCATATAGTGTGTTTACCGCCCCGCCTTAAACATCTTTTCTACGTCCAATAATCTTGCATTATCAGACATTTAGAAAGATCTCAGCCAACCGAACGAATAGCTCTCAACTAGTATAAACACTCGTTCTAATCACTTGAGATATAGCCCAGCAGGTTCCAACATTTCTCGCTTCGATTGATTTCAAAGTGAACAGGCATTGTAGTTGACCAAAAAACGAAATCTCAATTACCTGTTGTTTTTTCGTCCCAAGTGCTCAGCCAAAGACTATGCGATCAATATTTTGCATACTCTAAAAATATTTGATTCATAGGTCTCTCTCAACCGACCTAGAACGTCACTTTGAGACATTCTCGCCATCCAAACATATCAAGGGCACAGACATCGGCGGAACTGTAGGTGCTATCCAACACTATCGCTTAGCATGTTCTCTCGACGGCATTTTTCAAGAACGTTTCTCACGCCAATTTTTTAATTCTGAGTGTTTTTTGAATAGCTGCCTGCCCTCTGCTAGGGCTGACGTTTTAAGCCTAGGCACAACAGATCGGAAATTTGTTGACGAGTTTGGCCGGCTAAAATCCATTCGTCGTCATACTCAAAATAGGTTGACGCCCCCGTTACAAATACATTCGTCGTCATTTATTCCAATGTGTTTCTGTAACATTCGTCGTATTTAGTCGTGGATTTTTTGTTGCATTCGACGAATACAAGTCGCAACTCAATGTAGGTTTTCCTGCCTGCATTCTGGAAAACCGCCGCTAAGAATATTGTCAGGCTACAATGCAGCTTTCATACAATTGTTTGGTTCAGACACGATGAAGTGAACAGGTTCAGCATTTCAACGAAGTGTTTGAAAGCTGCCAACCGCTTAAAAATTGTAGGCGCACTAATGACATCGATATGGAGACAGTTCAACTTACGTTCAACACTAATTCAATGTGTCAAAAGCTCGTTTTGATTCAGCTGCAAGCAACTGATTTTATTGTGAAAATGGTGGGCGATGGCAGGTTTGAACTGCCGACCCCTACAATGTCAATGTAGTGCTCTACCGCTGAGCTAATCGCCCGTTCTAGGAACGGTGAACCATTTGGTTCTGTTCGGGTCTGCTGATGAAATCACCAGCAGGTCGCATACATCACACTTGGCTGTTGTTCGTCAACAGGTTTGATCCTGCGATTTTTAAAGTTGAAGTTATGCCGCCAGCATCTTTTCAACTTCATTCACCAAATCGCGCAGATGGAAGGGCTTGGAGAGAACTTTTGCATCTTTTGGTGCATCTGATTCCGGGTTCAATGCCACAGCGGCAAAACCGGTAATAAACATAACTTTCAAATCGGGATCGAGTTCCGTTGCCCGGCGCGCCAGTTCAATTCCATCCATTTCAGGCATAACGATATCTGTAAGCAAGAGTGTGAAGGGCTCTTCACGGATACGCTCATAGGCACTCGCGCCATTGTCGTAAGATACAACCTCGTAACCGGCATTAATCAACGCCTTTTCAAGGAATCGACGCATGTCATTGTCATCTTCGGCAAGGAGAATTTTATTCATACTAGACTCTCTGGAAAGTGGCCCATCGCCAAACCTAAACGAAACTGAGGTCGGCGCATACAATCTGATTAAGGCTCAGATGACTACAATCTGGTAAATATCGCATAAACATTTCAAATTTAGATCAACATTGTCACACAATCTTCAACATGAGTTGGGCTGACATCTTTCGCACCTTGAGCTATCCTGTTTCAAACGCAAGCAATTGGATCTGATTTTGACGGCCCGTGAATTTAACGAAAGCAACCCGTCCTTCTCGGTTCTCGCACCGGCAGTTCAACGTGTGCCTTTTGTGTTTAATTCTCCCCACAGTGGGAGATATTATCCCCATTCTTTGTTAGAAGCGTCTCGGCTGACATCATCCCAGCTGAGACGTTCAGAAGACCTCTATGTGGATCAACTGTTTGGTGATGTCATTGAAATTGGCGCTCCGCTTTTAACTGCTCATTTCCCCCGTGCTTGGCTGGATGTAAACCGCGAGCCTTACGAACTCGATCCAAAATTATTCAACGAAAAACTGCCTGGGCATGCCAATATTCGATCTATGCGCGTTTCCGGTGGGTTGGGCACAATTCCGCGTTTGGTTGCTGAGCACATGCCAATTTACAACGTTGCGCCAACTCTGGAAGAAGCCCTTGACCGCGTCGAATTGATTTACCGCCCTTACCATGAATCCCTTCGAAAACTATTGGCTAAAACCGTAGTAGAGTTTGGACACGCTGTGCTGGTGGATTGTCATTCCATGCCATCTTCAGGCAGCAAATTTGAAGATCAATCGCGACCAGATATAATTATCGGGGATCGCTATGGCACATCTTGTCACGGTTCCATCAGCCATGAATTAATTGCCCGGTTCTCTGAGCGTGGTTATTCTGTCACCCGAAACAAACCTTATGCTGGTGGTTTTATCACCGAGCACTATGGACGTCCCCTCAAAGGCTTTCATGCGGTTCAAATTGAAATTAACCGCAGTCTTTATGTAGATGAAGATACACTTTTGCCCAAAATTGATTTCAAAGCGCTTGTGGAAGATATTCGCAACATCATGAGCCACCTTGTCAGCATTCCTGATTCTGGATTTGAACCCGAAACCATCGCGGCTGAATAGCACTCAAACTTCAAGACTGAGAGATAACGTGATTCCCAATTTGGAAAACACATTCCACAAATTATGTGATGCCGCTGCACGCGAAACCCTTCCGCGTTTTCGCAGCAAAATGGTTGTCGATAACAAACGTCCGACGGATTTCGACCCTGTGACTGAAGGCGACCGTATGGCCGAAACGGCCATACGTAAGATCATACAGGCAGATTTTCCAAACCATGGAATTGTTGGTGAGGAATTTGGTGTTGAGAACCCCGATGCTGACTATAAATGGGTCATCGACCCTATTGATGGAACAAGAGCGTTCATTTCCGGCATTCCCGTTTGGGGAACATTGATTGGATTGTACTTTCAAAACAAACCGATTGCCGGAGTTGCAGATCAGCCTTTCACTGGCGAACGGTACATGGCGTACGCAAATAATAACGGCGTGGACATCAGTGTCTTATTTCACAGCCAAAACCCGGACGTCGAATTGCAGACATCGCAAACCAAAGACATTTCACAAGCCATTTTGATGACGACCTCACCAGATTTGTTGCGTAATAGCGCGGACGGGTCCTATTTCAAGCTAGAGCAACAAACCAAACTCACCAGATATGGAGCGGATTGTTATGCTTATTGCTTACTGGCTTCCGGCCATATCGATCTTGTGGTGGAATCCGGCCTCAATATTTACGATATTGCTGCTCTCATACCGATCATCGAAAATGCGGGGGGAATCGTTACAGATTGGCGGGGCGGTGATGCATCACAAGGGGGCCAAATTCTAGCTGCCGCAAACACGGAAATTCACCAGCGGGCGATGGAACAACTACAAAGCTGAGGTGGAGTAGAGATAAAATACTCAGTCAACTTCCCCCGGTATGAAACTGTAAATTGCCGCCAACAATTGGTCGCGATACACATCTTTCTCATGCATAATTTCATGTTGAGAACCCGTAATCATAACGCTGCCACCTGAACGCATAGATTGGGCAAACGCTTCAGAAACGCTCGGTGTCACAACTTGATCGTTGCCCGCAATAACCATAAGTGTCGGAATGGAAATTCCATTCGCAAAACCTGGTTCGCGAACCTTGTCCATTGCTCGACATGCAGCAAAAACCCAACCAATTGTGGGGCCGCCAATACCTAACAAAGGAAACTTGAACAAGAACTTCTTGGTGACTTCAAAACGGCCTTTGTCGGTCGTTAATTTGTTGCCGACAAAAGTTCGCAATTCCGGTGAAATTGTCTGTCGTAAGATATAGTTTCGGCTGAACCCCAAAAACGAAAGAAAACCAGAAATTCTCCGCAATGTCTTTTGTTTCAATGGTATATTGTTCAATTCCAACAATGGAGACAAAAGCACCATCCGGTGAATACGATTTGACAAGGCGGGCGCTGCCAACAAAGAAACCAAACTGCCGGTTGAATGCGCAACTATGCTAAAAGGTGGTCTACAATCCGGCAGTGCCACATCACCTAAAATCGTTTCCAGATCGATTAGATACTGATTAAAATGCTCCACATGTCCTTTTAAACGTTCTTTCAACAGCCTTTGGGATGCACCCTGCCCACGCCAATCGAATGTTAAAACATCATACCCCTGATCCAAGAGGTCGGTGATAGACTCATAATATTTTTCAATGAATTCACTGCGCCCGTGCAGCAACAGGATTGTACCCTTTGGTTTGTCTTGAGACACCGGTTGCGATGACGCCCAGCGTGCATATCGCAGTTGCGCGCCATCACTCGTCGTCACATATCCCGCATGAGAGTCGACAGGTAACTTGTTGTCTGGCGTTTCAAACAGAACAGCCGCAGTTTCTGGGATCTTTTTCATGTGCCGTTGCTATAGCGCAAGCGAAATACACTCAAGTAAAAATCGATATGTCGCTCAATCAAGCTGATCTTGAAAGCACAATATGGCCTACCCATATCTAATGAGCAGTTGCCGATACGGGATTGCAAGCAACGCTTGGCTCCGTGCCAAGCGAAATCACTCAACTATCGCTCAAAAGAGGATACAAAATGAGACATGTAGATTTTAGCCCACTTTATCGTTCAACCGTAGGATTTGATCGATTGTTTAATCTTTTGGATTCCATGGGACAACCAGAACAATCCAGTCCAACCTATCCACCTTACAACATAGAACGGACCGCCGAGAACCAATACCGGATTTCAATGGCAGTTGCAGGTTTTGGCGAAGACGACCTCGACATTGAAGCAAAGGAAAATACTTTGCTGGTAAAGGGCAACCAAACCAAAGACGAAACGCCAGATGTGGAAATGCTGTTTCAAGGAATTGCCGCTAGAAACTTCGAAAGACGCTTCCAATTGGCAGATCATGTAGAAGTGCGAAACGCGCATTTGAAAAATGGGCTGTTACATATCGATTTGGTACGCGAAATTCCTGAAGCGATGAAAGCTCGGAAAATTGAAATCTCACCTGCTCAAACCACTGCAAAGCAGATCGAGAGCAAATCAACCAAATCCAAATAACTATTACAAACAAACGTTATTATAAACAAAAAACCCCGAAACAGGTATAAACGCCTGTTTCGGGGTCTCGGTCAAATAAAAAAATTATTGACTTAAAAAACGCGACCGGGGGCGACGGTTTGGCGTTCAATAAATCAATGTTCATTCGACCGATTTATTGGGTAAATATTTACAAAACTTTCTTGTTCCCTCACCCTTATGAGATCGAATAGATAAATTACTTCCAAAACACAAGATTTTTAAAGAGGCAAAAGCTGCTAAAAGCGCGTTTGTGTGAACAATATCCACAATTTAGGACAGCCTCACTTACCCATCTTGCAATTTTCCCCGTGCTTGATTAAAAAACCATACGGCGAACAATAGTCAGGGGAACCTGCAACTCTTATTTCGCTTAAGATTTTTGAAAATGGCAGCTGGTGCGACATCCCTATAGAGTGATGTGATAGATTACTTGTGTCATTGCATGAACGAATTTTACGTCAGTTCGATCGGCGATTAGCGGTCTTGCTGTTAAGGAGAGTGAAGATGACAAACCTGTACAATGGACTAGCCAATTCTAAGCAGGAAATTGGATCTTCGAAGTTGAAACGAAATGCCGCCGAAGGTCTTTACGACCCACGCCATGAACACGATGCGTGTGGTCTTGGCTTCATTGCCAATATGAAAGGCAAAAAGTCCCACAAGATCATTCAAGACGGCATTCGCATATTGGAAAATCTTGAACACCGTGGAGCGACGGGCGCTGACCCTCTTATGGGCGATGGTGCTGGCATGCTTGTTCAAATTCCCCACAATTTCTTTGTAGAAGAATGTTCAAAACTTGGTTTCGACCTGCCGAATGCAGAAGAATACGGCCTCGGCTTTTTCTTCACGACCAGAGATGAGGCAACCCAAGAACAAATTAAGAAAATCATCGAAGACGTCGCTACTGAAGAAGGCTTTGCAGTTTTGGGGTGGAGGCTTGCACCGGTAAACAATGAAAAACTGTCCACTGACCCGGAAATCGCCGCATCAGAACCCGCTTCATGGCAAGGGTTCTTCACCAGCACCAAAGGTTTGAAAGATGACGAATTCGAACGCGCACTCTATGTTTTCCGTCGTTCGCTTTCAAATCGTGTGATCGATGAACTTAACGGGGACAATGACTTTTATCCGGTGTCCATGTCTTCGCGCACAGTCGTTTACAAAGGCATGTTCCTCGCTGACCAGCTGGGCCCTTATTATGACGACCTTCGCGACGAACGGTTTGTGTCGGCACTGGCATTGGTCCACCAGCGCTTCTCAACCAACACGTTCCCGTCGTGGAAGCTTGCCCACCCGTACCGCATGGTCGCTCACAATGGTGAAATCAATACTTTACGCGGTAATGTAAACTGGATGGCAGCCCGTCAAGCGACCTTATCTTCACCGAAGTTTGGCGATGACATCGGAAAAATATGGCCCGTTTCTTATGAAGGGCAATCAGATACAGCTTGCTTCGACAACGCATTGGAACTTCTTGTACAAGGCGGTTATTCACTTGCACATGCCATGATGATGCTGATTCCGGAAGCTTGGGCTGGCAATCCATTAATGGATGAAGAACGTCGCGCATTCTACGAATACCATGCCGCTCTTATGGAGCCATGGGATGGACCGGCAGCAGTTGCATTCACCGATGGTCGTCAGATCGGCGCTACACTCGATCGCAACGGCCTGCGCCCTGCCCGTTACTTTGTACTGGATGACGATACGGTGGTACTGGCATCCGAGGCTGGTACGCTCCCATTTGATGAAAGCAAAGTCCTCACCAAGTGGCGTTTGCAGCCAGGCAAAATGCTTCTCATCGACCTGCAAGAAGGCAAAATCATTTCTGATGAGGAGATTAAGCACCAGCTGGCGTCAGACTTACCTTACCATAAGTGGCTGAAAGAAACACAAATCGTCCTTGAAGAATTGCCCGGTGAGAAGTCATCTCCACGCAAGTACAAAGGCGATGCACTGCTCGATGGTCAGCAGGCTTTCGGTTACACCCAAGAAGACATCAAAGTCTTGATGACTCCTATGGCGACAACAGGTCAAGAGGCTCTCGGCTCTATGGGAACCGACACGCCCATTTCTGCGATCTCGGATAAAGCAAAACTACTCTACACCTATTTCAAGCAGAATTTTGCGCAAGTCACGAACCCACCGATCGATCCGATCCGTGAGGAATCGGTAATGAGCCTCGTGTCTTTTATCGGACCGCGCCCAAACCTGTTCGAGGCTGAGCACAAATCGAACGTTAAACGTCTTGAAGTGCGTCAACCAATTTTGCGCAACTCGGATTTACAAAAAATCCGCGATATTAGCGACATGGGCGACAACCAATTCGTGTCTCGTATATTGGATATAACCTACAAAGCTGCAAAAGGCCCCGATGGTGTCAAAGAATGCCTCGAACGCTTATGCGAAAAGGCTGAAAAAGCGGTCAAGGGCGGTGACAACATCATCATCTTGTCGGACCGTCAATTCAACGCTGAACGTGTAGCTGTTCCTGCACTGTTGGCAACGGCAGCCGTCCACCATCACTTGATCCGCAAAGGGTTGCGAACATCAGTTGGTTTGGTCGTTGAATCTGCTGAACCACGCGAAGTTCACCATTTTGCGGTTCTCGCCAGTTATGGCGCTGAAGCAATCAATCCCTATTTGGCTTTTGAAACATTGGCGGAAATGCACTCTGCCGGACATTTCCCACCGGAAGTTGACGAACGCGAAGTTATTCAACGCTACATCAAATCCATTGATAAGGGCCTGCTCAAAGTTATGTCGAAAATGGGCATTTCAACTTATCAATCTTATTGTGGTGCACAGATTATGGACGCAATTGGCCTATCGAGTGAATTTATCGATCAGTATTTCACGGGCACAGCCAGCCAGATCGAAGGCATTGGCCTGGACGAAATTGCCAGAGAAACATTTGAGCGTCATCGCGCAGCTTACGGCAATGTGCCTGTGTTGCGCAGCAGTTTGGACGTGGGTGGGGATTATGCACTTCGGGCTCGTGGCGAAGCACACGCTTGGTCATCAGATGAAATCACCAATTTGCAACACGCGGTGCGCGGCAACAGCCAAGACAAGTATCGCGCATTTGCAGACTCCATAAACAAACAATCCGAACGCCTGCTCACCATGCGCGGGTTATTCCGGTTGCGCCCGGCAGAAGAAACGGGTCGCAAGCTCATTCCATTGGAAGATGTTGAACCAGCAGCTGATATCGTCAAAAGATTTGCCACCGGCGCCATGTCTTATGGCTCAATTTCTGCGGAAGCCCACACAACACTTGCTATTGCGATGAATCGTATTGGCGGCAAGTCAAACACAGGTGAAGGCGGTGAGGAAATTGAACGCTTCACACCCATGGCCAATGGCGATTCCAAACGCTCCGCAATCAAGCAGGTTGCATCAGGCCGCTTCGGTGTGACAACGGAATATCTCGTCAACTCTGACATGATCCAGATTAAAATGGCGCAAGGTGCAAAGCCTGGCGAAGGCGGGCAATTGCCGGGTCACAAGGTCGATGCAATTATCGCAAAAGTGCGCCACTCAACACCAGGTGTTGGCCTGATTTCACCACCACCTCACCACGACATTTATTCAATCGAAGACTTGGCGCAGCTGATCTACGATTTGAAAAACGTAAACCCCGTCGCAGATATCTCTGTGAAACTGGTGTCAGAAGTAGGCGTCGGTACAGTTGCAGCCGGTGTGGCAAAAGCGCGTGCGGACCACGTAACCATTTCAGGCATGGAAGGTGGCACAGGCGCAAGTCCGCTCACGTCCATTAAACACGCTGGCTCTCCATGGGAAATTGGTTTAGCAGAAACTCATCAGACATTGCTGAAAAATAAGTTGCGTTCACGTATCGCCGTTCAAGTAGATGGCGGATTGCGCACAGGTCGTGATGTTGTTGTGGGCGCCCTATTGGGCGCAGATGAGTTTGGTTTCGCCACAGCACCGTTAATCGCTGCCGGTTGCATCATGATGCGCAAATGTCACCTCAACACCTGTCCTGTGGGCGTTGCGACTCAAGACCCTGTCTTACGCAAGCGCTTCAATGGTACACCTGAACATGTGATCAACTATTTCTTCTTCGTCGCAGAAGAAGTTCGCGAACTGATGGCAGAACTTGGTTTCCGCACATTAAGCGAAATGGTTGGTCAATTAGACGTGTTAGACCGCGACACGGCAATTGATCACTGGAAAGCAAACGGCTTGGATTTCTCCAAACTTTTCCACGACCCTAAAATGGGTGACGATGTTCCTGTCCATCATTGTGAAACTCAGATCCATCACATTGATGACATTCTGGACCGTGACTTTATCAAACAGGCCATGCCTGCACTCGAAAATCGCGAGCCTGTGAAAATCAACATGAAAATCAGTAACTTCAACCGTTCCGCAGGCGCTATGCTGTCTGGTGAAGTTGCCAAACGATACGGCCATGCCGGGCTTGATGAAGACACAATTCATATCAAACTTGAAGGCACAACAGGCCAAGCATTCGGCGCTTGGGTGGCCAATGGCGTAACATTGGAAGTTGAAGGCGAAGGCAACGACTACGTTGGTAAAGGGCTTTCAGGTGGCAAACTGATCATTTATCCACCGGCGAACGCCACGCAAATCGACCCGTTCAAATCAATCATTGTCGGCAACACAGTGTTGTACGGTGCAGTTGAAGGTGAATGCTATTTCCGCGGTGTGGCAGGAGAACGTTTTGCCGTTCGCAACTCTGGCGCAATTGCTGTTGTTGAAGGCGTGGGCGATCACGGTTGTGAATATATGACCGGTGGCGTTGTCGCTGTTCTTGGCAACACGGGTCGCAACTTTGCAGCAGGCATGTCTGGCGGCATCGCCTATGTGCTGGATGAAGACGGCACATTCGCGAACCGTTGCAACCTCGCCATGGTGGATTTGGAACCTGTTCCCGAAGAAGACGACCTGATGGAATCAGAACATCACCATGGTGGTGATATCGAGCATCATGGCCGTGTAGATGTGTCTTCCGACATGACCCGGTATGATGATGAGCGTTTGCGACAATTGATTGAAAATCACAAGCAGTACACGGGTTCCACCCGTGCTGCAGAAATTCTCGACAACTGGGAAGACTTCCGCCCGAAATTCGTGAAGGTTATGCCGACAGAATACCGCCGTGCGTTGGCGGAAATAGAAGCCGCCCAATTGGCAGCAGGCGTGGCGGCTGAGTAATTTCGGGCAGCACCAATTCAAAGAGACTAGATGACAACCGCAACGGCGGTAAGAATGTGGAGTAAAGTAAATGGGTAAAGTTACAGGCTTTATGGAGATTGATCGTCAGGATCGGAAATACCGTCCGGCGTCAGACCGCATTCGCAGCTATAAAGAATTTATGATTCCGTTGCCCGACACAAACCTGCGCGATCAGGCAAGTCGTTGTATGGATTGCGGCGTCCCTTTTTGCCATGATGTAAAGGGCACCAAAGGTTGTCCGGTGAACAACCAGATCCCCGATTGGAACGACCTTGTATATCGCGGCGAGTGGGAAGAAGCCTCCCGCAACTTGCACTCCACAAACAACTTTCCCGAATTTACCGGTCGTATTTGCCCTGCCCCATGCGAAGCGTCTTGCACGTTGAATATAATCGACAGCCCTGTGACAATTAAAACAATCGAGTGTGCCATTGTTGATAAAGCTTGGGAAAACGGGTGGCTTAAACCACAAATTGCAGAACGTAAAACCGGTAAGAAAGTCGCCATTATCGGGTCTGGTCCCGCAGGCATGGCCGCCGCACAACAACTGGCACGCGCTGGTCATGACGTTCATCTTTACGAAAAGAACCAGAAAATCGGTGGCCTGATGCGCTATGGTATTCCGGATTTTAAAATGGCGAAGACCCACATTGATCGCCGTGTAGAACAAATGGTTGCGGAAGGCGTAACGCTCCATACGGGTGTAAACGTTGGTCATGACGTCACCATTGCAGATATTACGTCTCAGCACGACGCCGTGATCTTGTCTGGTGGTGCTGAGAAGCCCCGTGATCTTCCAATAGACGGTCGGGACCTCAATGGCGTCCACTTCGCTATGCAGTTTTTGCCCCAGCAGAATCGTCGCGTGAGTGACGAACATAACGATAATATGGAACCTGTTTTGGCGTCTGGCAAACACGTGGTTGTCATTGGTGGTGGGGATACAGGGTCCGATTGCATCGGCACTTCAATCCGCCAGAACGCTCTGTCAGTAACCCAGTTGGAAATTATGCCAACACCGCCAGAGAGCGAAAATAAACTTTTGACGTGGCCAAACTGGCCATTGAAAATGCGCACATCTTCCAGTCAGGAAGAAGGCGCGGAACGCGAATTTTCTGTCATGACTTCGCGCTTTGAAGGTGAGAATGGACAAGTCAAAAAAATCATCTGCACTCGTGTTGATGAAAAATTCCAGCCAATTGAAGGCACGGAATTTGAATTGAAAGCAGACCTCGTATTGCTGGCAATGGGCTTTGTCTCACCAGTCACAGAGGGCATGATCGCCGATTTGGGCGTTGACCTTGATCCCCGCGACAATGTGTTTGCTGATACATTCAGCTATAAAACAAGCGTCGACAAAGTGTGGACAGCAGGTGACATGCGACGCGGTCAATCTCTTGTGGTTTGGGCCATTCGTGAAGGCCGTCAATGCGCCCATGCCGTTGATCAGTCATTGATGGGTGAAACAGTTCTTCCCCGTTAAGCCAGAAAAACGGTTTAAGATAAAACCTAGTTGGTGGCGGCCACTGCAGATACAGGTGCAGTTGGTGCTGCTGAAGGTGGCCAATTAAAATCATCAGCTCGACCAGAACGCACGGCAGTTATACCAGACAAACCGCCCCCCGTTTTCGGTAACCCGACAGTTTTTTCTGGTGACTTATCACCCGCAAGTTCCAATCCGCCGTCAGATGCCGGATCGCCCAACCGCACGACCACGGTCTTCCGGCTCGTCACCGGGTCATAAATCGCTTTCTTAGGCGCAAACGTCTCTAGGTCAAACGTCGATGGACGATCACCAAACTCCGATGTCAATCCGGCCAAACCAATGCCGCTTTCGAACGCTTGTCTTATTTTTGGTTCTACGAAGAATGCCAGTCTACGGCGTCCTGCTTTCGTGAGATTGATACCATCCTTGCGCCTGAGCAAAACAATCTGTCCTTGAACGTCAGGGCCGGAACGGGAATAGGCACGCTCCTCATCGGAGAACCCATCCCAAACGTCTACGAATTGCCCGCCCGCTGCTGCGGCTGCTTTCGAATAAATTTCATTAAACACTAGATAATCTTTACTCATGTTTCCAAAGCGCACTGGCGGGAGACCAACCCAAGAGAATGGCACACCTGTTGCACCCAACGCTTTGCCCAAACTAGCAACCCTATTGGTATAAGCCGCATCCCATTCAGGGGTACGTTTTTTCAATTTCTTACCGCCTTCAATCATCAACTGACGGTCATTTGAACCTAGCATAGCAACGACATAGTCCGGTTTTTCGTCTGCAACCATTTGGGGCAGCACAGCGGGCCAATCGATGATGTCATTACGAACAAATCCTGAAAGGCCTTTAGTGCGATCAACAACGATAATCGTGGCAGCATCACTCAACAATTGATCCAAACCATCAGCTAAGCCACCGGCGAAGAAATCGCCGATAACCAAAATTTTCTTGGCACCTTCAATCTTTTCAACAGTTTTGGGAGCGACAGACGAAGCTGTTGCTGCGCCAGCAATGCGCACTCTCTTTCTCACACGGTTCTTTGAACGACGTTTGGTAGAACGCTTTGCCGTTTTTCTAACCGAACGTTTAGTTTTAGACCGTTTGGTGGTCCGTCGTTTGGTTCTGCGTTTTACAACAGCTTTCTTAGTTTTCTTGCGGCCAAACAGAATGCGGAACAGGCTTTTTCTTTTCCGCTTTTTAGCGGTTGTTTGGGCTGTTGCCGGTTGCACAAAACTAAACGACAAATGCCCCGCCTGTTGCGGAGCATTCGCTGGAAAAACCAAAGCGGTAAGAAATACGACCAATGTGGCTGCAACCAGCCGTGACATTTTCTTCACGAAACACCTGTGCGAGTTCTCACTTCGCTAAGGTGCCGAACGCTAACCTCTATCGCGAAGTTTCTTAAGTAATTTGTGAGACTCAAATCCGTCAGGATTGAGACCAAGCTTGATCTGAGCCTTACGAATTGCAGACCGTGTCCCACTACCGATTTTCCCATCTATATCGCTGTCATACAACCCCAAACGGGCAAGTAAAGATTGCAGTTCAATCTTCTCATCAAATGACAACTTTTTGTAAGGACGCGGCAGCTCTCTTCTGAAGTCACCATAGCCAGCAATTTGGTCTCCCAAATGACCAACGGCCAATGCGTATTTATCAGAATTGTTATAGCGCTTGATCACATAGAAGTTTTTCAGCATCAAAAATGCCGGGCCATTTTTACCAGCAGGAAACTTCAACGTTGCACGTTGTTTAGAGCGCGGGAACGACTTTCCATTTGCCCGTCGCACCCCCAGCTTTGCCCAAGAACCGACAGTTCGCGTTTTGTTGATATATCTGGAAGCAGACTTTGAAGCCTTAACTTCATATCCCCATGTCTCGCCTGTTCGCCAACCGTTCTTGCGCAATAAATTTGCAGCAGTGGCCAATGCGTCAGGTATAGACCCCCAAATATCGGCGCGGCCGTCGCCATCGATGTCCTGACGATATGCACGATAACTGCTTGGGATAAACTGAGTGTGACCCATGGCTCCAGCCCAAGATCCGCGTAATTTGTCCAGACTAATTCCATTGTTTTGAACAATCTTCATTGCTGATATCAGTTGGGTACGAGCAAATTTACGACGACGGCGATCGGAATAAGCAAGCGTTGCCAATGATCGCACAACACTGCGCAACGATTTGTCTTTCTTCAACGCTTCACCATATCCTGTTTCCATTGACCAGATGGCCAAAAGAATATCGCGATCTACGCCATATTTCCTTTCAATGCGGCTGAGCCAATTGCCCCAACGTTTCTTTTCGTCTTGCCCGCGTGCAATGGACTGCTCGTTCACGCGGCTGTCAAAATACATCCACATCTTTTGACGAAATTCAGGTTGATAGCGCGCCAGTTCTAAGACCTCTGGATCTGGAGAACGAATACCTTTGAACGCCCGGTCATAGGTCGAAGATCTAACGCCATTTTTGGTGGCAACAGATTTGAAATCTTTAATCCACTTACGAAACCCAGCACTGGCAGACGCCGGTTGAGCCGTAATCGAAACGAATGATAAGACTATCAACGCCACAACAAAACGAATTATTCTATTATTAGAATGCGCCATACCTAAACCCCATTTTGAGTTTGTTTCTTTCACAAAGAAAGAGAATCGAATCGCCGATTCAAGAGTATTTTTATTAACGATTAGTTTACCATGTTCTTTGGCAGCTGACATATCGATCACAATTCGTAACCAATGCATGGCAAAGGTGATGAAAATTTGAACATGCAACTTGATTGCATATTTGCTGGAGAAACAAGTGTCTGCCCAAAATCAACTGAAGCGCCCTATTCGCAAAGCTGTTTTCCCTGTCGCCGGTCTGGGCACACGTTTTCTTCCTGCCTCAAAATCAGTTCCAAAGGAAATGCTTACGGTCGTCGATATGCCTGTCATTCAATATGCTGTGAACGAAGCAAAAGAAGCAGGAATTGAACATTTTGTTTTTGTCACTGGGCGCAATAAAGCAGCGATTGAGGATCATTTTGATCTGCAACCTGAACTGCAAGAGACTTTGGCCAGCCGCGGAAAGACAGAAATGCTTGAGCTTTTGGCCAAACATCAACCTGAAGCAGGACAAACAAGTTTCACACGTCAACAAGCTCCTCTGGGTCTTGGCCATGCTGTATGGTGTGCACGCGACATTATCGGTGATGAGCCTTTTGCATTGTTGCTTCCTGATATGGTCATGAAGTCAAAAGGCAAGGGCTGCCTTGCCTCCATGGTTGACGTTTACAATGAGTCGGGCGGCAACATCATCGCCGTTGAACAAACCAGTAATGAAGACATTCCATCTAAAGGAATCGTTGCGCCGGGTGAGAAGTTTGGTAACGGTTTTAAAATCGAGGCCATGGTGGAAAAACCTGCGCTAAAGGACGCTCCGTCAAATCTTATGATCAACGGTCGCTATATTCTCCAGCCAGAAATTTTCTCTCTGTTGGAAAATCAGGAAACGGGTGCCGGTGGAGAAGTTCAAGTCACAGATGCAATGGAAAAATTGGCTGGGCAGCAAGATTTCTTCGGCTATGAATTCACGGGTCAGACATTCGACTGTGGTTTGAAAGAAGGCTTCATTGCCGCCAACATCCATTTCGCACTTGATCGCGAAGATACTGGTCCCGTCGTTCGAAAAATTATTGAAGAGGCGCTGAAGTCTTAAAGATTTGAGCTAGATGCCCGTCTTTGTTCTGGTCTTACTATCTTTGAATTCGAATTCCTGCGCGAACCGTAGCAGCGTCAAAACTTGATCCGGTTTCGGAGCTAATGGCACGTTCAACGCCCACACGTCCCGTCAACGCCATCGTTCTATTCAACCGCCATTCTGCGCCAACTTCTGACTGCAGGAAGATATCTTCCCTGTCACTGCTGTCAAAGTCTGTATATGACGCAAACATTCTTGCATTCACCGCAAGATTTGGACGGACGTCACGAACTGCTGTGACGGCCGCAGAGTGCACAACAGAACCATTTTCGTCCGCAACAATCGAACCAGCCAATGTGGAAGCCAAAGTGGCAGACACTGTGGTAAGACGCTCAGGCGACCAATTAATCGTGGCGCTGATAAGCGGACTTTGCAGCGTATCCAAAGTTGGATCATCAAAGATTTCTGCCCTATAACCCAACCCAATAGAACCGTTCAGCTTTTCACCAAGATCAATCGTAGTGCCTGTTTGCACTTCGATAACCCGACTGTTACGGCGGTTGCCATTCCGGTCGATTTCAACATCATGAATACGACCACCGGCAGAGACTTGAAAAAATGGGCTGAATGTCGGGCTCATTTCGTAAGCTAATCGCGCAGTCGCAAGTATCAGGTAGTTATTTCGATCATCCTGCGAAACAGAGCCACTGCCAACCGTCTCAATATCACCAAAAGTCGTTCGGGTTAAAGTTGTACGAAGACTGGTAGAAAGACGCCCAACATTGTGACCGATTTCTGCATAAGTTTGTAGATCACTTATGATAGGACGCCCATCCAGAACAAAACCTGCAGGTAAATTAAGATTCTCGCTTGTCGGGGTCTCAGTGGTCAGAAGATATGCAATTCCACCGCGAAGTGTTGTTTCGCGACTTACGTCAATACGCAAATCCACTGCTGCATTTGCTGAGGGTAAATCATCAGATTCATCGTTGAAGAACGATTGATAGTCTAAGCTGATGTCACCGCGCAATTCATGCACGGACCAATTCGACTGGAATTCAGCACGTGCTGTTGTTTGAGAAAAGGCACTTGCATCTCCCCCATCGGTTGACTCTCCATTAGATGTCCAACCCAATTCTTGTTGGATCGATGGAAACAGATCGAAACTGCCAAGCCGCAAGCCAACGGCTGCATAGGGATCAGTCTCGGGGTCTCGTCGCGTGCCCTCAATTGGAGCGAATGGGCGGTTCGTAATGGGAGACGCTTCACCTGTTATAGGGTCGGCAATTTGTATTTGCGTCGCACGTCTCGCACGTGGATTGCCATCAACGGGAGCTTCTTCTGTACCATTGGACAATTGACGAATGTTGGCTGTATCTGTTGCAGCACGTGCTCTCGTATTCGTCAGACCATTACCATTGGAAGCAGCGTCATCATCTGAATTCTCATTAGGAATTGGAAGACTATCGTCAAAAATGGGAGTCTGATTGGATTGTTGCTCTAATTCTTGTTGCGAATCGTCGATTCCATCCAGATTTTCATCGGTAAGAGGCACACCATCATCAAGCGTTTGACGAAGCTCATTAGCCTGTTGCGATTGCGCAAAATTAGTTTGCGAACTCATCAGCCCAATGGCAAGCGCAGAAGCCAGCATCATTTGATGGGTTTTTAAGTTCATAATTCTAATGCCAAACATTCAACAGGAAGCGGACCGCAAATCAATCCAATAGATTACCGAAATGTAAACACGCGTGGTTAACCAATCCTTTCAATTCAGCGAACAGCGGTACATTCTGTAATAATTGTGGTTCACGAATTGAAACAGATGGGTTAGGCATCTCAAATGTCGAAAAACCACACCATACGCGCTACACAGTCAGCACTTCGGACTCTCACAACAGAAGCTGCGGGTTTAGCTGCATTGGGCGCCGCATTTGAAAATGGATTGTCCCAAGAATTTTCCAAAGCTGTTGAGATCATTCTAAAGATCAAAGGCCGGGTGATTGTAACGGGTGTCGGCAAAAGCGGACATATTGCAACGAAAGTTGCCGCTACTTTAGCTTCAACCGGCACACCTGCTTTTTTTGTCCATTCCACCGAAGCAAATCATGGTGATTTGGGAATGATTGCCCGAGATGACGCTATTATTGCATTTTCATGGTCTGGTGAGACCACAGAGTTGCGTGGAACAATCGATTATTCCAAACGATTCAACATTCCATTGATTGCCATTACAGCAGGGCAAGCCTCCACATTGGGGCGTCATGCCGATGTTCTGCTAGCACTTCCCAAAGAGAAGGAAGCCTGTCCTCATAATCTGGCTCCAACAACTTCTGCTATTATGCAAATGGCCTTGGGCGATGCATTGGCAGTCGCTCTATTGGAAGGACGCGAATTTACTGCTGACAATTTTGGCGTTTTCCACCCGGGTGGAAAATTGGGCGCTCAGCTCAGTCATGTGAAAGATGTGATGCATACCGGAGATGAAATTCCTCTCGTGGAAACCGGCACATTGATGACCGAAGCCATTATACAAATTTCTCAACACGGCTTTGGTTGCGTTGGCGTGGTGCGTGACGAAAAACTGATTGGTATTATAACTGACGGCGATTTACGCCGCCATTTGTCCACATCGCTATTGGCGGAAAAGGTCGATGATGTGATGACAGCTAACCCTCAAACGATTCAGCCCGATATGTTAGCGGCTTCAGCATTGGATATTTTGAATAAACGCACGATCACCACGTTGATGGTGACAGAATCCAACAAACCCGTGGGCATTATTCATTTACACGACCTGTTGCGCATTGGCGTTGCTTAAAACGCCAATGCTCGAACGCTAAATTCGTTCGACAACCAATGCGGTGTCTTTAACTTCCAAAACACGAACACGCGTTCCGACCTCGGAGTCTGGGCCAGACACGCGCCACGTTGTGTCACCCAATTTCACACGCCCTGCTCCATCAACAATCGGTTCTTGGAGAGTGACTTCGCTGCCAATCCAGCGGGTCAACGGAGAATTCAGTTCTGTTGGTTCAGTCGCAGCACGGTTGGTGGGAAACACTTTGCGGCCAATAAAGACCATCACAAAAGACAGAACTGCAAAAGCAACCAATTGAGCTTGCCACGGCCACCAAGCCACATCAGCAAAGCCTGTTAAGGTCAAAGTTCCAATAACCAGCGCTGCAATCCCGAACCAAACAAGAAAGGCCGCAGGGATGAGAACTTCTCCGATGAGGAGAACAAGGCCCGCGACAAACCAGAACCATGGGCCGATTTCTGCGAGAGCTTGTTGTATCATGAGCCTGCTCCAGTTGGACGATTTGTTGGTACGGTGCGCTTGGCGGCACGTGGTGTGACCTTCTTGGCATCATTATTTTCACCAAACACTTCTTTTGCGATTTCACCGATGCCGCCAAGTGAACCGATTAATGCGGTCGCTTCCATAGGCATCATAATCACTTTTTGATTTGGTGCTGCGCCAATAGTTTTCATTGCGTCAGTGTATTTTTGTGCAACGAAGTAGTTGATAGCTTGGCTGTTCCCTTTGCCGATCGCATCAGACACAACACGCGTCGCTTCTGCTTCAGCCTGGGCTTCGCGTTCGCGTGCTTCAGCTTCACGGAATGCCGCCTCTTTCATACCTTCAGCTTCAAGGATTTGAGATTCTTTAGCACCCTCAGCTTTCAAAATAGCAGCCTGACGTTCGCCTTCCGCTTCCAAAATAGAAGCCCGTTTCAAGCGTTCAGCTTTCATTTGACGACCCATCGCCTCCACAAGGTCTGTTGGTGGATTGATATCTTTAATCTCGATACGGGTCATCTTAATACCCCAAGGCGCCACAGCGTCATCCACCACGTGCAAAATACGTGTGTTGATTTCATCACGTTTTGACAGAAGCTCATCAAGCGTCATGGAGCCCATAACAGTACGCAGGTTCGTCATGGTGATGTTCAGGATCGCATTGTTCAGTCCACTCACTTCGTAAGCAGCTTTCGGTGCATCAAGCACTTGAAAGAATGTTACCCCGTCAACGCTACAGGTGGCATTGTCTTTGGTAATCACTTCCTGTGTTGGAACATCGAGAACTTGTTCCATCATATTCATCTTGGAACCGATTCGCTCAATAAATGGCCAGAGTAAATTCAACCCCGGCGTAAGTGTACGATCAAATCGCCCTAGTCTTTCAACTGTATAATTAAAACCTTGAGGTACAATTTTGATCATCGACAACAATGTGATGATCAATAAAAGCCCGAAGCCGAGTATTGCAATATCTGCTATATTCAAAAACATACATTTCCCTTCCTAATTGAACTTATAGGTGGGAATTATTTCTGAAATTTCAATCGATATTATTTAAACATCGCCTTAAATCAGATAATTATACCCAACCTTGCAATTCACGGTTAACAATTGCTTCTATCACATCCATACCTTCTTCGCTGTCGTTTAGGCATGGTATATGACTGAAATGTTCACCACCATTGTTTTCAAATTCTTCCCGCACTTCACCGTCAATCTCTTCCAATGTTTCAAGACAATCAGATGAGAAACCCGGATTGACGACGCAAATACGTTTCACCCCCTCGTTAGCCAGTCGTTCGACGGTTTTGTCTGTATAGGGCTGCAACCATTCTTCCGGTCCAAAACGAGATTGAAAAGTGGATAATAAGAAGTCCTCTTTCCAACCCATTTTTTCGTTCAACAAACGCGATGTCTTCAAGCAATGGCAGTGATAAGGATCGCCTTTTTCAAAATAGCTTTTCGGGATGCCGTGATAAGATGCAACGATATGTTCTGGCTCAAAATCCAAACCTGCAAGGTGCTTTGAAATAGATTGTGCGAGTGCATCAATGTAAGCTGGGTCATCATGATACGCAGGCGCGGTGCGCACAGCCGGCATCCAGCGCATCTTCATCAACGATTCAAAAACTTTGTCATTAACGGTTGCAGTGGTCGCCGCACAATATTGCGGGTAAAGCGGCACTACGAGAATGCGTTCGCACCCCGCTTCCTGCAAAGCATTTACACGGCTTTCAATGGAAGGGTTTCCGTACCGCATACACCAATCAACAACGAAACGGTCGTCATTCCCAAACCGTTCGAATAATTGATCCGACTGAGAACGCGTGAATGTGCGCAGAGGCGACTCGTCCTTTTCTTTGTTCCAGATGGAGGCATATAATTCGCCAACTTTTTTCGGGCGAGTGTTTAAGATAATTCCATTCAACAACGGCCACCAGATCCATCGTGATATCTCAATGACGCGTCTATCCGACAAAAACTCTTTCAGATAACGCCGCATACTTGCTTTGTCATGACCATCTGGCGTTCCCAAATTGACCAACAAAACACCAATTTTCCCAAAATTGACCGACGGATGGTCTTTTGGAAAGTGTTTCGCAGATACATCGCGTTCAAAAGCAGTCTGGTTTGGAATGATGCCCATAAAATTTCCAGTCACATCTACACAACATTGGCTTGAATGGAGATACCGCAGCAACGCGGACAAATGCAACTCGTAAGTCTGTTACCAACTCTGTAACGCGTTTCGTTCTCATCACACCAGAACTCATCCACAATCCTGCAAATAGAAAAATAAATTTTCTGCGTACCCGTGACGACCTGTCACGAAGGTGCAAAACTGTTTTCATCAAGTGGCCTAAAACAAACCAATTCATGAAAATGGAGACGCAAATGAACAAAATGGTCAAAAATCTCAGCGTACTAGTGTTGGGAACAACTCTAGGGTTCAGCACACTGACAGCTGCATTTGCTGAGAAAGTAAATGTGAGCTTTATCGTGGCCAGTGACATGGATACGATGTCTGGCAAAGATCGTGGTGGCGTAGCACGTCTTGCAGCTGTGGTAAAAGCAGAGCGCGCAAAGGGTGGCAATTCCGTATTTGTGTATCCGGGTGATTTGCTATCTCCATCCATCCTTGCCGGATTCGACAAGGGCGCTCACATGATCGAACTTCTCAACATGGCACCACCGGACATTCTGGTTCCTGGAAACCACGAATATGACTTTGGACCAGACGTATTCTTGAAACGAATGAACGAAGGTAAATTCACCAAACTGGGCACAAACACACGTTATAAAGACGGGTCGAAAATTCCTGGCTTCGAAGACACAAAAATGATGACGTTCGGCGATGTTAAAGTGGGGTTTATGGGCCTGACCACTGAAGACACGCCGGAGATTTCCAGCCCCGGCAACATTATGTTTGCAGGCAACATAGAGACCGCTCAAAAAACTGGCGACACGTTACGCGAACAAGGCGCAGACATGGTTGTTGCCGTTGTGCACACCGCACAACGCATGGATTTTGATCTTCTATACCGGGCTGGTGTCGATGTCGTTCTTTCAGGCCACGACCACAATCTCCATGTGTTCTACGATGGGCGTCGTGCTTTGGTGGAATCCAAAGAAGAAGCTGAATATGTGACCATAATGGACGTAGAGTTTGATGTCGGTGAAAGCCGCGGAAAACGCCGTGTTCGTTGGTGGCCTAATTTCCGCATTATCGACACGGCAACCGTAACGCCGGACCCGACAGTTGCTGAAAAAGTTGCTGGATATGAAGCGACTCTTTCTAAAGAACTTGATGTCGACATTGGAAAAACCGAGGTCGAGTTTGACACGAGACGTGCCAGTGTACGTGCCGCAGAAAATGCATTCGGCAATCTTGTGGCAGACTCGATGCGTGCAGCAGTCGATGCAGATATCGGCTTCACCAATGGCGGCGGCATTCGTGGCAACACGGTTTATGATACTGGCCATACCGTCACACGTCGCGATATATTAACGGAGTTACCCTTCGGCAATGGCACCGTCAAACTCGCGCTTTCGGGAAAAGATGTGCTAGCAGCCTTAGAACACGGCTATCGCGGTGTTCCGGAACCCGAAGGTTCATTTTTACATGTGTCTAATCTCAAAGTCACAATCGACACCTCAAAACCGGCCGGCAGTCGCATTTCCGATGTAATGGTTGGAGACCAGCCACTTGATCCTGCCAAGACCTACACTGTTGCCACCAATGATTTCATGGGACGTGGCGGTGATGGATACAGCATGTTGCGCAACGGAAAATCGCTTATCAACGCGGATTCGGCAAAGCTCATGGCCAATGACGTAATGGCTCATGTGCGCAAGCTAGAGACTGTGAAGACGGGGATTGATGGTCGTCTGACCATCAAATAACTCGCTAAATAGAAAAACATGTGAAAGAGCCGCTTCAGAAATGTAGTGGCTCTTTTTCAGATGCCTATGAGTCATAATCTCTTTCATCTGAAATCACTTTGCCATCATTAGGCAGAGCATCAACTTGCTCCACTTTACCACCCAGTTTGGTAAGATCACGCAGGCTCGATTCAATCAAATTCAGATCAAGCCCCTCACCTGTGACTTGCAATCGCATTGCGTCTTGGTCACCATTCCGCTCCACGATCAAACGTGCAGAATTAATTTCCACGTGACGTTTCATAAGATCACCAACTTGTTTGGGGTCAACAAACATACCCTTAATCTTAGTTCGTTGGTCTGCACGTCCCATCCAACCTTTCAAACGCATATTTGTGCGTCCGCAGGGTGATGGCTCATCAATGATAGCGGAGAGGTCACCCGTACCAAAGCGCACCAGCGGATAAGTTTGCGAGAAATTTGTGACAACCAATTCGCCCACTTCACCGTGGGGTACCGGTTCGTCAGTCCCAGGGCGAACGATTTCGACAATAAGGTCTTCATTGACCACCATGCCATCATTGGGCACGCCATCATTCAGGGTTTCATACGCGATCACACCAAGATCAGCCGTGGCATAGCATTGCATGACTTGAACGCCGCGTTCAGCATAAGCATCCCGCATAGAGGGGAACAACGCCCCTCCAGAAACCAAGGCGCGTTTGATCGATGACAGATCCTTACCCATCTCTTCAGCTTTATCCAGAATAACTTTCAGATAATCAGGCGTTCCGGCATAGGCTGATGGTTTCAATGCAGCCGCCGCATCCACCTGCATTTCCGTATTGCCAATGCCTGCGGGAAACACGGTACATCCTAGAGCGCGCAGCCCCTCATCCAAGATGAACCCTCCGGGTGTCATGTGATACGCTAAAGCGTTGTGAACGATATCTCCTTTGCGGAAACCAGCTGCAAACAATGCACGTGCGCCAAGCCAAGGGTCTACGCCTGTTCCTTGCGGCTCCCAAATTGAACCGGGTGATAAAAATATTCGACTTCCTGCAAGAGCGTCCAAATTGGCAAACCCACCAAATGGCGGTTTTTTTTGCTGCGCTTCCATCAATTCCGGTTTGCGCAAAACAGGCAGCAAAGCAAGTTGGGTGCGGGACGTAATATTGAGATCATGGCCGTTCAAATGCGCTGCCAATCCGGTTGAGACTTTTACAGCTTCTTCCAAATGCTTTGGCAAATCTTTGAACAATTCCTGTTCACGTGTTTCCGAAGAACGGGCTTCGCGGTTGTCAAAATACTCGGTCATAAAATTCCTATCTTAAAATTCTAATCCAGCGGGCAAGGTCTAGTAAGCTCATCAATGCGCTTGCCAAATATGTGAAAGCAGCCGCTTTCAACACGCTGCGCGCACCCTGCAAGTCTGCTTCATGAAGATAACCACCTTCTTGCAAAATCGGCAAAGCCTTGTTGAAGCTGGCATCATATTCCACAGGCAACGTGACCAGATGAACCACAATACGAATGGCCAACAAACCAATGCCGAAAGCAACAAGTCCAAAAAATGCAGCAGGTGTACGTGCAAAAACAGCGAGCACAGGTGCGGCGAGAAAGAAGACGGAAGCAATCTTATCGGTCACTGATGCAATGCCCACCAACCACTGGCGCAACCGCAACCCGTGTTCATTGTTGAAATGTTGTAAAGCATGCCCAACTTCATGAGCGGCAACAGCCACACCAGTGAGGCTGGCTCTATTGAAATTTTCAGCCGACAACCGCACCATTTTGTCTTGTGGGTCGTAATGATCACCGCGATCAGTTTCTTCTACGCCCACATCTGTCAGACCGTAGTGAGCAATCAAATGCTTGGCGAGTTCACCTCCTGTACCAGGAAAGTCACTACGTTCTCCACCATGCTTCTTCATTTCACGCTTGATCCAGTATTGCGGCCAAAACACTGCAATGAGAAAAAGCCCGATCCCGATGATTGCAGGAAGTGCCATTCTTAAGCGTGATCCACAGATATACGCGCATGGGGAGCAATGGCTTGGAGCACAGAGTCAACACCAGCATCTAAAGGTGAAAGATCAATCCAAATCAGCTTGGGTGGTGCCTCGCCCATAGGCCACAATTGAACCAAGAGTTGGAATTCATTTTCCTGACGCTCCAACCGCACTTCTTTTATTTGATCCCAAGGAACAGCTTGCGAAGAATGTCGCGCATCAAACAACCCATCCGGCCGAACAGCCACAACGATCTCATCCCGCACATAGCGATAAATCATGGCTGCAGAACAGAAACTGAAAAACACTCCACCGGCTACAAACGTGATCCAATAGGGGTGAGAGAACACCATCAAACGGGAAAACAGCCAGACCAGAAAGCTGATAATCACAGTCAGCCCCACCGCAGTGTAGACAGATTTGTGAAATGAAGTTTTCGAGTAACGATACTGATTTGCCATCGTAAAAATATAGGATGTCAGCCCTCTTACTGCCAGTGGGAAATTCGCATATTAGCGCACAGTGAACGACACACCTTCGGAGGAACGATAACGGTTGGCTCCAATCTTGGTAAAGGTAACGCAACTTGTGCCTTTGGCCGGGCCACTTGGGAATGTGGTGCACACTTTATTTGATCCAGAGTAATGCCATGTGCCGTTTGACGTGCCGGCAATACTACGCGCGCTCACAGTACCACTGGATCGATAAAGCATTTTAATCGAGAACCCGAAGCGCCGGGTGCTGATCGTTTTGTTAAGCATTGCTTGAGCAATTTCAGCACGATTTAGAGGTTTGGCTTGCACTACAACCGGAACCAAAATGAAAGACAGAGCTACCACCATTTTGAGAATTTTGTTCATAGCTTTTCTTCCAATCAATCCAATTTTACAGATTATCTATAGTTACGTTTCCAACACCCATTTAGTTCAGTGAAATGTGAACATATTTTAAGACCACGCCAAGTCTGCACCTAAGAATACGAAAGATAAAATTGTCACAGCCTGTGAAATAATTGAACATCATGACAAGGCAAACCCCTTCTTCACAAAAAGCTAAAGTGACAATATGAAAAAGCGGAGTACCAAGATGACCAAACGAGCACTTTTTCCAATCGGTTCCAAGGAATCAGCCGAAGCTATCAAAATTTCACCGGGGATCGTTTCAGGCAATCATATATTTTTGACCGGAATGACCGGCAGCAAACCAGACGGTTCAATGCCTTCAAAACCAGAGGAGCAATTCCGTAGCGCGTTTGAGAAGATTCTACTTGTGCTTAACGAGGAGGATCTCACATTCTGTTCCGTTGTTGAAATGACCACTTATCATATCGGGTTGAGAGAACATTTTGATCTGTTCAACCAAGTGCGTTCAAATTACGTCCAAGCCCCCCATCCTGCTTGGACAGCTGTTGAAGTCGCCGGACTTCGGCGCGAAGGAGCACTTGTAGAAGTACGGGTAATTGCAGCAATGGACGGTGTTGGCTAAGCCAACCAACGCTTACGGCGTTTGTAATGCTTCACATCTTTGAAAGATTTACGGCCTTCGCCACCAACACCAAGGTAGAACTCTTTTACGTCTTCGTTCTCACGTAAGGTTTTGCCTTCACCGTCAAGAACTACACGACCTGATTCCAAAATGTAACCATAAGTCGCATAACGAAGAGCTATATTTGTGTTCTGCTCTGCCAACAAAAAGGAGACCCCTTCTTTGGTGTTCAGCTCCTGAACAATCTCAAAAATCTCTTCGACCAGCTGAGGTGCAAGCCCCATGGACGGTTCGTCCAGCAAAATCATTTCTGGTTTGGACATCAACGCGCGCCCGATCGCGCACATTTGTTGCTCACCACCAGAGGTGTAGCCCGCTTGAGACGCGCGGCGTTCGCGCAGACGCGGGAAATAATTGTAAACCATTTCCAAATCTTGCTTGATCGCAGCAGCACCATCTTTGCGCGTAAACGCTCCGGTCAAAAGGTTCTCTTCAATTGTAAGGTGGCCAAAACAGTGGCGGCCTTCCATAACTTGAATACATCCGCGCCGGACAAGATCGTTTGGAGACAAAGATTGTATCTCTTCGCCTTTGAAGATGATGTTACCTTTGGTCACATCGCCACGTTCAGCACCAAGCAAATTTGAAATTGCTTTTAAGGTAGTGGTTTTTCCTGCACCGTTTGCGCCCAAAATGGCCACGATACCACCACGGGGCACGGTGAGCGAAACACCTTTCAACACCAATATCACGTGGTCGTAAATGACCTCGATATTGTTGACTTCAAGAATGGTGTCAGCAGGTTCGATTTCGGTGGCAGTCGACATAATAATATCTCAAATTAGATGTCCTGCTGATGGTCTATTAATTCAGCAGTTAAATGAAACGGTTTCGGGTGGACACAAATATCTCCACCCGAAACCTTCTTAAAGCATCAATCTCCCCTCAATGGAGAAACTGAATTGAGTGTTAACCGCACTCCTGACCTTTCCAGCCCGGCTTGTCGGATGTGTATTTAGCAGCAGCTTCTTCAAGCAATGGCCGCACCACATCTGTCATTGGTGCAATCAGGTCGGTTGTACGCTTCCAGTCACTACCATCCCATTGTTGGATAAAGACAGAACCACCACCTTCGTGATCAGCACAAGAACCTTTGACGGGACCCGTGAAGCCTCCGAGGCCAAGTTCTTTCAAACGCACTTCAGAAAGATCAAACAACTCAAGACCATCGCGCATGTCTGCACCGGTAATCATTTTCTTTCCTGTTTTTTCTTGAGCAGCTTTGATCGCTTCCGCAACGATGACCGCATTGAACAAACCGCGATTGTACAAAACATCGCCCACTTTGTCAGGTGCCGTTTGGCTTTTACCAGCGTCAACAACGAGTTTTTTCACGTCTTGTAATGCTGGATAGTCTGCACCAACACCCGAAAAGTTTGCAGCCAAATAGCCTTTGCCTGCCGCACCAACCGGATCGAGGTCTGCATGGGCACCAGCCCACCAGTTGCCAATGAAGCGGTCCAATGGAAAGCGAATTTTTGCAGCTTCCTTAACCGCAGTCGCATTCATTGCACCCCAACCCCACATGATCATCCAATCAGGACGTTCTTTACGAACGTTAAGCCACTGGGACCCTTGGTTCTGCATATCTTTGCCCGCAACAGGGAAACCCACCCACTCGAAACCGAGCTTTGGTGCAAGCTTATCAAGCAGCGGAATTGGCTCACGGCCATACCCGGCATCCAGATAGATAAAGCCGATTTTCTTGCCTTTAAGACCGCCATTTGCATCGATATATTTTAAAATCGAAGACATCTGGCTCCAATAACCTGTGGGATATGTGAATGTGTAAGGAAATGACTTACCAACACCCGCCGCTGACAAGCCGTACCCCATAGACAAAACAGGGATCTGATCGACTGGTGCTTTCGGGATCAACTGAAGCGTAATGCCTGTTGAAAGCGGATTGTAAACCAGAGCGCCTTTGCCTTTAGTGGCTTCGTAGCACTCAACACCCTTTTGCGCGTTGTAGCCTGTTTCACATTCTTCCACTTTGATTTTAACACCACCGATCCCTCCGTCACGCTCGTTCAGCATGTTCAGGTAATCAGCAAATCCATTGGCAAATGGAATACCACCACCAGCAAACGGTCCGGTGCGATAGCTCAAAGATGGAACATAAAGTTCTTCCGCATGTGCGGTGACGAGCGTACCAGTTACGGCAATCGCCGTGGCTGCAACGCCCAATACAAGAGATTTAAGTCTCATTGTCTTCCTCCAGTTTGTGGCACCTCCCAGTGCCGGATCGAAACCTGTATCAGTATGAAGAAGCGTGGTTTCTTTTCGCTCCCCCTGTACGCACCAAAATATGGCACGCTATTTCTATTAGCCGTAAGGGAACGGCCAATTTCGAAGTTTTTCTTTCGCAATTTGCCACAAACGGGCGAGCCCGTGCGGTTCCACGATCAAAAACAAAATGATCAAAGAGCCAATAATCAATTGTGTAATATGCTCGGCGGTTGCAGCGCCAATGTTCAGCCCAAACAATTCCGGAGCAGCCCGAATAGTGATCGGTAGGATGAAGATGAGCGCAGCGCCCATGAAGCAACCAATCAGCGATCCCATTCCCCCGATAATCACCATGAACAATATTTGGAACGACACATTGATGTTAAAGCTCTCAACTTCAGCAGCACCCAACCACATAAACACCATAAGCGCGCCAGCTACACCACAATAATATGAAGACATGGCAAATGCTGATAATTTTGCATTGAAAGGTTTAATACCCATCAGTTCAGCTGCAATATCCATGTCGCGGATCATCATCCACGAACGACCAATGCGACCACGAATAACGTTTGAGGCCACCCAAGTGAGAACAACAACAATGGCCAACACTACGAAATAACGTGTGGTGGGAGACGCGGATGCACCGGTAACAGCCAGCCCGAAAAATGTCTTGGTAGGAACTTCAATCGCACCTGAATCGTTATAGTTGTAGAGCCAAGCAGTACGGATGAACGCCCATTCTAAAAAGAACTGCGCAGCTAGTGTCGTGATTGCCAGATATAAACCTTTGATCCGCAAACTCGGCAACCCGAACACACAACCGACAGCTGCTGCGAAAAAACCGGACAACAGAACATGGATCAATATGTTCACATCGGGAAATATCGTCACCAATTTATAACAAGAATAAGCGCCAACCCCCATGAAGGCACCAGTGCCAAGGGACAACTGACCACAATAACCAGTCAAGATATTAAGACCGATAGCCGCCAGTGAAAAAATTAAAAACGGGATCATGATCGAATTCAGGAAAAAGTCATTCCCGAACAACGGAAGCACAATCGCCGCAATCAAGAGAATAATGCCAAGACCAATTCTGTCTTGCAAAATAGGAAAGATCGCCTGATCGGCTTTATAGTTCGTTTTGAACTGACCGGCTTCGCGATAAAACATTAAGCCTTCACTTTCTTCGTTTTGTTAGAAGTCTTAACTTCAAGTCCAAGTCTGCGTTCTTCCATGGCCAAGTGAACCAGTTGAGCAACTTTAGCGCTGCGGGCAGTTTCCTGATCAAACACTTTCACATGCCGCAACTTCTTCCCCGAACCTTCCAGCAAAGCATTTGGATCTTCCAAAGTCGCGCCCCACAAAAAGCCAATATTTACGCGATCAGTCTGGGGCATGAGATAACAGTAGCTTTCACTCATTTTCTTCTCACCAAAGCCAAACCCAACAGCTTTGTCGCCCTTGCGCGGCACTTCAACAGTTTCAGGATGCAAGCCAATCACAAGCGCACGCAGGTCTTCGGCAATCGCTTTTACAGTTTTAGAGCGGCGCCCGAAAACACTTCCCCAAGTTCCAAGCTTTGTGACTGTTGTGACCATGGTTAGCACTACACCCGCTCAATGATTTTTTCGCCGAATAGGCCTTGTGGACGGAACAACAAGAAAATGAGGGCCAACATATAAGCAAACCAGGCTTCCACGCCGCCACCAAATAAGCCCCCCCAATACACTTCAAACACTTTCTCACCGATACCGATAATCAAGCCGCCGACAATCGCACCTGGAATAGATGTGAAGCCGCCAAGGATTAGAACCGCCAGTGCTTTTAGCGCAATGATTTCAAGCGCGAATGATACGTCAGAACGAGCGCCCCACATAATGCCCGTCACCAGCGCCACCACGCCTGCTGCGAACCACACGATGGCCCAAATTTGGTTCAGCGAAATACCAACTGACAAAGCGGCTTGATGATCATCCGCCACCGCGCGCAATGCGCGACCAATGCGTGTTTTAGAAAAGAAGATGGCCAATGCAGCCACCATAATAGTAGCAATCACCACAGCAGCAATATCGAGATGTTGCAGTGACACGAGACCACCGAACATTTCGAGATCGGTGACACCAGTGGGAAGTCCCAACTCGGTTGTGATCATAGGTTTAGGTTCGCCACCAAAAACAAATTCACCTGCACCCTTCAAAAACAGTGTGAGGCCAATCGTTGCCATGAGGAGAATGGCATCATGCTGTCCGACCAACGGTCGAAGCACCACACGCTCAATGCCAATCGCCAACAATGCCATGACACCGATAGTCATAAACAAAGCGATCCATGCGGGAATGCCTAAAGAGTGCAAGCCGACCAAAGTCAGTGCGGCAAACACAACCATAATGCCTTGGGCAAAGTTGAAAACGCCGGATGCTTTGAAAATGAGAACGAAACCAAGGGCGATCAG
The DNA here is from genome assembly GCA_938010435.1 of uncultured Rhizobiaceae group bacterium. GTDB lineage: Bacteria > Pseudomonadota > Alphaproteobacteria > Rhizobiales > Rhizobiaceae > Pseudahrensia. The sequence goes on along the minus strand of CALLUS010000015.1, from coordinate 104,130 downwards.
CGCGTAGAGAATACCCGCAACAAAACCTTCCCAAATTGTTTGCACGAAAAGGTCCGGCAACTCACCAATCAATATGAATGGCGCAACGAAAATTTCATGTAACAATTCCATCACATCACCCCTTCGGTGGCACAACGAGTTCCGGGAACAATCCGGCCAAGCCCAGCGCGATCATTAAAACTGCGATGGCCCAGCGCATCCAACGTGGCACCATGATAAGCAGCGCTCCGCCCGTTAGAAGAAAAATTGAAACGGCTTTGGGATAATCCGCCAATATGTCCATCAAAAATCTCCATCAATGAGGAACCCCAAGGTAAGCATCAATCACCTCTTGGCTGGCCTGCACATCTTCGGGAATACCGTCGGCAATTTTTTTGCCGTAGTCGAGCACAACCACGCGGTCGGCCAAATCCATAACCACACCCATATCATGTTCAATCAGCGCAATGGTGGTTCCAAATTGCTGGTTCACATCAATGATGAAGCGGCTCATGTCTTCTTTTTCTTCCAGATTCATACCCGCCATGGGTTCATCAAGAAGCAGAAGATCAGGCTCAAGCGCCAAAGCGCGACCAAGCTCTACGCGCTTCTGTAAACCATAAGGCAGTTTACCAACAGGCTGTCGGCGAATGTGCGCAATCTCCAGAAAGTCGATAATTTCTTCAACGCGGCGGCGGTGCTGTATTTCTTCGTCCCGAGCAGGACCGTAGTAAAACATTTGTGTGATAAAATTCTTGTTCATCTTGAGTGAACGGCCAGACATGATGTTGTCCAGCGTCGACATACCTGTGAACAAGGCGACATTCTGGAACGTGCGGGCAATTCCGGAAGCCGCAGCTTCGTAAGGTTTCATCTTGGTTCGGGTCTCGCCGCGAAACCGGATCGTGCCCTCTTGCGGATGATAAAAACCGTTGATCACATTCAGCATAGACGTTTTACCAGCACCATTCGGCCCGATAATAGCGCGCACTTCGCCTTTGCGAATATCAAAAGAAATATCTTCAATCGCAGTCACCCCACCAAAACGCAGGGTTACATTGTCAACAGACAGAAGTTCATCACCGACCGCGATCCCATCGTCGCGACTCGAACTCAGATTCATCCCAGATGGATTTGTGTGTGCATTCATTCCGCAGCCTCCTTCATACTTTGAGGGGCGTAGGTTTTTGCGTCTTCGATTTTGACAGTCGCCGAAATATTGCCCTTGCGACCATCTTCAAAAACCACTTCGGTTTCTACAAAGCGTTCTGCCGATCCGTCATAGAGCGCTTCAATCAACGGATCGTAGCGTTCGTTGATCAACGAACGGCGCACTTTCATCGTGCGGGTCAATTCCCCATCATCGGCATCCAATTCTTTGTGCAAAACCAGGAAGCGGTGAATTTGAGCACCAGCCACACGTTCTTCAGAAGCCAAATCTTGGTTCACGTGATCCACATGATCCGCCATCATTTCATAGACTTTGGGGTGGTTCGCAAGCTCTTGATACGAGGCGTAAGCAATGTTGTTGCGCTCGGCCCAATTGGCAACTGGCTGCAAATCGATATTCAACATCACAGCAGTGAAATCACGTCCGTCGCCAATAGCCACGGCCTCTTTAATGTTCGGAAAAAACTTCAATTTATTTTCAATATATTTCGGCGGGAACATGCAGCCATTGTTCAATTGGCCCACGTCTTTAGCACGGTCGATAATCCGCAAATGCCCATTGGTATCTAAGAAACCTGCATCGCCTGTTTTCACCCAACCCTCTTTGGATTTGGTGTCAGCGGTCGCCGCATCATTTTTATAATACCCCATGAAAACGCCGGGCGAACGATAAAGAACTTCACCCGTATCTGTGATTTCGATTTCCACATCAGGCGAAGGCGTACCAACAGTATCAGCAGATATCTGCCCGTCAGGTTGCGCAGTAATATAAACACTAGCTTCCGTTTGGCCGTAGAGCTGTTTCAAGTTCAAACCCAATGAACGATAGAATTTAAAGATCTCCGGTCCAATGGCTTCACCGGCCGTATACCCCACTTTCATACGCGTCATGCCGAGGCGGTTTTTCAAAGGGCCGTAAACGAATAAATCTCCAAGCTTGTAAAGCAGCCTGTCTTTAAATGAGACTTCCCCGTCGCCATTCAAAATTTTCTCTCCGACACGGTTCGCCACATCGAGGAAATACTTGAACATCTTTTGTTTGAATGGGCTAGCATCTTCCATCCGCACGGTGATGTCTGTGAGAAGACCTTCAAAGACACGGGGCGGTGCAAAGAAATAAGTCGGTGCGATTTCACGACGGTTTTCAGTCACCGTTTCAGGGCTTTCAGGGCAGCAAACGCAATACCCTGCGGTTAAAGATTGACCGTAAGAGAAGATATGATCACCAACCCATGCCAGAGGAAGATAAGCGATGATTTCATCATTCTCATCGAAATTGTCGAACTTGTTGGCATTACGCGAGGAGATCACAAGGTTGTCGTATGACAACATCACTCCTTTCGGTTTACCGGTTGTACCTGATGTGTAAAGCATCACGGAAAGGTCCGCGCCTTTTCCTTCATTAATACCTTCAAGCCATTTCTGACCGAGTGAAGGATCAACCTTTAACGCCTGGCGACCAACATCTTGTAAAGATCCAATATGATGTAAAAACGGCTCATCATAATCACCCAAACCACGCTGCCAATCGTAAGCCAACTGTTCCAATTCAGGCAATTGCTCTTTAACCGACAAAATTTTATCGACCTGCTCTTGATCTTGAACAATAGCAAACTTCACTTCTGCATGTTGCAAAACATAGACCATTTCATCCGCAACAGAATCTGCATAAACAGGAATTGGCACACCGCCCAAAGCTTGAACCGCAGCAAAGCTCCAATACAGCGCCGGACGATTGCTGCCGACAACGGCAACTTTGTCACCTTTTTTCAACCCAATGGCTTGCAATCCAAGAGAGAATGCCCGGATTTCTTCCAGCATTTCCGCCCACGACCATGTTTGCCAAATGCCAAAGTCCTTGTGGCGCATGGCTGGACGTTGCGCAAACACACTCGCATTATGCACCAATAATTTTGGAAACGTATCCAACCCATTTGTGGCGTTGACCATAGTCGAAACGTCCTCCCAAACGTTTGCAGCGTCCTGCGTAACTTACACAGTAAATATGTTACAAGCGGCTCATTTTTGAGCTCTTCTTGTAACAAGTGTTGACCGTGGCGGTGCACTTGGCAAGTACCTATTTAGGATAATGCTACGATTTTTGATATTGAGTACAGTGGCTCGCCCTTCGTTCAAACATCAATCAAAATTCTAACATTGCTCAAAATTCAATCAATAAAACACATTGATGACACCAGTAGTTTTTCTTAAGAATGCTCTTCCATCGCACTTGTGATAAGCGTAAGCGGCATTGCTGGGAGACGGGCACCCGCCACCATACTGAACACTCGGCCCTGCTGCCAATTGAAGAAGGTTCCAATGGCAGAATGGGTCGGGGTTTGCGCCATCAACATTAAAGTCAAAACACACACAAATAAGAAACAACCTATGGCCTTTATCATTCAGCCGCCTGCAATTCAGCCAAGCCATCCACATTCATAAAGCCAGCGCGCAAACGCATACGATCATTCATGGCACTCTCCACATTGCGTTCTTTCACATGACCGAAGCCACGAATGGTTTCTGGGTACTTGGCAAGTGCAATTGCCGCTTTCAAGTTTTTAGAAGTCAGCTCTCCCGCAATCTCATCCAACACCACGTCGTAGTCTTTCAACAATTCCCGTTCCATTTTGCGTTCGGCAGTTTTACCAAACACATCGAAGAGACCACCGCGCAGGAAACGCGCTTTTGCAAACCAGCCATAGGCTTTCATCATCCATGGGCCATATTGTTTTTTGATCAAATGCCCCTGCTCATCGCGTTTCGAAAACAATGGCGGTGCTAGATGAAATTCAAACGAATCCCAGCTTTCAAACTGACTGGAAACCTGTTTCAAGAAATCACCATTTGCATAGAGACGCGCCACTTCGTACTCGTCTTTGATTGCCATCAACTTGTAGAGATTTTGCGCTACAGCTTGGGTGAGTTCACCTTTTTTGCCACCGGCCTTTTCCTCAAGCATTTTGACCTGCGCTAAGCGTTTAGCAAATCGATCTGCGTAGGCCGCATTTTGGTACTCTGTCAGGTGAGCCACACGGCGTTCAATAACTTCATCAACGGTTTCAGATTTCTTGCGATGCTCAAGAACATCCGCAACAGGCCGTTCGCTCACAGGCAGCAATGCTTTATCGTATGCTGCAACACGTCCCCATCGGAACGCTGCTTGGTTCATAGGAATTTGTACACCGTTCAATTCAATCGCCCGCATAATCGCAGTTTCTGAAACCGGCAACCCACCGTTTTGCCAAGCAAAACCAAGCATGAACATATTAGAAGCAATCGCATCGCCAAACAAAGCGACCGCAAACTTCTCCGCTTCCACAACCGACGTACGATCTGCGCCAGCTGTTTTTTGCAGCGTTTTGATAATGCGTTGGGTCGGGAATGAGAAGTCTACATTATGAGTAAACTCACCAGATAGTTTTTCATGACTGTTCAACACAACAGTCGTGCGACCTTTTTCAATAGACCCCAACACTTTTTGTGTGGAGGCCGTCACCATATCGCAGCCCAAAATCAAGTCTGCACCCGATGCTGCAATACGGATCGATTTGATGTCTTCAGGCGTGGGTGCAATGCGCAAATAACTGGCCACCTCACCACCTTTTTGCGCAAGACCTGCCATATCAATGATTGCAGATCCTTTACCTTCCATGTGGGCGGCCATACCAAGCACAGCACCAACAGTCACCACGCCCGTGCCCCCAACGCCTGTAACAATAATGCCGTAAGATCCATCAAGTGTCGGAAGTTCTGGCTCCGGCAATTGTGGCAACTTGGCCCCGATACCGGGAGCGCTTTTGCCTGTTTTTAATTTGCCGCCATGCACGGTAACAAAGCTCGGGCAAAACCCGTTCACGCAGGAAAAGTCTTTGTTACACGCGGATTGATCAATCTGACGTTTGCGCCCGAACTCTGTCTCAACAGCTCCCACAGCCACACAATTTGACTGCACGCCGCAGTCACCGCAGCCCTCGCAAACCTGTTCGTTGATCACCACCCGCTTGTCTGGATCGGGGAACGCACCGCGCTTGCGGCGGCGGCGTTTTTCACTGGCGCAAGTCTGGTCATAAATCATAACGGTAAGGCCTTCGATCTCCCGCAGTTCTTCTTGAACTGGCCCGAGTTCCGAACGGTGATAGATTTTCGTAAAAGCGGGCCAATGAATATTGGCGTCATACTTCTCAGGTTCATCAGTGACGACAACCACTCGTCCCGCACCTTCAGCCGCAACCTGACTGGCTATTTCCCATGGGGTCAATCCACCTTCATTGGGTTGCCCACCCGTCATCGCAACAGCATCATTGAAAAGAATTTTATAGGTAATGTTCGCACCAGAATCTGCTGCGGCACGAATGCTCATCAACCCCGAATGGTTGTAGGTGCCATCACCCAAATTTTGGAATACATGATCGCGCTTTGAGAAATGATGTTCGCCAATCCAGTTAGCTCCTTCACCACCCATTTGGGTGAAACCTTCGGTGCTCCTGTCCATCCATTGAACCATGTAGTGACAGCCAATACCGGCATAAGCACGACTTCCTTCTGGCACATGGGTAGATGAGTTGTGCGGACAACCGCCGCAGAAATAAGGAATACGTTGCGCAACGCCTTCAGTTGCCAAAAGATCAGCTTGTGCGTCACGCAAGTGTTTAACACGCCCGCCCAGCTTTCGGTCTTTGGCCAACTTATTCAACCGTTCGCCAATCGCCACAGCAATTGTGTTTGAATCCAATTGAGCTTTTGCCGTGAAAAGCACCTGATCTTTTTCGTCTTTTTTACCAAGGATGACTGGCGGTTTGGTTGTGCCGTAAAGCGCCTCGCGCAGTTGGCTTTCAATCAATGAGCGTTTTTCTTCAACCACGATGATTTGGCTTAATCCTTTGCCGAATTTACGCAACTCATCTTGAGCGATCGGCCAAACACAACCTATTTTAATCAGGCGAAGCCCGAGAGCATTTGCGCGCTTTTCGTCAATCCCCAAATCATCCAAAGCTTGCCGTGTGTCGAGATAGCTCTTACCCGATGTGACGATCCCAAGCTTGGGTTTTGAGCCACCTGAAAAAATGGTCTTGTTCAATTTGTTAGCGGACACATAGTCCAGAATCGCATTGATTTTGTAATCCACAAGTCGCTCTTCTTGAGGCAACATTGTATCACCCGGTCGAATTTGCAGCCCTTCTTCAGGTCGACGGTCAACGTTCGGTTCGACCAACTTCACACGATCTACAGACCCGTCAATGACCGCCGTAGATTCAATCGTATCTTTCACGCATTTGATGCCGACCCACACGCTGGCATAGCGCGACAAGCCATAACCAATAACGCCATAATCCAAAATTTCTTGCACGCCCGCAGGGGAAAGAACCGGCATGCCATAATTAATAAATCCGAATTCACTTTGGTGTGCGGTCGTCGAACTTTCTGCAATATGATCATCACCCATCAAGGCAAGTACGCCACCGTTCTTTGACGTACCGGCCATGTTGGCGTGGCGGAAAACATCACCACTGCGATCAACGCCCGGGCCCTTTGCATACCAAACGCTGAACACACCATCGAACTTGCCTTCGCCGCGCATCTCCGCCTGCTGTGCACCCCAAACAGCCGTTGCCGCAATATCTTCATTGAGGCCCGGCTCGAACACCACATCGCTTTTTTTCAAACGAGGCTGTTCTTTCCACATAGCCATATCGAGACCACCAATTGGGGAACCTCGGTAACCAGTCACATAACCCGCTGTATTGAGTCCTGCGCGACGATCACGCTCTTTTTGCATCAACATCAAACGCACAACGGCTTGAGTACCTGTGATAAACACCAGCTTCTTCTCAAGATCGTATTTATCATCAAGATGTACAGGCTTCAGCGTAGGAAGCGTTTGTTTCGAAGTGCGGGTTTTGTCTTTTACGGACATTCATTAGTCTCCCAAACGCGAAATCAAATCGCGTCATTGTCTCAGCTTCAGTGTTCCAAACGCAACAGGGTGTAGTCAATGCAAAAGCCGCGCAATTGCCCATTTTTGCAACAATCAGTGGCACTATCACCCATGAGCAAAACATTCGGTTTATAGAAACTCAGTCGGCCTAAAAATATTGCGTCTATCAACCTGCAAACAACAAAGTCGGTAAAAATGTTGCAAGCGTCGGGAAAACAACAACAATGGACAAAACAAACAACTGTAAGGCAACGAAAGGTACAATACCGCGATAAATCATAACTGTTGTGATGTCTTTGGGTGCAACGCTGCGCAGATAAAACAACGACACACCAAACGGTGGTGTAAGAAACGATGTTTGAAGATTAAGCGCAATCAAAACACCCAACCAAACTGGAGACATTAAAGTACCATCGGCCATGGGCATAGCCAGCAAAATAGGCGCAACCAAAGGTACAACCACAAACGAAATTTCCAAAAATTCAAGAAAGAAACCGAGCACAAAAATCACGGCCATCACAAAGAACAGTGCGCCTAATGTACCGCCCGGCAGAACACTCAGAAACCCGACAATTGTCTCTTCACCGCCTAAACCTCTAAAGACGAGAGAGAACATGGATGCACCAATGACGATGAGGAAAATCATCGCGGTCAAATGTCCGCTTTCAAAAACCACATCTTTAAAGACTTTACTGTCTAATCGTCCCCATGCCAGCAACAAGGCTCCTACTGCACCAACGCTTGCTGCTTCTGTCGCTGTCGCCAATCCCGATAACATGGACCCAAGCACCGCAACAATCAGCAGAAGCGGTGAGATGAGCACACGCCACAACGGCGGCGCGGTTGGGTCATGCCCAGCTTTCTGATCGGGAGTTTGCGTTCTACTAACAGTCAATTGATAAGCAATGTAAAACCCAACCAACAACAGGCCCGGCAACAAAGCCCCAGCAAACAAGTCCGCAACAGACACTGTATCAGGCGCAAAATTGCCACCATCCAGTTGCGCCTTTTGCCAAGCATTTGACATTTGATCGCCCAATACGATCAACACAATAGATGGAGGTATAATTTGTCCAAGTGTTCCCGCTGCTGCCACAGTTCCACTCGCCAATTGAGGAGCAACCCCATTGCGCAACATAGTCGGCAGTGCAACCACACCAAGCATCACAACACTTGCGCCAACGATACCGGTGGAAGCCGCCAGCATGAGCCCAACCACGGTAACAGAAATTGTCAGGCCAGCCGAATTGCCCCTGAACAAATTTGCTACCACCTGCAACATATCTGCTGCAATACGGGAACGATCCAAAACCAAACCCATAAAAACAAACAAGGGGATGGCCACTAAGACCGGATTGGACATCACCCCAAACACGCGGGAAGGTAGAGAAAGAAACAACGCTCCATCAAAGGCGCCCAGAAAATAAGCTGTACCCGCAAACAGTATCGAGACACCACCAAGCGCAACACCAACCGGATAACCGCTGAGCAAACCAATAAAAACAATCAGTAGGAACCATACGTCGAGTGACATTATGAACGTTCCGACATTTGAGGACCTTTAATCGGCCTATGCACGGCCCGCAAAGCAATAACGGCTGCCAGTACCATCAGCACAGCAAAAACAGGGATCACAGTTTTCAAAAGAAACTTTCCTGGCAGGCCAGATAATTCCGCGGACCCTTCCATTATGGACCAAGCCTCAATGACGTATCCAATGGATGACGCAAATATAGCGATCATCATAGGAATGAGCAGGAAGATAAATCCAACCAGATTTATACGTCTTTGCGTTGTCAGTGAAAACCGTTCGCTGAACACATCTATTCGAACATGACGCATTTGCATCAATGTCCACGGAGCAATCAGCATGAAACTCGCCCCATGCAATGCCAGAACAAATTCTTGCGCCCAAATAAAGTTTACGTTGAAAACATATCGCAACACCACAATCGAAAACTGAACAGCCATCATAAGAACAATTAAACAAGCAGCTGTTTTTCCAACAAATGAAACAACGAAACCACCGCGCTTTTGAAGAGCGGTGGTTTGATTTTGATCTCGCGGTGATTTCATTGAAGGAGACATGATCCCCTTCGATCAGAAATTAAGCGAAATGTCACGATGTCCAGATTGACAAGATGCGATTGAAAGACCCTGCTCTCTCGTCACACGTTGTTGCTGACGCATACCAATCGTATCACGCAGCGCCAATTCATAAGTGGTAACGCCAGCCGACAACTCGCCAGCCGCCTGCGCACGCCACTCCAATTGCTCATCGTACAGCTTTTTGGCTCTGTCGAACTCTTGCAATGCCTTGTCAAGCTTTGGCGTGCGGCGTTTCAGGTTACGACGCACTTTGCTCATAGCCGTTTTGATCTTGGAAGCCCCGTCAATTGCACCAATACGGTTTGCAAACGTGTTGACCACCTTTTCCATTTCAGTCGCCGGCTTGTTCTCAATATCTGTACGCAAAGAATTGAACTCACCGCCGAGAGTCACATAGTCCTCATTTCCAGCCAGAGTATCAGCAACCTTTTTGGCGGCATTGTAAGACCCATCAGCAGCGCGGCGGAATTGCTGACGCAGGTTTGCTTCTTCCTTTGTCAACTTGGCAAAGGTCGCCTGCCTGTCTTTCCAATCCGCTGGGATTGTATCGAGAAGAGCTTTTTGCTCAGCTTTATAGACTTCCACTTGCTTGGCCATTTCTTCGCGACGCGCAGTAAATTCATCACCGCGCAAACGTGAAATAGCAGTTTCCAATTCACCGATTTTAGGATCAAAAACACGAGCATCCCGCTCAATACCACGTACAAGCACGTGTAACGGACGGAACTTTTCGGCAGCCGCTGTGACCTTTACTTCGGCAGCTTTCGCAGCCTGCAAATGCTTATCAGCTTCATTGATGCCTTCAAGACTTGCAGTGAAGTCTTTCTGCAATGATTTTGGCAAAATGCTTGTGTCCAAAGACTTTGCAACGCTCAACGCATTCATCAATGCAGGGTCTCCATTCGTGAGTTTCCCGTGCACATATTCTTCCACGCAATATTGAAGACGCGGGTTGCGTGGCGGCGGTGATGTTTCAGACAACATGGCCACACGGTTGGGAAGGTAATTCACCAATGGTGGATAGTTAGCCACAATGACGAGAGCGGCCAATTGAAGACCGATAAACGCAATGACACCTTTATACATATCGATTGTCTTCACAATCGCTGGCGCAACTCCGCGCAGATAGAATAGTGCAAATCCGAACGGCGGTGTGAGGAATGATGTTTGAATATTCAAACCAATCATAACGCCCAACCATACAGCAGTGATGTTGGCGGAAGGATCAGCCAACAGGATAGGCGCAACAATTGGCACCACAACCACGGCAATTTCGATAAAATCCAAGAAGAACCCAAGAATGAAGATCACGGCCATAACCGTAATAAACTTGGCCCAGAAACCACCCGGGATGCCTTCAAGAAAATGTTTCACAAGTTCTTCACCGCCAAAGGCGCGGAATGCCGCGGTCAACATTGCAGCACCCAGCAAGATGATGAACACCAGAGACGTTGCCTTGGCAGTTTCCACCATCACTTCTTGCAATGTGTTCTCAATTTTGTAAGCGCGCATCGCACTCCATGCCAATGAGACGAGAAGCACAGCCACCGCCACCAACGCAACGGCAATTGCCATGCCATCAGTACTGTTACTGATCGATTTAATATTGGTGTTGAAATTTACGACAATGAAGCCAACCACCACCAAGGAGATGAGTGACAAAATCGCCGGCGTGAACGAATGTTTTTGGCCCTGCGTCAGCCGGTAACCTGCCATGAGTAGCGCGCCAGCCGCGCCAATGGCACCAGCTTGGTTCACTGTTGCAATGCCAGAAATAATAGAACCGAGAACGAGGAAGATCAGCGCTAATGGTGGGATCAAAGCCAAACCAAGTTGGAAGAAGAACTCTCCATCTAATTTGCCTTCGCTACGCACTGGTGGTGCAACATGAGGGCGCAACAATGCGTAAATCAAAATGTAAGCCATGTACAAAGCGACAAGCACAAGGCCCGGCACCAACGCACCAAGGAACATCTCACCAGCAGATGTTGAGGTCACATCAAACGATGACGGCATGGACAATTCGCCAGTGGAAGCTTTGTGCAAACCTTTGCGCAATGTGGAGGCTTGATCTGTTGCAGATGCCAGTTGGTCGGCAAGAATAATCAACACGATAGATGGCGGAATAATTTGGCCAAGCGTACCAGATGCAGCGATTGTGCCTGTTGCCAAAGACTTAGAATAATTGTTGCGCAACATAGCGGGCAAAGAAATCAACCCCATAGCCACAACAGTGGCGCCCACGATACCTGTGGTTGCTGCCAATAGAGCACCCACAAATACAACCGAGATACCAAGACCACCTGGAACAGGGCCAAACAATTGGGCCATTGTAATCAGTAGATCTTCAGCAATTTTTGAACGCTGAAGCATGATTCCCATGAAGATAAACAACGGGATCGCTATGAGCGTATCCCGCTCCACCTCCCAATAGACCCCTCGAAGGTTCAGCACCCCTGCCGAGAGCCACTGTCCTCCATCCCCTTGTGCAAAATAAGCTCCCGGGTCACCGGCAAAGAGATACCCGCAAGCTGTAGCGGCGGCGATGGTAATAATTGCAGAGCCCGGCAGGGCGAAAGCAACCGGATAACCAGAGCCCAATGCCAGCGCCATAAGTAAAACCAAAAGTGCGAGAAATACGAGTTCCATGACCTAAACCTACCTTGTACCCGTTAGTGCATCTCGACTTCACGGTTCAACCGTGTGCCGTCTTCGTCGCGATAATCCGCAACCGACTCCATCAGATAACTGACAAATTGGATGAGCATCGTTATCGCGAAAATAACGAGGAACGACGCCATCAAATATTTCACATACATGCCAAATCCTGATTGTGAGACTTCAAAGTTGACCACAGGCCCATAAACAATAGACCCTTTGCCATCGAGGCAGACGATCAAAATGGTCCAGCAAAGTGAAATACCCAGCAGGATTGTGCTGATCGCATTGAGGTAGCCCTTGGTGGTGTTTTTCATACCCGCATAAAAGATATCAACCCGCACATGGCCATCTTCAAGCAGTGTGTAGGCGGAAGCGAATAAGAACAATGCAGCATACCAGAACCGCACCAGATCACCCATGAATGCTTGTTCGTAAGAGAATACAAATCGCGTGATCACAATAGCAAGTTCAGCAACTACAATCAGCAATGCCAACCAGTGAAAACCGAGTGTTTTAGCCCGCAGGGCAACAATAAGGCCCAGCCCCATCAACGGAATATGAACCCAAGGGCCGCGATAAGCTGAACGCCCCAATGCGGTGGTCATGTCTTTACCGACAACAGATTCCAGCAAGCCTTCCACCCGAAGGAAAGAAATCGCCATATCGGCTAATCCGATAAATAGGACTGAGAAAAATGCCCACCGAACAAGCACTGCATTAAAGTCTGAAATACGTTTGGCGTCTTCACGAAGTAAAACATGTTCACTGCGCCAAACCCAAACAAGAGTGAGACCAATTGCCAAAATATAAGCCGCCCATTGAACGAAAGTTAGCGCACTGGCATTTCCATCGAAAAGAGCTTTTGCACCCGGCCAACCGTAAGAATGGGTCAGAACGTTGCTGATCATCCAAACCACGAAATGGGTTAAAACAGCCCAGCCAAATCCGCGGATGAAGAACTTTAATCTATCGCGTGAGCCGAAGTCATTTGCGGCGTCCAAACTCATGGGTCCCAGTGCCTCCCAACACGAAAAGGAGAGAGATGCCGATGTTACGGCTTTCCTCTTTTTATAGGCGCTGCAACAAAAAAGCAGCAACTATAAAAAGAACGGGACCGAAGTCCCGTTCAATTCTATGTCAACGAAAGCCCGAGCTTAGATGTCCAACACGCGGTTGCGTTGGTTCACATAAGCGATTTCAGCTTTTGAACGCCAACCAGCCATTTCACGCATGGAAGACTGATAAGCTTCGTCGATCTTCTTAGCCAGCGGAGAATGTGCACGTGTCTCTTCGAACACTTCTGCAGCTGCTTCACCAAATGCATCCCAAACATCATCATTAAATTCGCGTGTCTGAACGCCATTTTCATTGATCATTTTATTGAGGTATTCGCCGTTTTTCGCGATAGCTTCCTCAGGTTGAGCAGCATTCTCCTCGTTACAAGCAGCAGTGATAACGGCTTGTTCCCACTTGGAAAGACCATCCCACCAAGCTTTGTTCATGCCGAACGCAAGTCCGCCACCTGGCTCATGCATACCAGCGGTATAGTAGAACTTAGCAGCTTCGTAGAACTTCATGAAGTAGTCATTAAAAGGACCAACCCACTCAGTTGCATCGATTGAACCGGAAACAAGGTTTTCATAAATCTGACCACCTGGAAGAGAAACCGGTGAAGCACCGAGTTTCGCCATGACGTCGCCGCCAAGACCGGGAATACGCATTTTAAGACCTTTGAGGTCTTCAGCAGAGTTGATTTCTTTGTTGAACCAACCACCAGCCTGTGTGCCGGTACCACCGCATGAAATTGCTTTTAAGCCGAACTCACCGGACAATTCGTCCCAAAGTTCTTGGCCACCAGCAAATTTGATCCAAGCATTCCACTCAGGAGTCGTCATGCCGAATGGCACAGCTGTGTAGTAAGCAAAACCGGGGTGCTTACCTTTCCAGTAGTAATCAGCAGCGATGTAAGCGTTTGAGTTGCCGTTGCGCACTTCGTCAAAAGAATCGAATGCACCGACACGCTCGCCAGCGGCGAAATATTTTGTTGTCAGCTTGCCTTCAGAAAGTTCGGTAATACGAGCAGCCAGACGCTGAGCAGAAATACCCAGACCTGGAAAATCACGTGGCCAAGTGGACACGATTGTCATTTCTTTGATGCCCTGCGACAATGCAGGTGTGGCGAGCGTAGCTGCTGCACCAACTGTACCGGCAACACCGGCTTTTTTGATAAATGAACGTCTATCCATGGATTTTCCTCCCAATGTGTTCACAAAATAAGTCAGTCACGAGGTCTCCCCCAACGAACTGACCGATGAAACTTTGCGCCTTGTTACACCATGACGAAAGCTTTGGTGCAATTGAGTAGTTCTACGGAGGCGCAAAACCTTCTAAGAACCGCTATAGTCGGCACACCTAATTTACAGAGGAATTAGCCGTGAACATCAAGATAAAACTTTTGGTCGCCGCAGTTTTACCGGCGATTGTGATTGCAGCGGCGTCTCTTTGGCTGATTCAAAACCAGACCCAAACCCTTGCAAACACCCAAATTGAAGACGTAAAAACCAACACTTTGAATGCTCGAAAAGCCGAATTACAAAAGATGACGCAATTGGCGTTGAACTCCATACAGAGCCTACATGAAGACGAAGCATTACCTAAAACGATTGCTCAGAATCGTGCCAAACGAATTCTGCAGGACATGGCCTATGGCGAAGACGGGTACTTTTTTGTCTACGATGAAACGGGCAATAACCTAGTACATCCTCGACTCCCAAATCTTGTTGGTAAGAATTGGTGGGACTTGCAAGATCCAAACGGCGACTTTGTCATTCGCAATCTTATAGCAGCTTCTAAATCCGGTAAGGGCTTCCACAATTATGTTTGGAACAAACCATCTACCGGGGCGCTTGCGCCTAAAATCGGTCATGCTGTTTTCTTGAAAAAATGGGGGTGGATGATCGGCACAGGATTGTATGTGGATGATCTTGATGCGGAAATTACGGCCATGAAGACTGCTTTGCAGGCTTCGATAGACCGCACGAAATCAATTCTTATCACCCTTACATTGGCGGGTATTTTACTGGCGGTCCTGTTCACATGGTTCATCAAACTATCAGAACAAAGGTTTGCGGACGAGCGTTTACGCCAATTGACCCATCGCGTGGTCGAAGTCCAAGAAGACGAGCGCATGCGTGTCTCCAAAGAACTCCACGATGGGATATCACAACTGCTCGTATCTGCCAGATACGGTTTAGATCAAGCCATGAACCGTTCGAAAACAAACACAGACGTCAAAGAACCATTGATGAAATCAATGGGAACAATTGACACAACGATCAACGAAGTTCGACGCATATCGATGGCTCTTCGCCCATCTGTTTTGGACGACATCGGCTTGGCCGAGGCAATAAGAAGCCTTGCTAGTGACTTCGGCAATCAACGGTCGATAAATGTAAAGATCGACACCAAAAAAGTAGGCACCCGCATTTCCAAAAAAGCGCAAACAGCCCTTTATCGTGTGGCCCAAGAAGGCCTGACCAACATTGCCAAACACTCAAATGCAAAGAACGTTTCAGTTCACCTGTTGAACAACAAAGACACGGTACAATTGACGATCATTGATGACGGCACACTTCAACACAAGACGTTGGGCAGTTCAGGTTCAGATCTACCCATTGAAATAACAAGCTTTGGAGCGGGTATGGGATTACGCAATATGCGTGAGCGTATGGATGCATTCGATGGGACACTAGAGATTGAAACTGCACCAGCAGGTGGATTGAAAGTCAAAGCCGTCCTTCCCATTCTAAAAGATTGGACAGAACCTGAAAATGACAATGAAAAATCAACTGGAAGAACCACCGATGCAGCCTGAAAAAACGATCCGGCTATTTATCGCTGATGATCATGAGCTTGTGCGCGACGGTATTCGGGCCCGTTTGGAAGATGATCCATCTATAGAAATCGTCGGAGAAGCGGCTAACGGTAAACAAGCTATTGAACGCATTAATGCTGCAAACCCTGATTTGGTATTGCTCGACATTAACATGCCGGAAATGAACGGCTTTGAAACTGTTGAACAGTTTCGCAAACTCGGCATGGAACAAAAAGTTCTCTTTTTATCTCTTTACGACAACAAGGAATATGTACGCCGTGCCAAAGTCCTTGGAACAAACGGTTATATGTTGAAAGACGTTAGCCAAGCCGAGATGATTGCAACAATTTCCAAGGCAGTTCAAGGTGGTTTCCACGTCACGAGCAGTCTGGATGATTGTCTGGACAATACGACTTCCGACTTGCCCATGCTTACCGAACGTGAACAGGAAGTGCTCGCGGCCATTGCAATCGGAAAATTGAACAAACAGATCGCAGGTGAGTTGAATATTTCTGTGCGCACAGTGGAAAGCCATCGCTCTGCAATCCGTCAAAAAACGGGCGGTGGCAATGCAGCGTCACTGGCGAAAGTCGCCAGCGACTTA
This sequence comes from uncultured Rhizobiaceae group bacterium, assembly GCA_938010435.1. Lineage (GTDB taxonomy): Bacteria > Pseudomonadota > Alphaproteobacteria > Rhizobiales > Rhizobiaceae > Pseudahrensia. The sequence goes on along the minus strand of CALLUS010000015.1, from coordinate 87,795 downwards.
GGCCTGCTTTAACCCTACAACTCTTGCACATAGCGGTTGGATACCCATCCAAAGATACCCCGATAACTGACACGCGACCATCGCGCCCCACGTTGATAAACTCGCATACGGCAACTACCCGGAGGTACAATGCCTTTGATGCGCGAGGAACCGGAAGGTCGGCTTCGAATGTTCAAAACGTCATTGCTGGATACGCCCACCACACAGGCTTTTACCCAGTTGCCGCCACCGCCACTTTCAGAAATGTAACGAAGGTTGACCCAACCTTGTCGACCACGGTGACGCACAAGCCCCCAATTGCCGGACCGTTCACGAATGGATACTCCACAAGCGCGAGGGCGCAAAATACCAACAATGGTACCACGGGTGGACGCGTAAGAGCGCATATTCAAAACATCGTTTGATCGCACACCTGTCACACATGCAGCTTCAGCGTTGTTTGTGTAAAATACTGACCCGGTAATAAGCGGAACGCCAATTGCGGTTAGTGATAATGCTTTTCCAAAAACTTTCATTGCGGGGCTCTCCTTTTGCAATCTCTTTTGATTATTTGACAAAAATGCGCCCCGCAGCTGTGTCAAAAACCACTCAAACCAACTTTCGCTAATCGTTGTGATGAGATAATGTATGACAAATATGTCCTGAACCGTAGATGAATGTAATGACAAAACCTCTGATCGCTGTAACCTCCGATTATAAAGACGTTGCCCCTTATATGTGGCATGCCGCGCCTTCGCCCTATATAGATGCCGCCGCAGAAGTATCTGATGTCATTCCTATGATCTTGCCAAGTTTGGGGGATCGTCTTGATATCGACGCCATGCTTGATCGTGTAGATGGGATTTTGGTCACGGGTTCACGTTCCAATGTACACCCCTCCCATTACGGTGAAGAAGCGACAGAAGACCATGAACCATTTGACCATGATCGTGATGCAACCACATTGCCGCTCATCCGTCGTGCCATTGAACGCGGAATTCCATTGCTTGCGATCTGTCGCGGCATCCAAGAGTTAAACGTCGCCCTTGGCGGCTCCATCACGGCGGCTTTTCAAAAAAACCGCAACGTCGAAAACCATGGTTATCCTTGGGAAGGCACGTTGGACGAACGGTTCGCCATGGCCCATGATCTAAAAATCGAAGAAGGCTCCTGCATCGCAGAAATCTTGAACGACGACATCGCCAAAGGTTCTGTGAATGTGAATTCTCTTCACACGCAGGCGTTGGACCGCCTTGGCGAAAATATCGTTGTGGAAGCCACTAACGAAGATGGCACCATTGAAGCCGTGTCTGTTAAAGATGCTTCGGGCTTTGTTGTTGGTGTGCAATGGCACCCCGAATATTGGGCAAAAACCGACAGCCCATCCAATAAAATTCTCACGGCCTTTGGCGATGCCAGCCGCGCCTATGCCGTACAAAAATCCGGCTTATCGGTCGCTGCAGAATGAGCGGTGGTCACAAAAACAACCACAGGCACGACCATGATCATGGCGATCATTCCCACCTGAGTGACATGGATGCCCGCATTCGCGCTTTGGAAAGTTTGTTAGTGGAAAAGGGTTACATCGAATCCGCAGCGGTGGACGAGATTGTTGAACTGTACGAAACCAAAATTGGCCCGCGCAACGGTGCGCATGTTGTGGCGAAGGCGTGGACAGAACCTGAATTTGAAAAATGGTTGCGCGAAGATGCAACAGCCGCCATCCATTCTCTCGGCTACACATCCCGTCAAGGCGAACACATGGTGGCGGTGTTCAACAGCGAAGACACTCATCACATGGTCGTTTGCACATTGTGCTCGTGCTATCCATGGTCAGTGCTTGGCCTTCCACCCACGTGGTACAAATCCCCTCCTTACCGGTCACGCTCGGTGATCGACCCGCGCGGTGTGCTGAAAGAGTTCGGGACGGTTATACCCGAAAACACCGCCGTTGAAGTGCATGATTCCACGGCTGAAACACGTTACTTGGTCATTCCTCAGCAACCAGCCGGTACAGAAAATTGGACGGCTGAACAGTTGCAAAAACTGATCACACGCAATTCTATGATCGGTACTTCATTCGCCCTCACCCCAGAGCAAGTCAAATGAACGGCGGACAGGACCTCGGCGGCATGCATGGCTTCGGTCCTGTGGTGTCTGAACCGGGTAAAGTCGATTACGACATTAAAAATTACCATGCTCCTTGGGAGCCTCGCGTCATGGGCATAGTCGTTGCCATGGGCGCGTGTGGTCAATGGAACATCGATATATCCCGCCACGCCCGTGAGAGCCTTTCACCTGCAGACTACATGTCCTTCTCCTACTATAAAATTTGGACAGAAGGTCTCACAAAACTCATGCTTGAACGGGGCATGGTTACAATGGAAGAATTGACAACCGGTCAAGTGCGTACACCGCCAATCACCGTTAAAGGGCGTTTGGAAAACTCAGAAGTATGGACAGCAGTCCATTCATTAAGCGGAGCGGCTAATCGGCCTGAAACGCGCAATCCAGCTTTCAAAGTGGGTGATGTTGTCCACACCATTAACACACACACCGCAGTCCACACCCGCTTGCCCCGATATGCCCGCGGACGTACTGGCGAAATCACGCAAGTGCTGGGGTTTCATGTGTTTCCGGACAGCGCGGGCAACGGCAAAGGTGACGACCCGCAATGGCTTTACCAAGTTCGTTTCAGCGCACAGGAACTTTGGGGCGAAGATAAAAACCCACGCGATACCGTGACCCTCGATTTGTGGGAGCCACATTTTGAAAGCACCTGATCTTCACGCACTTGAAGGAATGGTGTTGGATGGTGACGAACCCGTGTTCAACGAACCATGGGAAGCCCAAGCGTTCGCAATGACAGTCGCGCTCCACAAAAAGGGCACGTTCACTTGGGAAGAATGGGCCCGTGCACTTTCGTCAGAAATCCACAGCGGCGAGGCTCGTGATTATTACGATCACTGGCTCACAGCACTCGAAAAACTGGCTGCCACCAAAAACCTCACCACACCAGGCGCCCTCAAAACCCGCGAACAAGAATGGCACCAAGCCGCCGCACGAACGCCCCACGGGAAAGCGATTGAGTTGTAGGTCGCAATGTTGGCTGCTGAGAGTTCTTAGGCAACATTCGCCGATCCTAAACAGTCATGAATTGAGTTCTAGCTCACGCCTCATTTTACATGTCACTATTGTGATCTAACTGGATTGAGACTTCTTTTAGCCGTTGCCCCCATCCCACCTTCGACCAAACCATTTCATGCAAAATGTAGGAAATGAAACCGGCAACTGATCCAGCAACGGCAATACCGCTGCTGGCCGCCAAAGAACCCGTAAACACAAATCCAATAGCCGTCATCGTAATGAGACCAGCAACTTGCCAGGTTACAGATTTGATTATGAGTCTTTTGGTCGTGTCCATCACGGTTTCTCTGTTGGAATCATATAATCCATTGCTAACGTGAATTTCGGAGCATAGACATTCAGAAAATTTGCTGCATAATATCAATTTTAGTGATTAATATCTGCAAAGATGAATTTAATAGACAAACGTGATCGCGCCATAATTTTTAGAAAACGTCTTCTAGAAGCTATGGACCTAAAAAATATCTCAAGAAGCGCACTGGCAAGAGATATACGCGTAGATCGATCTACAATTGGCCTGTTGTTAAAGGACGATCTTCCCCGACTTCCAAATGCACAACTAGCTGCAGACGCAGCGCAGGCTTTAGGCGTAAGCACTGACTGGTTACTGGGTTTAACAAACCGCCCGGAAACTCCGGGCGATATTGTGGCAGCTGCAATGTCACTTAGTCCTGCGGAACGCATTTCGGCAGATGAACAGCTTCTAGAATGGCACCAAGAAGCTGCAGGTTACAAAGTGCGACATGTCCCGGCAACACTTCCCGATATGCTGAAAACCGAACGCATGTTGGATTGGGAATATTCGTCGTTTCGTGAAAGACGATTACCCGAGGCCGTCACTGCAATGCAAGATCAACTTGAATGGCTAAAGTCGGGTGTTTCAGATTACGAGATTGCATTGACTATACATGAGGTCGAGGCCTGTGCGTCGGGAACTGCTTATTATGCCAACTTGGATAAAGACATCAGATTTGAACAGCTAAACTTAGTTGCAGATCTCTGTGAGGAAATGTTTCCCAGATTGCGATTATTCCTGTTCGACGCTCACACTGTATTCAGCTCTCCAGTCACAATTTTTGGACCAAATTTAGCAGTTGTTTATGTCGGCCAATGCTACCTTGCATTTCGCGAAACTGAACGGGTTACATCGCTAAAAAGCCATTTTGATTGGCTGGTCCGTGAGGCAACAGTCGACGCCCGAATGGTTCCGTCACACATTCGTTCACTACTGAATGGATGACGGACCCACTCACATTCAGTCTAAGATGGTCAGCATCATTGCCCGTTAAATCCGGCCCTCATTTCTGCATTCCCGCTAAAACCGTTCAGCCCGCAGCACATCGCAATCGGTGATCGACACCACGCCAATATGGCGTTCCACCACAGAAAACGCGGCTTCCAGAAGCTTGTCCAAACATTCGGGGCGGATAATGCAGATGACTTGCACCATGCCTTGGCCCCGGCTGACTTGGCCGGAACGGCTCCAGTCGCCGGAACGGCCCGATCCGCCCAAGACGGGAATGATTGTATACCCAGTTACATCGGCTGCTTGCAGCGCTTCTGTCAGGCGTGATTGCATAACCAGTTCGATGGTGATTTCCACACGTTTAGCTTTGTGAGTTTCCATAGATTTATCCTGTCACTGCTTGAGCTATAACCAGATAAAGCGGGATGCCCAAAACAAGATTGAAAGGGAACGTTACCCCCAAAGAAAGGGTGAGATAAATGGAAGGGTTCGCTTCGGGCAATGCCACCCGCATGGCTGCAGGAACAGCGATGTAACTGGCAGATGCGGAAAGCACCATCATCAACATCGTGCCGCCCGTGGACAGTCCAAGCAACACTCCGGCGCCAAGTCCAAACATCGAACCAGCTAAGGGCATCAAAATACCGAACGCAACACTGCCAAAACCAAGTGCTTTGCGTCCAGATTGCATACCCCGACCAGCCAAAAGTCCCATATCCAACAAGAAAAGACACAGCACACCTTTGAAAGGTGAAACAATAAAGCTTTCAATTTCTGCCAAACCTTTCGGGCCGGTGATCCATCCGATCATGAACGCACCCACCAACAGAACGATGGAACCGTTCAACATCACTTCACGCCAGAGTTTTGAATCCATCCGCCCGGCACCGCCGTTGCCTCTTGAGACAAGCCATAGCGCCGACAAAATCGCTGGTGCTTCCATCGCAGCAGCCACAGCCACCATATAACCTTCCGATGGCAAGCCCTGCCCTTCCAGCACAGAAGTCGCGGCTACAAAGGTCACGATTGAAATGGAACCGTAGTGCCCCGCCACCGCTGCTGCATTTAGCCGATCCATTTTCGAAAGCACCCTCAGCAGTTGAAAGGCAACCAGAGGCAATAGCGCAGACAGAACGATACCCGCCAACAATGACAGGCCGAGCGATAAATCTACGCCATGATCAGCAACGCTGACACCACCTTTGAAACCGATGGCGAACAACAGATAAATGGATAGTGCCTTGGCTGCCGCTTCGGGAATTGATAAATCCGAACGCGCCAATGCTGACCCAAGACCCAATACGAATGAAAGCACGATTGGAGATAAAAGGTTCTGTGCAGCCAGAGCAAAAATGTCGGTCATATATTTACTGCTATTGCCCCAAAATTGCTGATGAACCGGTTACGCTAAAATATCCTGCGCCATTTTTATCAAGCGCTTGTCACTGCCCCGCGGTCCCAGAAGACTGACACCCATCGGCGCATCATACACTTCGGCCAGTGGAAGGGTGATTTGCGGTAGGCCGGAAACACCAGACAAGCACAGCAATTGCAGCGCTTGTTCACGGAAAGCCTGCAATGTGTCTTCATTTTCGGACTTGAGCGGAGCCGCACTTGGCACCGTTGGGAAAACCAACACGCCGTCATCACCCAACATATCGTCCAGTTTTTGCCGAATGGCCAATCGAATACCCGACTGTTTTTCAAATTCAGCATGGGTAATCCCGCGACCAAATTCGAAACGGTCTCTGATTCCCGGCCCTAAATCCGGTTTGCGCGTGGTGATCCAATCACCCAATGATTGCCAGGATTCGTAAGCCTGGCATTTCCGAAATGCCCAGTAGGCATCCATAATATCAAAAGGCAAAGGAACGAATTCACGCTCTGCATCATAAGTGTTTTCCACCCGTTCCGCCGCCGGCGCATAGGCCATGTATTCCGCATCACCCAGTAACAAAGCATCAAGATCGGGGCATCCCAGAAATCGTCGTAGCGGAGTTGAAGACACATCATCGTCCAACACCACATCACCCACTTTGGCGTAGGTTTCCGCATCCTTTGCAAACCAACCAAAGCAATCAAAGCTCTTGGCCAACGGCATCGTGCGATCAAGTGAAATGCGTCCATGGGTAGTGCGCAATCCGATTAATCCGCAATAAGATGCGGGCGCACGCACAGACCCACCAGTGTCTGATCCGGTTGCCACATCAACAATGCCGTTTGAGACTAGAGACACTGAACCAGAAGACGATCCGCCAGTGACTCGATCGAGAGCCGCACCATTCATTGGCGCACCATAATGTTGGTTGACCCCTGTTAAGGAGAAGCACAATTCTTCGCATTGGCTTTTGCCTTTAACTTCGATGCCAGCATCCAGCATTTTTTGAACAACAGATTGCGTCTCAGTGTCTGGTGCGGCTTCAGCTAACCGCGTTGGTTGTCCCCAGCCATTGGGATAGCCAGCAACCTGAAAAATATCTTTCACCGCCAACACCAACCCCGAAAGCGGTCCATCTTTTGCGTGCGGCAGATCAACTTCGGGGTAATCGCACCATGCTTTGAGTTCAGGGTTTTTCATTGTTTCATTCACTCACATCAATCAAGCCAGCTTCCCCCTCTTCGGAACCGAACACAATACGGGTCCCGCCAGCATCCCAGGACAAAGAGCTGATTGGACCTTTCCCGGGGTGGCGCAGAAGAGCCTCGCTTCCATCTGCCATTTTTACAGCCATCACCATGCCGTCAATATAACCCACGGCCACAACGTCTTCTGTCGGGTGGCATGCCACGCAAACCACCATAGAATCATCACGGGCGCCGAACCCTTTCGGCACTTTGCCTATAGGGCCATCTTTACCGGAAAACGGCCAACAAATTGCCGCTTGTGAGCCCGATGATGCCAACCACTTACCGTTTGCCGACCATGACAGGGACTTTGGTTTGGTAGGATAACCCGCCATCCGCATGTGTTTAACATCGCCAGACTTTTTATCATCCATACGCCACCCATGCAGGGCGTTTTCAGCCATCGATGAGACGATGTATTTGCCATCGGGCGAATATATCACCTGCGTGTGTGCGCCACCCCAATGAAGATCAACGGGCGCACCATTGCCCACAACCCAATGCAAGGTAACGCCATTGTATCGACCACAAGCCAGCCGCAAACCTTTTGGCGCGAAGGCTAAACCTTCTACTGCTCTTTCATGATCAAACTGTTTAATTTCGTTGTTAGCCACAACCCAAGCGGTGCGCCCCGAAGCGAAACCAACAGCCCCATTCGGACCAGATGCAATCACATCAATCCATTTGCCCTTCTGTTCACTCACCACTTCAGCAGCATCATTCACCACGCGCATCACACGCCCATCTTCACCACCCGTGAGAATGGAGTTTCCGTCTTGCGAAAGCGTAGCGCTCAACAAACCTTTATTGGCTTGCACAGTTTTGTTGGGTGACAATGGAAAATGAACAGTCCCGTCCACCAAGGCAAATACGGGTTGGTTGTTTATGAATGTGGCCAGTTCCACATACTCATCGAAATCATACGGCGTAACGGTGGGCATTTACGCCGCCACACATGCATTAAATGTACGTTCAATTTTTTCACGATCAAGATTACGCCCTATAAATACCATACGGGTTTCACGTTTTTCATCAGCTTTCCACGGACGCTGGTGATCGCCTTCAACGATCATGTGTACACCTTGAACCACAAAACGATCATCGTCCCCCGGAAAAGCAACAATACCTTTCAAGCGTAGAATATCGGGGCCATCAATCTGTGTGAGCTTGTTGATCCAAGAGAAAAACAAATCACGGTTCATCTCGCCAGCGCGAAGAGAAATAGATTTCACTGTCGTATCGTGGGTGGATGCATCGAGTTTATGATCTTCATGATTGCAATCCGGTCCGCAGTCATGCTCATGGCTATGCGCGTGACTATGCGCAGCCCCATCACTGTGATTGTGGTCACAACTTGGCCCACACTCGTGGTCGGGATGATCATGGTCGTGGGCATGTAAGAAATGGGGATCGTCTTCCAGAATACGATCGAGATCGAATGAGCCGCGATCGAGCACTTGATCAAGAGCGATATTAGAACGTTCAGCAGTGTGAATAATCGCATGGGGGTTAATCTTGCGAACGGTTGCCCGAAGTTTCTCTAACTCATCTACGCTGACTAGATCGACCTTATTTAAAATGACAACATCTGCAAACGCAACTTGGTCTTCTGCCTCTGGTGCATCTTTCAGACGCAGTGGAAAATGTTTGGCATCTACCAATCCGACAACCGCATCAAGCTGCGCTTTGGCGCGCACGTCATCATCCATGAAAAACGTTTGTGCTACAGGTGCGGGATCAGCAAGACCTGTGGTCTCCACCAATATACCATCAAAACGGCCTTTACGCTTCAACAACCCTTGCACCACGCGCACAAGATCACCGCGCACAGTGCAACACACACAACCATTGTTCATCTCGTAAATTTCTTCATCGCTTTCCACGATGAGATCATTGTCGATGCCAATTTCACCAAACTCATTTACAATCACCGCATATTTTTTGCCGTGATCTTCCGACAAAATGCGGTTCAGCAATGTGGTTTTTCCAGACCCGAGATAGCCGGTCAGAACCGTGACGGGTGTACGTGCTTCACTCATGGTGAGCGTCTCCAAAATCATTTCGCTTAAACATAGGGTTCAAGCGTCTTTCAACAAGGCCAAATCGAACCCGCGCACCTCTTTTACAAGGTCATGCAATCCGTCCACCGCAATTTTCAAAAGTGCTTCCCCTTTTTCAGTTGTTGCATACCCTGCATTGCCGGTAACACCTAACGGGTTAAGGTCAGCCGCTTTCCAGCCAAAAGCATGGGAGCCGTAAGCACGAAGATGTTTGTTCTCCAGTGTCAGCATTTCTTGCAGATTGGGAAAATCGCGCGCCTGTTCCATATCCACCTTATCAGGATGTAAAGCCAACATAACGGATGTTTCAACATCGCCACCATGTACACCAAAACGCTCCTCACTAGGCGAAACAATGCCAGAACCTTTGACAAAGCGATCCCACTTTGTGGCCACGGCCAACATGGAATGTCGCACACGCAATTCCTGTGCGACAATCGAAACCAACGGTGAATTACCCCCATGGGCATTCATAAACACGATACGTCGCGCACCGGCGGTTATGCATTTGGCACCAATATCGATCCAGCGATTGATTGCCTTATCAAACGTCAAAGTTTTTGAGCCGGCATGATCTATATGTTCCGGCGAATACCCAATTTGTTCCACAGGCAAAACGCGCATATCGATGTTACCATCAGCCACTTTCATCAACCGGTTACAGACGCCTTCTGCAATCAAACTGTCCGTTTCGAATGGCAGATGTTTTCCATGCTGCTCAGTCGCACCAAGAGGCAAAATGAAAACCGTATTCTCATCTACCTGCCTGAGTTTTACGACATCAAATTCCACTACAAAGCCTCAAGAAACGCTTTTGCGGCATCCCCATGTTCACGTCGCAATTTGGCAACGTCCATGTGGGTGGGCATGCAGTCTTCGATTTTCCATTCACCTGCCACCATAACGCGGTCAGCCTCATGGGCACCGCATAAAACCAACGCTGCCAGTGGATCACCTGCACCGGAAAACCGCAATTCATCCAGCTTGTACATGGCAAAATCCGCTTGTTTGCCAACCGCGATTTTCCCGATATCATCTCGGTTGAGACATTTTGCCGACCCTTCTGTCGCCCACCGGAATGCATCAAAATGGGTCACACTCGCCGCATCATAGGTCAAACGATTGATCATCAACGCATGACGCACGCCTTCTATGAGATTTGAATTGTCGTTGGATGCAGACCCATCGACACCAAGGCCCACAGGAGAACCAGCTGCTTCCAATTCTTTCGTACGACAATGACCAGACGCCAACACCATGTTGGAAGTGGGGCAATGACATACGCCCACGCCGTGTTTGCCCAAACGTCGAACTTCATCATCATTGAAGTGGATGCCATGGGCCAACCAGACACGGTCATTCATCCATCCCAGTTCTTCAATATAGTCCACGGGGCGGCACCCGTAATGCTCCATGCAATATTCATCTTCATCAATCGTTTCGCCAAGATGAGTATGACAGGTGCAATCGTGTTTGTGTGCCAGTTCCATTGTTTGGCGCATGAGGTTTTTCGTCACCGTAAATGGCGCACAAGGGGCAAGTGCCACTTGTATCATCGCACCATCAGAACGGTCATGATATGCGTTTAAAACCCGTTCGCAGTCGGTCAAAATCGTTTCATCATCTTGCACAATTGAATCCGGTGGCAAACCGCCATCCTTTTCAGACATGCTCATGGAGCCACGGTTAATCGTCATACGAATGCCAAGGCGTGTCGCTTCTTCCACCTGAATGTCCATCGCATTCTCTAAACCGGACGGATAAAGATAATGATGATCTGACACGGTGGTGCAGCCGGACATGAGAAGTTCCGTCAGCGCCAGACGGGTGCCGAGACGAAAGGCCTCCGGGTTCACATTTTTCGCCCAGATCGGATAAAGCGCTTTCAACCACGGAAACAATTCCTTGTTGATTGCTGCCGGATGGGCGCGGGTGAGCGTTTGATACATGTGATGATGGGTGTTGATAAGCCCGGGAATAACCACATGTTGGTTCGCATCAAATGTTTGATCGATCGTTTGGGTCGGAGAACCACCAGCGGGCACGAGTTCCTCGATTCGTCTGCCATTAATGACAACACCACCACCTGCGCCATCGGCGAGTATTGAAAGCGGGTTTTTGATCCAGATGCGCATAAAAGCAGCCCTATTTTGTAAACCGACCGAAATTAGCCAGATCACCCTTAATGAACAAGGGCAATATTCCATCAAAATCTGTCTGCGTAAAACTTCTTTGTGGAGATTGTGACCTAACGTGAATTCGCGTAATTATATCGATTGAAACGACACAACAAGCGAAGTGTCAAAGGGGAAACCCAAAAGGGGAAGCACTGTGGCCGCCAAAATTACCCTGTCCACCATTGCAGATGACTTAAAAGTCTCAACTGCAACTGTTTCTTTGGCCTTGAGGGATTCCCCTCTGGTCGCTGAGTCTACCCGTATTCGTATTCGAGACCGCGCCAAAGAAATTGGCTATGTGTACGACCGTCGCGCTGCCAGCCTGCGCACCCAGCGTTCAGATATTGTGGGCGTGTTGGTGCGCGATATCATCAATCCGTTTTTTGCTGAAATTCTACGTTCTATCGAAAAAGAGCTAGGCTCCAACCGCCAAACATTTCTCTTGTGCAATCACGGTGATGATCTGGAATTGCAATCAGGGTTCATTTCCACATTGATGCAATTTGGCGCTGATGGTGTGATCATGTCCCCGTCTGTTGGCACGGAAGCCGAAGACATTGCCCGCGTTGAAGCAGCGGGGTTGCCCGTTACCCTTGTGGCCAGAACCGTTGAAGGTGCAAATGTTCCTGCCTTTCTAGGCAACGACGAAGCAGGGTTTCATCTCGTCACCAAACACCTGATTGAAAATGGCCATGCGGATATCGCATTGGTGGGTGGCACACGTTTGACCTCCACCGGCCGCGCCCGCCGCCGCGGGTTCCAAAGCGCCTTCAAAGAAGCTGGTTTGTCTCTTTCCAACCGTGAAGATATTGAAACACCCTATGACCGCAAAGCGGGATATGCCGCAGTCGATAAAATTCTAGCCCAAGGTAAACCGCCGAGTGCAATCGCATGTTGCAGCGACACAGTAGCATTCGGTGTGATGCACGGCCTACGTCAACGCGGGTTCGAACCGGGTAAAGACATCGCGGTCACGGGTTATGATGATATCGAAGAAGCCTCAATCGCAGGCCCTGCCCTCACCACCGTCAATGATGGCCACGACGAAATAGGCCGCCTCGCCGCCAAAGCCCTCTACAGCAAAATCAAAGGCGAGTACCCAGAAGCAAAAGACGTACTGATTGAACCGACCCTGAAGATTAGAGATTCTGTGAATAAGATTAGTTGATTTACGAGTTCAAATTGAAACTGCATAACCGCTTGATATCCACTTCGACAATATATGGCTGACAGATTTTTCGGCTAGAAACTTGGATTGTGTTCGGGTTTCATCATCAGTTTCAGACTTAAAACAGAAATAAGTTACCCAAGGTCAAATCGCTCTAAAGTTCTACGCGAACGTCATGCAGCCAAATTTTTGGTGGGCGCGACAACATAAAAACCACAACATCAGCCAAGTCTTCAGGCTCTGTAAAAATGTGGTTTGGAACATTTTCTCCAGCTTTTGCGAACATTTGAGTATTGGTGCCAGATTGATAAACGCCCGCTATCCGGATGCCAGTTTCTTTTTCATCTTCTTTCAAAACTTCGGTAAAACCACGGACACCATATTTGGTGGCGGTGTAAACTGACTGACCTGCCTGTGCGACAACTCCTGACTTCGATGCAATGTTCAAAACAATTGCCTCATCTTGTGCTCGCAAGGTTGGTAAAAGATGCTTTGTGAGTTGAATTAATGACGTCAAATTCGTTTGAACCGTTTCCACCAAAAGGTCATCAGGGATTTGATCCAATGGACCGGTCTTATGCCATATTCCCGCGTTATTGATAAGGATATCTATATTTGCAAACTCAGAGACAATTAACTTTGCAGTTTGCTCCAAAAGAACCGCATCACAAATATCACAGCTATATGCCTTTACTTTTGGTGAGCCCGATGTTGCGCATTCTGATTCTACCTTGGACAAGCGTTCTTTATTACGTCCTAAAATGGCAAGCTGCGCTCCCTGTTCGGCGAGTTTGAGCGCAATATGATAGCCAATACCATCACTTCCACCCGTTAACACTACAGTTTTACCTTGAAGTTTCATGAGATGGAGTTCCTTTAACGCGTTCTGAGTTCTAACAATTCTACTGTAAGCAGTGCGGCCTACCCCGGCAAAACGCCGCTCAATTCATCATCCACATGCGCCTGAATGATGTCTTCAAAATTTGTTTCGGAAACAAATCCAAGTGCTATTGCTCTGTTTGCTATGAACCGTCGTGGCCAATTATTGACGATACCCACAATCGTTTCATCGCGCTTTTCTTCGATGAAGTTAGCCGTCTTTTTGCCAGCGACATTCTCCAAGGCTTGGATCATTTCGCCCACCGTGATCGCCAATCCGGGCAGTGTGAGATTGCGCCTTGGACCGACAGCATCACCATCAATTTCGGCTGCATGAATTGCAAACCCAACTGCTGAACGAGGACTGGCCATCCAATGCATCACGTCTTTATCGACAGGCAACACTGCAGGTTGTCCAGACAACGGTTCGCGGATGATGTTGGAAAAAAAACCAGACGCCGCCGCATTCGGTTTGCCGGGACGGACGACAATTGTGGGAAAGCGCAAACCAATCCCATCCATCAAACCTTTGCGCGTATAGTCCGCTAACAGCAATTCCCCAATTGCCTTTTGTGTGCCGTAAGATGTGAGCGGTGTGAGGTGAAACTCATCGTCAATAGAAGACGGAAAAGGTGCGCCAAACACAGCAATGGACGAAGCATAAACCACGCGCGGCACATAACCGTCTTGATCAACGATCGCATCGAACAGATTTTGCGTGCCATGCAGATTGATCCGGTACCCTTTTCCAAAATCAGCTTCCGCTTCACCAGAAACAATCGCAGCGAAATGAAAAATCACATCAGGTTTATTAGCCACAAGTTTGGTGACGGTTTGCGCATCCGTGATGTCGCCCGCCTCCACCGACACAGCAATAGAACCAGTGCTCTCAAACTGCCCCTCGACAACATCAAAAGCGTGAATTTCCGTAATAATTTCACCGCGAAGTTTACCATCCCGCAAAAGCCGATCGATCAATTTACGGCCGATCATTCCAGCAGCGCCCAACACAAGTATCTTCATCACTTCACCTCCCAGAGGATTTGTTAGAGCGTCCAGCCACCGTCAATTGGTATTGCTGTTCCGGTCGTGAACGCACTTTCATCACTGGCCAAATATGTGGCCAATGCTGCTATCTCTTTGGCTTCCCCCACACGTCCCATGGGTTGGCGTGAGACAAACATCTCCATCGCTTTTTCCGCACTGCCCACCTCTTTACCCAGTTCTGCCACGCGTTCTTCCCACGAAGGAGAACGAACGGTTCCGGGGCAAATTGCGTTGCAACGCACCCCCTGCTTGATGAAGTCAGCCGCGATGGATTTCGTTAAACCTATCACAGCGGCTTTAGTCGTGCCGTAAATGTAACGGTTTGGTGCGCCTTTGATGGAGGACGCACCAGACGACATGTTGATAATCGACCCGCCACCATTCTCCAACATACTCGGCAAAAATGCGCGGACCATACGGTGCATGCTTTTTACATTCAGGTTGATCGAAAAATCAAAAGCATCTTGATCACAGTCAAGCACTGTGCCGCTATGAACAAAACCCGCAATATTGGCGAGAATATCAACGGTACCAACTTCAACTGCCGCATTGGAGACGGAAACATCGTCCAGCACATCAAGGTGTAAGGCAGTATACCCAGCTGTCTCGATATCAGCCAGGAGAGTCTTGTTCACATCCGTTGCGAAAACTTGCGCGCCCTCTTCGGCAAACATATCAGCAATAGCCCGACCAATCCCCTGCCCGGCGGCTGTGACAATAGCTTTTTTTCCCAAAAGTCGGTCACCCATATTGCCATCCCTTAAATTCCTGCAAACGCTTCAATTGCCGACCTTCACTGTCGAAATTACTTGCGTCAAGCCATTGTTTGAATGCCATTTTCATTTCTGGCCATTCGCTGTCCAACATTGAAAACCACGCCGTATCCCGGTTTTCACCTTTCACAACGGCAGCCTGACGAAACACGCCCTCTGCCGACATACCAAACCGCATGGCTGCAACTTTGGATGGTTCATTGGCATTATTACATTTCCATTCGAAACGCCTGTAACCGAGATCGTCGAACACATATTTTGCAAACAAGTAGAAAGCTTCGGTAGTTACAGGCGTCCGTGAAATACGTCCTCCCCAAAATATGTGACCCGTTTCAATCACACCATTCGCTTCATCAATTCGCATCAGCGTCTGACGACCTTCAACGGTGTTGGTGGCTTTATCAATAACTGCAAAAAACAACGGATCCTCACTCGCTTGAGACCCTTCCAGCCAGTTCTGAAACTTGGAACGGGATTGTGGTTTTGTGTCGGGCAAATATCGAAACCGGCTATCCGCATCTGCAAGGGTTGCCGCTTCAAACAATTGATCACCATGTTTAGCCGCATCTAACGCTTCCAACCGACAAAAACGTCCTTCTAAAACCAGTCTCTGAGGTCGTTCACATGGCTGCCAATTTGCCAAATCACCCATAGTAGTCACTCCCGAAAAATACATAGCCTAAGCCATTCCACATCTTGCGATGTAGCCAAAATACTTCGACAATCAGAACCAGAACACAATCGGAAATTTTACCATGTTGAAGACTATCTCAGGTTTTGATCGTATCGGCGAAGAAAACGCATTTGCGGTTCTTGCACGGGCAACCGAACTCGCGAGTACCGGCATGGATGTGATCAATCTTGGAATTGGACAGCCTGATTTTCCAACACCGGATCATATCGTGGAAGCTGCAATTAAGGCGTTGAAAGACGGCCATCATGGTTACACACCAGCAACAGGAATTCAGCCTTTACGGGAAGCTGTCGCCAAACGCACGCTCGACACTACAGGCGTTGAAGTCTCACCAGACAATATTTGCATCATGCCCGGCGGCAAAGTGACAATGTTTGCCGCGATTCTTATGATGGGCGAACCGGGGGGGGAGATCATGTATCCAGATCCGGGTTTTCCAATCTACCGCTCAATGATCGAGTTCACAGGTGCTATCCCGGTCCCCATTCCTGTGCGCGAAAAGAACGGGTTTGCATTTTCAGGCGATGAAGCCCTGTCTTTGGTCTCGGACAAAACGCGTCTCATCATACTCAACTCTCCTGCAAACCCCACAGGAGGGGTAACCCCACGCAGTGAAGTTTCAAAACTTGTCACTGGCTTGGAAAGATTCCCGTACACTGCAATTCTTTCCGATGAGATCTATGACGTTATGACTTACGACGGAGAAGAACATGTCTCATTGCTCCAGTTTCCCGAAATTCGTGACAGACTGATTGTCTTGAACGGCTGGTCAAAAACATGGGCCATGACAGGTTGGCGCATGGGTTGGTCGATTTGGCCCGATGCGCTTTTCGACAATGTCCGCAAACTCGCAGTGAATGCATGGTCCTGTGTCAATGCTCCCTCTCAATTTGCAGGATTGGCCGCAATTGAAGGACCGCAAGACGCAGTGACAGAAATGATGAAAGCCTTCGACGAACGCCGACAACTCGTTGTGAAACGCGCCAATGAATTGCCAAGCGTTACTTGCGCAATCCCCAAGGGCGCTTTCTACGCATTTCCCAACATCAGTGAAACAGGTTGGCAAGCCAAAACCCTTGCATCAGCTTTGTTAGAGACCAAAGGCGTCGCGGTCATTGGCGGGCCAGATTTCGGCATTCTGGGCGAAGGTTATATGCGCCTATCCTACGCCAATTCAGCTGAAAATATATCAATCGCGCTCGACCGTATTGCAGAGTTCTTAGAGGAGAACAAAGCGCCTTAAGGCAGACGGTTTGCGTTCTGCAAGACAACCATCAAATCCAA
Organism: uncultured Rhizobiaceae group bacterium; assembly: GCA_938010435.1. Taxonomy (GTDB): domain Bacteria; phylum Pseudomonadota; class Alphaproteobacteria; order Rhizobiales; family Rhizobiaceae; genus Pseudahrensia. Next base: position 70,716 of record CALLUS010000015.1, on the reverse strand, counting down.
ACCATTTGTGCGGGTGAACCGATCCCACACCCGTGATGCAGAAGACCGCCATTGCAACCACTGGCTACGTGACAAGGCTAAAACAGGTTTGTTAGCACGCATCAAACTATTCCGCGCAGCACGTTCCCTGCGAACCGTTTCAAAGGTAATTTGGTTGATGCCGCGCTGCACAGTCTGCTCGATCTCCTTGCGAAAACCAGCATCCAAGGAACTGAGCCAAGCGTCGTTGGCAACCAATTGATAGCCGCGATAGGCATGATTGGTTTCGACAACGAGCTTCAAAGCATCGCGCAATTTAGGATCAGCCAAATCGGTCCAAGTAACAGGCGCAATATCAAAATCACCGTCCACCAAAGATTGAGCGACAGTCTTGCTGTTACGTCGTTTTGAAATGCCTTTCACACCACTAACGAGGTCAGAAAAGGTGCCACCATTCGTGATGTCAAACCGGATACCCAGCGCATCGCTTACATCCAACACTTGTTTGCTCTGAACCATTTGATCGAAACCACTATGAACGAAACCAAGCGGTACTACATTGAGTATTGAAAGTTTCTTTTGGATTTGCACAACCTGCGGAGAAGTTTGAAATTTTGATACAGCTTGAAAATCCGTAAATGCAAAGGGCAGATTGAACATTTGGTATTCACGAACAGATGCAGCGATAGTAGACAAACGTGGTAAGCCCAATACGGCCACACCCTGTCTCAAAGAGTCAAATATCTTTTCATCAGAAAAACGCCCCCTATCTGCCATCACCTGCAAACACGCTTTGCCTTGAAGGTCGCGGTCCAACAATACCTTTAACTGATCCGCAGCCAGACGTTGTGATGCTTTCGTCTCTTCCGTTCCCAACCCCAACACGATTCGTGTTTCGTTGGTATCGCAATTCGCAAATGCAGGAACGAACATCGAAATGCTCAAAATAAACGTGATTAAGAGACGAAGCATCAGCTCAAATCTGGTCTTGATTGGACATATTCTTTGGGCGTTTGCTCTGACACAATCGTTCCATCTTTGATAGAAAAAACAAGATCAGCCAAGCGACTGATCTCATCGCGGTGGTGACTGACATACACAATCGGCACATCAGTTTCATCCCGTAATCGCTCCAAAAACGGCAACACTTGTTCGCGTCGCTCGTCGTCCAAACCTGTGAGAGGTTCATCTAGCAACAATAATTGCGGGTCACTTAACAAAGCCCGCCCGAGCGCCACACGCTGAGCTTCTCCGCCAGAGAGGTTTCGGGGCACACGTTTCAAGAGTTCGCCAAGATCCAAGAGGTTGATAATTCCATCCCATGCCGGGTTTTTAGCAGGAGACCCATATTTTAAATTTTGTTCAACAGACAAATGCGGAAACAAAAGCGGGTCTTGAAAAACAATGCCCAACCGGCGTTTGTTGACTGGCAAGTCAATGCCCTCTCCATTGTCAAACAAAACATTTTCGGCAATTTCAATTCGCCCTTCGGTGGGTCTCCAAAGTCCCGCAATTGCCCGCAATACGGTTGTCTTTCCCGCACCAGACGGTCCCACAAGTGCGGTCACACCAAGTCCTGCTTGCAGTTCGGCATTTACAGAAAACGTTCCCACCTGTCCTTTAATATCAAGATTGAGCATTCTATTGCCCCCTCTTCTTAGTCAGCCTTGAAGCTAAGATTTCGGACAACAATATTGCTGCAAAAGAGATCACTACCGCAATACCCATTAGTGCAAACGCAGACGAATCCCCAGATGGCGATTGCAGCAACGTATATATTGCCAGTGAAAGCGTTTGTGTCTCTCCAGGGATATTTGAAACAAAGGTGATGGTGGCGCCAAATTCACCCAATGCTTTTGCAAAGCCCAACACAAGACCGGAAATCACACCGGGCCAAGCAAGCGGTAAAGCAATCGTGTTAAACCGTTTCCAACGACTTGCTCCTAAAGTGTTCGCCAGTTCATGCAACCGCGGATCTTGGTTTTCAAACGCCAATCGAATGGGACGAACCACCAAAGGAAAAGCCATAATGCCAGCGGCTAAAGCAGCACCAACCCATGAAAACGTGAACCCGACACCAATATCATTCAAGAAAGATCCAACCGCACCATTTCGACCGAACACCAATAGCAAGACATACCCTGTCACAACAGGCGGCAATACCAAAGGCAGATGTACCAATGCGCTGATCAAACTTTTTCCCCGCAAATCGGGTTTGGCCAACCATTTGCCAACCATAATGGCCAACGGCAAAACAAAAATCATAGCAACTATTGATACTTTTAAAGAAAGCCAGACAATCTCTCGAACAGCAGGGTCGGAAAACAAAGAATCCATATCAGCGACTTTCGACGACGGATTTAAAACCAGCCGTTTTCAATATGTTTTGTGCCTGTTTGCTCAAAAGGAATTCCAAGAACTTATCCCCATTACGACTTGCACCATCAACCACGGTCGCAAAATATTGGACTTTATCATAGCTGTCAGCAGGAAACATCCAAGCCGTTTTTACCGAAGGTTCTACTGCCACATCGGTCGCATAAATAACGGCTGCACCAACTTCCCCCAATGCCAATTGCCGAAGAGTCACCCGCACGTTCTCACCAAAAACGGCTTGCGTTTGCGCTTGTTTCCAAATTCCAAGTTCTTCCATAGCTTGCCGGGCATAACGCCCTGCTGGAATGGATAGGGGCTCTGCCATGGCAAAACGCGCATCGGTGAGAAGTGCCTGCGGATCAATCCAATTTTCAGTTTCATTGCGAACAGCGATTACGAGATCATTTCCCGCTATAACCTTTACTGAATTCTCGGCAAGTCTTTGACGTTCTTTCAACCAATCAACCCAAAATTTATCTGCGGATATGAACACATCGGCAGGCGCACCATTATCAATTTGACGCGCCAATTGCGCCGTCCCCGCAATCGACAGTTGAACATCACTGCCGGAGGTTTTTGTGTACGAAGTTGCAAGTGAACGCATCACATCAGTCATGCTGGCAGGAGCGAAGACGAGCAGTTTTTCCTGTGCCGCAACCAAGCTATTATGCCAAGCAGACAACAAGAAAACACCAAATGCGATGATCAGATTTCGATTGGAAACCTTCATATCAATGAACCACTAAAGCGCAGCCGCTTCTGCAGCCAGTTTTTGAATACCAGCCCAATCTTTCGCCTCAATAAGATTTGCAGGAGCGACCCAAGAACCGCCCACGCAAATTATATTTTTCAAACCGAGATAGGACGGCGCTTTTTCCAATGTCAGTCCACCTGTCGGGCAGAACTTCAAACCTTGAAAAACTGCGCCCATAGACTTCAAATAACCTGCCCCACCTGCTTGTTCCGCGGGAAAAAATTTGAGGAATTCGTAGCCTTCGTTCATCAAAGCCATAGCTTCGCTTGGGGTCGCGATACCGGGTAAAAGAGGTATATCTGTTTTATCATTGGCTTCCATCAAGTCTTGAGTAGCGCCGGGGGACACCAAAAACTGCGATCCTACTTCAATCGCATCTATCATCATTGACGGGTTAAGAACCGTACCCGCACCTACAATTGCACCTTCCACCTGTTTCGCCACAGCAGCAATACACTCAAGCGCCTGTTCTGTGCGCATAGTTATTTCAATAACCGGCAAACCACCGGCAACCAAAGCGCGGCTGGTTTCCACCGCATCTTCAACACTTTGGAATTGCAAAACAGGCACCACAGGTGCCAAAGACAGAATTTGTTGAATGCGTTCGTTCTTAGACTTCATCAATCAATGCGCCGAAAATTGTAATCTGCCTACTTTTAGGCGAAGCGTTTTGAAATGGAAAGTAGAGCTTTACGAAGTTTGCTCCGAAACGACTTCTTTATGCTTTTCGACTTGTTTTTAATTCTATCAGATACATCGCAAATCTGCATTTTAGCTGTGGTCAATTTATGATCCAGATTTTGAACCAACACCGTGCGTGCGCCAAATATCAACTCTATTTCCTTTGACCTCACAATGCCGGTTTCTTCCAACATGTGGTCCCGTTGAAATTGTCTGATGGTTCTATCAGTTTTCAATCCGAACAATCCATCGGCAACCAACACATATCCACGCGCCGTCATGGCTTTTTGCAAGTCTTTTACTTCTGCACCGCGTGCACCGAACCGCAAATTACTATCAACTTCGTCAACCGCTACATCAGGTAACGCCACCTTCAATTCCTTTTGGAAGCGCTGGCAAGCCAATCTCATTTTTTCATCATATTTATTTTTGCGATATGCCGGGCCGTTGTAAGTGCGCGCAAACGCCGTCCAATCTTGTTGGCGCAGAGCATAAGCAAGCCCTGATTTGTCGATGTAACGTGCCATAACCGAAACTTGTCCAACCAATCCCGAACGCGCTTCTCGCGCCAATGCATCAGCACTGCCATAGCCTAACCATTGCCAATGAGCCCCCATCACCTGCCCAACGCCCCAAGAAACAGAAGACAAAGCTGCAATACGGTTGATCTTTATGGCACGCGCTAAAAAGCGCCAACGTCCCACTTGAGAGCGGGGATTTCTAATTTTGCCTGCCTTCGGATTGGCCAAACCTTCCGCGCGCGCCTGCAACAATGCATCACCTTTCAGGAACCGATCAAAATAATGTCCTTCAAAACGGATCAAAGGTTCAAGCTTACCGTTCACCGTGGCGAACGAACGACCACCGGATTCCACTTCAATAACCGCCAATAGCGAAGCGAGGGGGACATCAAGCTTTTCTGCAATCGGTGCAATAGCTGCGATTGTTTTAGTGTCAAACATAAAAGTGCTCCTCAATCAAATTGAGGAGCACTGTAATTTCAACCCGACGAACGGGGATAAGTTGTTGATCCCGATCTAACCCATAGTCGGGATAGAGAACTCAGCACCTTCTTTAATGCCGGATGGCCAACGCGATGTGATGGTTTTCGTGCGCGTATAAAACTTAAACGCATCAGGGCCGTGTTGATTCAGATCACCAAAACCAGAACGCTTCCAACCGCCAAATGTGTAATAAGCCAATGGCACCGGAATCGGCACATTAATGCCCACCATTCCGATGTTTATGCGCGCGGCAAAGTCACGGGCCGCATCACCATCACGGGTGAAAATCGCGACGCCATTGCCATATTCATGGCTCATAGCAAGGTCGAGCCCCTCTTCATAATCCTTTGCACGGACCACTGACAAAACCGGACCAAAAATCTCTTCTTTGTAAATCGACATGTCTTTGGTCACATTATCGAACAGGCATCCGCCAATGAAATATCCGTCTTCATAGCCTTGCATGGAAAAATCGCGGCCGTCGACCACAAGGCTTGCGCCTTCTTTAACACCGGCATCCACGTAACCCTTAACGCGGGTATGGGCTTCTTTGGTGACCAAAGGTCCAAAATCCGCGTCATCACCCGCTGTGTAAGGAGCGATCTTCAGGTTCTCCACGCGTGGTGTGAGTTTTTTCATCAAACGATCAGCAGTGTCTTCGCCCACGGGAACAGCGACAGAAATCGCCATGCAGCGTTCGCCAGCGGCGCCATAACCAGCGCCGATCAAAGCATCCACAGCCTGATCCATATCCGCATCCGGCATAATGATCATGTGGTTTTTAGCGCCGCCAAAGCACTGAACACGCTTTCCGTTGGCACAGCCACGTGTGTAAACATATTCAGCAATCGGTGTGGAACCCACAAAACCAACCGCCATAATGTCATCGTGATCCAAAATGCAATCAACGGCTGCCTTGTCACCGTGAACCACGTTGAGAATACCATCCGGCAGTCCAGCTTCGCTCATCAATTCCGCGAGCATGTTGGGAACAGATGGGTCACGTTCGGATGGTTTCAAAATAAACGCATTGCCGCAAACAATCGCAGGACAGAATTTCCACATGGGTATCATCGCAGGGAAGTTGAACGGTGTAATACCTGCCACGACGCCGAGCGGTTGTTTGACCGAATGCATGTCGATACCGGGGCCGGCACCTTCTGAAAATTCGCCCTTCAACATTTGCGGTGCACCGATGCAATATTCTGCAACTTCCAAACCACGAATTACATCGCCTTTGGCATCTGGCATGGTTTTGCCGTGCTCACGAGACAGCGCTTCCGCAAGTTTATCCATATCGCGGTGTAACAGGCGCACGAATTCCATCATCACACGCGCACGTTTTTGCGGATTTTGTGCCGCCCAAGCAGGTTGTGCAGTTGCAGCTAGAGCAACTACTGCGTTCATCTCATCGTCAGATGCCAGTGGCACTTGTGCCTGAACTTCACCTGTTGCGGGATTGAAGACATCAGAAAATTTGCCCGATGTGCCGGACACATATTTGCCGTTGATGTAGTGTTGAATTTCTTCCATGGAATGAACCCTAACTGCCATTTTTTCCTGTTGTATTACACACAACTCACCAGCGAAAGTGGTTTAAAGGAAATTAGCCGGATCATTTTCAGACCAACGCACCAACCAATTAAAGCCCATCCACGGGAACTTTGAGATAACGCTTACCATCAGTATCCGGCTCCGGCATTTCGCCCGCGCGCATATTAACTTGCACACTTGGAATGATCAGCTTGGGCATCGCCAGTTGAGTGTCACGTTCCGTGCGCATTTTGACGTAGGCGTCTTCATCGATACCGTCTTTCACATGAATATTGGAGTTGCGTTGCTCGCCCACAGAGGTTTCCCAAGCGATTTCACGACCACCGGGTCCATAGTCGTGGCAAATGAACATGCGCATATCCGGAGGCAGACTTAAAACCTTTTGAATTGATTGATAAAGTTGACGCGCATCACCCCCGGGGAAGTCCGCGCGGGCAGAGCCACCATCCGGCATAAACAAAGTATCGCCAACAACCATTGCATCCCCGATCACATGGGCTGTGCAAGCGGGGGTATGGCCCGGCGTTGCCATAACGAACGCCTCCAGTCCGCCAATTGAATAAGTATCGCCGTCCTCAAACAATTTATCGAACTGGCTTCCATCGCGTTGAAATTCCGTGCCTTCATTGAAAACCTTGCCGAAGATATCCTGAACCTCAATCACACGGGCACCAATGCCAAGTTTTCCGCCCAGTTCTTCTTGCAAATAGGGAGCCGCAGAAAGATGGTCCGCATGAACGTGGGTTTCCATAATCCACTCCACAGTCAAACCTTGTTCTTTCACATAGGCAATGAGAGCATCTGCCGACTTTTTAGATGTGCGGCCGGACGCAAAATCAAAATCCAACACACTGTCGTAAAGCGCGCACGCTTTTGAGGACGGGTCTTTGACACAATAAGAAATGGTATTTGTATCGGAATCAAAGAAGCCGTGAACGTCTGGCTTTTGATCCATATTCACGGGATAATTGTTCATTAAAATCTCCTACGTCCGTGCAGCTAAATAAGATGGTGCCATACGGCCCAACCACATGCCAATCACAAGTGCGGGAAAAAACGCGATGATCCCAGTGGACAGCAATGGTAAAGCTGTAAATGCAGGCCCTGGGCAAAACCCTCCCAAGCCCCAACCAATGCCAAACAATGAAGCCCCGGTCAGCAACTGACTGTCAGCGTCTGTTTTGGTGGGAATGTGAAACACATCTGAAAACACGGGCGCCGGACGGTTAAGAATATATCGATAGCCGATAAATGACACCAACACAGCGCCGCCCATTACAAAAGCCAAGCTTGGGTCCCATGTTCCAAATAGGTCCAGGAAATTGAGCACTTTGGCAGGGTCGCCCATACCTGAAATAACGAGCCCCACACCGAACAACAAACCACAGAAAAATCCGGCAAGAGTTTTCATGTCTTATCCTCCAATCACGTGACGGGTGATGAACACGGTGACAAAGGCCGTCGCCATAAATGTACCTGTGGCAATAAACGAGCGCATCGAAAGGCGCGACATGCCGCAAACCCCATGACCAGACGTGCACCCGCCGCCATAGACAGACCCGATACCAGTGATCAGCCCCGCAATCACCATCAAGGGCACATTGCTCGAAACCGTTTGTTGTATCGGTGTGCCAGTCACGATCTGCACCAACAAAGGTGCCAGCATGATGCCGATGATAAATGCCAGCCGCCAAGCCAGATCATTTTCATCCAGGCGTTCAGTCCACGGTGGCAGAACAGATGATCCGATTCCACTGATGCCTGCAATCCGACCATTCAATGCCATCAACAGCACAGCCGCCAAGCCAATCAAAGTTCCACCAAATGCAGAAGCGAGAGGGGTAAATTCAGTCACGACATTATCTCCACCAAGAATTCTTCTTGTTAATATATTAGAATTTGCTAATTTATCAATATGCAGATGATGAACATCAAAGATATGGAAGAAAATGCGGTACAGGCAGAAAGCCTATTGTCGCTGTTGGCCAACCGTCATCGTTTGATGGTGGTCTGTCATTTAACAGATGGAGAAATGACAGTAAGCCAATTGCTGGCTGTTTCAACATTGAGCCAAAGCGCCTTGTCACAACATCTGGCCAAATTACGCGAAGCCCAATTGGTTCAAACACGTCGCGAAGGGCAATTGATTTATTACAACCTCGCAAGTGCTCAGGTACGTAAACTCATTGAAACGCTTTGCTCGTTCTACGAACGTTAGCTGCTTATCACATCGTCAAAATAATCTTGGGGGCCGCATTGCCTTCATGGATATCGATGAAACTTTGAGCACCCTGCTCCAGCGGCCGCACCTCAATCCAGTCACGATTTTGAACGATACCACGTGCCAATAGGTTGAGCGCTGCTGCAAAATCATAACGCGAATAGCAATAGGTTCCTGAGAAATGAATTTCCTGAAGTGTGATACGGCGCGTGTCGATGCCATCTGCACTGTCTTGCAAACCAACGTGTACAATTGTTCCGCCAGACATCACCAATTCGCATGCAGCTTTGCGGGTGGCGCCCATACCAACAGCATCGAGAACAATGTTCGCGGTTTCCACCTCTGGCCCACCTTGTGATGGGTTGTAAGCATTGACGGAAGGTACGGCTGCTTCAAGCACCACACGACGCTTCTCGTTGGGTTCCGCAATCCACAAGTCCTTGCAACCTTGGTCAGCCAGCACAAGCGCGGTGAGGACGCCAATCGCGCCTCCTCCAAGCACCACACACCGGCTTTCAGATATCGATCGACGAGCGGTTTTACGCGCCACTTCAACAGCGTGAACACAAACAGCCAAGGGTTCGGCGAGAGCAGCATCTTCATTGGAAAGTTCGTCAGGTAAAAGATAAATATTGCTTTCGCTGGCAACCGTTTGCTCCGCATAGGCGCCGGGCAATTGCATGCTCATCATTTGACGATCTCCACACAGATGATCATCACCAGACAAACAATGACGGCACGAGTTGCACGTGTGCAGCGGGTTAATCGCCACGCGCTTACCAGCATATTTGCCATTGCGCGGAATACCGACAGCCTCGTGACCCAAAATCAAGGGTGGGACACGGCGCGCATCGTGACCATGCCACGCATGCATGTCAGAACCACAAATTCCACAATGAGATACATCAATATGAACCTGATTGTTTCCAGCAATCGGGTCCGGCGCATCGCGCAGTTCAGACTGCATGGTTCCTGTGTAATAAAGCGCGCGCATGTCAGGTCCTGCCTCGAATTCTAATCAGCAGCGCTGAGATCGAAATTCTCTTTCGGGAAATATTTTTTCAAACGAACGTCTGCAGTACGCGCGTGGCCTTCCATGCCTTCAAGGCGGGAAATACGAGCCGTGGCCAAAGCAACTGGTTTGGAGGCTTCACGCGTAGCTTGCTGCCAAGTAACAATTTTCAGATATTTGTGCACCGACAAACCGCCTGTGTATTTCGCCGCACCAGATGTTGGCAATACGTGGTTGGTTCCAGAAGCTTTGTCGCCGTAAGCAACGGTTGTCTCTTCACCCAAGAACAATGATCCATAGCATTCCAGACGATCTTTCCACCAAGGTAGGTCTTCGGCCTGAACGGTCAAATGTTCCGGTGCATATTTGTCTGAAGTGGCTGCCATTTCTTCTCGGTCGGCACACACGATCACTTCAGCATAGTCACGCCATGCAGCCTCTGCGTTTTCGCGGTTGAGACCTGGAAGGTCAGCGATGACGTCAGGCACCAAATCCATCACTTTCTCAGCTAAGGCCTGATCGTCAGTCACAAGCCAGACTGGTGAATTGTAACCATGTTCTGCTTGCCCCACGAGATCGGATGCCACGATTTCGGGATCAGCAGATTTATCCGCAAGAATGAGACTGTCTGTCGGGCCTGCAAACATATCAATGCCCACACGGCCAAACAAAATACGTTTAGCTTCGGCGACAAATTGGTTGCCCGGACCAACGATGATATCAGCCTCCGGTTGGCCAAACAGGCCGAACGCCATGGAGGCCACACCTTGAACGCCACCCAGCGCAAAAATGTTGTCAGCACCACAAAGATGAGATGTGTAAATGATCGCAGGATTGATGCCCACATCAGGGCGTGGCGGCGAGCACACTGAGATGTTGGACACACCTGCAACCTTCGCCGTAGTCACAGTCATGATTGCGGAAGCAACGTGGCTGTAACGACCACCGGGAACATAGCAGCCAGCGGACTGGCACGGGATGCTTTTTTGACCCGCCATAAAGCCCGGCAAGATTTCATATTCCATGTCTTGCAAGCTCTCCATCTGCTTTTCAGCAAAACGGCGAACGTTGTCATGAGCAAAGCGAATATCGTCTTTGAGTTTTTGCGGCACTTTAGCGCTGGCAGCTTCAATTTCCTCGGCCGTCAGTAAAATATTGCCGTCATACTGATCAAATTTTGCTGCATATTTACGTGCCGCATCTTCACCACCATTTTCAATTTCATCGAGGATGGACTGGACGCTATCACGCACATCAGGTGCATCACTTGCAGATGTCTTATCTGCTTTCTTCAAATAGGTGACTGCCATTTAAACGCTCACTGTTAATGGGTCTGGTTGATCGCCAGATCAACATTCAAAATTACGTAATTGAAGCTGCGAGGGTGCCCCCGCAGCAATTATTTACTCGCCGTAACCGGGATAACTGAAGAAGCCTTCAGAACCTGATGATGACAGGAAGTCCGGCAACCAGAGCGCAAAGCCCGGGAACATGAAGATCAACGCAAGACCAATCACCTGAATGACCATGAATTGCATCATGCCCAGATAGATGTCCTTCAAATCCCATTCCGGCACAACACCTTTCAGGAAGTAGGCCGACAATGCCACGGGTGGACTGAGCCATGCGGTCTGAAGGTTCACCGCCACTAGGATAGCAAACCAAGTCAGGTTCACATTCAAGCTCACAAGCAATGGCACAAGAATTGGCACGATGATCAATACGATCGGCACCCATTCCAAAGGCCAACCCAGCAAGAACACCAACGCCATAACGAAGATCAACATAGCTGCCGTCGACAGGTCGAATGACAGTAGAAGTTCCGTCAGGTATTTCGGCGTACCGAGGTTTGAGAACACCGCGCCGAAGAAGTTAGATGCTGCCACGAGGAACATGATCAACACTGAGATTTCCAATGTCTTGATCAAAGCGTCATAGAACTTCGCTACCGTCAGTTTACGGTAGGCCAGTGACAAGACAATCGCGCCGAACGCACCACATGCTGCGGCTTCCGCAGGGGTTGCCCAACCCGCCAAAATTGAACCCAGCGCAAATGCGATCAGAACCGTTGGCGGAACGAGGCCCATGAAGAACTCGTACCAAAGGTCGGAGAAGTAGAATCCGCCAGGCTTGTTTGTACGTGTCCATTTATAAGCACCAAACATGGCAAAAAGCCAAGCGATTGGAATAATAAGACCACCTAACGGAATAAAGCCGAGGCTGCCTGACGCACCAAGAGTGATGAGCCAAAAGAACGCCACCAATGAAGCCATAACAGCCGCAACTTCTGCCAAGTAATAAGGCGATGTATCAGGCTGTTCGTCTTCAGGCAGGATTGGACCAAGACTAGGATCAATCCAGCAACGACCCAACGCGTAGATCATATAAAGCACAGCTAAGAGCACACCAGGAATAATCGCCGCGCGAAACAGATCCGTCACGGGCACTTCAAGTACCGGCCCCATAACGATCAGCATAATCGATGGAGGGATCAAAATACCCAGCGTGCCGCCGGCGGTAATTGTACCCGCTGCCAAACGCACATTGTATCCGGATTTATTCATGGTTTTAGCAGCCATAATACCGAGGATCGTCACCGACGCACCCACAATACCTGTTGCGGCAGCAAAGATGGTTGAAACGAACAAGACTGCGATGAACAAAGCGCCACGTGTACGCGACATCATTAACTGAACCGCGTTAAACAAACGCTCCATCAAACCAGCCTGTTCCATCACGATGCCCATAAGAATAAACAATGGGACAGCAACAAGCTGGTCGTCCAACATGGTGGAGTTCACTTGAAGCGTCATCAAGAAGAACGTCACCGCACTGCCCGCGCCCCAAGACCCGAAAGTGAAGGCGAGGAAAATCAATGTAAACGAAATCGGGAAACCAACGAAGATCGAAAACAACATCGCGGCCAGCATGAACAAGCCGATCGTCGACTTCTCAAAATCAAAAATCCCGGAGCCGCCAGCGGCTGATTGCCACCAATCATCAAACGGAACCGCATTTGGATAGAACACGCTAACGAAAACAATAGCCAAAAGAATGACATAGAATGGCAGGAATTTTACGAACTTAGATTCCCGCACTTTACCCATTTGGTGGAATGCGCGAAACAGTTCCGGCAAGCCTTGGAGCAAAAGAAGCATAGCGCCAATTGGCATCCAGATACGACCAGGCCACAACCAAGGTGCCCAGGTTGTATCACTGGCTTCTTCCCATGAATTCGGGTTGAAAGGGTTTTGGCCAAATGAATCTATCGCGTAGTCCAGAGAACTCCAGAAGAAGAAGAGCATAGCAGGGAAATAAAGTAGCAGATACAAGGATGCATCGACTGTTGCTTGCGTTCTCGGATGCCAATTGCGGAACAGAAAGTCCGCGCGAATATGCACGCCGCGCATTAACGCATAACCGGCTGTTGCCATGAACAACACACCACCCATCATACGGCTGATATCATAATTCCAAAGCGTCGGACCGAGCCCCCATGCGATCGCCGTTTCATTCATCCCGTAATCGGTGAGAACCGCAAACGCTTTACGTGAGACAACCTCGAAAACCGTGCCCGCAATCATCGGAATAAGCAGAAGACACATAATGCGTCCAGCCCATTCATTGATCACATCAATGGTCGCTGTAATTGGACGTTGCCACGATGTCATGTCGTCAGGCGTATAACCTGCCTTCTCATTTCTACGCTCGGCAATGGACTCATCTGTTGTGTCCAAATCGTCTGGAATTACTTCCTCAGCCATAATGACTCTCTCCCCGAGGTCGCTGGTTTTCTTTTAGAATGGGGAACTCAACTTCCCAATTCTGAAAGAAAACGGCGAAGCGAATAAACGCTCCGCCGAATATTATTCAAAAGGCTATTTTAGAGTGTCAGCGTAAGCTTTACCCAAAGCAGCATTTGAAGCTTGCGAACCAGCCCAGAATGGAACTGCGATTTTCGCGAATTCTTTTTGGCTGTCGTAAACTGTTTTGAAGAATGCGTTTTCTGAAGCATTCTTCTCAAGCAAAGCTTTCGCAGCATTCATGTATGCCGGGAAGTAATCTGCAGGAGTGTCATGCAAGATAACACCATCTTCTTCAGTCAGCTTTTTCAAAGCCTTACCGTTTTCGTAGATGCGGTAGGACATTGATTTTGAAAGAGATGCGTTAGCAGCAACTTCAATAGCTTTTTGCTGAACTGGTGTCATGCTTTTATAGATATCACCGTTGATATACATGTCAGCATTCACAACAACCTGGTGCAGGCCTTGCAGATAATAGTGCTTAAGCACTTTCTGGAAACCAAACACGGAGTCAGGCTTCGGACAGCACCATTCAGCAGCATCAATTGTGCCTTTTTCAAGCGCTGGCAAAATGTCACCACCACCCATAGCAACAGAAGCAACACCGATGTCTTTGTAAGCTTGGCCAGGAATTCCTGGAGGCGTACGGAAACGGTATTTACGGAAGTCAGCCATTGAATTGATCGGCTCTTTGAACCAACCAAGAGCTTCTGGTCCAACAGGCTGCAACATGAAGCCTTTTACGTTGACACCCATTTCAGTCCAAAGCTGGTCTTAAAGTTCTTTACCACCACCGAACTGGAACCATGACAACCAAGCAAGGTTGTCCATGCCAATACCACCACCAGCTGGCGGAGAACCGAACAGCGCAGCAGCAGGGTGTTTACCTGACCAGTAGTGTGTCCATGCAAAGCCACCTTCAACGAGGCCTTTATCAACCGCATCAAGAGTTTCTTTAACACCAACAACAGCACCAGCAGGCAGCACTTCGATTGTGATTTCATCACCAGCTGTCAACGCTTTTACGTCTTCAGCAAAGGCTTTCAGCATTGTGACTTCATCAGCTTTCGCCGAAATAACCGATTGAACACGGATGGTGATCGGTTTAGCGATTGCAGCAGTTGCGAAAGTTGCAACGACTGCAGTTGCGGCAAGAGTTTTGCCGAGTTTAGCAAGAACAGACATGGTATTCCTCCCTTTTGTCATTCTCTTCCTCCAGACGAATGCGGTGTTGCCATATAACCCCGCCGAAGGCGCGAGATGGTTATAATCACCACAGTTGAATTGGTGCCCGAACGTTCAGGGCGCCAAATTTGTCAGCTCAATCCCGGAACACCACCTGTTCCATTGAGATAAGCTAGAATTCCTCGCTGCGGATCAAACACACCTTTGTAGAGCATCTCCCCCGCCACATATATGAGTACAAACAATCCAGCCCACGAAATCCATGGGTATTTGGATAAAAGTTTCATGATTAGAGTTGCAAAACAAGCCATCGCAATAATCGCAATCGCTAAACCGACAACAAGCTTAGTTTGGTCTCCATCAGCAATCGCAGCAACTGCCAAAACATTGTCGATGGACATAGAAACATCTGCCACTGTGATCGTCCACAGAGCCGATGCCAATGAGCGTCGCGGCGCTCCGGTGTATCCGGCCTCAGGATTTTCCGCATCCTCTAAAGCGTGCGCGGCTTCTTCATCAATGTTTACGCGAATTTCTTTATACAAACCCCAGCACACCCAAAAGAGCAGCAATGCACCAACAACGAGAAGTCCCGGAATACCGAGCAATTTGGTTGCGACCAATGCAAACACAACACGCAAAACGGCAGCCACAACCATTCCAAACAAAATGGCTTTTTTGCGCAACTCCGGCGAGAGGCCGGCAGCAGCCATGCCAATGATCAAAGCATTGTCACCAGACAACACAATATCAGCGATAATAATTTTGCTGTAATCAGCAACGAGATCCCACATCAGGCAGCATCCTCTAGAATGAAATCAGAAGCCCGCTCACCAATCATGATGGCGGGTGCATTCGTGTTACCAGATACGATGATCGGCATAATTGAAGCATCAACAACGCGAAGTTTCCCCACACCACGCACACGCAAACGTTCATCAACGACCGCACTATCATCTTGTCCCATTTTGCAAGTTCCTGTGGGGTGATAAATTGTGGTGGCTGTGTCGCGCGCCCAGTTTAGAATTGCAGCGTCATCATGTTCACCAACGGCCTTGCCAGGAGAGTACTCTTCAATAATTTCAGACTTGGCAGGTTCGAAACCAGCAATCCGTCTTGCAACTTTAATACCGTCAACAATCGTCTGTTGATCCAGTGGTGTCGCCAAATAATTCGGATGAATTATCGGATGATCGCTTGCCTTGTTCGATTGCAGTTCCAAATGACCAGCACTTTCCGGACGCATCTGCAACACAGACGCCGTAAATGCATTAAATGGATGTGTGCTCGTGCCCACCTTATCGGTCGAAAACGGTTGAAGGTGAAACTGAATATCAGGGGTTGCCAACTCAGGACGCGTTTTCAAATAACCCGTTCCAAGGCTCGCCGCCATTGTCATAGGACCCGTTCGTTTCAACGCATATTCAATCCCGATACGCGCCTGCTTAAACATAGAATTGGTTTCAGTGTTGATTGTAGACGACTTGCATTTGAATACGGGTCGCGCCTGCAAATGGTCTTGCAAGTTTTGGCCGACACCCTTGAGCTCATGCGCAACTTCAACGCCGTTATCAGAGAGGTTTTGGCCAGGGCCAATACCAGACAACATAAGAATCTGAGGAGAGCCAATTGCACCCGCAGACAAAACAACTTCGCGGCGTGCTTTGATGATTTTCTCGCTGTCTCCACTCTTGATAACAATACCAGTTGCTTCACCGTTTTCCAACAAAACACGCTGTGTCGACAAGCCTGTGAGAACGGTCAGGTTTGCACGACCTTGTGCCGGTTTCAGGTAAGCAACAGCCGAAGAACAGCGGCGACCTTTATAGGCTGTCAGCTGAAAATAACCCATACCCTCTTGGCTCTCGCCATTGTAATCTTCATTGTAAGGATAGCCTGCAGCAACGGCAGCTTGAATATAGTCATCAACTGCTTTGCGGCTAAGGCGGGTTTTTGAAACGGTCAACGGGCCATTGCCACCGCGAATGGCGCTTTCGCCATCTTCCCAGCTTTCAGAACGCTTAAAGCAAGGCAAAACATCATCCCAGCCCCAACCGGTATTTCCCATCTGGCGCCATTGGTTATAATCTTCCTTTTGACCACGCACATAAAGAAGTCCGTTAATCGAAGAAGAACCGCCCAACACACGACCACGAGGCCAGTTGATGGAACGTCCGTTCAAACCCGGGTCAGCTTCTGTCTTATACGACCAATCCATTTTCGGATCGCCCATCGTTTTGAAATATCCAACGGGAATGTGAATCCAAGGTGACATGTCACGTCCGCCAGCTTCCACAAGCGCAACAGAATACTTCCCGCTTTCGGAAAGACGAGCAGCAAGAGCGCAGCCGGCAGAACCAGCACCTACGATTACAAAGTCAAATTCCAAAAAGCGCCTCCCTTTGCCACCCCAACAAAGGCTGACAGCGCGAATTTCATAAAGTCTCATTTTTTGCAATTTTTTACTTGACCAGAAGTATCAAAAAATGAGACTTTTGGTCTCGTTATTTATTCAATCACGTTGTCTTTGGTGTGACAATCCCCAACTGCGACTTTTTGTACATGAACTTTCAGATATGTGGATGAATTTGAAATGATTGCAGCAGAAGAAGACCAAGGCCGCATCGCGACAAATTTAAGAACACTGCTTATTTTGGAGGCAGTGGCAAACTCACACGACCCAAAATCGCCGACGGAAATCAATCGGGAAATAGGGTTACCTAAACAATCGATCCATCGATTGTGCCAAACACTTTTGGATGAGGGGTTTCTGATCCGCGATGTTTCAGGCAAGAAATTGCTTGCAGCGCCCCGTGCTTTGCAAATGGCCAACGGATTAATCAGTTCAACCCACCAAAGCGTGGCCCGTCATCAAGTCTTGCTGGGTCTCTCTGAAGCCACACGCGAAACGGTCAACTTTGCCGTGCCGGAAACAGACGGCATGACATATCTCGATCGCGTGGAAACCGATTGGATTTTCCGCATTGAACTTCCCATTGGATCTCGGGTGCCGTTTCATTGCACGGCCAGCGGAAAGTGCTTTTTGGCCAGTCTTCAAAATCGCGATCTCGATAATTTTTTGAAAGCAATAAATTTCGAGAAACGTACAGCCAACACTATCATGTCCGAAGGAGAGCTTCGCAAGGAACTGAGCGCTGTTCGTCGTGATGGCTTTGCGCGAGATAATGAAGAACTGTTTGAAGGCATGGTAGCACTTGCTGTACCCGTTCTTGGTCAAGATGGACGCTTTCAAGCAGCCGTTGCTTTCCACGGACCAACTCAGCGGTTGCAATTTAACACTTTGCCGGACCATTTGGATGTGATGCGCAAAGGCGCAATGCAGTTGTCACAACTCAACGGTTAAAAAACCCTACGTTTTGTGTTCAGAAACTTAAGGTTTGAAATTTCAACTTTGTCAGCGATCTCGCGCCCTGGGGTCCAATGCATCGCGCAAGCCGTCCCCCATATAATTCACGCTCAGAACAGTCAGCGATATCGCAAGACCCGGGAACACAACCCACATGGGATATTGCGGCATATAGTCAATCGCGTCGAACAACAGACGCCCCCATGTGGGGAAGTCTGGCGGAAAGCCGAGCCCTAGAAAAGAAAGCGCTGATTCTGTGATAATCGCATTGGCAATACCTAGTGTGGCCGACACCAGAATTGGTGAAATCACATTGGGCAAAATATGCCGCGAAATCATCCGGCGTGGCGGTGTGCCAATTGAACGTGCTGCCAAGACAAACTCACGCTCTTTCAGCACCAACACTTCACTACGCACAACACGGGCGGTCTGCATCCACGACGTAATGCCGATAGCAGACACCATCAAAATAAAGATCCCACCCTCAGGTCCGAATGATGCCGACAATGGTTCACGGAACAAAGTAACGATCACCAGCAGAAGTGGTAGCAGCGGAAGCGATAAAAACAGGTCCGTAAACCGCATAAGCGGTCCATCAAGTTTTGAAAAGAACCCGGCCAAAACGCCAATAGCTGTTCCCAGCAATACGGCAATAAACATGGCCACAAGGCCAACCGCCATCGAAATGCGCCCGCCTTGTAAAATGCGCGCCAGAAGATCACGTCCCAATTGATCTGTGCCAAATGGATGAGCGAGAGATACACCTTGGTTGCGGGAGCGAATGTCCACAAATGTCGGGTCGATCGTCCAGATCAATGGACCGAGCATAACAGCAATCAAAATTCCGAAGAAAATGAAACCGCCAATCAGAGCGCCTTTGTGAGTTTTAAACTGGTTCCACACGTCGCGTGACAAAGAACGGTGTTCTGACACCGCTTCCTTCAATCCATCGTTGGCGCGAATAGCTGTGCTCTGATCAGTCATAGCGAATCCTCGGATCAAGCATTCCGTAAAGCACATCAGCAATCAAACTGAACAAGACAATCAACACTGCAAAAATGACGGTCACAGTTTGCACAACAGGAACGTCACCACCCTGAATGGCAAGTATGAGCAATTGGCCAAGACCGTTCACTTGAAACACTTGTTCTGTGATCAAAGCACCACCAAAAACACTCGGCAAGTTCAAGGCAATCACTGTGACCACAGGGATCATGGAGTTGCGCAATACATGAACCAGAACAACAGAACGCTCTTTCACGCCTTTTGCGCGGGCAGTCCGAACATAATCTTGGGTGAGATTTTCCAACATGGAAGCCCGCATATAGCGTGAAATTTGCGCAGCATTAAACAACCCGAGAACCATTATCGGCATGATCGATTGCTTCACTTGATAGATAAACGAACTCCAGTCAGTGACCTCATGGGTGGTGTCGTAAATCGAAGGAAACCACCCCAACGTGACCGAAAACAGCAAGATCATCAAAACGCCCGTGAAGAACGTTGGCACCGAAAACCCGATCATAGAAATGAACGTTCCGATTTGATCGAAGATCGAATATTGTTTGTAAGCTGAAATAATGCCCAATGGCACAGCAATCAAAATGCCGACGATATAAGAAATTCCAACAACCCAGAGTGTCTGCGGGATGCGTTGAACCACTAGGTCCATCACCGGTGAACGGGTTGCGTATGAAATCATACGTTGCCCTACTTCGAAGTCAGTACCCCACAGCTTATTCATCCAGAACTTGGGTTCAGTGTAAACCAGTTGTTTAAGCCATAGAAAAAACTGAATGTGGATTGGGTCATTGAAACCCAATGCTTCACGAATTTTCTCGCGAACTTCCGGCGGAATAGTCAACGGCATTCCAGCCGTTGGATCAGAGGGCGACAGTTTGATAACGACAAATATCACCAAGCTGATGAAAAGCATGGTGGGGATTGCAAAAAACAATCGTCGTATTGTGTAGTTCAACATTTGCTATCAGCGCCCATGAGAAAATCTCATCCTTGCGCAATGACAGACGACAAGCATTGCCTGTAATTGCAAAAAGATGAGCAGGGGCGATCCGAAGATCGCCCCTGCCCTTAAAAATTACTTCTTACGATACCAATCGGCAACGTTCCAAAGCTCGGAGTCCCAAGTGTTCAGAACAACGCCACCAAGTGTGACCGAAGCTGCAGATACACGACCACGGTCAACCAAAGGAACGATTGTCATGCTATCTTTTGTCAACATGTCGTTCATTTTCTTGGCCAATTCCTGGCGTTTGGAAAGATCGGCAGTTTTGCTGAGCTCGACAATCATCTTGTCATAGTCAGCATTACAGTAACGGTTGATATTCTCACCTTGCCACTGCGACTCTGGGCGTGGTGCCTTATCGCATTTGTATTGGCTTAGATAAACTTCCGGGTCCGTTCCGTCGAAGTTGTTCGCATACATTTCAACGTCTGCGTAGAACTTCTGGAATGTATCTGGAGACGCTGGGTCACCACCGAAGAATACGGAACCACTGATGTTGCGCAGTTCTGTATCAACACCGATTTCTTTCCAGTTTTGTTTGATAATCGCCTGAAAATCCTGACGAACAGCGTTAGTAGATGTTTGGTAAGTCAGTTTAAATTTCTTACCGTCTTTCTCGCGGATACCACCGGCACCTATTTTCCAACCAGCTTCATCAAGGAGCTTTTTAGCACCCTCAAGATCTTGTTTCAGGCAAGCTGTGTTGTCGGAAGCCCATGCTTGTGGCGCAGGCACCAAGTTACATGTTGGGCGACCAGCTTGGCCGTAACCGATTTCCACGAGAAGTGGACGATCAATCGCCATAGACAAAGCACGGCGTACATTTGCATCCGACAAGATTGGATGCGGATGTTTCGCTGTTGCACGCTCACCTTCAGCAAGGCTTGCTGATGGATCAGTCATGTTCATTTCAAGGCGCTCAACAAGTGTACCAAAAGCAGAGATCGGAGTGCCTTTGCCGCCTTCAGCCATTTTCTTCAAAACGTCTGGTGCCAATTGCATGTTCCAAGCGTAGTCGAACTCACCTGTTTCCATAACGGCACGACCAGCAGCAGCTGCATCACCACCGCCTTTGAAAGTTACACTTGCAAATGCAGGCTTGCCTTCTTCGCGGAAGTTTTCGTTGGCCTTCATTTGAATCACATCATTCGGTTTGAAGTTTGTGACAACGAATGGGCCTGTACCGATTGGGCCGAAGTTGGCAGATGTACACTCAGGAGCTTTCGCGCCGAGGCAGTCTTTGAATTGTGCAGCTTGAATGATTGGAGATTGACCACCAACAAATGCATTATACGGCACTGGTTTTGGTTCTTTGAAGTTCACCACAACAGTTAACGGGTCAGGTGTTTCAACTGAATCAATGCCTTCAAATTTAGCTGATTGTGCACAACCTCCAGCCGGGTCCATGCAATATTGCGCCGTGAAAGCCACATCAGCAGATGTGAAATCAGTTCCATCTGACCATTTGAGACCTGGTTTGATTTTCCAAGTGATCTTTTTCAGATCAGCTGAAACGCCACCATTTCCAACGGTTGGAATGCTCTCTGCCAGAAAAGGAACCAGCTCACCTCTTTCATTGAAGCGTGCAAGCGGCTCAACGATCATTGATGACGATTCAACGTCCTTCGTACCACCAGAAAGATATGGATTTAGAATTGATGGGGCCTGCCAATAGATGATTTTCACTTCACCATCGCGGCCACGTTTGCCTTCATGCCCATCGGCATAAGCGCCAGACACAGCAACCATAGCGGCAGCAGTTCCCAGCAATAAAGTTTTGAGGCTTTTCATTTTAGTCTCCCGTTAGTGTCATGGTCGGTAATCCCGACCCTTTTAATTTTAGGCTCTATTCATTAGCGCCCGCAATCGTGTTCGTCGGCTAAGCCAAATGGCAAGCAACAAACTGATCTGGTTTGAGTTCACGCCATTCTGGTGGAACCGTAAAGCATTTTTTCTCAGCAATCGGACAGCGTGTGCAAAAGACACATCCTTCAGGCGGGTTGGATGGGCTGGGAACATCACCTTTTAAAATGACCCGTTGACGTTTCTCCTCAATTTTCGGGTCCGCCACAGGCACAGCTGACAAAAGCGCCTGCGTGTAAGGATGTTGCGGATTAGAATAGAGTTTCGAAACAGACGCCAGTTCCACAATTTTGCCAAGATACATAACCGCAACACGGTCTGCGATATGGCGCACCATGGACAGATCATGACTGATGAACAGGAATGTCAGCCCCCGTTCACGCTGCAAATCTTCCAGCAAGTTGACCACTTGCGCCTGAATCGAAACATCAAGTGCCGCAATAGGTTCGTCACAAACAATGAAATCCGGGTCCAGAGCCAAAGCTCTCGCGATCCCGATACGCTGTCTTTGTCCACCGGAAAATTCGTGCGGATACCGGTTCACAAAATCAGGATTGAGGCCCACTGCATCCAGAAGTTCACGCACTTTTGCCTTACGATCTTCAGACGACAATTTTGTGTGTTCAATCAATGGTTCTGCAACAATAGATCCAACTGTCATTCGCGGGTTCAAGCACGCCTGCGGGTCTTGAAAAATCATCTGCATGCGCGGTCGCGTAACGCGCATTTCAGAATCTGACAATGCTGCAATATCGCGATTTTCGAATACGACACTTCCAGCAGTTGGGTCATAAAGGCGCAAAACCGCACGACCGGTTGTTGATTTTCCACAACCGGACTCACCGACAAGACCGAGAGTTTCTCCACGCTGAATAGCAAATGAAACTCCGTCGACGGCCTTAACGTCGCCAACTTTTTTACGAAACAGACCTTTGTAAATTGGAAAATGGATTTTCAGATCAGAAACCGTCAGCAGGTCTTTTTCGACAATATCACTCATGCAGCACCTGCCTTTTCGTCAGCTTCAAGCCAGCAAGCAGATTTTTGTCCGCTACCGACTTCAAACAATGGCGGGTTTGCCGACCAACAACGCTCATGCACATCTTCGCAACGCGGTGCAAATGGACAAGCAATCAGCGGTCCTTTGAGATTTGGTGCTTGACCCGGGATGCTAACCAAACGCTCCATCCGCAAGCCTTCATCCGCCGGAAGCGTTTTCAACAACGCGCGGGTATAAGGGTGACGCGGATCTTCATACAATCTGTCAACATCCGCATATTCAACAATTTGTCCGCCATACATCACAGCTACACGGTCCGCGATGCCTGCCACAACACCAAGATCGTGGGTGATCCAGACAATCGCCATACCGAGTTTTTCGCGCAGGCCTTTGACCAGTTCAATAATCTGCGCTTGCACAGTCACATCAAGCGCCGTGGTGGGCTCATCTGCAATCAAGACCTTCGGATCACAAGCCAGTGCAATCGCTATCATCACCCGTTGGCGCATTCCGCCAGAAAACTGATGCGGAAAGTCTTTCAATCGATCACCTGCAGAAGGAATACCGACCAGCTCCAACAATTCCACAGCTCGGATCTGAGCTTGTTTCTTATTCATACCCATGTGAATGCGCAAAGGTTCCATCAACTGAAAACCAACGGTGAATACGGGATTCAAAGATGTCATGGGATCTTGGAATATGAAACCAATGTCGCCACCACGCAGACTGCGCAATTCATCTTCGCTGGCTTGCAGCAAATCATGACCTTCAAAAATAACTTCACCACTGAGAATTTTGGCAGGTGGCATCGGAAGCAGTTTTAGCAAAGACATCATGGAGACGCTTTTACCCGAACCAGATTCACCCACCACACCCAACAACTCACCAGACTTCAAAGAGAAGCTGATATTGTTGACCGCATGAACAGTGCCATCTTGTGTCTCAAATACAGTTTGAAGGTCACGAACATCCAACACATTATCAGAGTTATCTGTCTGAACAACATGAGCCTTTTCGGCATTACTCGAATTACGCAACTGCTTCACCACCATAGCCAAACACTACCCAAACAATGGCGCTACGCAAGGTGAAAATTTGCCATCTGATCAAAATTTGCAAATATGCAGGAAAAGAAACGGGATTTCCCCATGTCCAATAAGAACTTCCAGCCCATTTCAGGCTTCGACCTACCCCGCTTTGCTGGCATTCCCACTTTTATGCGCCTTCCTTATGTGAAGCCCGAGGATGAATTTTATAAAAATGTGGATATAGGTTTAATCGGCGTTCCTTGGGATGGCGGAACCACCAACAGACCCGGCGCCCGCCACGGGCCGCGTCAATTGCGTGATCTATCGACAATGATCAGAGCTGTCCATCCGGTCACAAAAATCAAACCATTCGAACTGTGCAATTGTGCTGATCTGGGAGATGTTTCTCCAAACCCTGCGGATCTCTTGGCCAGTCTGGATCGAACCACGCAACAATACACTCAATTGAAGAATGATGGCATCGTCCCTATGACAGCTGGCGGTGATCATCTTATTTCACTGCCCATTCTACGAGGATTGGCGTCTGACGGTCCTGTGGGCATGATCCACTTTGATGCCCATACGGATTTGTTTGACGAATATTTCGGTGGCACCAAATACACCCACGGCACCCCGTTTAGACGCGCCATAGAAGAAGGGCTGCTTGACCCCAAACGCGTGGTTCAAATTGGAATACGCGGCACACAATATGATGGTGAAGATATCGAGTTCGGTCGTGCAAACGGCGTTACCATTATAGAGATAGAAGAAGTGATGGAACGCGGTCACGTAGATATTATGGCTCAAGCCCGCAAGATTGTTGGCAGTCAAGAAACGTATATCAGTTTTGACATCGACTTTATCGATCCGGCCTATGCGCCTGGTACAGGAACGCCGGAAATTGGTGGGCCCAACACATTCACCGCGCAACAGTTTGTTCGCGGCCTCAAAGATGTCAACATGATTGGCGCAGATCTGGTGGAAGTGTCTCCCCCATTTGATCCCAGTGGGAACACCGCTTGGGTCGGCGTATCCATCATGTTTGAATTGTTGTGCGTGTTGGCAGAAAGTACGGCAAAGCGGAAATAAGGCACAAAATTGCGGCTATTGCGACATTCGCCCACATACTGCCGCAATTTTGAATTTACTGAATGATCGTTGAACGAAGTTTGGTATTAATATATTGTTAACCGAATTTCTTGAGGCGCAATTAATGAGATTTGGTTATCAAATACTCACCAAAACGAATTCAATCTTATCCGTTACAGGAGTCCGGTCCATGGGCTTGATCATGAGCAACTCAAAATTCTCTGCATATTCCGTCGCTTTACCAATCGCATTGATGTTGGCCGTCGCAGGTTGTGCGAAAAAGAAGCCTATTCCAGATAATGCGGGACAATTGGGGCTGAATGGAACGAACAGCGGTGTCGCGGGTTCAGCCACACCGGGGTCTACACGCGACTTCACGGTCAACGTTGGAGATCGCGTGTTCTTCACCACAGATTCCACATCTTTGACCGCAGAAGCCCGCCAAACACTGGATAAACAAGCCGCTTGGCTTGGTCGTTATTCCAGCTACCGCATTACAATTGAAGGCCATGCTGATGAACGCGGCACACGCGAATATAACCTAGCGCTTGGCGCACGTCGTGCTTCATCGACACGGGACTATCTATCCTCACGTGGTGTAAGCCGCGCACGCATCAAGACCATCTCATTCGGTAAAGAACGCCCGGTTGCAGTTTGTAACGACATTTCATGTTGGTCTCAAAACCGCCGTGCGGTGACAGTTTTGACTGGCGGAAACAGCTAAATACAAGATAAATACAGCAAATCTAAATGTGGTCTCATATGCGTGGATTTATTCCAAATGCATTTGGGGCCATTTTTATCTTGAAATCCATACTAAATTTGGCCTGAATTAGGCTCACAATAGCTTTCACACTTTAACGCAATCAGGGGATACAAACTATGTCTGCAATGCGAACCAGCCTCGCTTTTATTATCGCGGGAATGATGATGGGCAGCGCCCACGCACAACGTCTTGTGCCCCAAGTGAATGTTCCAAGCACGAACAGCAATATTCAATTGGTCCAATCAAGCGATCAATCCTTCCGTATAAACGAAATGGAGAACACCATTCGCCAGCTGAACGGTCGCGTTGAAGAATTGAATTTCCTGTTGCTTCAGCTCCAAGAGAAGCTTCGTAAAATGGAACAAGACAACGAAAGCCGTTTCCAAGAAATCGAAGAAAAACAATCCGAGTTGAGCGATTCCTCCACAGAGGTTGCGAAAGTTGATGATCAGGGAGACAACAGCCTGGGAAAGCCTGATCCGTCCGGGGAGATAAATTCCACGGACGGTAAAACTGAAATTGAAGTTGCAAATAAAGAACCTGATCTGGCTCCCGCTTCAAATTCACAGAAGGGCTCCCTGCCCCGTGCATTGGGAACACTAACATTCGACAATCAGGGTAATGTGGTTGAAACCCAACCCAATGGGCCGTTGCAATTGAACATTCCTAAAGGCGTGTTTGATGACGCCAGCACGGGCGTCGAAGCTGCCGAATTTGGCGCAACACCTGCTGAAGTGTATCAAGCGGGTTTCAAATCTTATGAAAACCGTAATTACCCTTTGAGTGAGACAATTTTCAAAGCAATGATCACGGCTTGGCCAAAAGATCCCAGAAGTGGCGAAGCCCGATATTATCTTGCCGAAAGCCTGTTCTGGCAGAAGAAATATTATCAAGCAGCTGATCTTCATCTCGACACCCATCGAGATTTTCCAGAGGCTGATACAGCTGCTGATAACCTTCTGGGTCTTGGCCTTGCACTTGCGGGCTTGAACCAACGGGAAGTCGCATGCGCAACCTATGCGGAAGTTCTCCAACAATATCCAGATTCAGCAGCGCGCTTGGAAAAGCGGGTTAAAGACGAGCAGGCCAGCACCAAGTGCTGATCGATTTCGACGACGCCCCTGCCGGCACCATTTTGGTGGCAGTGTCTGGCGGCAGCGATTCCCTTGCCCTTTTGCTGTTATTGAAAGCCACCCTTCCCAACCACAAAATCTACGCTGCAACCGTTGACCATGGCTTGAGATCTGAAGCCAAGCTTGAAGCCAAATTTGTATCAGGTATTTGCGCAAAATTGGCTGTCCCCCACGTCACCTTGACGTGGTCGCCCAACTCTAAACGGTCATCTCAAGCCGCACGTCTGGCCCGTTACGAACTTCTGGTCACTCACGCTCGAACAATTGGTGCAACGACCATTGCGCTGGGTCACACATTGAACGATCAGGCCGAGACTTTAGTGATGCGGTCTCTTCGCACCAAACCAACGAGTGGAACACGCGGAATGTCCGGTATGACCGTTTGGTCATCCTACGAAGACATCAAACTCTGGCGACCAGCGCTCAACACAAAACGCGAAGATCTGCGGAAGTTTTTAGAAGATCAACGACAAGATTGGATTAATGATCCATCAAACGAAAAACTCACATCTGAACGGGTAAGCTTACGTAATTATCTCAACAGTAAACCTGCGGATTTTCCCACTATTGAAACAATCGCGAGGTTTGCAACCTTGTCGGCTCAGTCAAGATATTGGCTTGGAAAACGAACGGCACACTTGATCAACGATCATTGTTCCATCAATGCAGCAGGTAACATGCAGTTTATGTACCCTAAAAATTGCCCCGGTCCGATTGTAATCGATACACTTTCCACATTGATACTCGCAGCCGGTGGGCTGCCGTTTCGACCCGCAATTTCAAAACTGCAGGCAGCAGCAGATTCGGCCGTGCATGGCACATCCTCACGGCATGCTGTTGGACGTTGTCTGGTATCAGTTAAAAAACATGTAATCACCATCGAACGCGAAGCAAGAAACATTCCCACAATCCCAACCACTGCACACAAACCAAAACTGTATGACGGGGTATGGTTATTAGAAGTTGGCAAAGAACCAGTGCCATTTATCGCTTCATTGGAGAGATTCAGGACGGAAATGGATGACGATGTCTATTTCGCAGTCCAAAAATTGGTGTCTAAGCGGCCTTTCCCTCGTGTTTGTTCAACATAAAGAGAGGAATTGCCGCATATACCGTTCCGCACCTTGGCATGGGGCCTTTTGAGCCCTATCTTGCATTCAAGATATTTTGTCGCGACATCAAAGATCGCACCACTGGGATAACCTTTATGAATCCGAACTTCCGCAATTTTGCACTTTGGGGCCTCATCGCGCTTCTGCTGATCGCTCTATTTCAAATGTTCCAATCCCCATCGGGCCAAGGCGCGACGACGGAAGTGGCCTATTCCAAGTTTTTGGAATCTGTTGAGAAGAACCGCGTGAAATCTGTGACGATTTCTGGCGACCGTATCACCGGAACATACACTGATTCAGCAACAGGCTTTCAAACCTATGCGCCACAAGACCCGGAACTTGTGAAACGCCTTGAAGCCAAGAATATTGAAATTACCGCTAAACCAGCGACAGATGGTCGTTCTGGAATTATGGGTATGTTGATCAACTGGCTTCCTCTCATCGTGATTATCGGTATTTGGATTTTCATCATGCGCCAAATGCAATCCGGTCAAGGCAAAGCCATGGGGTTTGGCAAATCAAAAGCTAAACTTTTGACCGAAGCACACGGTAAAGTAACATTTGATGATGTGGCTGGTGTCGATGAAGCAAAAGAAGATCTTGTTGAAATCGTCGACTTTTTGCGCGATCCGCAAAAATTCCAACGTCTCGGCGGAAAAATGCCCCATGGTGTTTTGCTCGTTGGCCCTCCAGGAACCGGTAAAACACTGACCGCACGTGCAGTTGCCGGTGAAGCTAATGTTCCATTCTTCACAATTTCTGGTTCTGATTTTGTTGAAATGTTCGTCGGCGTGGGCGCAAGCCGCGTGCGTGATATGTTTGAACAAGCCAAGAAAAACGCTCCCTGCATCGTATTCATCGATGAGATTGACGCTGTGGGCCGCAGCCGTGGCGCTGGCATTGGCGGCGGCAACGACGAACGCGAACAAACGCTCAACCAATTGCTCGTGGAAATGGATGGTTTTGAAACCAACGAAGGCATTATCCTGATCGCAGCGACCAACCGTCCTGACGTTTTGGACCCTGCACTTCTGCGTCCGGGTCGTTTTGACCGTCAGGTCGTTGTTGGCAATCCGGACATTGTTGGCCGGGAAGCGATCCTGAAAGTGCACGTGAAAAATGTACCGCTTGCACCAAATGTCGACCTGAAAGTGGTTGCACGCGGAACACCCGGCTTCTCTGGTGCCGACTTGATGAACCTTGTGAACGAAGCAGCTTTGTTGGCAGCGCGCCGTGAGAAGCGTTTGGTGACAGCTCAAGAATTTGACGATGCTAAAGACAAGGTCATGATGGGCGCAGAACGTCGTTCCATGGTTATGTCAGAAGAAGAAAAGCGCAACACGGCATATCATGAAGCTGGACATGCTCTTGTGGCCATCACAGTTCCTTCTTCACACCCCGTGCATAAAGCAACAATCATCCCGCGCGGTCGTGCGCTTGGCATGGTAATGCAACTTCCTGAGCGCGATCAAATTTCGATGTCCTATGAAGAAATGACATCTCGTTTGGCAGTGATGATGGCTGGTCGCGTTGCTGAAGAACTCACATTCGGCAAAAAGAACGTAACATCCGGCGCTCAAAGTGATATTCAACAGGCCACACG
This sequence comes from uncultured Rhizobiaceae group bacterium, assembly GCA_938010435.1. GTDB lineage: Bacteria > Pseudomonadota > Alphaproteobacteria > Rhizobiales > Rhizobiaceae > Pseudahrensia. Next base: position 41,160 of record CALLUS010000015.1, on the reverse strand, counting down.
TTTGGCCCGGGCAATGGTCACTCAATGGGGTTATTCAGACAAGTTGGGTAAAGTTGATTACGGTCAAGATCAGCAAGAACCGATGATGATGCCGAGCAAAAACGTGTCTGAAGAGACCGCTCAAATCATTGATGAAGAAGTTCGCCGTTTGGTCGATGAGGGTTTTGCTTCAGCGAAGAAAATTCTGACAAAACGTAAGAAAGATCTCGAAGCGATTGCTCAAGGTTTGTTAGAATACGAAACGCTCACCGGTTCTGAAATCGATGGGTTAATGAATGGTGAAACACCATCTCGCGATATGGGCGATGACACGCCTCCGCCACGCGGCAGCGCTGTTCCAAAGTCCGGTGTAAAACCACCAAAGGGCAAAAAAGGCGGTGCGTCTGACACAGGCGGAATGGAACCAAATCCAACCTAAAAATAGCAGCGGGGGTTAAATCCCCCGCTTTTAAAACGGCTTAAGTATGAATTGGACGCGTTGGGCGCGACCACTCGTACTGCTCGGTATTCATATTCCATTAACCACAACTTTTAATTCCCTTCAGTTTGCGTCTCGATTGAAGGCAATCTGTGTTAAAGTGAACGTATGGTAAGCTTTTTGGATCAAATTGTTGCCAAATCAGATTGTGTAAATGTGCTGACACAATTTGTTAACATCACAAATTTGGAATTCTGATAGTAATCCCTTCAGTTGGACCGTGCTTTCAGAGAACTGAATTAGCGACGATGCCAACAAATAGATTGGAGTGGGGCCGATGAGTAAGAAACGCAAATATTTCGGAACCGATGGCATTCGCGGATATGCGAATAAATCACCGATGACGGCTGAAACAGCGATGAAAGCTGGCATGGCGGCTGGAGTTGCATTCAAACGCGGCAACCACAGACACCGGGTAGTAATAGGCAAAGACACGCGCTTATCAGGTTATATGATCGAAAACGCGCTGGTTGCTGGTTTCACAGCTGCTGGTATGGACGTTTTTCTTCTGGGTCCAGTGCCAACCCCTGCCGTTGCGATGCTCACACGATCTTTACGCGCCGACATTGGTGTGATGATTTCGGCTTCTCATAACGCCTATCACGATAACGGCATCAAATTGTTCGGGCCAAATGGCTTCAAACTTTCAGACGAGATCGAGCTTGAAATAGAACGTTTGATGGACACCGATCTGACACCTCAACTCGCAAGCGGTCACAACATCGGACGCGCCAAACGTGTTGAAGGCGTTCACGACCGTTACATCGAATTTGCCAAACGCACACTGCCCCGCAAAATGTCTTTAGAAGGCCTGCGTGTTGTGGTTGATTGCGCCAATGGTGCAGCCTACAAAGTGGCCCCAGCCGCACTTTGGGAATTGGGTGCAGAAGTTATAAGTATTGGTACAGAGCCCAACGGCATCAACATCAATGCTGAATGTGGTTCCACCCACACCGCTGCCTTATCACGAAAAGTAAATGAAGTGCGTGCCGATATAGGTATCGCGTTGGATGGTGACGCCGACCGTGTAATCATCGTCGATGAAAAATCAAACGTCGTGGATGGCGACCAACTGATGGCTGTCATGGCACAGTCGTGGAAAGAGAGCGAGAAGCTCTCCGGTGATGGCGTCGTAGCCACCATTATGTCCAACCTTGGTCTCGAGCGTTTTTTAGGCGACCACGGCATGAATCTGGCTCGCACAGCTGTTGGTGATCGTTACGTGGTCGAACACATGCGTAAGAATGGATACAATGTGGGTGGGGAACAATCCGGTCACATCGTGTTGTCGGACTATTGCACCACAGGAGACGGCCTCATCGCTGCCCTTCAAGTCCTGTCTGTGGTACAAACTTGGGACAAACCTGTGAGCGAAGTTTGTTCGCGTTTTGAACCTGTGCCGCAAATTTTGAAAAATGTGCGCTACAGCGAAGGTGAGCCTTTGACCGATAAATTGGTCAAACAATCCATCGAAGAAGGCCGCAACCGTTTGGCCAACACAGGTCGTGTCGTCATTCGTGCATCAGGTACAGAACCCCTCATTCGCGTGATGGCTGAGGGTGATGATGAAGGATTGGTTCGCAACGTTGTGGACGACATTTGCACCACATTGCAAGAGATCGCCGCTTAAGTTTTCGAACCTTTCGGGCGTCTAATCCGCCCACATCAGTGTAGATGATGAGGTATGGCAATCCTATCACGTTCCTGAGATCGGTCTATGCAAAGAAGCGATCTCCAGTCATCCTGCGCTAACACCATTAGGGCAAGGGGAGACGGCAAATGCACCGACTGATCCAGACGATTGTTATCTTATTTTGGATGACGGTGTCGGCACAAGCCGATCCAAGTCTTTGGAAACAGGAATGGCCAACAACCGATTTCACCAATACGACAATCAAAAGCTGGAAGGAAATTTTATCAGGTGGCCCGCCCAAAGATGGAATCCCCGCGATCAACAATCCGAAATTTGTTCGCGCACCCACTGAAAACGGTTTGGAAAACAAAGAACCAGTCATAACCGTCGCAGTTGAAGGTGAAGAAGAACGCGCCTACCCGATCCGCTATTTGATCTGGCATGAGATCGTGAATGACAAAATCGGTCCCACCCACATAGCAGTCACATTTTGTCCACTCTGCAATTCCGGCATCACGTTTGATCGACGCACGGAACACGGCGTTTTGACTTTTGGTGTATCTGGCAAATTGCGCAACTCCGACATGGTGATGTTCGACCGGGAAACGGAAACTTGGTGGCAACAAGCCATCGGCGAAGCAATCGTGGGAAAGTTAACCCGTACCAAACTCGCCATGTTGCCAAGTTGGATGGAAAGTTGGGAACAGTTTAAAAGGCGAAACAGGACTAAAGGCTGGGTTATGAAACAACCCGCCTTTTCCCGTAATTACGGAACCAATCCTTACCAATTATATGACAGTTCAACTAAGCCTTTTCTCTACAACGGAGAAATGCCACCACATGGCATACCACCTGTAGCTCGCGTGGTTCGCGTTGGAAGCAAAGCATGGCCCGTGTCACGCGTTCGCAAAGAAGGTGGCGTAAATGAAAGTGGTGTGAAAATCAGTTGGGAAGCCGGACAAGCATCAGCCCTGGACACACATGATATTTCCAAAGGCCGCGATGTGGGCACAATCCGAGTGCGCGATGCAAATGGCAAAAATCTTGCTCACGATGTTATGTTCGCATTCGCTTTCCACGCCTTTTGGCCAAACGGCAAATGGATGTTGGCGAAGTAACCACGAAAGATGGCATTAGAGAGTTGCAGCAGTGCCTCAAGCGGACGGAATTATAGAAATATCTCTCAATCACGTGAATTCTGTTGAATAGACGTAATTCAAACCTGTGCTTAGCGTTTTCGCTGACAGTTAAAACATAAACTCTCATGGAGCTCCGACATGACAATCACACTGAAAAAAACAACGTTCTTTGCAGTACTTGCTTTATCACTCTGCGGCAGCATCGCGAGCAGCCACGCACAATCTGCAAATGATCCAGCGAAAATGTCTTTCTTCATCACCAGTACAGGCAGCGGTGATGGCGCAAATTATGGTGGTTTAGAAGGAGCTGATGCCCATTGTAACGCTCTTGCCAAAAAGGCAGGGTCCTCGAAAAAATGGGCGGCCTATTTGAGCACCAGCGTTAAATTTGATCGCAGTTCCGGTTCCCTCAAGGTCACCAATGGAATAAGCGCCAGAGACCGCATCGGGACAGGCCCTTGGCACAACGCCAAAGGCGTACTGATCGCAAGCGATATAGATGAACTGCATAACACTGAAGTAAATATTGGCTTGAAGACAGGGCTCGATGAAAACGGAGAACAGGTCAATGGACGCGGTGCCAAGCCAAACAAACACGACATTCTCACCGGGTCGGATTCTGCCGGATACTTCTCTACAGCTGGCGGCGACACAACCTGCGGCAACTGGACCAGTAATGACAAAGGGTCTGCAATTGTTGGTCACCATGACAGATTGGGTCCGAACAATGCCCGTAACTTTACGTCATGGAACTCTTCACACGGTTCGCGCGGTTGCAGCGAAAAAGCTCTAGCCAGTTCTGGCGGAGCTGGCTTCCTTTATTGTTTCGCTACAAAATAAAGTACGCCACAACTTTATTGGCTACAGCTCACCGTAAGAGGCATTTAACTTGAAGCCTCTTACGGTATTGACCAAATACACGGGGGTGTATCTGCCGTGTACATAGACAAATCCAACAGGCTGCAGGAGGCCCCATGACCGACCCCACAACACCCCTCAGAATTGATATTGTTTCTGATGTGATGTGTCCGTGGTGCGTCATCGGTTATCGTCAACTGACAACCGCATTGGAGGAAAACAAAGTGGATCACGAAATTCACTGGCACCCGTTTGAATTAAACCCGAACATGCCGGCTGAAGGACAGGATATGCGTGAGCATTTGATTGAGAAATATAGAACGACCCCTGCTCAATCAGATGCAAACCGTGCACAAATGACTGCACGTGGCGATGAACTTGGATTTGAATTTAACTTCGCTGACGGCTTTCGGATGCACAACACATTCAACACACATCAGTTATTACATTGGGCAAATGGAGAAGACCGCAAAAACGATCTGAAGCAAGCATTGTTTACCGCACATTTCACCAACGGTCGTGATTTATCAGATGACAGTGTTTTGGTAGATATCGCAGCTGAAATAGGCCTTGATCGTGATAAAGCGGTGGCTGTTCTCGAAGATCAAAGGTTTGCTGCTGATGTGCGCCAAGAACAACAATTCTGGGCGCAGCAAGGCATCACCGGAGTGCCTGCCATTGTCTTTGATCGACAACATTTGGTGACAGGCGCGCAGGGCGTAGACAATTACAAACAAATGCTCGGCAAGCTTCAAGAAATGCGCAGTTGATCTTTAACAACGAACAATGAGTGGGCCCCAATTCGACACGCTGTCCGTTTAAACCTGACGGGTATCTTTGTTTGATAGTAAAATTAACAATATCCCTCGGCACCCAACCATTGAAGCCGTGAATAACGATCGCCGTAGGCCCAACCAACCGGCAAGATCGTTTCAATCTTGGCCATAATTTCATCTGTCATTTTAAAGTCAGAAGATGCTGCACATTCGCGTAGATGTTCAGCAGTTCGTGTTCCTGGAATTGGCAAAAGGTGGTCACCTCGCGCCAAACACCAAGCCATAGCAAGCGTAATCGTTGAAGTTCCAAGATCAGCCGCCAGTGTTTTGAATTTTGCGACCTTGGCAACGTTGCGGCTGAAATTTGGCTCCGTAAAACGAGGTGTCTTGTAGCGGAAATCATTTTCAGGAAATGAACTCGGGTCAGGTGTTTTCGATCCAAATATCCCACGGCCCAACGGCGAGAATGGCACGAAAGCAACACTGAGTTCTTTGCAGGTTTGGATCATGCCAAGGTCGGGATAACGTGACCAAAGCGAATATTCATTTTGAACGGCCATCACGGGCCCAACTTCACATGCGCGTCGAAGTGATCCGGTCGAAATTTCAGAAAATCCAACCCCACCAATCTTGCCCTGTTCTTTAAAACGAAGCATCGTTTCCATCACGTCTTCAATTTCAAATTGCGGGTCGCGACGATGAATGTAGTACAAAGCCACATGATCAACGCCAAGATGTTTCAAGCTCTTATCCAACTCAGCAGTCAGATGTTCACGAGAATTGTTGAAACCTCGCGTTTGCGTTTCAGGATCACGGTAAATTCCAGCCTTGGTTGCAATGGTGAATTTTTCGACATCACCTTTGATGAAAGAGCCAATCGTTTTTTCAGAAACACCCATACCGTAAACATTAGCCGTATCCAGAAAATCAATGCCGATATCCAGAGCCGCAGTTAGCGTGGCATGGCTTTCAGCTTCATCCGTAGGACCATAAGCCCCCGCAAAAGACCAACACCCCAAACCAATTTCAGAAACCATTGGGCCATTGGCCCCAAGTTGACGTTTTTTCATATCAAAGTACTCAACTACGCAGCTACGACCGGGGCACGATTGCCGAAGATCCAGCTAACAACATCAAAGTAATCAAACACCAAAGCTGCAACTATTGTCACCACCAAAATCCATAGGATAATTTTAAAGAAAATCGGTGAACTGATTGTTTTGAGCTTTCGCCAAATCAAAACCACCATCGGAGTCCAAAAAAGAACGTGGCCAAGCCCCAGTAGCTTCACCATCCCCAATTGCCCATGTATCCCAAGCATGACTACCACGCTGAACATTGTGCTTAAAAGTGTAAGGAAACCGGTTAAGCGGGTCTCTTTGTTGAACAATAAAATAATTCCTGCCCCTATGACCACCGGGCCTAGAATATTCATCCATGCCTGCACCCAATTCGGTAGTAATGCGACGTCCGTGCTGAAAGCTTCCATTTTAGAATCTCCAAGAATGATTGAATGCCAATCTCTAAAGAATAGTGGGGTTTGAACAACAAAAAACCCGGCCAAATTGACCGGGTTTCAGAATTTGTAAGACTATAAATCGGTGTTAGGCGCTTTGTGCCAATTCGACCTCGTCTGGTTCGCGAAGAACATATCCACGACCCCAAACTGTTTCGATATAATTTCGTCCGCCAGTTGCAGAAGCAAGCTTCTTGCGCAATTTACAGATAAACACGTCAATAATTTTCAATTCAGGCTCATCCATACCGCCATAGAGATGGTTGAGGAACATTTCTTTGGTAAGCGTGGTGCCTTTGCGCAAGGAAAGAAGCTCGAGCATCTGATATTCTTTGCCTGTTAGATGAACACGTTGGCCGTTCACTTCAACTGTTTTCGCATCAAGGTTCACTTTAAGATCACCTGTAGTGATAATGCTTTCAGCATGACCTTTGGAACGACGTACAATCGCTTGAATGCGTGCAACCAGCTCATCTTTGTGGAAAGGCTTGGTCATATAATCATCAGCACCGAAGCCGAGACCCCGAACCTTGTCTTCAATACCGGCGAGACCGGAAAGAATAAGGATCGGTGTTTTCACTTTGGACAGACGCAAAGTGCGCAAAACCTCATAACCGGACATATCCGGGAGGTTCAGATCCAACAAAATTATATCGTAATCATAGAGTTTGCCGAGATCGACACCTTCTTCACCTAGATCAGTTGTATAAACGTTGAAGCTTTCAGACTTCAGCATCAGCTCAATCGACTGTGCGGTGGCGCTGTCGTCTTCAATCAGCAGAACTCGCATTTTATTCCCCTTGAAGGAGGTTCGCTTTCAAACCTTAACGACTGAAGCGAACACTGTTTTATCAATACCCGAACGCAACACTGCAATGAAATGGTTAACAAAAGATGATTCTGGTTTGCAATAAGTTACTGACAGAATCGAACTATTTCATATATCTGGTTGAATTCGCTGCGTTTATTAATCCTCTAATATGTTAAAGCATAGCCTTAACAAAATCTTGCAACATCGATTTTTGACAAAATCGCAAGAAATGAATCACTTTGTGCACATCTTATGAATCAGCATTCGGTGATGTACGTATAATTAAACAAGCAGGTAAACGAATCCTTACCAAAAAGGATTTGGTAAGGTGAATTAACAGGATGATAATAGAAAAAATCCATTTGCCCTCAAAAAACACCAACAAAGCCAACAATTTATGGCCGCGATGCGTACATTTTTAACGTTTGTCCCCCATATTCAATTTTCCAACGGTGTTTGCGTTGGTCCGGCGTGTGTTTGATGTCGGGATGAGTATCGCGTTGAGCGGGAGTATTGAGTATGAAGTCACGTGAAGGTGTATTGCGCCTAAAAAGATTCCAGGTGCAGGAAAAGGCCCGCCAGGTGGCCCAAATTGAGACCATGGTCTCCCAATTCGAAACAATGGCCACTGAACTTGATGGACAGATTGTCTATGAAGAGAAGAAAGCTGGCATCGAGGATATCAACCATTTCGCTTATCCGACTTTCGCAAAAGCGGCCCGGTTGCGTCGCGAAAATCTTCAAACATCCATTCAAGATCTAAACGATCAGCATTCGGCTGCAAAATCAGCACTTGTGGATGCAGAAGAAGAACTTCAAAAAGCTGAAAAGCTTGAACAACGCGACGGCAAAAGCATTGAGATCGACAAAACCAGCGAATACGAACGCGCTGGGATGATTGGTTAAAGTCTTTCACGTTTCCAATAGATAGAATTTCAAAAACGGCTGCTGCGGCAACGCAAGCGGCCTTTTTTATGCGCTGAACTTCGCCTTAAAAGCCGCAATCAACGTTGCATAATTGTCATCTGGTTGGGTTTCGTAAGTCAAACCATCCAGCTTGACCCATTTTTGCGCGCTTTTGGTCCAAATATGACCAACAGGCTCCAGCCAGCTTTTATCATCCAGCGATCCTGCCTTGATACTTGCGCCCGCATCATCCCCTCGCCCACGATGCACCACTCTTGATCCACATTTTGAGCAAAATACACCTTCAACGGCATTGGGGCTGCCTTCGTCGCGAAAAAACGAACCATATTCGCCCGTCAATTTAACGCTATCTGAAGACACGCGCAGCGACATGCCGAATGCTGACGATGCTTGCCCCTGACATTCGGTACAATGACAGCAATACAGCGTACTAGGCAGTTCGGAAACTTTATATCGGAGCTGACCGCACTGACAACCGCCTTGAAGTGGCAATTTTAGCTTTGAAGATGGAGACATTGCACCTGATCCATGAGGCAAATTATGGGACCTATATACGTGTGTGACCCATTGACAAGGGTCCTATAAACACCTAAATTAATGTCACGAGATACGGAGTCGTGACATGAAAATGCAATTTGATAGCCTTTTTGATATGATGGAAGCCTTTCCAGACGAGCAGTCTGCGATTGACCACCTTCGCGCTATCCGTTGGGGCGAGAACAACGAACGCGCACATTGCCCTCATTGTGGCTCAACACGCGTCATGCACTTCAAAGACGGTAAAACTCACAAGTGCAGTGAGAAAGAGTGCCGTAAGCGCTTCTCAATCAAAGTTGGCACTATCTTTGAAGACAGCAAAATTCCATTGCGTAAGTGGTTCATGGCCATTTGGATGGTCACAAGCCACAAAAAGGGCATCGCCAGCACCCAACTCGCTAAGGATATTAAGGTCACGCAGAAAACCGCTTGGTTTATGACGCAGCGCCTACGTTTTGCCGCTCGCACACGTTCATTCAACCGCAAATTGAAGTCACCCGTTGAAGTTGACGAAACATTCATGGGCGGCAAGGAAAAGAACAAACACGCTAACAAGCGTCAAAATGCTGGTCGTGGTGCTGTTGGCAAAGAAGTTGTTTGGGGAGCACAGGAGCGCAACGGCGAACTTCGCGTCATGCACCTTGAGTCACTCCGCAATGTTAAAGCAGTTGTGAAAGCCCATATAGAGCCAAGCGCGACCGTCATTTCAGATGAATTTGCAGGTTATAAGGGTTTGTCCAAGGACTTCCACCACAAGACCGTAAACCACTCGTCAGGCGAATATGCTCATACAGGCAACTACTACCACACAAACTCAATTGAGAGCGCGTGGGCAGGTTTTAAGCGTCAAGTCTATGGCATCCACCACTTTGTTTCACCAAAGCACTTGCATCGCTATCTGAGCGAGTACACATGGCGCTATAACCGCCGTGAACGCGAAGAAGGTCAACGTGTCAATGATCTGCTTAAATGGGCCGATGGTGGAAAACTCTCATACAAGGCGCTTATCGCATGACTAAGAGACCGAAGAAGTATGAGCCACCTTTAGCTTTGGATATGGATTTTGGAGAAGCTTTAGCTCGGTTTGGACAAACCGATAAAAGAGAAGCTGACGAGTTGGCTGATAGAGCTAAGAGTAAGAAAAAAGCGGCAGGAGCAAAGCCCCCACCGCCAGAAAATGTTTCGGCTGATAAGGCCGATTGATTATCCGCAGCACCTCCAATAACCGCGTACTGGTACTATACGGCCGTGTTGGATGCGGATATGGGCACAAACCCAGTGGCAGACTTTTGAAAAAGCGCCTGTCGTCATGATGTTTCTCCTTTGAGAAAAACACCGAGCGTTGACGGAATCGGCGGCAAATGGTAACGTCCCCAACAGCGGGAGGACGGCCATAAGCCAACCAGATACCCCAGATGAACTGCTCGAAACGCTTCATCCGGTAACCCGAAAGAAGGCTTCTCTGGGTTGCACCCCTCGGAAGCCTTCGTCGTTTTCGGGCTAAGCGCAATTTACATCAGTTAGATTCACATGGCAAATTCATACGTTGAATTGTTTTCGTTGAATGGTGACAGCTTACGTGTTACTCATCATTTAGCGGAGAACTGGTATGAATAAAAAACAACTTCAAATTTTAAAAAACCAAAAAAAACATGTACTTAACATGATTCATAGTCGGCAATCTGAAATTGAAGAACTTCAAAAACAGTTCAATGAACTTGAAAAATTGATTGATACTAATTCACATTCATATGTGAATGTTGGGGATAATCGGGAACTTTTGAAGAACAAAAAGGGATCGATTTTAAATTCCAGAAAGGAAGTAGTTGCGGAGGCGGCTTACAAGTTGGTGAAAATGCACGGACATCCAATTAAGCGCGACAAGCTATTTGAATTATTGGAAGAGCAAGGTCTGATTATCAAAGGGAAGAATCCGCATATGATTTTGTCCACGATGCTATGGCGAGTGAAAAATAGCGGTTTGATTAGGCTTGGCCGCGGGGGGTATTGGTTAAAAGATCAAAGATACGAGCCTTTAGGATACGAACCTGATGCAACCCCTTCTAAGCCTAAAGAATCCACTCAGATGGATTTTATAAGCCATATTTCGCATTGAGGATAACGTTTGGTGGATGCAATGGTTCAACTTACGCCCGCTGAGAAGCGGACGGTTTTCGATGCAAAAGGGCGTGGTGAGCTTGGTGTAATATCAGACAACATTGCCGAAGCTGTTGGCTGTAATTCGGGACCTATCAAATTGTTAAGGGGCGTTGAAGGTAGGACGGGAGGGTTTGGTGAAGCTCATATAGAGGCAAACTCAAGCCGCATGAAGCAGTTGGAAGGAGTGGGTTTCACAAAAGTCGTTAACTACGCTCGGTTTATTGCAGATAACCTCAGCATGGTTGGCCTGCAAGCTGATGGGCGTATAGTAGTTATCACTGAAAAAGATCAAACATTTCACCACTTGATATGCCAGTGGGATGACCAGCTTTCCATATGGAGCGTCACCACGGCCATTCCAAAAAGAAATATGAGAAATGTCAACGTTTTATGGAGTAGGTAACCGCGGCTCGAAGATTGCGAAAATCTCCTCAGAAAGTTGGCTTTTCCTACCGCTTTGCGACCGTTTTAACGCCCTTTTACCAACGAGCAGAAAGATCCAAACGCACACGGAAACCGCTTAGTTACCCCACTTATATAGCTTGTAAATGTAATGTTGACAAGATTTTTTCCGTTAACAAACCTTAACCTTTGTGACGCAGCTAGCGATGTTGATGCTAGAAAATCAACAAACCAGTTAAGCGGCGTTAAATTTTTTGGGTCACACACGTATATATGTCCCCAAATTATGCAAAGAGTATGTCAAATTATGGAGGGTATATAAAGCTTCATATCAATTTCAAATGTTCGTGCGCGGCTCACCCAGCAGAGTTCAGGGAAAAGAATTCCGGCCCGGCAAGTATCGGCCAAGCCGGAATAATTTCTCTTAGTTTGACGTATCTGTAACAGCGTCCTTGACCGCATCGGTTACAGCTTTTGTTGCATCATTAAGAACATCTTTGGCAGCATCTTTAACAACTTCTTCTGTTGTTTTTACAGCTTCTTCTGCAGCCTTTTTCGCATCTTCAGCAGCTTTAGCCGCAGCTTCTTCGGCCACTTTAGCTTCCTCAGCAGCTTTGGCTTTTGCCTCTTCTACAGCCTTAGCTTCTTCTGCGGCTTTGGCTTTTGCTTCTTCAGCAACCTTTGTGGCCGCTTTTTCTGCAGCTTTTGCTTCTTCTTCTAGCTTCGCTTTGGCCTCAGCAGCAGCAGCCTCTTCAGCTTTCTTTTGCGCAGCTTCAGTCGCTTCACTTGCTTTTTGCGTTACAGTATTTGCGGCTTCACCAGCTTTATCAGCTGCTTTTTCAGCATCGTCACATGCAACGAGAGCTAAAGCAGATGTCAGAAGCACGGCAGGTATCGTGAGTTTATTTTTCATATTTTTTTAAATCCAAGAGAGAAATTTCAGTTTATTTACGTAACGTAAATTAAGGCGAGAATGCAGCAAGTCAGCGAATGGTCACTCGCTTTGCTGCACAACCCCCAAAAACAATTCACCGAATTGATCCAATTTGCTCTTGCCAATACCTTTTACTTGCGCGAACTCGTCTAAATTAGACGGGCGACGCACCGCCATATCTGCTAGCGTTTTGTCGGGGAAAATGACGTAAGCAGGCACGCCCCGTTCTTTTGCCAATTCCAACCGCTTCTTCTTCAGGGATGCTAAAAGCTGGCGATCACGATCTGACAGATCAAGTGCCACTTGGGATTTCCCGAATGTGGTATTGCCTTTGTTAGCAGACTTGGCCCCAGTCTTGCCACTGTAAGATTTACCAACATCCTGAAGTGCATCGGCGCGATAACGAAATTCACCATCCCCACGAGACAGGTTATTGCCTTTCTTGGTGATCAACAGACTTGAATACCCTGCCACGTCTATTTCCAAAAACCCACCCGCGATCATTTGACGGATGATAATTTGCCACTGCGCCTTGGAATATCCAGCGCCTGTTCCATGACATTCCAGTTTGTCATGGCGTACTTTCAGAATTTTCTCAGTTTCCGAACCACGCAGTACGTCGACTACATGCGCCTGACCATATCGCTCGCCCGTGTCAAAGATTGCCCCGAAAACCAGTTCCGCTTCTGCAATCCCGTCTTTCAGCTCCACGGGGTTCAAGCAATTGTCGCAATTCCCGCAAGGCTCCGGTGTTTCGCCAAAATAGTTCAGCAATGTCTGGCGACGACACCCTTGGGCCTCGGCATAGGTCACCAATGAATTGAGACGTGAGACTTCGCGGCGTTGATGGTCATCATCAGTTTCTTCTTGGTCGATAAACTGACGACGCAATCGAATGTCTCCCGCGCCAAACACCATCATGGCATCTGCTGGGTCGCCATCGCGCCCGGCGCGTCCAATTTCCTGATAATATGCCTCAATCGACCCCGGCAAATCCGTGTGGAACACAAAACGCACATCGGGTTTATCAATTCCCATGCCGAAGGCGATTGTGGCCGCTACCACGAGATCATCTTCCGTCACAAATCTGTTTTGCCGTTCAGCGCGTTCGTTGCGCTCAAGCCCTGCGTGATAAGCCGTGGCGTTCATGCCGTTTTCGCGCAGCAGTTCGGCCACCTCTTCGGTTTTCTTGCGCGACAGGCAATACACAATGCCACTTTGGCCTTTGCGGTCCGACACATAGTTGAGCAATTGGTTTTTCCAACTGCCCTTGTGTTCCACATTCAATGTGATGTTGGGCCGATCAAAACTCGACACAAATGTGCGGTGAGGGCCTTTGAACAATTGCCGTTCAATGTCGCGCCGCGTGGCTTCATCGGCCGTCGCCGTCATCGCTGCAATCGGTACATCAGGAAAACGTTCGCTCAACACGCCGAGCGCTGCATATTCGGGGCGGAAAGACGGCCCCCACTGGCTCATGCAATGGGCTTCATCAATGGCAAACAGACAGATGGGCAATTTCGCGATTGCACCCAGCATCCGTTCGGTCAACAACCGTTCGGGCGCCATGTAAAGAATGCGCGTTTCGCCGCCAGCCACACGCCGCCACGCGTCCACATTGGCATCACGATCTTGGTTGGAATGAATGGCATCTGCCGCAACGCCGTTCAATTTCAACGCGGAAACCTGATCTTGCATCAAAGCCACGAGAGGCGAGACCACAATGGTCAAACCGTCCATTGCCAATGCAGGCACCTGAAAACAAAGAGACTTCCCTGCCCCCGTGGGCATCACCGCCAATACAGACGTGCCACTCAAAAGCGTGTCGATCACGTCCTCTTGGCTGTCGCGAAACGTCTCATACCCAAACACATCGCGCAGCACAGTGTGCTTGTCAGCCACATTGGCCCGAACATAAGGAGTTTCAGCAAGAGCAGCTTGAGACATAAACAGCGATACGCGAGAGAATCAGATGTCTTAAGATAGAGACAAACGCTCGGCTATGGAATCAGGCTGTGAAATTAATGCTGGGGCGAACTGCATCAATGCGACGAGAATTGTTATCAGACTTAAGAGTGCCCCAAGCTTTGTTTTGACCATCAAAACTGGGTGATTACGCCATACAGCCCATCAACAACTTGCTTCATACGAGCATAATCTAACGTATCTGGAGTATCACTGACTTTGTGATAGTTTTTATTTCGGAAGAAGGATGTATCAGTGACCATAATCGCGGGATACCCTGCAGCCCAAAAGCTACGATGATCCGAAAAGGTAATTGGCTCAACAAAAACTGGAGCATTCATCGAATAAACAGGTAAGGGGCTTGATCGGTTGAATGCACTTTTCGCTTTTCGCAAAAAAGAAAAGTCATCAATGCGCCCGATCATTGAAATGTAGTTTCCAGTTGTGGGATAAAAATATTCTAATACCCCTTGTGCCGGCAGCTGTTGAGAGTTTTTTATATCAGAAAAATATCCAATCATTTCAACACTGATCATACCAAACACACCGCTTGCAACTCGATTTGCATATACCGCACTTCCCATAGTTTCACGCGCAAAGTGAGGAGGTTCTTCTAAGGTAAAGGCTACAAAATCGATGCCATATTCAAGATTCGGTTGCTGCTCATTCACAATGCGAGCCAACTCTAATATTCCAGCAACTCCGCTTGCATTGTCATCAGCACCAGGCGTCGCTTCAAAACTATCATAATGAGCCCCAACAACCAGCCGTTTGGGTGCCTCTGGATTGAATGCACAAACAATATTGCGATATTCAATTCCACCAACAAGATAGGGTTGAAGTGAAACTTTGCAGTCCGTCTTGGAGAAACTCTTTTCAATGTAATCTGCAGCGATATTGAGCGACCGTATATTCTGAGAACTCCTCGTTGGCGTGATGCCTGCAAGGAACGTAACGTGGTTTCTTAAAACTGTTTGGTTGGTATGAGACGAATGTTGCGGGCTCTGTGACAACAACGGGTTGGTGAGCACAAACCAAACACCAATGAGTGCAAGAGCGGGAAGCGCTATCAAAATAAGACCTATTTTGGATCCAGTTTTCAAAGTATTGCATTTCCAGCTATCGCAACAAACCAACCAAACAATGTGCACCTTGATATTGGCAAGTCAACGGGTGCAAGATTGCGGCTAAATCCCGCGCACTTCTAACCCGTCTTTACGCACGTTATCGGGCAAACGATATTTCGCCGTTTCGGTTTTCTTCCATTCCACAAACAACGTCTTTCGCGATTTTGGCATTTTTTGTTCCAGCAGGTCGAAGCTCAACATGCCGTCTATGCGGAACGTTCTGAAATCGTTTCGAACCGTACACCAAGCGGCCAGCACCATCGCGTCACGAAACAGGCTCACCAACACGGGCCAGATCACGCGCTGGCTCATTTCGCCGTTGAGCGCGCGGTAGTTCAGCAACACTTTGGCTTCAATGCGCAAGGCGCGGCGAATGTCGGCCACATCGACTTCAAATTTTTGCGGCTTCATCAACATGGGCGCGTAAAGCGGCGTGTCGATGAGTGTGGATTTCAAATTATCCGGCACCACGGCTGCAATTTTCACCACCACATCTTTGGCAGCACGCGACAAGGCTTCATCCACCCGCCCGTCCAACATGCGCGCCCCCAGCATAATCGCTTCCAACTCGCTTTCCGTGAACATGAGCGGTGGCATATCGAAACCATCGTCCAGCACATAGCCAACTCCTGCCTCGCCTCGAACCGGCACGCCTGTGGATTCCAGCGAAACCATATCGCGATACAAAGTCCGCAGCGAAACCTCCAACTCTTCGGCAATGCGCGAAGCCGCAATCGGACCATTGGCACGGCGCAGAATTTGAAGAATTTGCAATAGGCGGTCAGCACGTCTCATAATTCGAGTGTATCGCACAAACCATGCTGACACCATGCTGTCAGCATGGTGCAGATATGTTGCCAATAACTGACATATTGGAGAAATTGAAATGCTGACACTTATCACATTCAAACCGGGCCTCGGTGTCTCGTCCCCCAGCCCGTTTGCCGTAAAAGCAGACGCTTTGCTCGCCATGAGCGGGTTGGATTATGAAAAAGAATTCGGCGACGTGCGCAAAGCACCTCGGGGAAAATTCCCCGTTTTGAAAGATGGCGAGAGGCTCATTCCTGACACGGGCCATATTCAAGCCTATTTGGAAACTGAAAAGGGAGTTGATTTCGACAGCCATCTTTCAACGGAGTAATTGGCGGCCGCCACCGCGTTTCGCCGTTTGAATGAACACCATTTTTACTTCATCAATGCATATTTCCGTTGGACGGACCATGGAGATTCTGTGCGAGACACTTACTTCAGCGATGTTCCATCCCTGATACGTGGTTTTGTTTTTGGCATGGTTCGCAAAGAGCTCTTCAAATCCCTCCACTTGCAAGGCATTGGTCGTCATTCTCGCGCAGAACTGATTGAATTTGGTCGCCAAGATGTTGAAGCAATCGCCGCACAATTGGGCGACACCAGATATTTCTTCGGTGACAAACCGAGCAGCATCGATGCCACCCTATATGGCGCGTTGCACAATCTCATCGATTGCGAACATGACGGCCCCATCAAAAAGTTTTGCTTGAGTCACCAAAATCTGGTCGACTATTGCGTACGGTTCAAAACAGAAATTCTCAGTGCGAGGAACGTATAGCCATGCAAACAAATATTGAAAATTCATACGCCCGTTTTGAAACTGAAACCCGTGCGGATTTGTTGGCCATACGTGGCATGGTTTTAAATGTTGCCAAAGCCAACGAAACAATTGGAGAGTTGGAAGAAACGCTCAAATGGGGCGAACCATCCTATCTCACCCCAAAAACGAAATCCGGCAGCACCTTGCGATTGGGACAAACAAAGACGGATTCAAAACCAGCGCTATTCGTCAATTGCCAAACCACATTGGTGGATGAGGTCCGCGAACTCTATCCCGATATATTTTCCTATGAGGGAACAAGAGGTGTGGTGCTAAAATCTGCGCCAGAAGACGTGGCACAAGAACTGGAACACATAATCGCTCTCGTTTTGACCTATCATGCACGAAAGAAGCGTTCAAAATAGCGATTCATCTTGCCATGTTCCCCGCCTTCGACCTAAAACGATTCAAACGAGTAACTTCCGGCGGAAAACCGCCTGATACGGAGTGTGAAATGGCACAAAACTGGTCCCCTGATTCCTGGCGTTCGAAACCTGCATTGCAGATGCCAAATTATCCAGATCAAGCTGCGCTTGAGACAACTGAAGCCCGCCTCGCGTCTTTTCCCCCGCTTGTATTTGCTGGTGAAGCACGAGCTTTGAAAGATCATCTTGCCCGCGTCTGCAAAGGCGAAGCTTTTCTCCTTCAGGGCGGTGATTGTGCTGAGAGTTTCGCCGAGCACGGAGCCGACAACATCCGCGATTTTTTCCGCGTGTTCCTCCAAATGGCGGCTGTGCTGACATTTGGTGCATCGAAGCCTGTTGTAAAAGTCGGTCGTGTTGCGGGCCAATTCGCCAAACCCCGTTCATCAGATATGGAGACCGTTGGTGATGATAGCCTACCGTCTTACCGTGGTGATGTGGTCAACGGTATTGAATTCACTTCCGAAGCGCGCATCCCTGATCCGGAACGGCAGATCATGGCTTACCGTCAATCTGCCGCCACATTGAACCTGATCCGCGCATTTGCTCAAGGTGGTTATGCGAACCTGAACCATGTCCATGAATGGACTTTGGATTTCGTGAAAAATTCGCCACAAGCGGAAAAGTACGAAGAACTGGCTTCGCGCATCACAGAAACGCTCGACTTCATGCGCGCTGTGGGTATGGACCCGGAAAACAATTCTAAATTGCGCGAAACAGATTTCTACACCAGTCACGAAGCTCTGCTTCTCGGTTATGAACAGGCGTTGACCCGTGATGATTCCATCACCGGTGACCCATTCGCCACATCAGGCCACATGATTTGGATTGGCGACAGAACACGCCAGCCGGACCACGGCCATGTGGAATATTGTCGTGGTGTGAAAAACCCGATTGGTTTGAAATGTGGCCCATCCACAACCGCCGACGGCCTGTTGGAACTGTGCGACATTCTCTCACCAGACAATGAAGCTGGTCGACTGACTTTGATCGCTCGTTTCGGCCACGACAAAGTGCAGGATCACCTTCCTGAACTTGTTCGCGCCATCAAACGCGAAGGCAAGAACGTGGTCTGGTCTTGCGATCCGATGCATGGCAACACCATCTCAGCAGGCGGATACAAAACCCGTCCGTTTGAGCGCGTTATGGGCGAGGTGAACAGTTTCTTCGATGTACACGATGCCGAAAGCACAATTGCTGGCGGTGTTCATGTGGAAATGACGGGCAAAGATGTGACCGAATGCACAGGCGGTGCGCGCGCGGTAACCGATGAAGACCTCGGCAGCCGCTATCACACTCATTGTGATCCGCGCCTGAACGCGGATCAGTCTCTGGAACTTGCCTTCTTGCTGGCTGATCGCCTTAAGAAGACAAAAAATGGGGCAACCACCCAAAGCGAAGCGGCTTAAGAATGATGTACAAAGGGTCCTGCAATTGTGGTGGCGTAAAATACACCGTTGAAGGCCCGGTGCGCGAGGTTGTTGCGTGTCATTGCACCCAGTGCCGCAAACAGTCCGGCCATTTCTATGCTGCGACCAATGCTGCAGACGAACATCTGACCGTACAGGATAGCGGCACACTGAAATGGTATGCCGCATCCGATATTGCAAAGCGTGGATTTTGTGGAACGTGCGGCTCCGCACTGTTTTGGAAGCCAAATGGCGGTAACTACACGTCTATTCTGGCTGGAAGCCTTGATGGAGCCCACGACCTTGAACTCGACCGCCATATCTTTTGCGAAGACAAAGGCAGTTACTACGAATTGAATGATGGATTGCCCGCGTTTGCCCAAGGCGATTAGGCCCAAGCATTTTCCACCACATCAACGACAACAATGATTGCCCCGCG
Source organism: uncultured Rhizobiaceae group bacterium (assembly GCA_938010435.1). Taxonomy (GTDB): domain Bacteria; phylum Pseudomonadota; class Alphaproteobacteria; order Rhizobiales; family Rhizobiaceae; genus Pseudahrensia. The sequence continues at coordinate 21,997 of CALLUS010000015.1, read as the reverse complement.
CTTCGTCACGCCCTAAATAGCAGGTATGACAAATACTAAAGATACATTGCGCATTGCGCTGGCTCAGTTGAACCCCACCGTTGGCGACATCAAAGGTAACCTTGAGCTTGCTAGAAGAGCCCGCGCCGATGCGGCCAAACAAAAGGCCGATTTGGTGGTTTTCACCGAATTATTTTTATCCGGTTATTCCCCGGATGATTTGGTGTTGAAACCGGCCTTCATTGAAGCTTGTCGCGACGCTGCCGAAGAGCTTGCCGCAAATACCAAAGACGGCGGACCCGGTGTCGTGATGGGTCTTCCATGGCGCGATGAAAAATCAGGTCTTCACAATGCGGTTGCCGTGATGGACGAAGGCAAAATCACCGCCACCCGCTACAAGGTCGATTTACCGAATTACGGCGTATTTGACGAAAAACGGGTTTTCGCCGCGGGGCCCATGCCCGGCCCTGTGAACTTCCGCGGAGTGCGACTGGGCATCCCGATCTGTGAAGACATCTGGAACGATATGGATGTCTGCGAAACCTTGGCCGAAAGCGGCGCGGAAATTCTGATTTCTCCCAACGGCTCGCCGTATTATCGCAATAAAATGGACGTGCGCCTGCAAGTGGTGGTGAAACAAGTCGTCGAATCCGGCCTGCCGCTGATTTACCTGAACCAGATGGGTGGGCAAGACGAACTGGTTTTTGATGGTGGGTCATTTGTGGTCAATGCCGACAAAACTTTGCCCATTCAAATGAACCAATTTGAAGACAGCGTAACTTTGACCACATGGAAACGACAGCCCGATGGTTGGGAATGCGAAACAGGCGTACGCTCCAAATTACCTGACGCGCAAGAAGCTGATTGGCGCGCCTGTGTAATGGGTCTGCGCGACTACGTGAATAAGAACGGTTTTAAGAACGTGGTGCTCGGCCTTTCCGGCGGCATCGATTCCGCAATCGTTGCCGCTATGAGTGTAGATGCTTTGGGCGAAGAACGTGTGCGTTGTGTCATGCTGCCCTATCGCTACACATCTGATGAATCTTTGAAAGATGCTGCAGATTGCGCAGAAGCATTGGGCGTGCGCTATGAAATCGTTCCAATTTCAGAACCCGTTGAAGGTTTTCAATCCACGCTTTCAAGTCTGTTTGAAGGCACCGAAAGTGGTGTGACTGAAGAAAATCTGCAAAGCCGCGCGCGCGGTGTCATCCTTATGGCGATCTCCAACAAGTTTGGCTCCATGGTGGTGACCACGGGCAACAAGTCGGAAATGTCGGTCGGTTACGCCACGCTTTATGGCGATATGAATGGTGGGTTCAATCCGATCAAAGACCTCTACAAAATGCAGGTCTACGAATTGTCCGCATGGCGCAACGACCACATGCCACCGGATTGTCTCGGCCCATCAGGTGAAGTGATCCCGCGCAATATTATCGATAAAGCTCCAACCGCAGAATTGCGCGAAGGGCAAACCGATCAGGATTCCTTGCCGCCTTATCCCGTTCTCGATGCCATTCTCGAAGGTTTGGTGGAAGACGAAATGTCGATCGACGATATTGTCGAAAAGCACGGCTTTGAACGGGCCACTGTCGAGCGAATGGAGCATCTGCTCTACATCGCCGAATACAAACGCCGACAAGCCGCACCCGGTGTCAAAATCACGAAGCGCTCTTTTGGCCGCGAACGTCGCTACCCGATTACAAACAGATGGCGTGACAGGTGATAGATCCTTTCGCACCAAAGTTCTGGCAACTGGCCCATGGGAAGCAACTTCAGTTAGGTCCAAGAGCTCTGATCATGGGCGTATTGAACGTGACACCGGATTCCTTTTCGGATGGAGGTGCTTTCGTAGATACTAATCAGGCACTCATCCGCGCAAAAGAAATGCAATCGCAAGGTGCTCATATTATTGATATTGGTGGAGAATCCACACGCCCCGGCGCAGAGCCCGTTGATGGTGAAACGGAACGCCGGCGCGTGTTGCCCATCATTGAAAAATTAGCGGAGGTTGGTGAGTTCGCCATCTCCATCGACACGTACCGCGCAGAAACCGCACGCCAAGCCATCAAAGCTGGAGCCCATATTGTCAACGATGTTTGGGGATGTCAGCGCGAACCTGATATTGCAAATATCGCCGCTGAAACAAAAGCAGGATTGGCCATTATGCACACGGGCCGTGATCGCGAATTGCTGCCGGATATTATTGAAGATCAGATCACATTTCTTAAACGTTCTTTAAAAATTGTTGCTGAAGCCAAAGTTGAACCAGATCACATCATTCTCGATCCAGGTTTTGGCTTTGCAAAAGATGCAGATATGAATTTGGAACTGCTCCATCGTTTGAAAGAGCTACATACTCTCAATCACAACTTCCTCATTGGCACATCCCGCAAGCGCTTTCTCGGCGCCATCACTGGTCGCGAGACTCAAGACCGTGGCGTTGCCACAGCCGCGACAAGCGTTGTCGCGCGTATGAAAGGGGCTGCGATTTTTCGGGTTCATGATATAGAAGAAAACAGGGATGCGCTGGCCGTTGCCGATGCATTGATTGCAAGCTCTTTTGGTTGGACCGACAATGAGTAAGACCCACACATACGAAATCGTCTTGAAAAACTGCGCCTTCTTCGCCCACCACGGCGTGTTTGAAGAAGAGACCAAACTCGGCCAGCGCTTTTTTGTGGACGCCACTCTGCAAGTTGAACCCCGCGGTGCCTTGGAAGCGGACCGCATTGAAGGCACTGTTCACTATGGCGAAGCCTTTGCTGTGATCGAAAAACTGGTCACCAAACGCAATCGCTATCTCATCGAAGCGTTGGCTTTGGATATTGCCCAAGGCCTGTGCCAAGAATTCGCTCAGATCACACATGCAAAGGTTACCGTGCGCAAACCCAATGCGCCCGTTCCCGGCATTCTCGACCATGTTGAAGTGACTGTATGTCACCCAGAATGACGGTTGTAACGAAAGCTTGGCTGGGTTTAGGTGGCAATATTGGCAACGTTCCCTCCGCCATGGCTAACGCTCTACAACGTCTCGATCATGACGCTGATATTTCAATCACATCCGTTTCACCCGTTTACAAAACACCTCCATGGGGTGTTGAAGATCAAGCTTGGTTTCACAATTGTTGCGCGGAAATTGAAACCATCCTTTCTCCCGAACAACTTTTAGAAGCGTGCCAAGAAGCGGAACGCGAAGGCAAACGTGAACGCATTGTGCGCTGGGGGCCGCGCACCATCGATGTGGATATTTTGGTTTTTGAGGGCGTTGAGCAAAACGAACAACGGCTAACTCTCCCCCACCCCAGAATGTTGGAACGGGCATTTGTTATTGTGCCATTGGCTGATATTGCATCATCACTGGTGTTGCAAAACAAAGAGTGTCGGGAGTGGGCGAACTCAATGGACAGTTCGGATTTGGAACTTATATCCACTGACCAAGATTGGTGGAAGCTGGTTTAATCAACCAACAGGCTTGTGCGGCGAACATTGCTCGTTTTATTCAATGTCAAACCGATAAACGGCACTAGCTTCTTGTTCACTTTTACAGAGATGGTGATGTTCAGTTTTTTGCTATTTTTCAAATTGGCAATCATCGTGCCATTCAGTTTCTTGCGTTTGATGCCAAGAATAAGTCTCTTGCCACGCAATTTACCCGACACAATATCAAGGCCTTTGCCTTTGGCACCGTCCAAAAACGCCCCACGGAAACTGCCGCCACGCTTCGTTATTTTAGCGGACATGGGTTGGGAAAATAGACCAACACGACATGTGCCGGACAATTCCATACCATTGCCCCTCGGTGATGTTCCATCAAACTTGCAAGTAAACCGGGTGTTTTTGTAAGGGCCTGCAACAATGTTACCTGCACCAGACCATTGACCTTCAACGTTGCGAAAATAAGCTTTTTCGCTGGCCACGGCTGCAGTCGTGTTTGCAAATGCAACAAGCGCCGAAACAACGGTCAATTTCTTAGTGGTCGACAGGAGACTCATAACACACACACCTGATGGTAACTGAGGATCGAGTATTAACCACAATGGTTAACGCATTGCTGACAGGACGCAAAGTGTTTTCATCTCATCTCACGAATTGTTGCAATTATGTTTATTGGTCTTGTTCAGGGCTTTTCGATGTAAAGCGTGTGAGTTCGCTCATAAAATCACTCACCGTTGGGCGTGTTTGATCAGAAAATGGAAGCGGTCTGCACACATCAATCGCGGCAATCCCGATACGCACGGTCAACAAGCCATTGACCACCCCCTCACCCAAACGCGACGACAGTTTCGATGCCAAACCATGGCCGACCATTTGTTGGATCAATCCATCACCAACAGCAATCGAGCCAGTGATGGCCAAATGCCCGACAACATTACGCGTCAAACGCCAGAACCCGAGAGTTCCAGGCCTACCACCATAAAGTTCAGCCAATTGGCGAATGAGACGCATATTTTCAAACAGAACAAACCCGATATCCACCAGCGCCCGTGGACTGACAGCCGTTACGATAGAAACACGTTTTGCAGACCCCATCACCAATGATCGGGCTTTTTGGTCCAACGGTTTAATGAGATCTCGCTCTGCCAAATGGATCAGATCGCGACCATCTAATATCTCGCCTTGATGTTCACTTAGCGAGGCACGTCCCCGGGCCGTGTCGGGTCGATTGGTGTAGAGACTTTTCAATTCCGCGATCAATTTCTTGGCTGAATTAGCATCATCACTTTGTGCAATTTCCGTTGCCTGATTTCGCATCTCGTCAATTTTCGCCATGCGTCGCATAGCCCAAAATTCACGAAATGCCAGTGCGAAGGCCGCAATCACCAACAAAGCAGCCAAACCCGTCGCAGCCCACCCGAGCCAATCAGTGCGTGCAAACAAGTCTCGAATAAGTTGATCAACCCACAGGCCCACAGCCAGAGAGACCAACCCTGTTAACGCAAGCCAAAACAAGCGTGACCAACGAAAACTTTTGCGGCGGGAATTGGAGACCGCCGGCGGTGGAGTCAATTGTTCCACCACAGTCTCATAACTCACCTCAACCCGTTGCGCGGCTTCATCGGGTAGAATTTCAAGCTCCACTTTACGCGATACAGTTTTCGGCTTTCGCTTCGCTGTTTTCAAAGAGGCTTTAGCAGATACAGCACTTTTCGATTTTGACACGTTTTCCAGTTTCTTCTCAGACGCAGAATCAATCGCAAACGAACGGGGCGCACGACGCGGGGTGTCACTCATACCAAATAATCCCCCAGCAAAAACTCTAAGCCACGATCCAACCGGATATGCGGCAACGAAAGCGTCATGCCCTCAGCCGTCTTTTGAAGTGCGGGTGGTTTAAAGCGCAAGAAGTTGAGATCACCAGATTGGGTATCATCCCCCAACGCTTGAGTTGGATCTTCTGGCAAATCACCGGGGAAAAGAGCTGTACTCGTATTCCCGTCAAAGGTCTCTTTGCCCAAAATCTCTCCAGCCAATGGCGTCCCGACAATCACAGGCAGTTTCTCACCACCATCGTTTACTTCCGCTTCTTTGGTGGCACGCACAGCCGCCATAGCCACCACATCGGTTTTGGCACCGGAAAACTGCGCTCTTTGCAGAGCCTTTTCCACCAGCCGTTCCAATATGGCTTCCAGCCGGTCGTGGTTTTCGTGATGCAAATGGTCAGCCTTTGTAGCCGCAAACAAAATTTTATCCGTGCGGGTACTAAACAAAGATGTTAGCCAAGAGCGTTTGCCATGGTTGAAACAGGATAAAATTTCGCTCAGCGCAGTTTCCAAATCAGCGAGCGCACCGCCGCCAGCATTAAGTGCTTGCAATGCATCCACCAACACTATCTGCCTGTCGATACGAGCAAAATGGTCGCGAAAAAACGGTTTCACCACGAGCTTTTTATAGGCCTCATATCGATGTTCCATCATTGCGTAGAGGCTTTTTGCACTCGGCTTTACATCATCTTCCAAAATCATCGGGGCAAAGGTCAGCGCTGGGGAACCTTCCATATCGCCCGGCATTAAAAAACGGCCCGGTGGCAATGTGGAAAGTGCGGACTTATCATCGCGGCATTGACGCAGATAATCTGTGAATAATTGTGCCAGATCACGCGCCACCATTTCATCAGCATCAGCCTCAGGATCAATCGTCTCACCCAACTTGTGCCAATCGGCAGACAATTCCGTGCGGTTGGGCAGTCGCGATAATGCAAATGCTTCGCGCGACCACTGGGCAAAACCCTTCGCCAACAATGGCAAATCCAACAGCCATTCACCAGGATAATCCACGATATCGAGGGTCAGTGATCCACGACCAAATGTGCGGTTCAGCATACTTGCTGATTCAAAATTTAACTTCAAACGCAACTCGGAAATCGCGCTGGTGGATTGTGGCCACACGCCATCATCCAACAAGCTTTTCAGATGGTCTTCATAACGAAAACGCGGAATTGTATCATCAGGTTGCGGTTGCAATTTGGCATGTTCCAACCGACCTCCTGAATAGGCCGAGAACAGCGGCAATCGCCCGCCATGCATCAGGTTATGTACCAAAGACGTGATGAAGACGGTTTTGCCGGCCCGCGAAAGACCCGTCACACCAAACCGCAATGTGGGTTCAAACAAGCCAGAAGCCGCATCGGACAAATTGTCAAAGGCAATCAGCGCATCATCAGAAACAGATGTTATTTTCGGCAAACCAGCCCCCGAGGGAAAACGCAACCTGCTGTATATAAGAACGTCATAGCTAAATCGCAAATTATCTTACGTAACGTTATTTTTTTCGAGTTCTTTGGGCTTCACAAAATCCATCAACCGCGCCTGAGAACGGCCAAGCACAGACCAGTTTTCAATATCACATTCAAACACTGCTAGCGAAGCTGTTCCAAAATGATGAGCCATAAGTTTGTCTGCCGCTGGGCTAGAAGGCGCAGCCAGATAACGCGCCAACTCATCACAAGTAGGGTTGTGCCCAATCATTAAAATGGTTTCGCCCGTTTGCGCCCACAGAGCACCCAAATAATCTTCCATAGAGCCGAGATAAAGTTCATCGAAAAACTGGGCGCTTTGAAAATTCAAGGCTGCTTCCAAACCGTAAAACGTTTCCCGTGTGCGTTGAGCAGACGAGACTACGGCACCATCAATTTGACTTCCATTGTCGCTCCACCACTTGGAAAGCGTGCGACATTGTTCGTTACCACGGTCGTTCAACGTGCGGTCAATATCGCCCAAACCCGGTTGAGCCCAAGACGATTTAGCATGACGAAGAAGATAAAGACGTTTCATATACATTAAGTAGCTGCGCGCGCGGGTTTTGAAAAGCGCCTGACCAAACAATAAACCACCAATTGAATCGCCCCTATGCCTTGCCGCAAGACGGGCAAGTTTCTATAAAGCCGCCAATTGATCAAAGCATACGGGCGTTTCCCATGGCAGGCCATTCTAAATTCGCAAACATACAGCATCGCAAAGGACGCCAGGACAAATTGCGATCCAAGCAGTTTGCGAAATTGTCAAAAGAAATTTCCGTAGCATCAAAGCTCGGCGGCCCGGACCCTGACGGCAACCCACGTCTGCGTTTGGCTATGGCCAATGCCCGTGGGCTTTCCATGCCGAAAGACAACATCCAGCGCGCTGTTAACAAAGGCCAAGCGGGCGACGGTGAAGATTATTTTGAGATCCGCTACGAAGGCTATGGCCCGGGCGGTGTTGCCGTGATCGTAGAAGCATTAACAGACAACAAGAACAGATCAGCCAGTAACATCCGCGCAGCTTTCACCAAAAACGGCGGCCAAATGGGCGAAACCGGTTCAGTTGGTTTCATGTTCGACCGCGTGGGCGAAATTAAATATCCGGTTGGCGCAGGCGATGAAGACACAGTCATGGAAGCCGCCATTGAAGCAGGTGCCGAAGACGTGACCTCCGACATGTCGGACGAAGACGGCAGTCACATCATCATTTGCGGTTTCGAAGACCTTAACGAAGTCGCAGCAAATTTGGAAACTGCACTCGGCGAAGCCGAAAGCGCAAACCCATCATGGAAACCGCAAAATACAGTTCCCGTAGACGAAGACAAAGCCGGAACTTTGATGAAACTTATTGATGCACTGGAAGACGATGACGATGTTCAGAAGGTCTATTCGAATTTCGACATTGATGATGAAGTGATGGCGAAATTGGCAGGGTGAGTGAAAACCAAAGTTGATTCTCTCCTCTTGCGGGAGAGATGTCTGTGAAACAGACAGAGAGGGGTAGCGCACGAGGCGCACCAACAAATTAATAACCCCTCTGTGTGCATTCGCTACGCTCACGCATCTCCTCTTTAATGACAGAGAGACTACAGATAAACGATTCTCCTCTAGCTCCGCCTAATGTCATCCCTAAGTTCCAACCAAAGAGCCGTTTTCAAGCCCTACTTCTAATTATTCAAGTTTCAGATATCAAAAATCAGAACGAGTTGGTGAAACTGATTTCACATTTAAATATGAAATCACAACATCAGATGTCTTACTTCTGAAGCCCTGTTTTGGTTTTCTGCATGGTGATAGTCGTGAACTCCAATGTCCCTTTGCAAATGTGAGCTCATATTGCGGAGATCTCTTTTCCATTGCATCGATGAGTGGGCATCCTTGCACCAATTCTGAAAGTGTTGCCTGATAGTATTAAGCAAACCACCAGATACAATTTGATCTAAATCGCGTTGTTTAGCCTTACAGCGACCATCTGAACCTTCTATCTGCGAAGTCATAATCTTTGTGCCTGTAGCTATGTGCAAGTTACCCAAAACATCTGCGCTTCTGGTCATCAGTTCAAATGTGATTAGTTGACAATACCTGTGCAAAAAACGCACACATAACCATGCTACGAAACCTCCCACCTCTGAATGCTGTTCGCGCTTTCGAAGCAGCCGCTCGACATTCCAGCTTTAGTAAAGCTGGCGACGAACTGAACGTCAGCCATTCTTCCATAAGCCGCCACGTGCGTGGGTTAGAGGCTCGAATAGGCGTACAGCTATTGGCCAAACAGCCAAGAGGAGTTGCGCTTACAAAAGCCGGCGCAGCTTACCTGCGAGACATCACAACTGCGCTTGATTTAATCTCTGAAGCAACAGAACAACTTGCTCCCAAACAAAGAGAAGTTGTTCGCCTGAGTTGTGAGCCAACATTTGCAATAAAATGTCTCATGCCCGCATTTGGAAAATTTAAGAAGCTGCACCCCGAAATCGAATTGAGAATTGATCCATCGTGGGAAGTTGTCGATCTTCATGCAGGGGAATTTGATCTGGCCATTCGCTTTAGCAGTTCACCCATCATTGGTTTGGAAGCTGACATTGTAAGCCAAGCGCCCATATTCCCTGTGGGAGCTCCATCTCTACTGACCGATGATATTGACTTGGACAATCCAGAAACAATCCTATCAATTCCACTCTTAGCTGAGTTCCATGGTCACTTGTGGGAAGACTGGTTCCATAAAGCTGGGTTGCCAAAGAAATTACTAGAACTTCCTGGAGAAGGCCTGAAAACTGCACTTGCAATAGAAGCCACTGTTGCTGGACAAGGCCTCGCACTTTTATCTCTAGATCTCATCGGCAACGATTTTCAAGCAGGACGCCTCGCTAGATTTTCAAATATTGAGCTCGATTATGGCGCCTATAAGCTGGTGTATAAAAATCAAACATTGCGGAATTCAGCAGTCAACAAATTCCGCACTTGGTTGTTGGCAATGACCGAAGAATTTCGTGTTCAAAATGTTGAATCTGCAACTACATCTCAAACCTGATCACATTATTGGCGAAATTAAAGTGCAAAAATGCTTTCCAAGTTTACACATCCAAACACTCGAGTTCGCACAAACTCCTTGCCAAATGTTCTTGTTTTGTCCATACTCTCCTCGCTGTGTCGCGGGTCTTTTGAGTTATGAACAACACCATTCGAATTATGGGAATTGACCCGGGCTTGCGGAACATGGGTTGGGGTGTTGTGGAAAGCGAAGGCACCAGCTTGCGCTTTGTGGCGGCGGGAACCGTGAAATCCAATAACAAATGGGCGCTGGCCGAACGGTTGTTGCAGCTTCACGACGGGTTGGTGGACGTGATCACCAGCCATGGCCCCGATGAAGCTGCCGTTGAAAACACATTCGTCAACAAAGATGCAGGCGCGACTCTGAAACTCGGCCAAGCGCGCGGTATCGCCATGTTGGTTCCCGCACGGGCCGGATTGGTAGTCGCTGAATATGCCCCAAACGCCGTAAAAAAAGCCGTGATCGGGGTGGGTCATGGCGACAAAGCCCAAATCAAACTCATGGTCGGTATGTTGCTGCCCAAAGCCACTTACGACAGCGATGATGCGGCGGACGCCTTGGCAATTGCTATTTGCCACGCACATCATCGTGGAAGCGCGAATGCACGCATTGCAGCAGCCGCCGCAGCTGGTTAAACACATCCCATGATTGGAAAACTCAAAGGCGTTGTTGATTCTGTGGGTGATGACTGGGTCATCATCGATGTGCACGGCGTTGGCTATCAGGTTCATTGCTCCACCCGCACAATGGACGCCCTGCCCTCCCTTGGTGAAGCCACAAGCCTCGCCATTGAAACCCATGTACGCGAGACAGAAATTAAACTCTTCGGTTTCACCGCAGATTTGGAGCGCGAATGGTTCCGCCTGTTGCAAAACGTGCAAGGCGTGGGCGCGAAAGTGGCGCTTGCCATTTTGGGCACGCTTTCGCCCGGTGAGATAGCCTCCGCCATCGCTTTGCAAGACAAAGCAACCGTCTCCCGTGCACCGGGCGTAGGCCCAAAGGTTGCCCAACGCATAGTCGCTGAATTAAAAGACAAAGCCCCTGCTCTTTCCGGCGACGCTTCCGGCACGTTCGGCTTGCAACAAGAACTCGGTGCAGGTGCGGCCTCAAACGATGTTCAAGATGCGGTCAGCGCGCTTACCAACTTGGGCTATTCCAGCCAACAAGCCAGCGCCGCCATCGCCACAGTGCTAGAATCCGCAGGAGAAGACGCCCCAAGCGCAACGCTCATTAGGCTTGGACTGCGGGAGTTGAGCAGTTGAACGACGACCGCATCATCGATGGTGAACGCAAGGGTGAGGATCATGACACTTCCATTCGTCCTGAACGTTTGGCCGACTTCACGGGTCAGGAACAAGCACGCGCCAATTTGTCTGTGTTCATTGAAGCAGCCAAACAGCGAAACGAAGCTCTCGATCATGTTCTGTTTGTCGGCCCTCCCGGTCTCGGTAAAACCACACTAGCGCAAATTATGTCGAAAGAACTTGGCGTCAATTTCCGTTCCACCTCTGGTCCTGTCATTGCCAAAGCTGGCGATCTAGCAGCTCTGCTGACCAATCTTGAAGACCGCGATGTTCTCTTCATCGATGAAATCCACCGACTCAATCCGGCCGTTGAAGAAATTCTCTATCCGGCCATGGAAGATTTCCAGCTGGATTTGATTATTGGCGAAGGCCCTGCCGCACGGTCTGTAAAAATCGATCTGGCGAAATTTACGCTTGTGGCGGCAACCACACGTCTCGGACTGCTTACAACACCATTGCGAGATCGCTTTGGTATTCCGGTTCGCTTACAATTCTACACAGTGCCGGAACTTGAATTGATCGTCACCCGTGGCGCGCGCATTATGAATATAGGCATTGAACCTGATGGTTCTCTGGAAATTGCCCGCCGTGCTCGCGGCACCCCGCGCATTGCAGGTCGCCTTCTGCGCCGTGTTCGTGATTTTGCAATTGTCGCTGGCAGTGATCGCATCACCCGCGATATCGCAGATAAGGCGCTCAGCCAATTAGAGGTCGATAAGATCGGCCTTGATGAACTCGACCGTCGCTATCTCAATGTAATCGGCGAAAGTTTTGGCGGTGGGCCCGTGGGAATTGAAACCATTGCAGCATCGTTGTCAGAACCTCGCGATGCGATTGAAGACATCATCGAACCCTATCTCATCCAACAGGGTTTCCTGCAAAGAACCCCAAGAGGCCGGATCCTCACTCCCCGCGCCTTCGAACATATGGGCCTCGCTGTGCCCGGTGGTCTCGAAACCCGTCAGGCAGGATTGTTTGAGGACAGCCAAGAATGATAACGCGTCGCAGCTTCCTGAAGTTAATAGGTGGAGGCTTTATTGCGACCACAGCAATGGGCGCCTATGCATTTGCAATAGAGCCCCTCTATCGTCTTTCGCTTACACACTACGCATTCACCCCATCGAATTGGACGCCCGGTTTGAGATTGCGTATCGCTGTTCTAGCAGATTTACACGCCTGCGACCCTTGGATGAGCATTAAGCGTATCAAAGAAATTGTTGAACGCACAAATGATCTCAAACCCGATCTCATTCTTATGCTTGGAGATTACAGTGCGGGCATGAACCTTGTGACCAATTATGTGCATTCGAAAGATTGGGCACCCGCATTGGCAAAGTTGAAGGCGCCTCTTGGGCGATACGCTGTTTTGGGCAACCACGATTGGTGGGAGGATAAGACTGCTCAAAGACTTGGACATGGTCCCACCTTCGGGCACAAAGCGCTTGAAGCTGCAGGTGTTCCGGTTATGGAAAATAATGTTGTTCAACTCACCAAAGACGGAAAATCATTTTGGCTAGCTGGTTTGGGCGATCAAATCGCATTACTGCCCCGTAAGAAATACGGTCGTAAGCGTTGGAAGGGCATGGATGATCTACCTGCGACAATGGCGAAAATCACCGATGATGCACCTGTTCTATTGATGGCCCATGAACCAGATATATTTCCAAAAGTGTCTGATCGGGTTTCTCTCACGATATCAGGCCACACACATGGAGGCCAAGTTCGCTTATTCGGATATTCTCCAGTCGTTCCCTCGCGTTTCAAAAACAAATATGCCTATGGGCACATCATTGAAGACAACCGTCACTTATTGGTTTCGGGCGGTTTGGGTTGTTCTATTGCACCAGTGCGCTTTGGTGTTCCGCCAGAGATTGTTCTGCTGGAGCTGGGTGGAAGCGAGGAAGCCTAAATGACCGCCGATACCGGAACGCTGCACGAAAACTCACACACGCGCACTGAGCGGGTGTATTTTGAACATACGGATTTTTCCGGTGTCGTTTATCATTCCCGCTATCTTGATTTTATGGAGCATGGACGCTCGGATTATGTGCGTATGCTGGGTGTTCATCATTCTGAAATGTCGCATAGCGCTTATGGTGAAAGCTTGGCTTTTGCCGTTCATCGCATGGAAATTGATTTCAAGGCTGCTGCAAAAATAGATGACGTTCTAAAAGTGGAAACAGAGCGCGGTATTCTAAAGGGCTTACGGCTAACGTTTCACCAACGGATCTGGCGCGACGAACAACTTCTCTTACAAGCTGTGGTCACTGTGGTTTTAATGAATCCTGAGGGCAAACCACGTCGCTTTCCCACGGATCTGTTGGCAAAACTCGGTGTTACATAACGAAACGTCAGTTTCGCCACACATAATAACCCTTCATTAACCATAAATCAGTCACATTGGTGCAATCAGAAATGGCCCGATAAGCGCCACAAGCAGGTCATTGTTTCACCCCATTTACCCGTAAACCAAAGACAAGGGTTTTCAGGTTTCTTTTTTGATCCGCCACTTTATTTGACCGGAACAGGTTTATGTACGTCAATTTCAAAAACTTCATTGCTACACTCGCAACCTCAGCAATTATCGCTTTGACCGCCCCAATGGTTTCTGCGCAGGAGGTTTCGCGAGAAGGATTAGCTGCTCCAACTGTCGACACCTCGTTGTTGAGCCTTTTCTTGGAAGCCGGTCTGGTGGTGAAAATAGTTATGATCGGATTGATCGTTGCATCCGTTTGGTGCTGGGCAATCATTGTCGACAAGAGTTTGATGTTCGGTCGAACAAAACGGCAGATCAAACAATTCGAGCAAATCTTCTGGTCAGGTCAAAGCTTGGAAGAACTATACCGCACTTTGTCAGATCGCCCCAACACCGGCATGGCCGCACTTTTCGTCTCAGCCATGGGTGAATGGAAACGATCTTTCGAACGCAATGCTCGCTCTCCTATTGGACTACAAACACGTATCGACAAAGTTCTGGATGTTTCCATGGCTCGCGAGATGGAAAAATTGGAACGTAGACTGTTGTTCCTTGCCACTCTCGGTTCTGCTGCACCATTCGTTGGTTTGTTCGGAACCGTGGTGGGTATCATGACATCCTTTCAGGCGATTGCCGGTTCGAAATCAACGAACCTTGCCGTTGTAGCCCCCGGTATCGCAGAAGCTTTGTTGGCAACTGCACTTGGTTTGTTGGCCGCTATTCCAGCCGTGATAGCATACAATAAATTAGCTGCGGATGCGGGCAAAATCAGCACGCAATTGGAAGGTTTTGCTGATGAATTCTCGGCCATACTTTCGCGTCAAATTGATGAGAAGAATGCGACTTAACCGCTTTCTATAATTGGTCTCTAATTCAGGATAAGTCCTATGGGAATGTCAGTTGGTGGCAGCGGAGTTTCAGGTGGACGACGTCGTCGTTCCAAACGCCATGCGCCTATGAGCGAAATTAACGTCACACCATTTGTGGATGTGATGCTGGTGTTGCTCATTATTTTCATGGTGGCCGCACCACTTTTAACCGTTGGCGTGCCTATTGATCTGCCGGAAACCGCAGCAAAGCAATTGAACTCAGAAACTCAACCCATCAGCATTTCTGTGCGTGAAGGCGGGCAAGTGTTTTTGCAAGAAACTGAAATTACCGCTGAAGAACTCATTCCCAAACTGAAGGCTATCGCCAAAAACGGTTATGAAGAACGCATTTACATGCGCGGTGATAAAACGACCGACTACGGAACTGTGATGCGTCTTATGGGTGCACTTAATCAGGCTGGTTATAAGAAAATTGGCTTGGTCACATTGCAGGAGCAAACCAACTGATATGAAGGTAGGCTTCACATTTTCGGTTCTCGCGCATGTGGCGATCTTGACGGGCGCGATGGTTTCACTCGCCTCACCGCCTCCATTGCCTGTGATCGATGTGGAAGCTTTGCCGATTGATATCGTGCCGTTTGAAGAACTCACCAAAAGTGTGACCGGAGCCAAAGAAGCTGAAATTACCAAGAAACCTGCACCAAAACAAACCAAGTTACCGCCTAAAGTGAAGCAAGCTGAGAATATCGGCGACACAGAAGTCGACAAGAAGGTTGAAGCCCCTAAGAAAGCACCAAAACCTCCTGTAGAAAAAACAGAAGCGCCAACACCGCAATCGCGGCCGGAACCTGTAAAAAAAGCAACGCCCGTTCCCACCCCTGAACTGGCCGAAAAACCTAAACCCAAAACGGATATCGCACTGCTCACAAAACAAAACGAGCTTCCCGAACCAGAGCCAGAAAAACCGGCAGAAGAAGCTTTCGAAAAGCTTCCTCAAAAAGTCGCCCGTCCTAAAGTGCGCCCTTCGCCCAAAAAGCAGCAACCTGCAGAAACGAACGAACGCAAGAACGAAGACGAGCCAAAGCCAGAGAACAAGAAAACGGCTGATAAGAAGCCTGTGAAAAAAACCACTAAAAAGGCCGTTGTAAACAAAGAAGAATCTTCTAAAGGCGGAGCAAAACGGTCCACCAAAAAGGCATCCAAAGGTGTCAAAAAGGGCAACAGCGCCAGTAAATTAGCACAAAGTGAGATTGACGCCTTGCGTGGCCGTTTGGAAGGTTGCTGGAATGTTGGTGCACTTTCAGGTCATCCCGATGCAGACAAAATGCGCGCGAAAGTTGAATTCAAACTTACCCAATCCGGCGACATTGACGGTCGCGTTAAAGTGCGGGTTACAGGCACAGACAGAGGCACGAAAACAACCTTGGCTGTGAATGTGCGCAGCGCAGTGCAAGAATGTGCACCTTATAACAACCTTCCCGCAGAAAAATACGAAACTTGGAAAGACGTGGTTGTAAATTTCTCACTTCAGGACATGCTCTAGCCGCGATTGAACTTTAACCGACAATAAGTTTAATTTTAGCCGCAATATTAGCGGCGCTAATATGATAAAAGACAATTGGATTGACACTATGGTTGCAAAATTCACTTCCGCCCCGATGACAACATTCAAAGCTGTTTTCGGTGTCATTTTGTTGGCCATAATTGCCTTTTCATCGACCGCAAATGCCAAAGTAGAAATTGATGTGACACGCGGCAATGTTGAACCATTGCCAATCGCTATTCCATTATTCTTGGGCGACACTAAGCTTGGCCGCGATATCGCTCAGGTGGTTGAAGCCGATTTGCGCCGTTCAGGGCTGTTTGCCCCGATTGATCGCGCTGCATTCATTCAACAAATCACTGACAGCAATGCACAACCGCGCTTCCCGGACTGGACAGCGATCAAGGCCAAGGCTCTGGTTACGGGCCGTGTTGTCGCTGAGGGTGGTGGCCGTTTTCGCACAGAATTCCGCCTTTGGGACACATTTGGCGCCGAGCAGATTGTCGGTCAGCAATATTCAACAGATCCAAACAATTGGCGCCGTGTTGCCCACATCATCGCCGATGCGATTTACAAATCTCTGACAGGAGAAGACGGTTACTTCGACACACGCATCGTATTCGTTTCAGAAAACGGCCCTAAAAACAAACGTGTAAAACGTTTGGCCATCATGGACCAAGACGGTGCAAATGTGCGCTATTTAACCAATGGTAAAGATCTTGTTTTGACACCGCGCTTCTCGCCATCACGTCAAGAAATCACCTATATGTCTTTTGCAGGCGGTCGTCCTCGTGTTTACCTGCTGCAAATTGAAACCGGCCAACGCGAAGTTGTTGGCAATTTCCCGAACATGACGTTTTCTCCACGCTTTTCGCCCAACGGACAACGCGTGATCATGAGCCTGCAAAGCGAAGAAGGAAACGCCAATATCTATACGATGGATCTGCGTTCCAGAAACACAACACGTCTCACCAACACATCAGCCATCGACACGTCACCGTCTTATTCACCAGATGGTGGTCGCATTGTTTTTGAATCAGATCGCGGTGGTCGTCAGCAACTCTATGTCATGAGCGCAGGTGGCGGAAACCCGCAACGGATTTCATTTGGCACTGGCCGTTATTCAACACCCGTTTGGTCACCTCGCGGTGATTTGATTGCATTCACAAAGCAATCCGGTGGTAAATTCTTGATCGGTGTTATGCGCCCTGACGGCAAAGGCGAACGAATTTTAACCGAAGGCTTTCACAACGAAGGTCCAACATGGGCACCTAACGGTCGCACACTCATGTTCTTTCGCGAAACGCCCGGTGCAAAAGGTGGCCCACGTCTTCACACGATTGACCTGACGGGGCGCAATGAGCAACGTGTAAAAACACCTGCATTCGGTTCCGACCCAGCTTGGTCACCACTTCTAAATTAAGTCGAAATCACTTCAAGAATTGCCAGCAGAAATGGCCTTCAACAAGTCTGTCATTTCTGCAGGTAGTTCAGCCGTAAACGAAACTGTTTCACCTGTGACAGGATGACGAAACCCAAGCGTGCGGGCATGAAGAGCTTGACGTTTAAATCCGCTCATAAGTTTCTGCGCTGCTTCAGGCAGTCGCTTAACTCGGCTGAAAAATTGCTTCCCGTATTCCTGATCGCCCAGAAGCGGGTTTCCAAGATGGGTCATGTGAACCCTTATCTGATGGGTGCGCCCTGTTTCCAATGTACACTCCACCAGCGAAACAAGGGCTTCGCCTGATTTCTGTTGGTCTTCTACGCGCTCCAAAACCGTATAATGAGTACGCGCAAATTTCGCATCGGGTCGATCCGCATCAATAACAGCTCGGCGCAGGCGTATAGTCGGATGACGACCCAAATGGGTCTCAATCGTTCCCTTCATGCGCGGTGGTGCCCCCCAAACCAATGCTTGGTAAGAGCGTTGTAAGGGGCCGGTGCGACCATGGTCCGCAAATTGTTCCTGCAAATCCACATGGGTGCGATAAGACTTCGCCACCACAATAACGCCACTCGTGTCCTTATCGAGACGGTGCACAATACCAGGCCGTTTCACTCCCCCAATGCCAGAGAGTTCTCCCTTGCAATGATGCAAAAGTGCGTTGACCAAGGTTCCTGACCAATTGCCCGGCGCCGGATGCACCACCATTCCGGCAGGCTTGTTGACAATGATTAGATCATCATCTTCAAACAATATTTCAAGCGGAATATCTTCTGGCTGCGGGATCGCATCTTCCGGTTCCGGCATGGCGTAACGGACCACATCGCCAGCTGCTATTTTTGTGCTTGTGCCGCGCGGCTTCTCGCCATTGATCGTCACATGTCCCTTGCGCACCAAAGCTTGAACGCGCGCTCTTGAAATATCGTCAG
Source organism: uncultured Rhizobiaceae group bacterium (assembly GCA_938010435.1). GTDB lineage: Bacteria > Pseudomonadota > Alphaproteobacteria > Rhizobiales > Rhizobiaceae > Pseudahrensia. The sequence goes on along the minus strand of CALLUS010000015.1, from coordinate 3,707 downwards.
GAGCATTAGCAGAAATAAACAGATCAACACGTTTCCCAGCCGCTTCATGAGGCACAATAAGCACTTCCATCTCACCAGATCGGGTATCTTGGCTTTGCTCTTCCATTGAAGGCTGAATATCGTTATCACCCGCTGACATTCCTAACCCCGCCTCGAGTTTAATATGACAACGCATGTGGAAGACGAACCGCTGGACCCAAAAGTGGAAGCCATTCGAAAGAAGATGGTGCGTCTGTTGTTAGTGTCAGGTGCGATCATGATGATCGGGCTTATGACCGTGTTGATCGCAATTGTCTATAAACTCAATCAATCATCTGCTCCCACAATAACGCAAACGGGCACAATTTCCATTCCAAGTAGAAGTAAAATAGTTTCGACGGCGGTTGGTGATGGGAAAATCATGCTGACGGTTCGGGATACCAACGGTAAAATCAACATTCTGATCTTTGATGAAGCGGGTAACTTGATTTCACAACTCGCTGTTAACGAACAATAAACCGCTCTTATTATCAATTTTATCTAATTTTTATGTTCTACTTTTTCAAAGACGGAGTGTTTTGAGAAGAACAGAAAAATGAACGACCAAAACAAACTTGCACTACCGGTTTCCTTGACCATGATGGACGGTCGCACACTTATGGGCGATCTGATCGTCAATATTGGCGGCACAATCGAGCGCACACTGAACAATGAAATGCGTTTCATCGTATTCCGCGATTTGGATCAATCCCAGCGTTTTATTGCGAAAGACGGCATACTTGATGCACAAGAACGCAAAACCACCAAAGTAGTTGACCTACCTACAGAAGGTAAGATGGGCGGGACAGATCCGTACACAGTGCTCCAAATTGCACGTACCGCAACAGATTCTGAGATCCGGGAAGCTTATATTGAGCGGGCAAAAACTTATCATGCTGATCGGTTTGCCAATATTGGTTTACCTATTGAAGTTCAGGAATACACGAACTCAATGTCGCGGCGCATCAATGAAGCTTATGCCATATTGAACGCTGGAAAGACCCAACGGGCACAACAGCCTGAACCACCTGTTTACGGTCAGACTGCTTAAATTGATCTAACCGGCTGGCATCGCAGTTTCGATAATCTTTGCCCAATAACTTGTACCAACCGGAATAGCTTCATCGTTGAAATCGTATTCTTCATGGTGCAATCCTGCTGTGTCACCATTGCCCATAAAGATAAATGCCCCAGGCCGCGCTTCCAGCATATAAGAGAAATCTTCGCCGCCCATAACAGGCAACTGCTCCACATTGACCCGGCTCTCACCTACAACCTCTTTGGCAACATTGGCTGCGAAGTCTGTTTGATCAGTATGATTGCTAGTGACCGGATACCCTTCATTGATATCGATAGTCACTTCGGCTTCATAAGCAGCAGCGATATTCTCAACAACTGTTTTCAAACGCGTCATCACCAAATCACGAACTTCACCATCCAATGTGCGAATTGTGCCGTAGAACTGCGTTTCCTGTGGAATAACGTTATAAGCTTTACCCGCATGAATAGCAGTGACAGTCAGCACTGCTGAACTTAACGGATCGACATTGCGGGAAACAATGCTCTGCAATGCCTGCACCATCTGCGTTGCAATAATAATCGGATCATTGCCCATATGAGGCATAGCAGCATGCGCGCCTTTGCCTTTTACAATGATGGTAAATTCATCTGTCCCAGCCATGATTGGTCCCGGGCGAATGGAAAACTCTCCCACTGGAAGACCCGGCATATTGTGAAGACCATAGACCTCTTGCACTCCAAACCGGTCCATCATGCCATCATCACACATGGCCTTGCCACCAGCGCCACCTTCTTCTGCTGGCTGGAAGATGACGACAGCGGTTCCGTCAAAATTGCGGGTTTCGGCCAAATATTTCGCAGCCCCCAAAAGCATAGCAGTGTGCCCATCATGCCCACACGCATGCATCTTGCCTTCATATTTAGATTTGTGTGGCAGATCGCGTTTTTCCACGATTGGCAGCGCATCCATATCCGCACGCATTCCAACAACGCGGCCAGACTCAGATTTTCGCCCTTTAATCACCGCAACCACACCCGTACGGCCAATACCTTCAACAATTTCGTCAACGCCAAATTCTTTCAACTTCTGCGCAACAAGAGCAGCAGTTTCTTCAACATCATACAACAAACCGGGATGTTGATGAATTTCACGACGCCATTCTGTAATTTCGTCGTGAAAGTCTGCGATACGGTTGTTGATGGGCATTGGAACGTCCTTAAAATGCAATTTCGCGTTTAGATTGGATTGTCGGACACCTCAAATCAAGGAAATCGCCCGCCACTGTGGCAATATGAACCGCTGTTTTATGAAGGCATGTAGTTTTAATCACCAATTTGAACGAAAGATAATCATAAAAATGAGACTCAATATCTCAATAACAGTTACATTACAGATATTTAATCACAAAAATGCGATTAATCGTAAAAATACGATGAAATCAGAAAAATCCTTCCTATATGAAACTTAACGATATTGCAGCGAATTAATATGCAATCGATCATTTGGAGAGGACATAATAATGGCCAATACATTCCCGACAATTTCCGCAAGCGGCACCGGCATGCAGCGGTATATGGATGAAATCCGCAAGTTCCCGATGCTGGAGCCGCAGGAAGAATACATGCTCGGCAAGCGTTACGCCGAACATGGCGACCGTGATGCCGCGCACAGGCTGGTTACCAGCCACCTGCGCCTCGTCGCCAAGATTGCCATGGGTTATCGCGGCTACGGCCTGCCGATCGGTGAAGTCGTGTCCGAGGGTAACGTCGGCCTGATGCAGGCGGTCAAGAAGTTTGATCCGGAGCGTGGTTTCCGTTTGGCGACCTATGCAATGTGGTGGATCAAGGCTTCGATTCAGGAGTATATCCTGCGTTCGTGGTCCCTGGTGAAGATGGGTACGACAGCCAACCAGAAGCGCCTGTTCTTCAACCTGCGCCGTCTGAAGGGTCGGATCCAGGCCATCGATGATGGCGATCTGAAGCCGGAGCACGTCAAGGAAATCGCCACGAAGCTCCAGGTTTCGGAAGAAGAAGTCATCTCGATGAACCGCCGTCTGCATGGCGACGCGTCGCTGAATGCCCCGATCAAGGCGTCAGAAGGCGAATCCGGCCAGTGGCAGGATTGGCTCGTGGACGACCACGACAGCCAGGAAGCCGTGTTGATCGAGCAGGACGAACTGGAAACCCGTCGTCGCATGCTGGCCAAGGCCATGGGTGTGTTGAACGAGCGCGAACGACGCATCTTCGAGGCTCGACGCCTTGCCGAAGAGCCGGTGACACTGGAAGAGCTGTCTTCCGAGTTCGACATCAGCCGCGAGCGTGTTCGTCAGATCGAGGTTCGCGCCTTCGAAAAGGTTCAGGAAGCGGTTCAGAAAGAAGCGCTGGAAGCCGCCCGCGCCCTTCGCGTGGTTGATGCCTGATATCACCACAGCGATCGACATGTGAAAAATTGGAGCCCACAGATCTTTCGATCTGTGGGCTTTTCGTTGTATCCTTCACAACATCCGCAAACAAAAAAGGGGCCGCCTCAGGCAGCCCCTTTTTCTTGTCTCTGGTAGCGCCCTTACTGACCCGTCGCAGGCGCGGCTGCAGCCCAGTCGCGAAGGGCGGCATCAAACGCAGCGATGCCTTCCGGTCCCTTTTGCAAGGTCAGCAAAGCACGGCGACCG